>NZ_LT629695.1:2040046-2720062 GCF_900099705.1 Agrococcus jejuensis
CGACCGACGGCGCGCTCGTGGTGCGCACGGGCGACCCGGCCCGCATCCTGCCGCAGCTCGCGAAGGAGGTCGACGCGACCGCCGTGCACGTGAGCAGCGAGACCTTCCCCTATGGCCGCCGCCGCGACGCGCGCGTGCAGGAGGCGCTCGAGGCGAAGGACGTCGCGTGGGTCGAGACCGGCAGCCCGTACGCCGTCACCCCCGGCCGCGTGCGCAACGGATCCGGCGACCGCTACAAGGTGTTCACGCCCTTCTCGAAGGCGTGGCTCGAGCACGGATGGCGTGCCCCGGCCGACGACCCCGAGGGACTGCGCTGGTGTCGGCTCGTGGAGACCGACGAGGTGCCCGAGGCGCCGGCGATCGACGCCGACATCCCGACCATCTCCGAGGAGGCGGCCCTCGAGCGGTGGCATGCCTTCCTCGACGACGACCTCGACGACTACGACGACGGCCGCGACCGACCCGGCGACGACACGACCAGCCGCATGTCGGCGCACCTCAAGTGGGGCACCATCCATCCGCGCACGATGCTCGCCGACCTCGAGCGCCGCGCGCGCGGCCGCACGGGCAAGCGCATGCAGTCGCTGCTGCGCTACCGCACCGAGCTCGCCTGGCGCGAGTTCTACGCCGACGTGCTGTGGCACGCGCCGAAGAGCGACTGGCACGACCTCACCGACGCGCTCGACGGCATGGCCTACGACGAACCGGGCGACGCGTTCGACGCGTGGCGCGAGGGCCGCACGGGGTTCCCGATGGTGGATGCGGGCATGCGGCAGCTGCTCGCCGAGGGGTGGATGCACAATCGCGTGCGCATGCTCACCGCCTCGTTCCTCGTGAAGGACCTGCACGTGTGGTGGCCGCACGGTGCCCGCCACTTCCTCGACCACCTCGTCGACGGCGACGTCGCATCCAACAACCACGGCTGGCAGTGGACGGCGGGCACGGGCACGGATGCCGCGCCGTACTTCCGCGTGTTCAACCCCGTGCTGCAGGGTCAGCGGTTCGACCCCGAGGGCGAGTACGTGCGGCGGTGGATCCCCGAGCTGCGGCACGTGGGCGGCGGCGCGGTGCACGAGCCGTGGAAGGTCGACGACGGCTATCGCGACGGCTATCCCGAGCGCATCCTCGACCACAAGGAGGAGCGCGCCGAGGCGCTCGACCGGCTGGCGGCGACGAAGCGCTGAGCGAAGACTGGGCACTTGATGTCGTGAATGCGGTCGATCGACGACATCTACTGCCCACTCGAGCGCATCTACTGCCCAGTCGGGAGCACGCACGACGCCCCGCCACCGGAGACGGTGGCGGGGCGTGCGCGTAGCGCGAGCGAGCAGAGCGCGGGTCAGCGCACCGGAGCCCTGCGGATCAGCAGCACCCACGCGCCGGCGGCGAGCACGGCGACGACCGCGACGATGCCCATCCATCCGATCCACGGCACCGAGCCGAGGGCGATGAAGACCTGCTCCATCATCCCCGGCACCACGAGCGCGATCGAGACGAGCAGGAACGGCACGAGCGCGAGCGACGTGAGCGCGATCCACAGGCCGCGCTGCCCCCACCGCAGGTACACGGTCGAGACGGCGGCGCCGAGGAACATCGCCATGAGCAGCAGCAGGAACGTCTGCACCGCCGTCTGCCACCAGTCGCCCGTGCCGACGTAGACGACGTCGAACATGCGGATGCGCAGGCCGAAGCCGTCGGTTGCCTGCTCGATCGACTTCAGGATCGTGATCGCGGTCGTGAAGAAGGCCGCGATGATGCCGAACACCGCGAGCGTGCCCGCGGCGAACTCGCGACGCGTGATGCCGAGGCCGAGCGACAGCGGGAAGATCTGCAGCATCGCCGTGAACCCGAAGCCCATGAGCGGGCCGAGCACCGAGAAGACGGCGCCGTTCCACTGCATGCCCTGGTGCATGCCGTCGAGCTCCGACGGGTCGTCGACGCTCAGGTTGGCGATGACGCCGATCGCGAGCACGACCGCGAGGGCGATGCCGAGGATGATGAACGGTAGCACGAAGGTGTTGAAGCGCTGCTGGGTGTGCAGGCGGATGACGGATGCGGTGCGGAACATGTCGTGCTCCTCTCAGAGGCTCGCGGTGGCGAGCTCGGGGGTGCGGGTGAGGTGCACGACGAGTGCCTGCAGAGAGACGGGGCTCGTCGTGAGGCCGGCGGCGTCGAGCTCGGCTCGGGCTGCGGCATCGATGGGGCCGATGACGGTGGCGTTCGCGAGGCCGCCGAGGCGCTGCTGCGCCACGACCTCGCGGCCGTCGACGTAGGCGGCGACGGCGTCGGCACGTCCGGAGACGTCGTACGCGCGGCCGCGCAGCTCGTCGGCGTCGGCGTCGATGAGCACGCGGCCCTCGTCGATGACGACGACGTGCTCGAGCAGGTTCGCGACCTCGTCGATCAGGTGCGTCGACAGCAGGATCGTGCGGGGATGCTCGGCGAAGTCGGCCAGCAGGTGGTCGTAGAACAGCTGTCGGGCGACGGCGTCGAGGCCGAGGTACGGCTCGTCGAAGAACGTCACCGGCGCGCGGGATGCGAGGCCCACGACGATGCCGATCGCCGACAGCTGGCCGCGCGAGAGCTTCTTGATCTGCCGATCGGTCGGCAGGCGGAAGTCCGCCACGAGCCGACGCTCGAAGTCCGCATCCCACTGCGGGTGCAGCGTGCGGGCGACGGCGAGCACGTCCTGGGCGCGGAACCCATCCGGGTACTTCTGCGACTCCTGGATGAAGCACGTCTGCGACAGCACCTGCGCGTTCTCGAACGGGTGGCCGCCGAGCACGCGCATGTCGCCGCTCGTCGCGATCAGCTGCCCCGTGAGCAGCTGCATGAGCGTGGTCTTGCCGGCGCCGTTGCGGCCCAGCAGGGCGTGGATGCGGTTCGGCTCGAGCGCGATCGACACGTCGTCGAGCGCGCGCACGCCCTTCGGGTAGTGCTTGGAGAGACCCGTGGTCTCGATGACGGCGGTCATGCCGACTCCTCCTGGATGAGGTGCGCGAGCTGGCCGGGCGTGATGCCGAGCTTGGCTGCCTCGCGCAGCATGGGTGCGATGAACTCGTGGGTGAATGCGCGCGTCCTCGCCTCGACGAGACGGTCGCGAGCGCCGGTGGCGACGAACATGCCGATGCCTCGCTTCTTGTAGAGGACGCCGTCGTCGACGAGCAGGTTGAGCCCCTTGCCCGCGGTGGCGGGGTTGATGCGCAGGAACTGCGCGAGCTCGTTCGTCGAGGGCACGGCGGTCTCCTCGGGGTAGGTGCCGTCGAGGATGTCGTTCGAGAGCTGCTCCGCGATCTGCTGGAACAGCGGCTTCCCGTCATCGAGCATGTGCTCGTCCTCTCGGGTGGATGGGTGGAGGGGTGGATGTGCGCACATCCCGCTCGGCGTCTCGGTGCGCATCCGATCGGCTTCGCTGGTTCATTACTCGACTAATGAACCACAGAACCGGGAGGGGGTCAAGGGTCGCGGTCCCTCCCGCTCCTAGGGTCGCCATCCACCGCTCCCTGAGGTGCGAGCGGAGCGAGCCTCGAAGGGTTCCCGACGAGGTCGGCGCATCCAGGGGCCTCGGGTCGGCTCCTTTCGAGGCTCGCTGCGCTCGCACCTCAAGGAGCGGTCTTGGCAGGGAGCTCGCGAAGGGGGCTGATGATCGGGACGCGCGTCAGCGCGTCAGCGACTCGTCCCGCGGCGCCGCGAACGAGCGCGCGACCGCGCTCGCGATCCGCTCGAGCGGGCCCTTCGCATCCGCCCTGGCGAGCAGCGCGCCGAGCACGAGCGTGCCGAGCACGTGCAGGCCGAGGATGCCGAAGCCGGCGACGTACCAGGGCGGCAGCGTCGTCTCGCCGCCTGCCCCGACCGCGACCTCGCCGCCACCGGCGAGGCCCCACGCGACTGAGGCGGCGAGCAGTGCGCACACGTGCAGCGTGTAGATCGTGAACGGTGCCGCGCCGGCGGCGCGCACGGGCGCGAGCGCGCGCGGCAGGCGCGAGCCGGGCGGCAGCAGCGCCACGAGCGCCCCGATGACGGCGACGCCCACGCCGACGCCGCGGGCGACGTCGCCGATCGTGCCGGTGTGGGGGATCGCGGTCGCCTGCCACCACCACGACGCGTCGGGCGGCGTGCCGGTGCCGAAGCGCAGCAGCCATGGCAGCAGCTCGGTGAACCCCTGCTCGGCGGCCCACGCGTCGGCCTCCGCATCCATGACCCGCTGCGACACGACGGTCGCGGCGGTCCCGACGACGGCCCCGACGCCGAGCAGCCCGAGGCCCAGCACGCGCGCGCGATTCGTCGAGCGCGCCGCGAGCACCGCGCGAGCGACGAGGATGCCGACGGCCAGCATGGGCACCCACGTGACCGCCGGATACTCGCCGGTCGCGACCAGGTCGACGAGTGCCGCCCACGGCGAGCCATCGAGGTCGTCGCTGACGCGGTAGATGCCCTCGCCGAACCGCCACTCGCGCACCGCGAGCGCGATCTGCGAGCCGCCGAGCCACAGCGCGACGGCGACGGCGCCGACGACCCAGCTCGGCGCGAGCAGCAGCGGAGCGGCGACGACCATCGCGAACGCGAGGAAGTTGAGCACGACGTAGACCGGCGGCGCCGTGGAGGCGAGCACGACGCCCACGGCGCCGACCACGATCGCCCGCCCCACCACCGAGCGCAGCGCCGCGCCGCGCGCGCCGCGAGCGAGCAGCGAGCGCGTCGCGAGCACGAGGCTCACGCCGGCGAGCACGGCGAAGAGCGACGACGCGTTGCCGTTCGCGCCCGCGATCACGACGTCGGCGACGTGCGCCTGCGCATCCGTGCCGCCCGTCCACGACGCGGCGACCGACGACAGCAGGTGGGCGCTCATCATGCCGACGATCGCGAGCCAGCGCGCGACGTCGATGGCGACGACGCGGGATGCGGTGGCCGAGCCCGATGCGGGCGTCCGGATGCTCGCGGCCGCGTCGGCGGCGGATGCGGGCGTCGCGCTCATGCGTCGATCATGCATCCTCCGCCCGTGCCCGACCCGCAGAGTCGAGGGTTTCGGCCCGATGCGACATCACATCGGGCCGAAACCCTCAACTGCGCGGGGTGGGCCAGCGGAGCGCCTCGCGCAGCTTCACCGGCTTGCCCGTGCGCAGCAGCGACCGCTCGTACACGCGGCCCGCGAACGTCACGACGAGCGCCGTCGTCGCCAGCACGATGCCGAACGACAGCAGCCCCTCCCACCACTCCATCGCACCGAGGTACGCGCGCATGGGCACCGCGACCGGCGCCGAGAACGGCACGTACGACATGATCTGCAGCGCCAGCGGGTTCGAGTTGAACAGGATGATCGCGAAGTACGGGATCATCACGAGCATCATGATCGGGCCCGTCGTCGACCCGAGATCCTCGGAGCGCGACACCATCGCCGCAGCTGCCGCGAACAGCGACGCCATGAGCACGAACCCGACGGTGAACAGCAGCACGAACCACGCGATGGGCGTGCCGAGGCCATCCACGATCACCGCGTTGTCGGTCGCGGCGCCGCCGATGAGCACGACCGCGGCGATGAGCGCGATCTGCACGAACGCCAGCAGCGAGTTGCCGATGATCTTGCCCGCGAGCAGCGCGCGCGCCGGCACCGACGCGAGCAGGATCTCGACGATGCGGGTCTGCTTCTCCTCCACGACCGACCCGGCGATGCCGTAGCCGAACGACATCGACGCCATCATGAACACGAGCCCGAAGCCGAGGCTGATGAGGTAGAGGATGCCGGGGTTCGGCGCCGACGGGTCGAGCAGCTCGACGTCGGGCGACAGCGACAGCGCCGCGATGAGCCCCTCGGGCGCCTCGCGCTCGCCGACCACGACGATGCCCGACGGGTCGTCGCTCGGCAGCACCGCCGCATCCACCTCCTCGGCCGCGACGAGGTCGCGCGCCGCGTCGGCGTCGTCGACGACCGTCACCTCGGTGTCGGGCAGGTCGGCGACCGCATCCTCGGTCTCGGCCACGACCGCGACGGTCGTCGTCGATTGGAACAGCTGCGGTCCGACCGACGAGAAGATCACTGCGGCGAGGGCGCCGAGCAGCACGATCGCCGCCGAGATCAGGTACGCCTTCGAGCGCAGGTTCACCATGATCTCGCGCTGCGCGACGATGCCGACGGCACGCCAGAACGGCACGCGGCTCGCGGCGTGCACGTGGCCGGTGGGGGATGCGGTGCTCATCGCACGACCTCCTGGAAGATCTCGGTCAGCGGGCGGGTGACGGGGGAGAACGCGCGCACGCCGCCGCGCTCGACGGCTTGGCTCAGCACGCGATCGGCAGCGGCCTCGTCGACGGCGGTGAAGCGCACCTCGCCGCCCGCGAGGTCCACGACCTCGACGCCCAGCGCATCCCGCACCCAGCCGGCGTCGCCCGTCGTGACGAGTCGCCACTCGGGGGAGGTGTGCGCGGCGCGGATCGACTCGCGCGTGCCGGCGGCGCGCACGCGGCCGTCGCCGATGATGACGAGCTCGTCGCACAGGCGCTCGACGACGTCGAGCTGGTGGCTCGAGAACAGCACGGGCGCGCCGGTGCGGGCGACGTCGCGCAGAACCTCGAGCGTGACCTCGACGGCCATGGGGTCGAGGCCCGAGAACGGCTCGTCGAGCACGAGCGCCGCCGGGTCGTGCACGAGCGCCGCGGCGATCTGCGCGCGCTGCTGGTTGCCGAGGCTCAGCGACTCGAGCGTGTCGTGGTGGCGCTCGCCGAGGCCGAGGCGCTCGAGCAGGTCGAGCGCGCGCCGCCGCGCCATCTTCGCGTCCAGGCCGTGCAACCGCGCGAGGTAGACGAGCTGGTCGTCGACGGGCATCTTCGGGTAGAGGCCGCGCTCCTCGGGCATGTAGCCGATGCGGGCACGGTAGTCGGCGCTCATGGGGGCGCCATCGACCTCGACGGTGCCGGCGCTCGGCTCGAGCACGCCGAGCAGGATGCGCATCGTCGTGGTCTTGCCGGCGCCGTTCGCGCCGACGAAGCCCGTCATGCGGCCGGGGTGGATGTCGAACGACACGTCGTGCAGCACCTGCGTCGTGCCGAACGACCTGTCGATGCCTCGCAGCTGGATCATGCCTTCGACGCTACGGGCGGGCGGTGGCGGGCGGATCCGGCGAGGGGCGGATGCGCGGCTCCGCCGAGCGGGTGAGGGCGGCACCCGTCAGGTGATCGAGGACTCACCCACCAGCTGGTCGAGGAGGCCCCGAGCCGAAGGCGAGGAGCCGTCACGAGACCTCGCGGCGAACCCGCTCGACGCGACCATGCGCATGGCTGGGCAAGAGCGGCGGTCGCGTGGTCTCGTGACGCGTGCTCGCCCTTCGGGCTCGCGCGCTCCTCGACCAGCTGCGGGGAGTCCGCGCTACGACCCCACCCCGTACACGAGCGTCACGTGCCCCGTCGCGTGCCGCTCCACATCCCGCAGCGTCAGCCCGCGCACGCCGAGCGTGGCTGGCGTGAACCCGCGTCCTTCTCGAGCCAGCGCATCTGCGACGAGTCGGTGCGATCGCCCTCGTCGGTCTCGACGGCGTCGAAGAAGGCCAGGCTGCCGTCGGTCGCGGCGGCGTAGCCGTCGACCGACACGATCTGCTCGAGCGTGATGGTGCCAATCAGCGGGCTCCCGCCAGCGCGACGTCGAGGTGCTCGAACGCCTGCGACCAGCCGTCGTGCACCGAGTCGTCGGCACCGACGCGCGCATCCACGCCTGCCACGTGGAACGTCATCTCGGTGCGCCCGTCGGCCGTCTCGACGAGGTCGATCGTGAGGATGGGCGCCGCGTCGACCGGGTCGTCGGGGAAGCCCCACGAGCAGCGCAGCCGCTCGGGCTCGCGCACCTCGAGGTAGGTGCCGCCCGTCGGGTACTCGGTGCCGTCGGGGCCCGTCATGACGTAGCCGTAGCGGCCGCCGACGCGCAGGTCGACGTGCACGGAGGCGGGATCGGTCGTGACGTCGTGCGGATGCCACCAGTGGGCGGCGATCGTCGGGTCGGTCCACGCGCGCCAGACGAGCGCCCGCGGGGCGTCGAACGTGCGCGTGATGGTGAACTGGCGGTCGGTCATCGGTCGTCCTCCTGCACTGCATCGGGCATGGGGTCCTGGGCCTGGAGCCTCGCGAGGGTCTCGTCGAGACGGTCGAAGCGGGTGCTCCAGATCGCGCGCTGCTCGGCGACCCAGGCGCTCGCGTCGTCGAGGGGCTCGGGCTGCAGCGCGTTCGTGCGCCACTGCGCCTGCGCCGACTGCGTGACGAGCCCGGCGTCGCGCAGCACCTTGAGGTGCTGCGAGATGGCGGGGCGCGACATCGCGTGGGGCGCGGCGAGGTCGGTGACGCTCGCGGGGCCGGCGGCGAGCTGCGCGAGCATCGCGCGGCGCGTGGGGTCGGCCAGCGCGGCGAAGGTGCGGCTGAGCGCATCAGTGGCGGGCATCTCGACTCCTTGCGTAAGCGATTGCTTACACAGTGGCACTCGTGCTGGCGCGCGTCAAGGGTCGGCGGAATGTGCGCGAACTCGGGCACATGTGGCGCTCAGCGCCGCGAAGGGCTGGATTCGCGCACATCTCACCGAGCTCGCCGGCCGAATCCCCGTCACAGCGCAGCCGGGTGCAGTGCGACCTCGGCGCCCCGCTCAGCCGCGGATTCGGCGGCGTCAGTCGACGGTGGGCACCGAGCCGGTGCCCGCCTGCACGACGCCGTGCTCGTACGCCCAGATGACGGCGTGGATGCGGTCGCGGATGCCGAGCTTCATGAGCACGTTCGACACGTGGGTCTTCACGGTGGCCTCGCCGACGTAGAGGCGCTCGGCGATCTCGCCGTTGGAGTGGCCGCGGGCGAGCAGCATGAGCGTCTCGCGCTCGCGCTCGGTGAGGGTGTCGAGCTCGACCGCCTCGGGCAGGGCAGTCGTGCCGTCGGGCGTCGCGAAGCGCTCGATGACGCGGCGCGTGACGGCGGGCGCGAGCAGCGCATCCCCGCGGGCGAGGGCGTGGATGGCGTCGATGAGGTGCTCGGGCTCGGCCGTCTTCAGCAGGAAGCCCGAGGCGCCGGCGCGCAGGGCCTCGAAGAGGAAGTCGTCGCGGTCGAACGTCGTGAGCATGAGCACGGAGGCGCCGGAGTCGCCGTCGCAGATCTCGCGCGTGGCGGCGAGGCCGTCGAGCACGGGCATCTGCACGTCCATGCAGATGACGTCGGGGCGCAGCTGCGCCGCCTTCGCCACGGCCTCGCGTCCGTCGGCGGCCTCGCCGACGACCTCGAAGCCGGGCTCGGTCTCGAGGATGGTGCGGAAGCCGACGCGCACGAGCGACTGGTCGTCGACGAGCAGGATGCGGGTCACTCGGAGCTCCTCGTGGCGGCGGGATGCGGGGTGCTGGTGTCGTTCGTCGCGTCGGCGTCGAGCAGCGCGCGCTCGACGTCGTCACGTTCGGCGGCGATCGCGGCGGCGATCGACGCGGCGGCCTCTCGACCCGCGTGCGGGGTCGCCGCATCCGTCTCGGCAGCGGCGGCCGCGACGATGCGCGTGGGCAGCGTCGCCCGCACGAGCCATCCGCCGGTCGGGCGGGGCCCGGCCTCGAGCGAACCGCCGACGGCGGCGACGCGCTCGCGCATGCCCGTGAGGCCCATGCCGGTGCCGAGCGCGCGAGCCGGGGCGCCGTGGCCGTCGTCGGAGACCTCGACCTCCACGACGTCGCCGCGGTAGCGCAGGCGCGCGTCGACGTGCGCGGTCGGGCCGGCGTGCTTGCGGGCGTTCGTGAGCGACTCCTGCAGCACGCGCACGAGCGTCAGCTCGGCCATCGGCGACACCGCCGAGGGCTCGCCGACGACGCGGTAGTCGACGATCTGGCCGGCGTCCTGCGCGGTCGCGAGCAGGCCATCCACGTCGGCGAGCGTCGGCATGGGGCCGTCGCCGTCGCCGTCGCTGCGCAGGGCGACGACCATGGTGCGCAGCTCCGCGATGGCGTCGCGCGCGGACTGCTCGACGTTGCGCAGCGCATGCTCGGCGCGGTCGGCGTCGGTGCGCAGCGTGCGGCGCGCGGCGCCGGCCTGCACGCCCATCGCGGAGACGTGGTGGGCGACGACGTCGTGCAGCTCGCGCGCGATGCGCACCCGCTCGAGGGTCACGGCCTGCTCGGCGAGCTGGTCGCGCTGGGTGACGATCTCGGCGTGCGCATCCTCGAGCTCCTCCTGCTCGAGCGCACGCGTGTAGGCGCGGTCGCCGAACACCCACGCGCCGCCGAAGTAGGCGACGTTGATGGCGGTGAGGATGAACATCTGCGAGATGACCGCGGTCGTCGCGGGCTCCGACGTGAGGGTCGTGAAGAACGCCCAGCCGAGCCACACAGCCATGACGACGACGACGCCGATGCGCACCCACAGCGCGCGGCGACGGTTCGGATCCCACGCGCCCACGGAGTAGACGGCGAGGAACATGATGACCTGCGAGACGGTGAGCTCGACGATGCCGAGCTGCCCGAACACGATGTAGAGCGCCGACGACAGGATCGCCGGCACCCACGGCCAGATGCGGCGCACGGCGAGCGGCGCGGCCATGGCGAACGAGGTGAGCACGAACGCCCACGCGGGGGTGTCGTCGTGCACGAGCATGTACTGCGCGACCGAGCCGAGCACGCCGACGACGGCGCTCACGAGTCCGAGCGCGGCGGCGACGAGGACGTCGGTGCGCAGCTCGGCCCGCGTCGGGCGTCGGCGGGTGACGGGCATGCGCTCCAGGCTATGCGCGGTGCGTGGGAGGCGCCTCAGTCGTGCGGGGGAGTGGTGGGAGCCGTTGGTCCTCGCAACCGCTCCGTGTGGTGCGAGCAAAGCGAGCCTCGAGGGGAGCCGACCTACGCGCCCGCCGCCTCCACCCGCTCCACGAGCGACGGGTCGACGGTCAGCACGAACAGGTGGTCGGTCGCCCGCGTCGCGCCGACGTAGAGCAGCTCTTCGCCACGCGGTCGCGCGGGATCGACGTCGGTGAGGATGACGGCGGGCGACTCGAGGCCCTTGTACGCGTGCACCGTGCCCCAGCGGATGCGGTTCGGCACGATCGCGGTCGCGCCGGGAGGGGCGAGTCGCTCGTGGAGCCACGGGTCGGTCGCCCGTGCGGCCGCAGAGTCGCGCTTCGGAGCGAGCACGAGGATCTCGTCGAGCCGGTAGCCGTCGTCGACGAGCGCCACGACGGCGTCCGTGAGCAGCCCCTGCTGCTCCGACTCGTCCGCGTACGACACGACCTTGCCGCGTCCGTCATCCATGCGCAGTCGCTCGCGGAACAGCTCGTCGCCCGTGAGCGCCTCCACGAGCTCGGCGAGCGCGGGCGCCGCGCGGGCGTTGTCGACGAGGCGCGTGATGGTGCTGTGCGGGATGCGCTCGCGCACGCGGGCGAGGCCGTCGGCCGTGGTGTCGGAGCGGCGGAAGATGTCCTGCCGCTCGAAGTCGCCGGCGACGAGGCTGCGGCTGGCGGCGAGGCCGCCGTCGACGATGGAGTCGAGCACGTCGAGCACGAGCGGACGCGAGAGGTCCTGCGCCTCGTCGACGACGAGGGCCGTGAACCGCGGCGCGTAGTCGTCGGCCTGCGTGATCACGAGGGTCTCGCGCGGCAGCACCTCGTTCCACCATTCGTCGCTCGCGTGCTCGGGAGCCTCGAGCCCGGTGAGTTCGAGCATGATCTTGTGCGCTCGAGCGACGGTGACGCCGTCGTGTCGGGCGAGCGTGGCGTCGAGCACGCCTTCGAGGCGCTCGTTGAAGCACGTCACGAGCACGCGTTCGTCGCGGTTCGCGAGCCGACGTGCGGCGCGGATGGCGAGGTTCGTCTTGCCGGTTCCTGCCGGGCCGAGTACGAGGATGCGGTCGTTGTCCTCGACGATCTCGAGGATGTGCTCCTGCCGCTCGGTCGCCATCCGGATGCTCTCGGCGCGCGCCTCGCGCCGATCGGCGGGGCCCGCGACGATGCGGAACGCGGGCATGAGCGCGCTGCGGACGGCCCGCAGCTCGTCGACGTTCGGGGCATCGGAGTACATCGAGACGCCGCGGTGCTCGAGCATGGCGCGCTGCTTGCGGAGCGCTGCGACGACCGCACCGGCGAGGCGCTGCGGCTGCCGATCGGCACGGCTGAGCAGCTCGCCCGGGTCGAGGTCGATGCGCGCCGGGATGCCTGCGAGGCGCTCGCCGCCGATGTGCGTGAACCACACGACGGACGCGATGGGGAACGCGACGCGCTCGCCCTTGCGTCGCAGCCACGCCTCGACGCTGCGCATGTTGTCGCGTGCCTGCGTGATCGGCGACCGCTGCTGCCGCTTGCCGCCGAGCACCCACTCGTTGTGCTCGTTCAGCTCGACGCTCTGGTGCGACTTCACCTCGATCACCAGCAGTCCCTCGCCGGGCACGAGCACGACGAAGTCGGCCTCGCCCTCGATCTGCCGAGCGTGCTGCACGATCGGCAGCCCGTGGAAGGCGATCCAGCCCTCGGTGCCCGGTGCGTCCCGCAGCGCGGCGAACAGCGCCTGCTCGCCCGGAGGCGCGTCGGCCGGGCAGGTGCCGGGGATGAGGGCGGTCACGGGACCAGAGTCATCGGTGAGGGTCGGTGCTGCGTCCAGTGCGCGTCGAGCCAGGTGTCGTGGCCGCGATCGATGGGCACTTGGATCGCCTGGCGATGCAGCGCGGCATACGCGGGGTAGTCACGCGCCTCGGGTGCTACATCCAGGCGACGTTCTCGCACAGCAATGACGCCGTCATCGAAGAGCCGGTGGACGTCGCGGCGCAGGAGCAGACCGCCCGATGACTCGTGCCGACCGTGCCGGGCGTAGGAGTAGAGGTGAGCCGCTTCCAACGCCTGGAACGGGGCGGGGCCAGTGAATGCACACGTCGATCCGAATCGCTGGAGCAGTTGATTGCGGAAGTTTGCCTGGCCGATGCGTGCTCTGGTGAACACGGTGACGTGTCCGTCGGCGGATCGCTCTTCGTGCCAGCTGAGCGATCGGCGTGCAAGCAGATCGATGGCGGCGGGCAACTCGGCGATGACCCGTTCGGCCACCATCGGCCGGATCGCGTTCTGGTCGCCGCGATGCAACTGGAGCTCTGCCAGTTCCGACCGGCTCAGCGCGCCCGCGAGGTCGACCCAGGCCGGGCCGTGATGGCTGCGATAGCGGGTGGTGGGCTCGGTGGCCTCAACGCGCTGGTCGAACTCAGAGCGACATGCCTGGCAGCGGTATCTAGGTGCGCGCTGCTTTCGCTCGGCCACCTTGGCCGAGCCGCATACCGGACACGCGTATGTCTGACGAGTCGACGCCTCGAGCGTGATGTCGTCGATGACCGAGATGCCGATCAGGGCCTCGGTATCGCGGAGCAGGATGACGTCGCCCTCCCGGACGCTGCGACCGTTGTTGACTGCGCTCGTCCACTCGTAGGTCTGCGACGGGTCGTCGTCGTAACCGTCGTGATTCTGCAATCCACGTTGGTCGCCCACCGCGAGCATGAGCCACACCTGAGGTTCGAGGTCCGACTCCACGAGTCGAGCGAGCACGTCCATGGACCCAGTGTCGCAAGGTCAGCTGAAGCGATGCCGAGCGCGGACCGGGCCGCGCGGTTCTTCCTCCTCACGGCTGCGAACGTCCGACGCGCGTGCCCCACTGATGCTTGTGCAGCGCCGCCAGCAGCGCGCGCGACGACTCCAGGCGCTCGCGGAAGAACTCGACGTCGGGCTGGGCGTTCAGCGCCGACTGATCGCGGCCCGCGAGGATGCCGGCCGCTTCGACGAGGCGGTCGAAGTCGCGGCGGGACAGAGAGATCGCGTGTCGGGGAGCAGCGTCAGGATCGGTCCAGAGCGCGACCATGGCGTGGGGGTCTCGGTGCATGACGGCAGCCTCGCCGCGATCGCGGTGCTGCACAGCTGATGACGGCCACAGCTGCCCGCCGTTGCTTTGAGGCGATCGTCAGCTGACGGCGAGGGTCACGACCCCACCAACCCCACGATCTCGCTCGCCACGTCGTCCACGTCCGAGTAGCCGTCGAAGGTGCGGTCCGGCTCCGCCGAGCGGTCGGCGGCCGAGACGAGGGCCTTCACGCGGATGACGTGCGTGGTCGCCGGGGTCGCTCGCAGGGCGTGGCTGACGGCGGCGAGCCAGGTCTCGGCCGCTGCCTTCAACGACACGTACGACGCATTGCCCGCCGTCGGGCGATCCAGGCCCGTCGTCGAGATGATCACGACGCGACCGGCGGAAGACGCTCCCAGCGCAGCCTCGAACGCCCGCGTCGTGTTGCGCAGCGTGCCGACGACGCGCTGCTCGAGCCAGGCCCAGTCCTCGTCCGACTGGCCGGCCAGGCCGCCGCCGCCGCGCCATCCGCCCACGAGGTGCACGAGCGCATCCACCGGTCCGACCGACGCAGCAAGCGACGAGACCGCGGAGAACGACGTCAGATCGCACACCACCCGCTCGTCGGCATCCACCGGCTCCAGCCGCTCGGCCGACGAGCCGACGGCGATCACGTGATGGCCCGCCGCACGTGCCGCGCTCGCGGTGGCGCGGCCGAGGGCGCTGGACGCTCCGGCGATGAGGATCCGCATCGCACCAGTCTGCCGAACCCGAGCGCCGAGGCCGAGCGCAGATCGCTTGACAACCCCCATCCGCCCCGCGAATCTCGACATGAAGACCGGTGTCGCAGGGTTGCGACATCCCTGCCACCCGTGCGCGATATGGGATTCCTAGCGTTGGAGCCATGAGCACGCACAACCCCATCGCCCAGCCCCGCTGGGTCGCGCTCGCCGCGCTGACCCTCGTCGCGGTCGGCAGCCTCTCCGGCTGCGGACTCGCCTTCTCCGAGCCGGATGCATCCCCGGCGCCGCCGGCGAGCTCGCCGCAGACGCCGAGCACCGAGCCCGCCGACGACGACCCGGCGGAGAGCCCCGCGGAGAGCCCCGAGGAGTCCGACCCCACCGAGATCGGCGCGCCGAGCGCCGAGCGCGACGAGCTCATCGCCCGCGCGCAGCAGACCGTCCCCTGCTCGGCCGGCCTCGACGTCGCGAACGACGGCGCGATCATCCGCGTCGAGGGCGCATGCGACGAACTCACGGTCAGCGCCGACGCCGCCATCGTCATCGCCGACGACGTCACGACCCTCACGGTCAGCGGCTCCGGCAGCGTCGTCTACGCCCTCGAGCTCGCCGACCTGCGCATCTCGGGCGACGTCAACGAGGTGCGCTGGACGGGCGCGACCCCCGCCGTGACCGACGACGGCACGGCCAACACGATCGGACAGCAGCGATGAGCGCCCCGGCTCCCACGCAGCAGTCCGCGCCGACGACGGTGCAGCCGACGATGGATGCGCACGCCCAGCCGAGCGCGGATGCGCACGCACCGCACCCCGCATCCGGCCCGCACCAGCCCACCTGGCAGGGCCACCCGCAGCCCGGCTACGCCTACCCGGCGCCGCAGCCCGCCCGCCCCATGAGCGGCCTCGCGATCACGACGTTCGTGCTCGGCCTGCTGGGCCTCGCGATCCTGCCGATCGTGCTCGGTCACATCTCCATCGCGATGATCCGGCGCTCGGGCCAGGGCGGCATCGCGTTCGCGATCGTCGGCACCGTGCTCGGCTACCTCTACCTCGCCGGATACGTGCTGCTGCTCGCGATCGCGGGCCTCGGCATCCTCGCCGGCACCTCCGGATGGCTCTGACATGACCGACGCGACCCGCCCCTCGCTGCTGCTCGTCGACGACGACGATGCCATCACGGCCGGCCTCGGCGCGTTCCTCGCGCGCAGCGGCTACGAGGTGCGGGTCGCGGCGGATGGGCAGGCCGCCCTCGACGCGGTCGCCGAGCAGCGGCCCGACCTCATCGTCTGCGACATCGTCATGCCGCGGCTCGACGGACGGGAGGTCGTGCGGCGCATCCGCGCAGCTGACGACTGGGTGCCGATCATCCTGCTGACGCAGGTGGGGGAGTCGTACGAGCGGTCGGCGGCACTCGACGAGGGTGCCGACGACTACCTCGGCAAGCCGTTCGACCCGCAGGAGCTGCTGTCGCGCGTGCGCGCCGTGCTGCGCCGGTCGGTGCGCGGCGAGCGGCCCCTGTCGGCAGCCGTGCGGCTGCGCGCCGACGGCCTCGAGCTCGACCGCACCGCTCGCCGGGCCTGGCTCGACGGCACCGAGGTCGTGCTGACGCCGAAGGCGATGACGCTGCTCGACTTCCTCATGTCGCACCCCGACGAGGCCCACGCGCGCGAGCGGCTGCTCGCGACCCTCTGGGGCTTCGAGTCGCTCACGACGACGCGCGCCGTCGACCACCGCGTCGCCGAGGTGCGCCGCGTGCTCGGCGACGACGCCGCGCATCCGCGGTTCGTCGAGACCGTGCAGAGCACCGGGTACCGCTTCAAGGGGCCGGTGAGCGTCGCGTGACCCGCCGCATCCTGCTCGCGCTCGTGCCCCTGCTCGTCGGGGTGGTTGGGGCCGTGACGCTCGCGATCGCGGGCGTGCGCACGGAGGCGATCCTCACGGTGCCGCTCACGACCGCTGCGCTCGTGTTCGGTCTGCTGGTCTCGGTGCTGCTCGTGCTGCTCGTGGTGCGCGCGCGTCGTCGGGCGCTCGCTCGCGGTCGCATCGAGGATGCGCGGCAGCAGGGGATCGCGCAGGGCAGCGCCGCCGAGCGCGAGGCGCATCGCCGGTTCCTCGCTCGGCTCGATCACGAGCTGAAGAACCCGGTGCAGGCGATCCGCGCGACCGTCGCGGCGGTGCCGGGCGCCGCATCCGACCCGCGGCTCACGACCGTCGACGCGCAGGCGTCGCGCCTCGCATCCCTCGTCGGCGACCTTCGTGGACTCTCCGACCTCGAGACCCGCCCGCTCGAGCTCGAGCCCGTCGACCTCGAGCAGCTGCTGCACGACTGCGTCGCGTCGCTGGCGCAGCAGCATCCGGATGCGGCGTCGCAGGTGTCGGTGCAGGTCACGCGCGTGCCGTGGCCGGTGCCGACGATGCGGCTCGACCTCGACCTCGTGGGCCTCGCGATCGACAACGTGCTCGCCAACGCGCGCAAGTTCGGCGGCGGCGGGCCGGTGGAGGTGCGGCTGCGCGAGTCCGACGGGTGGGCGGTCGTCGAGGTCGCCGACTCGGGGCGCGGCGTGCCCGCCGACGAGGCTGCGCACGTGTTCGACGAGCTCGCCCGCGCCCGCAACGCCCGCGACGTGCCCGGCTCGGGCATCGGCCTGTCGCTCGTGCGCACCGTCGTGCAGCGGCACGGCGGCTCGGTCGCGCTGCGGTCGCGCGAGGGCGAGGGCACGGTCGTCGAGCTGCGTCTGCCGCCCGCTCCGCCCGCGGATGCGCCGGGTGTGGGGATGCCGTCGGCGGGTGTGCGCTGACCAGCCATCCGTTCCGGTGACTGGTCGCAGTTGCACCACACTGGTCGCAGTTTCGGTGCAATGGCGACCAGTCATGCGTGCATCTGCGACCAGTCGCGTGCAACTGCGACCAGTCCCGGAGGGGTCAGTCGGTCGAGGTGCTCGAGCCGTCGACGCCCGCACGAGACGCGGCAGCCTCGTCCTCGGCGCGCAGGCGCTCCCACTGCTCCTGCCGCAGCGCGCCGCGGTGCACGAGCACGGCGGAGAGACCCATGAGGATGAGCCACGCGATGATCGGGTAGACCGCGAGCCGCTCGATGCCGCCCACGCCGAGGCCCAGGTCGGCGCCGGGCGTCGACGGCAGCAGCACGAGGCCGACCATGCCGACGGCGCCGATCGCGACGAGCACGAGCGACAGGATGCCCACCCCGCGCCAGCGCCGCGCGAGCATCCCGAGCCCGGCGACGAGCATCCACACGAGCCCGCCGCCGATCGCGAGCATCGCGCCGACGCCGTGGATCGCGGCGCGCGTCGCGTCACCCCCGAGGTCCTCGGCGATCGATCCCGGGAAGGTGCCGACGAGCAGCATCCCCACGCCGTGCACGACGCCCAGCGCCGTCGCCGCCCACCGCCACGCGCGCGGCAGCAGCCACGCGAGCTGCCACACCGCGACGAGCACGATGAGCCCCTGCAGCACGAACGCCGCATCCATGAGCAGCCACTGCGGCGAGCACACGACGCGGTCCTCGAGCACGAGGCACTCGGGCACGCCGAGGTCGGAGATGTAGTTGTCGCCGAACGAGTACGGCGCCGACGTCCACGCCGCCGACACCACCTGCTCGGCGATGAGGTACTGCGCCGTCGCCACGAGCGCGACGCCGCCGCGGGCGAGGCGGCGGTCGGTGAGGTCGGGGGCGGATGCGGTCACCCGACAAGCCTGGCACGCGCAGCGGGTGCGGGATGCGGCGGGCAGGGAGCGCACCGCGATGGCGGTCGCCCAGGACGGGGTCGCGGACCAGCCTCCTCGCGGGGACCCTTCGAGGCTCGCTTCGCTCGCACCTCAGGGAGCGGCGGTGGGAGCGCACCCATCCACGCCCACGCCCCGGACACTGGCCGCGCACCGCGTCGAGGAGGAAGGTAGGGGCATGCGCCCCGAGCCCATCCCGCCGAAGCCCGGCCAGGAGTCCGTCTGGGACTACCCGCGGCCGCCCCGACTCGAGGACGCCGGCGTGCACATCGTCGTGCGGCTCGCCGGCACGATCGTCGCGCAGACCGACGACGCGCTGCGCGTGCTGGAGACGAGCCATCCGCCGACCTACTACCTGCCGTCGGAGGCGTTCGCGCCCGGCGCGCTCGTGCCCGCCGCGGGCGCGAGCATGTGCGAGTGGAAGGGCCGAGCGCGCTACGCCGACGTGCGCGCCCTGGGCCACTCCGTCGCCCGCGCTGCCTGGACGTACCCGACGCCGAACGCCGGCTACGAGCGCATCCGCGACCACTGGGCGATCATGCCCGGCGCCCCGCTCGTCTGCACCGTCGACGGCGAGGAGGTCGTGCCGCAGGACGGCGGCTTCTACGGCGGCTGGATCACGTCGAAGGTCGCGGGCCCGTTCAAGGGCGGCCCGGGCTCCATGGGCTGGTAGCCCAGCGCGACCGGCACGACCGAAGCCCCACCGCACGAAGAAGGGGCGCGAGCCGAAGCCCGCGCCCCTCCACCCTCCCGTGGGTCAGCCCGTGCAGGCCGTCAGGTCGAACACGCTCTGGTCGAGCGCGTTCTGGTCGCCGAGGAGCACGATCTGGGGGTCGTCCAGACGGTCCACCTCGCCGAGCACGTCAGCCCACATGCACGTCGGTCGGGTCACGAACACCGGCACGCCCTGCGCGCCAGCGATCGCGGATCCGGCCAGCGCATCCGGGAATCGGAGACCGGTGGCGACGTAGATGCGGTCGGCGCTGCCGGCGAACGAGTCCTGCGCCACGAGCACGCCCGTGTCGAATCGGTTCGCACCGGCGTAGCGCTCGGCGATCGTGAAGCCAGCCGACTGGAACGCCGCCTCCTGGCTCGTCGCGACCGCGTTCGCGTCACCCGCGATGTACAGGTCCTCGACGCCCAGGTCCTGCAGGCTCGAGATGAGCCCCGGCGTCGGGGTGGCACCGTACGTCAGCAGCAGCGGCGCGTTCAGCGCACCTGCCGCGGCGCCGGCCGTCAGCGCGTCGGGGAAGTTGAGCCCCGTCGCGATGTAGGCCGAGTCGGCGCCGTTGAACGCGTACTCCGCGATGAGGATCGACGTCTCGAAGCGGTTCGCGCCGCCGAGTCGCACGATGTCGCCCGCGTACGGGTCGACCTGCGATGCGACGTTGGCGCTCACCGAGTTCTCGTCGCCGAGGATCACCACGATGTCCGGGTCGAGGCGGTCGAGCTCCTGGATGACGGACGGCTCCAGGTACTCCTGACGGGTCAGGAGCAGCGGGGCGTCCTGCTGCGCGGCAGCGGGGGCTGCCGACAGCGCATCCGGGAACTTCAGGCCGTTGGCGAGGTAGACCACGTCGGCGCCGAACGGGAAGGCGTCGCGCGAGATCTCCACGGCCGTCTGGAACCGGTCGGGGCCGGCGAGACGGATGACGGGGTCGCCAGCGGCCCGCACCGAGAAGGTGTCGGATGCGCTGCGCGGGCCCTGCACGCCCGTCGCGGTCAGCGTCTGCGGCGCCGTCACGGTGGGCGGCACCTGGAACGCGCCGGTCACGAGCGCGCCGTCGGGGGCGACGGAGACGGGCACCGTGCCGAGCACGACGCTGTCCTCGTCGGTCACCGACACCGCGACCGTGCCCTGCGTCGGGTCCCAGCCCTCGCCATCCAGCGCGACGAGCTGGCCGGGCTCGACGGCGCTCGGCGACACGATGAGCGTCGCCGGGCCGGCGGGCACCTGCACGACCGTGACCGTGGCGGTCTCGGTCTTGCCGTCCTGCACCGCGGTGAAGGTCAGCGGGCCCAGCGGCACCTCGCCCAGGACGTAGAAGCCCTGCGAGAACGCGGAGTCCGCCGACGTCGCCGTGAACGAGCCCACGACGGCGCCGCCCGTGGCGGTGGCGATGATGCTCACGGTGCCGTCGGACCAGCCGGTGCCCGAGACGGTCACGACCTGGCCGCGCTGCACGACCGGGGGCGTCGCGGCGAGCGTCTCCTCGAGGTCGATCTCGAGCTCGGTCTCACCCTCGTCGTCGCACGGTGCGGAGGCGGAGGTGACGGCCGTGATGGTGACGGAGTCCACGTCGATGCCCGTGGGCACCGTCCAGATCTGCGTCCACTCGCCGTCGATCACCGGCACGAGCGCGTACGTCGCGACGACGGTCGAGCCCGAGGCGATCGTGATGTCCACGGGGCCGCAGAGGAAGCCGGTGCCCGTGATCGTGACCGGGTCGCCCGGGTCGACGGGGTCGGGATCGGCGGTGACGACCGCGTCCTCCAGCACCTCGAGGGGCGTGGTGGCCTCGTCGGTGCCGTCGTCGGCGGTGACCGTGAGGTCGGCCGGGCCGGTGCCGTCGGGGATCGTGAACGTGCCGGTGATGACGCCGTCGACGGGCGTCAGCACGAGCGGCGGCTCGCCCTCGATGATCGTCACCGTCACGTCGTCGTCGCCCCAGCCGGAGCCGCCGATCGTCACGGTGTCCTCGTCGTGCACGCGGCCGGGCGTCGCCGTGACCGTGGGCGCGAGCGTGACCTCGAGCTCGGTCGTGGCCGTGTCGACGCCCTGCGTGGCCGTGGCCGTGAGGGTGCCGGCGGGGGTGCCGTCGGGCACGAGGAACTCGTCGGCGATCACGCCGTCGGCGGGCGTGATGACGAGCGGCTCGCCCACAGGCTCGTCGAGCTCGTTCGTGAAGATCACCGTGACGTCGCCGGGGCCCCAGCCGGAGCCTCCGACCTGCACGGTGTCGAGCGGACGCGCGATGCCGGGCGTGACCGTGACCGACGGCTCGGGCACGACGGTGAGCGACGTCGCCGCATCCTCGTCGCCCTGCACGGCGGTGACGATGACCGAGCCCGTCGCGGTCCCCGCGGGGATCGCGAACTGGTCGGCGATCGTGCCGTCGTCGGCGATGTCCGCCTCGGCGATCGTGACGGTGCCGATGGGCGCGCCGCCCTGCGTGAAGGTGACGACGACGTCGCCGCCTGCGGGCAGCCAGCCGCCGCCCGTGACGTCGACGGTCGCGCCGACGCGCACGCTCGGCGGGTCGACCGCCACGGTGGCGGCGCCGAAGATCTCCACGGCGTCGGTCAGCGTGTCGTCGCCCTGCACCGCGGTGGCGTCGAGCGTGCCGAGCGGCGCATCGGTCGGCACCGTGAAGGTGCCGTCGAGCGAGCCGCCCGTGCCCGGCGGGATCGTGACGGGCGAGCCGACCGGCGTGCCGTCGTGCGAGAACGTCACGGTGACGTCGGTGCCCTCGGTCCAGCCGGCGCCCGTGATGTCGAGCACGTCGCCGAGGCGAGCCTCGGCCTGCGCGACGTCGAACTCCTCGGGGAGGTCGATGTCGACCGGGGTCTCCTCGTCCTCCTCGCACTCGCCCGAGCCGTAGGCGCGGATCGTGACCTGCGTCACGTCGATGTCCTCGGGCACCTCCCACACGACCGACCAGGATCCGTCGGTCTCGGAGACGGGCACGTCGGTGAAGGTGTCGATGACGTCGGTGCCGTCGAGGATGTCGACGGTGAGCGGGCCGCAGATGAAGCCCTCGCCGCTGATCGTCACGGGCGTGCCGGGGTCGAGCGGGGGCTCGGGGTCGACGATGATCACGGGCGGTCCGAAGACGTCGACGCTCGCCGACGCGGGGGCGCCGTCCTGCGTCGCCGTGCCGGTGAGGGTGCCGATCGCGGTGTCGCCGGGCACCGTGAAGGTGCCGGTGATGCCGCCCTCGCCGTCGAGCGTCGCCGTCACCGGGGCGCCGACGGGGTTCTCGTTCTCGTCGACGAATGCCACCGTGACGGGGCCGCCGTCGGGGTTCCAGCCGGAGCCGGCGATGTCGACCGTGTCGCCCTGGTGCACGCGCGGGGGCGTGAGCTCGAGCGTGCCGGCGACGGCCGACGGCTCGACGTTCGACACCGACGACGAGCCGAGGTCGATGTTCGCGAGGTTCGAGCCGAGCGCGTTCGGCAGCAGCGTGATCGTCATGGCCCGCACGGTGTAGCCGTCGGGGATGTCGACCTCCTCCGTGCCGGACATCGTCGAGTAGCCGTCGCGGTTCGTGGCGAACGGCTGGCCGCCGCCTGCGACGAGGTGCGGCTGCACGTTCACCGTGATGCTGGCGATGTTGCTCGCGACGCCCGAGAGGGCCGGGCTCAGCAGGTTCGTGGCACCCACGACGACGCCCTGGATCGCGGTCGAGACGTCGCCGCTGGACGCGGCGAGGATGTTCGCGACGGGGGTCGCGAGTCCGGCGACGATGGCGGGCACGATGGTGCCGACGAGCTCCGTGGTGAGTCCGCTGACCAGGCCGTTGACGAGACCCTGGACGGCAGGGCCGACGATGGGGCCGAGGCTCGCGATGAGCCCGGGGATGAGCGCGATGTTCACCGTGCTGGTGGCGGTGCCGTTCGCGAACTGGCCGATCGTGCCCGAGATGAGGATCGAGCCGTCGATGATGGGGATCGTGCCGACGCCGAGCGGCAGCGCGGCCGACGCGGCGACGTCGATGCCCACCGTGAGCGACGTCGTGTTCAGCAGCGTGCTGACGGAGTTGGTCAGCGGCGTCGTGATGTCGCCGAGCGCGCTCGCGATGCCCGTCGTGAGCGCCTGGATGGTGTCGGCGTCGAGGATCTGCGTGTTGGGGTCGAGGCCGTTGAGCCCGATGCCGTCCGGGTTCACGATCTGCGCGAGATCGACCGAGACGGCGCCGGTGGCGAGGTCGATCGTGACCGACTGGTCGTCGGAGACGAGCACGCCGTTCGATCCGCCGAGCGCCGTGTCGACGGCCGCCGACAGGTCGGGCGCCGTGACGTTGACCTGGATGTCGTCGAGCGTGAGGCTCGCGAGCCCGAGTGCGTTGAGGTCGACGTTCAGGCCGTCGAGCACGTCCTGCACGGCGCCGTCGGGGCCGGCGAGGCCGTTGAGGTCGGTGCGCAGGTCGATCGTGACGCCCGTGAGGCCCGTGCGCAGCTGGGTCGTGATGCCCGCGACGAGGTCGGAGTGCACGTCGAGCGTGAGGTCGGTGAGGAGGTACTCGGAGTCGAAGGCGTCGTCGACCTCGGTCGCGTGCGAGCCGAAGGCGCCGAGCTCGAGGGAGACCTGGTCGACGATCTCGTCGGTCACCGCGTCGACGCCGAGGCTGCCGAGCAGCGCGGTGAGGTCGACGGACGACGAGCCCGTGCCGGAGGGCGGCTCCTCGTTCGGGTCGAGCTGGAGCCCGCCGTCCTCGTCGAGGAGGCCGGCGGCGGCGACGGCGTCGTTCGCGCTCGACGCGTCGGCGTAGCTCGAGAGCACGCCGGCGCCGCCGAGCTCGAGCAGGCCGTTGTCCTGGCCCGCGTGGAGGAGTGGCACCGTGAGGCCGTCCTCGATGACTTCGAGCTCGCCGCCGAGCAGGCCAAGGTTGAGGCCGTTGGAGTCGATGCCGGGGTTGCTGGGGAAGGCCGACTGCGAGAAGGCCGTGGCGAGGAGGTCGTCGGAGCCAAGCAGCTCGACGCCGAGCACCTCTCCGAACGCCTCCGCGGTGTCGCCTGGCGCCGCTGACGCGGGCGCGACTCCGAATCCCGCGATCGCGATGGCCGCTGCTGCGACCCCCGCGATCGGCTTCCATGTTGCTGTGCGACGCATCGCTGCCCCCTATGGATGACGAGTGAGGTGTCCTCAACCGTGAACGTACCCCGCGCCCTCGACTGTGGATAGAGCCGCAGTGGTCAGGGAGCGGGTGTATAGTCAGCCGCCCGCGACGGATGAGGAATCGTGCAATCCTCACGTCGCCTCTGCCGCACCACAGCGGGCGAGTCGAGGATCGTTCGATGACCGAACGATCGACGCCCGGGGGTCATCCGCATTCGGGGCACACGCCCGGGCATGCAGAGACGCCCCGGACCTGGACGGTCCGGGGCGTCTCGGGGGACGAATCGGGGTACGGCTAGGCGTTCGCCGCCGTGATGCCCGACGTCGACGCGATGACGTCGCGCATCTTGCGCTCGAACGCCTCGAAGAACATCGACAGCGGGAACTCGTCGTCCATCACGAGGTCGGTGAGCTCGCGCGGCGCACCCGTGAGCGGCAGGTCGCCCGCCTTCCACGCGGATGCGGGGTGCGGCTCGACCGTCGCCGACACGAGCTCGTACGCGGCGAGCCAGTGCGCGATCTTGGGGCGGTCGATCGAGCGCCAGTACAGGTGCTCGATCGCTGCGCCGAGCTCGTTGACCATGTCGGGCACCGCATCCCAGTCGAACGCGAGCTGCGTGTCGGTCCAGTGCAGCACGCGGCGCTGGTGCAGCCACGCGAACAGCAGCTGGCCGCCGAGGCCGTCGTAGTTGCGCACGC
The DNA here is from genome assembly GCF_900099705.1 of Agrococcus jejuensis. Taxonomy (NCBI): domain Bacteria; kingdom Bacillati; phylum Actinomycetota; class Actinomycetes; order Micrococcales; family Microbacteriaceae; genus Agrococcus; species Agrococcus jejuensis. The sequence continues at coordinate 2,064,858 of NZ_LT629695.1, forward strand.
GCGAGCCCGTGATCGAGAAGCGGAAGATGCGGTCGAAGATCACCGCGAACTGCACGAGGCGGGCGCGCTGCATGAGCAGCTCGTCGGCGTCCGTGCGCACCTCCTGCGCCTTGAGGCGACGCTCGATCGCGACCGACTCGCGGAACGCGGTGAGGTCGCAGCGCAGCTCCTCGAGCGAGTAGAGGAAGAACGGCATGCGCTGCTTGATCATGAACGGGTCGAACGGCAGGTCGCCGCGCATGTGCGTGCGGTCGTGGATGAGGTCCCACATCACGAAGACCTCCTCGGTGAGCCGCTGATCGTCGAGCATCGCGGCGACGTCGGCGGGCAGGTCGAGCTTCGTGACGTCGACGGCGGCGCGCACGACGCGGCGGAAGCGCGCGGCCTCGCGGTCCTGGAAGATCGCGCCCCACGTGAAGGTGGGGATCTCGCGCATCGCGACGGTCTCGGGGAAGAGCACGGCCGAGTTCGTGTCGTAGCCGGCGGTGAAGTCGATGAAGCGCAGCGGCACGAAGAGCGCGTTCGAGTAGTCGGTCGCCTCGAGGTCGGCGATGAACTCGGGCCAGATGACCTCGACGAGCACGGCCTCGACGAGACGGTTCGACGAGCCGTTCTGCGTGTACATGGGGAAGACGACGAGGTGCTGCAGGCCGTCGACGCGGTGCTGCTGCGGCTGGAAGTGCAGCAGCGAGTCGAAGTGGTCGGGCACGTCGAAGCCGCGCTCGGCCCAGCGCTCGAAGTCGATCGCCGACTGCTCGAGGTACTCGGCGTCGTGGGGGAAGAGCGGGGCGAGCTCGCGCATGCCGGCGACGAGCTCGGCGACGTGTGCGCGGGCGGCGTCGTGGTGCGCCGCATCCTCGATCGCGCCCGTCTTGGACTGCACGGGCTGCAGCGCGGTTGCGGCGGCCTTGAGGCGCAGCCATGCGGGGTGCTGCGCGAGCTCGGTGGTCGAGAGGGGCGTGGCGATGGTCACGTCAGAGCCTTCCTGGCGGGCGATCGGGGGATGCATCCAGCGTAGGAAGGGCTGCTCGCACAAGGATTGTGCGCGGGGGTCACTTTGCTGCGCGTTCCGTGCGTCGCGACGATGCGCAGCGCGCGGCGCAGGTTCGTTGCGTGCGCGATCGGATGCGGCGTGCGGGCGGGGCGATCAGGACGCCGCGACCAGCGCCACCGCGAGCCCCGCGAGCCACGACGCGACCACGGCGGCGCACGCGATGGCCGGCCAGCGGATCGCGCGGCTGCGGCGGGCGAGCTGCACGGCGCCGCCGACGATGCCGACGACGACCGCGGCCGCCGGCGCGACGAGCATGAGCACGATCGCGAGCGGGCCCGACGTCTCGTCGCACGGCTGCAGCGCCACGGGGCACGGCTGCGACACGACGAACAGCGGCACGAGGCCGAGCGTGCCGAGGGCCGCGACGAGCGCGACCGACAGCACCATGAGCGCCACGACGCGCAGCGGGCTCTCCGGCCGCCGCGCCTGCGCTCCGTCTGCCTCCACGCATCCTCCGATCGCGGCCAGCATGGCACGGCGAGCAGGTCGCGCGGCGGGTGCGGGCGACGCGGACGAGCCCACCCGCACGTCGACGGTCGACGTGCGAGTGGGCTCGATCGATGCGATCAGGTCAGCGCTGCGCGAGCACCCGCTGACGACGCACGACGAGCGTGACCGCGCCGGCTGCGAGCAGCAGCATGGCCGCGAGCAGCGAGCCCGTCACCTCGCCACCCGTCACGGGCAGCGAGCCTCCACCGGCGCCGCCGGCAGCGGGCGGTGTCGTGGGTGCGGGCGAGGCAGGCGGCATCGTGGGCGGCACTGCAACCGCGGCCACCGTGAACCCCTGACCCTCGGACGGCGCAGACCGGTCCGCGGCGTCACCCGTGAACTGGGTCGCCGATGCGACGTAGTCGCCGGCCTCGAAGTCCGCCGACGTCGTCCAGGTGCCATCCTCGGCGACCGTCGCGGTGACGACCGTCGGAGCCGCGAGCGCCGCGGTCGCGACGTCGCCGGTCGGCGCCTGCGCCGACGCGATGGCAACCTCGACCGTCGCACCGGCGATGCCCGTGCCCGAGAAGGTCACGGTCGCGCCGTCGACGACAGGCTCGTCGAGCGTCGGCGCAGCCAGCGGCGTGACGACGGGTGCGACCTCGAAGAAGATCGTGCGAGCGATCTCCTGCGCGACGCGCTCGCCGTCCGCGTCCTCCTGCTGCGTGAACGTGTTCGCGAACAGCTGGCCCTCGGGCAGGCCGTCGAAGATCGCGGTGACCTCGAACGCGCCGTCGTCGCCGACGATCGCCGTGCCTGCGACGGCCAGGCCGCCGCGACCGTCGAAGTACTCGACGACGATCGTGTTGCCGGGCTCGCCGGTGCCGACGTAGGCGACGCCCGCGCGCGGGTTCGCGATCGTGGTGCCCTCCTCGGGCGTCGCGAGCGTGAAGTCGATCTCCATCGCAGGCGCCTCGGGCAGCACGATGTCGACGAAGCGCGCGCCGGGGCGCTCGACGCCGTTCGCGTCGGTCGCCGCCGCGACGACCCGGATCTCCGTCTCGCCGAAGCTCGCGTTCGAGAAGTCGGTCGTCGGCACCGTCCACGTGCCGTCGTCCTCCACCGTCGTCTGGCCGGCGAGGTACGAGCCGAGCTGCTGACCCGAGTACCGCAGGGTCACGGTGTCGCCCGGCGCGCCGGTGCCCGTGAAGGCGGGCGTGATCGAGTCGACCATCTCGCCGCTCTCGGGGCTCGTGACAGTGAACGGGCTCGCCTCGACGGGAGCCACGGCGAAGTTGAACGTGCGACCGATCTCGGCTGCGACCGGCTCGCCCGCCGGGTTCGTCTGCTGCGTGAACGTGTTCGCGAACGTCTGGCCGGCAGGCAGGTCGCGGAACGTCGCGAAGACGTCGAAGCGACCGCCCTGGTCGACCTGGCCCGTGCCGGCCGTGGCGAGGCCGCCGCGGCCGTCGAAGTAGCGCACCGTGATGGTGTTGCCCGCATCGCCCGTGCCGACGAAGTGCACGATGTTGAGGAAGTCGGCGCGAGTCTCGCCCTCGACGGGCGACTCGAGCGTGAAGGCGTTCGCCGCCGGCACCGGGGCGGTGGGGAACGTGATGGTGATGAAGTACGTGTCGGTCTCGACGCCGCCCGGCGTCGTCTCGACCGCGCGCACGCGCGTCTCCGTCTCACCCGGATTCGCCGACGCGAACGACGTCGGCGTCGACCAGGTGCCGGCGTCACCGACGACCGTGCTGCCCGCGACGTAGCCGCCGAGGTTCTGACCGCTGTACGAGAGCGTGACCGTGTTGCCCGTCGTGCCGACGCCCGAGAACGTCGGGGTCGTCGAGTCGACCATCGAGCCGTTCGCAGGGCTCTGCACGGCGAACGGCTGCTCGACGGCGAAGGCCGAGGGTGCTGCGACCAGCGCGGCGGCGGCTGCGAGCGCCAGCGACACCCCCGCTGCGGCGACTCGAGATCGGAGGGAGAGGCGGCGACGCCCCTCCCATCTGGTGGTGGCGTGCGTCATCGTCGACTCTCTCTGCTCCGAAGCGGCGTCGGAAGCGAGGGACCTCGCAGCGACGCGCCTGTGCAGAAGGTTCGGTGCCGACCGTCGCATCAGCTTGTGCCGATTGCGCCAATGATTCGGCGAATTCCTTGCGCCCTTCGCGTCTGGCGTGGCGAAGGATCCTCAGCCAGCCCTAGAAGATCATCGGGCGATCGTCGTCGAGCTCGGTCTCGACGTCGATGTCGACCACGACGGGCACGTGGTCGCTCGGGGCGTCGCCCGCACGCTCGCCCGAGTCGATGCGGGCGCCCGTCACGAGCTCGGCGAACGGGGCGGTGCCGAGCACGAAGTCGATGCGCATGCCCTCGCCCTTCTGCCAGCGGCCCGCCTTGTAGTCCCAGTACGTGTAGCCGGCGGCGCGGTCGCGCACGACGTCGACCATGCCGAGGCGCTCGAACGTGCGGAACGCCTCGCGCTCGGGCTCGCTCACATGCGTCGACTCGGCGAACGCCGCGATGTCCCACACGTCGTGGTCGAACGGCGCGATGTTGAAGTCGCCCATGAGCGCGAGCGGCATGCGCTGCCACGTCTTCGCGTGCTCGGCGAGGATGCGCAGCCACTCGAGCTTGTACGCGAGGTGCGGATGCCCCAGGTCGCGACCGTTCGGCACGTACAGGCTCCACAGCCGCACGCCCTCGACGGTCGCCGCCATCGCGCGGGCCTCGACGACGGGCTCGCCCGTGTTCGCGTAGCCGGGCTGGTCGTCGAACTGCCGCACGACATCCACCATCGGCAGGCGCGACGCGATCGCGACGCCGTTCCACTGGTTCGTGCCGTGCGCCTCGACGTGGTAGCCGGCGGCCTCGAACTGCTCGTAGGGGAACTGGTCGACGCGGCACTTGATCTCCTGCATCGCCAGCACGTCGACGTCGGAGCGCTCGAGCCAGTCCACGATGCGCCCGACACGGGTGCGGACGGAGTTCACGTTCCAGGTCGCGACGCGCATGGGATCAGCCTATTTCGTGGGGCGGACATGGGATGCGCGGCGGCGCGCGTCCACCAGGTTGCCGAGGGCGACGATGCCGATCGGGCCCGCGATCGCGGCGAGGCCGCTGGCGATCGCCAGGAGGCGCAGCGCCAGGTCGACGTCGGAATCGGTGACGGCCGCCATGTATCGGTACAGCCACGCGCCGCGGCCGGTCGGCCTGTCGAGGTCGCCCTCGGTCGCGATCGAGCCCGTGATCCAGACGCCCGCGAGCCCGGCGACGAGGCCGACGGTCGAGAGCGCGAGCAGGAGACGCTCGACGTTCGAGAGCCGTCGCTCCGGCTCCCTGCCGCGTCTTCCCACGCATCCCCCTTCGTCCGTCTCGATCCTGGCAGGCGCACCACGACACGAGGCCCGCATCCCGTGCCGGGATGCGGGCCTCGCGCAGCGCGGCGGGGATCAGCCCGCGAACGCCATCTCGTTGGGCGCCGCATCCAGCGACGCGGTCGCGAGGGTCTCGCCCGAGTCGAGGTCGATCGCGACGATCTGCAGGCTGTCGGGATCGGTCACGTACGCCGTGTGGCCCTCGACGACGAGGTACGGGTGAGCCGTCTGCCACTCGATGGGGTTCTCCCACGCCTCGATCGCCGGGTACGAGGCGACGAGCTCGCCCGACTCGTCGATGCCGTGCAGCTGACCGTCGGTGCCGACGAACCACAGGCCGCCGTGGTGGTCGCGCTCGACCGTCTGCCACGTGTACTCGACGCCCTCGGGCAGGTCGACGATCTGCCACGTGCCCGCGGCGGTGTCGACGAGGCCGAAGCGGTGCAGCACGTTGCCCTCGGCGTCGGGGTCGTCGCGGTAGTCGGTGAAGGCGATCGCCGACTCGTCGGTCGTGTAGAGGTTGCCGACGCGGCCGAACTCGTCGGGGCTGTCGAGCTTCGTGAACGCGCCGTCGCCGTACAGCAGCACGCCGTCCTGGCAGCCGATGAGCACGTGCTCGTCGGCGGCGACGCCCTCGCCGTGCACGGAGGGGCACGACTCGTCGCGCGCGGTCTCGGTGCCGTCGACGTCGAGGATGCGCACGCCGGTGCGGGCCTCCTCGGTGCCGAGGGTCGACACGATCGTGCCGTCCTCCAGCTCGACGGCGACGCCGTGGTGCGCTGCCTCCGACTCGTGCGCCGTCACGTCGGCGGGCAGGGCGGCGCCGTCGGTGAGGCTGTCGGCGTCGAACGTCCAGAAGTCGCCGGTCGCGTCGTCGAAGAGCACCGTGCGGCCACCGTGCAGCACGACGTGACCGGGGGCGGCGCCCTCGAAGACCGCGCCCGTGAGCGCGGGGTCGGCGTCGGTCGACGCGCCCGTCGCGAGCACCTCGAAGCCGGCGCTCGTGCTGAGGAACACGTGCTCGCCGTCGCCTGCGGGGTTGACGCGCACGAAGTCGTCGTCGAGCGCGACGGTCTCGCCGATCTGCTCGAGCGTGTCGGCGTCGAGCACGACGACGCCGCCCTCGACGGCGAGGGCGAGACGGCCGGCGTGGTCGTGCGCCTCCTCGGCCGAGGGGTCGGATGCGGCGGGCTCGGCCTCGGCGGTCGAGCACGCCGCGAGGGCGAGCGCGGCCGCGGCGGCGACGGCGATGGCCGACGTCGTGCGCGTGCGGTGGCGGGGATGGTGCATGGGGTTCCTCTCGGTGGGGGATGGGTGGGGTGGAGCTCGTGGGTCAGCCGGTGACGGCGAGCAGCGTCGCGTCGGGGGCGAGGACCGTGACCTCGCCGTCGTCGAGATCGATCGCGACGGCGCCGTCGGCGGCGATCGCGAAGGCGCGGTCGGCGTCGAGGGCGATCGGATGCTGCGGGTCGACGCCGCTCGTGCCGGCGAGCTCGGCGTCCGTGGCGTCGAGCACGGCGAGCGTGCCGTCGGCGCGCACGACGACGAGGCGTTCGGCGTCGTCGCCGACGGCGGCGACCTGCGTCGCGGCGCCCGTCGGCACGAGCGTCCACGTGCGCGCTCGGGTGTCGAGCATCCATGCGCTCGCGCCGTCGGCGGCGAGGCCCGCGACCGTCGGGCGGTCGCCACGGCCCGTGAGGCTCGCGGGAGCAGGGGCGCCGTCGGGCATCGGGATGGGCTCGGCGGCGACGTTCGGGCCGTCGACCGTCACGAGCACGGCGCCCTCGGCGCAGAGCACGGCGGCGCCGACGCGCGTCGCGACCGCATCCCGCGGGTCCGTGCACGCGGCGAGCGGGGCGAGCGCGCCGGCGTCGACGAGGCCGACGGCACCGTCGGAGGCGGCGACGACGTGCCCTCCGACGACCGACGCGACGGCGCCGGGCGCGAGCGTGGCGAGGTCGGTGGCGGCGAGCTCGCCGTCGTCGAGCGCGTCGGGGTCGAGCGCGACGATGCGTCCGTCGGCACCGACGACGATCGTCGTCGTCGCGCTCGAGGCGATGCGCACCGGGCTCTCGAGGTCGAGCGTGCCGAGCACGCGCGGCGTGCCGACGTACGAGTGCGCGTGGTCGCCGTGCGGCACCGTCCAGGCGCCGCCGTCGACGATCGTCGCGCCGTCGGGCGTCGAGAGCGCCACGAGGCGGCCGTCGGTCGCGATCGCCGTGGCGCCAGGCACCTCGCCGACCGGCTCGGCGTCGCCCGACGCGACGTCGACGACCGTCACGGCGCCGTCGGCATCGACCGCGACGACGGTGCGCTGCGGGGCGTCGACCTCCTCGGCGCGGTCGGGCGCGGCGAGATCGGCCGACGCCGACGGCGTGGACGCGGGTTCGGGTTGCGGCGTCGCGCAGGCGGCGAGCGCGGTCGCTGCGGTCAGGGTCGCCGCCATGGCGAGGGTCAGGCGGCGGATGCGGATGGGCGGGGCGTCGGGGCGCGCTACGGCGGCGCGCGGCGGCGTGGGGATGCGGATGGGGGCTCCTCGGTCGGTGGTCGCTGTGGACCTGCGACGAAGTTATTGAGAATGATGCTCAATCGCAAGTCGAGGACGGCGCGCGAGATGCTGCGCAGCGGGTGGGCACGTGCGCATCGCGCGTGCCCACCCGCTCAGGAGCACTCCGCGCGCATCCACGACTCGCCCGCGACACGGCGTCACCCCATCCGCATCCCGGGCATGGCGCATCGGGCAGGATGAGCGCATGGCGCTGCCGCTCCGCGAGCTCTACCTCGACGCGCTCGAGCTGTTCACCGCCGAGGCGCTCGCGGCCTCGGACTCGCTCGGGCTGCCGTCGGCGTGCGAGGGGTGGGCGATCGCCGACGTCGTGCTGCACCTCGTCGAGACGCAGCGCGGCAACGTCATCGCGCCGCTCACGGGCGACGTCGCCCCCATCGGGCCCACCTCGGCCCGTGCCGACGTGGCCGCCGTGCGCGCCATCGGCGTCTGGGAGCGCACCGCCCGCGAGGCGATGGCCGCCGTCGACGCGTGCGACGACGATCGCCTGCCGCTGCTGTACTTCCCGACGATGGACCTCACGATGCACGCGTGGGACATCCGCTGGGGCGTCGCCCGCATCGGCCTCGCCGAGCGGCTCGAGCTGCCCGAGTCGCTGCTCGCGTTCGCCGAGGGGCTGCCGTCGCGCGTCGACTCCGACGCCGTGCGCTCGCCCGTCGCGTTCGCGGATGCGGTGCCCGCGCCGGCGGGTGCGTCGCGCACGACGGCGATCATGGCGTGGGCGGGCCGGCGGGTCTGAGCCCGCGCTGCGTTCGGCACGAGGCGACGCTGTGCGCGCCGTGCCGTGCGACACGCACCGGAAGGTGCTCTCAGCGTCGCCTCGTGCACGACGCCGCCGTGCACCGACCATGCCTCAGCCCTGAGTAGCCTGGAGCCGTGACCGCGCGCGACGACCTCATCCAGCTCATCCGCGACGAGGCCGTCTTCCACGGCGACTTCGTGCTGACCAGCGGCAAGCGCGCGACGTACTACGTCGACATGCGCAAGCTGTCGCTCGACCACCGCGGCGCCCCGCTCATCGGCGACGTGCTGCTCGACCTCATCGCCGACATCCCCGACGTCGCCGCGGTCGGCGGCCTCACGATGGGTGCCGATCCGCTCGCGAACGCCGTCATGCACCGCGGCCTGGCGCGCGGGCTCGCGGTGGATGCATTCGTGGTGCGCAAGGAGCCGAAGGACCACGGCCGCGGCCGGCAGGTCGAGGGTCCGGATCTCGCGGGCAAGCGCGTCGTCGTGCTCGAGGACACCTCCACGACGGGTGGCAGCCCGATCAAGGCGATCGAGGCGCTGCGCAAGGTGGGCGCCGAGGTCGTGGCCGTCGCGGTCATCGTCGACCGCTCGACGGGTGCGCAGGCGGCGATCGAGGCGGCCGGCGTCGAGTACCGCGCGGCGATCCACCTCGCCGACCTGGGCCTCGACCCCCAGTGACCCCACAGATGTGAGGTTTTCGGCCTCTTTTGACATCAAAAGGGGCCGAAAACCTCACATCTGTGCCGAGCAGGACGAGACGAGAGGAGACGGATGGGCGGCGTGCTCATCGGGTTCGCGATCATCGCGTTCGTGATCCTCGTCGGCTGGCTGCTCGCCCGCGCGAAGGTCGTCTCGCAGGACGACCGCCTCGTGCTCAACAAGGTCGCGTTCTTCGGCGCGAGCCCCGCGCTGCTGTTCACGGTGCTCGCCGCATCCGACATCCGCGTGCTGTTCTCGGGTGTGCTGCTCGTCGCGCTGCTGATGTTCGTCGCCGTCGCGCTCATCTACATCGTGATCGCGCGCCTGCTCTTCACGAAGGACGTCGGCCGCATCGCGATCGGCGCCTCGACGTCGGGCTACTCGAACGTCAACAACATCGGCCTGCCCGTCGCCGTCTACGTCATCGGCGACGCGCAGTTCGTCGGCCCCATGATCATGCTGCAGCTGCTCGTGCTCGCCCCCGTGCTGCTCGGCGTGCTCGACGTCGTGCGCGCCGGCAAGGCGTCGTTCTGGGGCATCGTCACGCAGCCGCTGCGCAACCCCATCCTGATCGCGTCGGTGCTCGGCGCGCTCGTGTCGCTCACGGGGCTGCAGATCCCGGATCCGGTGCTCGCGCCGCTCGGGATCCTCGGCGGTGCTGCGGTGCCGCTCATGCTGCTGGCGTTCGGCATCTCGCTCGGCGGCGACAAGCCGCTGCGGCGCGGCTCGGGACGCAAGGAGATCCTGCTCGCGACGGCGCTGAAGTCGTTCGCGGCGCCCGCGATCGCGTTCGTGCTCGCGCGCTTCGTGTTCCAGCTGCCTGCCGACCTCGTCTACGCGTGCACGGTGATGGGCGCGCTGCCGACGGCGCAGAACATGTACCAGTACGCCCTGCGCTATCAGACCGGTCAGGTCGTCGCGCGCGACGTCATCCTGCTCACGACGATCCTGTCGCTGCCGGTGATGCTGCTCGTGGCGTGGCTGCTGCATCCGTAGCGCTGCGCGTCGAGCGCTTCGGCCCCGTGGGTGCCGTTCGTTGCGAGGTCACGACTTTCGGGGTTCGATTGGCCCACTAGGAGCCGGGAGGTCGAGTTTGGTGAGGTTCGTCGATGTTGATCCGGACGTGTTCAAAGCAAGAGAACGCCCACGCTGGGCCGCGCTCGTTCAAGCGCTGGAAAGTGTCCCGCCTGATTTCTCCTTCACTCGGCCCGGGCGGGGCTTCTTGGCGCGGGTCGGTGCGTGGGCGCTGATCGGAGCCGGTCTACTGGCACTGTTGTTGCTCCACATGGCCACGAGCGAGCCGAGTTTGGCTGTCCTCGGTTACCTCTCGCCCTTTCCGCTCTGGGTGGGGCTCCCATGGATAGTGGGCGCTCTAGTGAACTCGCCTCGCAGAAAACGCCGGACCGCGTTGGAAGTGCGCATGCGGACATTCCTCGTCGACAGCGACTACGAGGGTCGCAAGAGGCGCAGGGACGCGAGACGAGCCGAGCGCGACAGGGATGATCGTCGCTACTACCCACGCGCACGGAGTCGTGGCAGTCGGTTCCGCTGAATGCGGTTCTTGCGCCTGGTCGACGCCGGACTGGGAGCGGAGGGGCGGGCCCAGCCCGCAGAGCCATCATCGCGGTCACGGTCAGCACCACCAAGTCGAACGAATCCGCATGCTTGGTGCGATCAGAGATCGTCGTCTCGTGCGTGACTCCGGGAAGACAATGTGTCGAGCTGCGGCAGGCGGCGTCTGTGGATGATGTTTCCGACTGTCGCCGGACTTCGCGAGATAGCGTTCGAATCGTGACCGCTGAGTACCACTCCATCTGGCAGGTCTTGCCGCAGGCGACACGCGACCGTCTGAGACGAGGGGAAGATGCCACGCACGAAGACGCGGCAGCCATCCTGCGCGCACCCCACGGGTCGAAGTCACACGTGCGCTGGGTGGAGCAGCCAGAACCGGGGAGCTGGCAGTTGACCCCCGAGTGCCGGTGGTGGTGTTCGCAGCAGTCATCCGGTCTGTAAGTTGTAGCGCGACGCAGAGTTGGCCGCCTCGGGCGCTGGACGGCCTCGTAGGTGTCGAGGTTTGCGCAGGCGATGGCCAACCCGTCTTCAGTGCGTGGGTTAGTCCGCGCTCTCTCTGGCCGACGGGTGAGTACTCCCCGGACGGTTCCGCCGTCCCGTATCGCCGTCGCGGCTACGCGCCGTCTGGCGTCGGGCCAAAGGCGAGCGCAGCCGTTGTATCTCTGCAGCAACGTGCGGCACTCTTTCGTCTTCGGGCCCATCGCCCTCGGCCCGACGTCGTCACCGCGCGACCTCGGGCACTCAGCAACCTCGATCTCGCCGGAGGCTGGCTGATCGCCGAGGACCGCACGCGCGCCGCCGCAGACGCGCTCGCTCGAGCGTCCTGCGGACCGGTTGCGGACTCAGCGACAGCGGGTCAGGCCAGCAGCGCCGTGATCGCCGGGACGGTCAGCACCGCCACGTAGTAGCCCATGAACTGCACGCCCGTGTGCATCTGCACGAGCTTGTTGAGCAGGCCTCCGACGAGGCCGACCGTGATCGCCACGCCCAGCGCGACGAGGCCGCCCTCGTAGAGGCAGATCACGACGATGAGGCCCGCGAACGCGCCGATGACGGCCTCGTGCGAGACCGTGCGCATGATCCACGCGGCCGCCCGGTGCGCCTGCGTCATCGCGAACGGGTAGCAGAGCACCACGGCGATGATCACGGCGAGCAGGCCGAACACGAGGAACTGCCACGGCTCGAGCATGTCGTGCAGGTTGCTCGAGGTGCCCGCCTCGGCGTCGATCGTGTACACCGGCGGGGCGTTGAACAGGGGCGCGGCGGGACCGGCGGCGACGGGCGACAGCGGCAGGCCGATCGCGATGAGCGGGATGAGGGTCTCGGCGATGTACGTCGACTCCGTCGTGCCGTTCTTCACCGACATCATCGTCGTGAGGCGGCGGTAGCCGTTCTTGATGCGGCCCGCGAACGTCTCGCCCATCAGCACGGTCATCGCGACGGGCGAGAACACGAACGTCGCCGACGACACGACCGCCGCGCCCGCCGTCGAGGCCGCCTGCCGGGCGTCGAGCACCTGCAGGGGGTTCGGGATGCGTCCCGACCACGTGCGCGAGTCGGCCGCGAGCTCGAACGTGCGCGGCGCATCCCGACGCATGCCCGCGCGACCCGAGGGGGCGAGCGCGAGGAAGAGGTCGGCGATGAGCGGGCCCGTCGCGATGCCGAGGAAGAACGCGATCGACAGGCCGCGGTCGAGCGCCCCGGTCGCGAACGCCTGCAGGCCGACGACGAGCAGCACGAACGGCACGAGCGCCACGAGGGCGGCCCAGCGACCCTTCGACAGCACGGCGATCGCGGCGGCGGCCGCGAGGAACAGCCACGGCGCGACCGCGGTGATGGCATCGGAGAACGGCGTGAGGATCCACGCGAACAGCACCGCGACCGGCACGGCGATGACCGCGGCGACCACGCCGCCCGAGATGGCCTTGCGCAGCGCGATGTGCGGCACGCCCAGCTCGCGCAGCAGCTGCGCATCCCGCAGCAGCGGCGCGGCGAGCGTGTCGCCAGGGATGCCCAGCAGGGTCGTGGGGATGGCGTGCGTGATGTGCTTCGCCGACACCGCGGCCATGAAGAACGCGAAGACGCCCACGGGCGGCACGCCCAGCAGGATCACGAGCAGCGTGATCGGCGCGACCGTGGCGGTCTCGTCGGTGCCCGAGACGAGGCCGAGGAGGCCGAACACGATGGCGCCGACGAGCGCCATGGCGGCGGCCCAGGCGAAGAGCTCGAGGATGTCCATCAGGCGGCACCCTCCGCCTCGACGCGGCGACGGTGCTGCGCGGCGAGGTCGTCGTACAGGCCGAGCGCCTTCACCTCGGCGAGGATGCGCTCGGGCAGCTCGTCGGGATCGCCGAGCGGGCCGATCTCGGCCTCGATCGCATCCATCGCCTCCTGGCGCGAGCCCTCGGTGCTCGTGCCGATCACGACCGAGCGCTTGGGCGCGAACAGGCGCGCGGCGATGACGGCGGCGACGACGCACGCGCCGATGCCCGCGAGCAGCGCGTACGAGCGCTGCAGGCCCGGCGCGACGTCGGTCTGCGCGAAGCCCCACTCGGCGAGCAGGAACACGGGGGCGCCGAGGCCGACGCCCAGCACGATCGACAGCACGAGGTGGCGCTGGTCGACGGTGTCGCCCCACACCTCCAGCAGCCTCGAGGGGGTGGGCGGCTTGGTCATGCTGGCTCCTTCGCCGAGAGCGCGCGGGCGACGCGCGAGGGGGTCGGGCGGTCGAGCGCCGTGGACAGCCACGCGCTCGTCTCCGTGAGGGCGTCGAGGTCGACGCCCGTGCGCACGCCCATGCCGTCGAGCATCCATACGAGGTCGTCGGTCGCGAGGTTGCCGGTCGCCGAGCGCGCGAACGGGCAGCCGCCGACGCCCGCTGCCGCCGCGTCGAACGTGCGGATGCCGGCCTCGAGGCCTGCGAGCACGTTCGCCAGGGCGGTGCCGTACGTGTCGTGCATGTGCAGCGCCAGGTGGTCGAGGGGGATGCCGTCGGCGGCGAGCGCGTCGACGACGCCGCGCACCTGGCCGGGCGTCGCGACCCCGATGGTGTCGCCGAGCGACACCTCGTCGACGCCCCACTCGTGCAGCAGCGTCGCGACCCGGGTCACGTCCGAGACGGGCACGTGTCCCTCCCAGGGGTCGCCGAAGACCATCGACAGATACCCTCGCACGCGCACGCCGTCGGCACGGGCATGCGCCACCACCTCGCGCGCCGCCGCCTCCGTCTGCGCCCGCGCGGCGCCGAGGTTCTCGCGGCTGAACGTCTCGGTGACGCTGAGGAACACCGCCACGTCCTGCGCGCCTGCGGCGCGGGCCGCGTGGTAGCCGTGCAGGTTCGGCGTGAGCACGGGCGTGCGGATGCCCAGGTCGGCGACGCCCGCCAGCACCGCATCCGAGCCGGCCATCTGCGGCACGCGGTCGGCCCGCACGAACGAGCCGACCTCGATCACGGGGAGGCCCGCGCCGGCGAGCATGCGGATGGCGTGGATGCGGTCGTCGACGCCGAGCGCGATGCGCTCGGCCTGCAGGCCGTCGCGCGGCGCGACCTCCCAGATCGTCACGGCGTCGGGCGTGCCCGGCAGCGGCGCGCGCTCGGGCAGCCCCACGTCGCGCACGCTCATCGGCTGGCCCGCAGCGCGGCGAGCTCGCGCTCCGCGACGTCGGCGCGCACGGCGCCCGCTGCGACGATGCGGGCGGCGAGCGCATCCACCTCGTCGGCGCTCGCCCCGGCCGACACGGCGACGTTGCGCGCGTGGAGGCCCATGTGGCCGCGCTGGATGCCCTCGGCCGACAGCGCGCGCACGGCGCCGATGTTCTGCGCGAGGCCCACCGACACGACGATGCGCGCGAGCTCGTCGGCGGTCGTCACCTCGAGCATCCGCACCGCCGCCTGCGCCGCCGGATGGCTGCGCGTCGCCCCGCCGACGAGGCCCACGGGCATCGGCAGCTCGAGCGTCGCCGAGAGGCTGCCGTCGGCATCCCGCTCCCACGTCGACAGCGACCGGTACTGCCCGTCGCGCGCGGCGTGCGCGTGGGCGCCCGCCTCGACGGCGCGGGTGTCGTTGCCCGTCGCGAGCACGACGGCCGTGACGCCGTTCATGATGCCCTTGTTGTGCGTCGCCGCCCGGTACGGGTCGTCGTGCGCGAGCGCGCCCGCCTCGAGCATGTTCGCCACGACCTCGGGGCCGCCGATGTCGTCGGGGCGGATGCGCACGCGAGCGCGGGCGAGGCGCAGGTCGGCCTTGTTCGTGAGGATGCGCAGCAGGTGCCTGCCCTCGGCGATGCTCGCGAGCAGGGGAGCGGTCGCCTCCGCCATGGAGTTGACGGCGTTCGCGCCCATGGCGTCGCGCACGTCGACGACGAGGTGCGCGACGAGGTGCGTGCGGTCGCGCCCGTGGATGATGCGCACGTCGACGCGGCGGGCGCCGCCGCCGTGCTCGACGAGGCGCGGGTCCTGCGCGTTCGCGAGCTCGAGCACCTCGGCCTCGCGCTCGAGGATGCGCGCGCGGGCGGCGTGCACGTCGGCGACGCCCAGCAGCTGCACCTGCGCCTGCATGAGCGGGCCGGTCGTCGTGGTGGTGAAGCCGCCCGTCGCTCGGGTCATGCGGGCGACGTTGCTCGCGGCGGCGATCACCGATGGCTCCTCGGTCGCCATGGGCACGAGCACCTCGCGGCCGTCGACGATGAGGTTCGTCGCGACGCCGACGGGGATGCCGATCGTGCCGATCGCGTGCTCGACCATGCGGTCGGCCTGGGGCAGGTCGATGCCGCCGCCGAGGAAGGCTGCCAGGTCGTCGGTCCCGATGCCGAGCTCGGCCGCGACGGCCGCGCGGCGCTCGGCGGGGGCGAGGGATCGGAGTCCGCTGAGACGGGAGGTGCGTGCCACGGTTGCCCTTCTTGGCGCGCGTCGTCGCGCTGCCTCGCTCAGTGAAGCGGGGGTGGGGGATGGAGAGGGTGTCTCGGGCGGACACATCGGGATGGGTGTCGGTGTCCTCTGTCTTCGCCCACGTCGTCGGGCGTCATCCCCGCCGCTCCCTGAGGTGCGAGCGGAGGAGGGAGCGGTCTCGAGGGGAGCGGAGGCTCCCCTTCCAGCTGGTCGAGGAGCGCAGGCGCGCAGCGCCTCCGCGTCGCGAGACCACGTGACGCGCGTGCTCGGCGCGACCATGCACGTGGCTGTGCAGGAGCGGCGGTCGCGTGGTCTCGTGACGCGTGCTCGCCCAGGGGCTCGCGCGCTCCTCGACCGGCTGGTGGGGAGCGGCGTCAGCGGGAGAGCAGCCGGCGGGCCAGCTCGAGGCGCACCGCCACCTCGGTGCGGAAGCGCGCCTCGGGGGCGGTCCACGCGTCGCCGAGCAGGGCGCGGATGCGGCCCGCCCGCTGCTTCACGGTGCTCGGGTGCACCTGCAGCGCCGTCGCCGCGGCGTGCACCGAGCCGCGTGCGTCGAGCAGCGCCTGCATCGTCTCGACGAGCGCCGTGCCGCGCTCGGCATCCCACGCGAGCACCGGTGCGAGCACGGCGTCGATCGACGCGGCCGCCGCGGCGCCGTCGCCGAAGAGTCCTGCGTACGGCGCGAGGGCAGCGGCGTCGACGGCCCCGGAGACGCCGAGCCCGGCAGCGAGGCGGGCGCTTGCGATCGCGCGCGAGGCGGCGTCGGCGGCACCGGCGAGCGTCGCCGCCGCGGCGCCGGCGGCGAGCGGCGCCGGCCCATCGCCGTCGGCGACGTCCGAGCGAGCCGGCGCATCCGCCCCGACCGTGCCCAGCACCTCCGCCGCCGCGTCCGCGGCCACGCTCCCGGGCACGAGCACGACGAGCCCATCGGGCGTCGGCGCCGTGAGCCATGCGGCACGGCGGCCGGCGATCGCGACCCAGCGGGCGCGCGCATCCGCCGTCGCGGGCACCGCCACCGCGACCCAGGGCGCGTCGATCGCGAAGCCGCGCGCCGCGGCCCGCCGCAGCGCCGCGGGGGAGGCGCCGTCGAGCAGGTCGAGGGCGAGCTCGCCGCGCACGCGGTCCTCGGCATCCGCGACCGCCGAGCGCTGCACGGCGAGGAACGCGAGCACGAGCGCCGCGCGCTCGACGGTGCGGCGGCGCACGCCGTCGAGCGGCGCCGACCCGCGGCCGACGAGCAGCGCGCCCGGGCGCTCGCGCGACGCGAGCACAGGCGCGACGAGCTCGACCGCGCCGTCGACCGATGCCGCGACGCCGTCCCGCGCCGCCGCGGCCAGCGCGCGCCCGAGCGCCGGCACCGCATCCGCCAGCGCAGCATCCCCCGCGACGAGCCGACGCGACTCGTCGAGCAGCGTCACCGGCCGGTCGAGCGCCGACGCCAGCGCCGACACGATCGCCGCGGGCTCCGCGCCATCGACCGCCGCCCGGGCGAGCTCGGCGTGCAGCTCGGCCGCCCACTCCGTGTGCCTGCGCCGATCCTCGGCGAGCGACGACGCGGCCGCGACGTCCTCGAAGAGCGACGCGATCTGCAGCACGATCGCCGCGTGCCCGCCGAAGGTCGACAGCAACGCGATCTCGTCGGCCGTGAACCGATGCGCCGATCGCGTCGCCGCGAACAGCACGCCCAGCACGCGGTCGTGCGCCACGAGCGGCACGCCCAGCAGCGACCGCAGCCCCTCCTCGGCGAGCACGTCGTCGATGATCGCGTCGTGCGGCAGCGTCGCCTGCGCGTACTCCTCGACCCACTGCGGCGTGCGCGTGCGCACCGCGAGGCTCGCGACGCCCACGCCCGCCGGCACGACCATGCCGAGGAAGCGCGGGGATGCGATGCCGCGCGTCGCGCGCACGTACAGCTGGTCCTCGCGCTCCTCGTACGCCGACAGGTAGGCGACGTCGACGCCCATGAGCTCGAACGCCCGGTCGACGATGCGCTGCAGCATCGCATCGACCTCGTGCACGTCGAGCAGGTCGCGCGTCGACGCCATGACGGCGCCCAGCTGCACGTCGCGGCGCACGAGGCGCTCGCGCTCGTCGAGCAGGCGCCGCATCGCCGCGGCGTCGGAGGCGTCGGGCAGCGCGGCGCGGATGCGCGCGTCGTCGACCGGCACGCCTGCGACGGCGTCGTCGAGCATCCTCGACAGCGGCGACGCATCCATGGGTCGATCGTGCCCTATGGCGCGGGCGGCCACTCCGTGAGCGGTGCGGCGGGCTCGAGCACGCCCGGCTCGACCGGCACGGGCACCTCGTACCGAGCCGGTGCCGGGCCGTCGACCGAGCCGAGGCGGTCCTCCACGAGCACGACGCGCGCGCACGACAGCTCGGCGATGCGCGTGCGCACCTCGCGGCCCTCCTCGATCGCGTACGACCACGTGCCGTCGAGCCAGGCGATCGAGTGCTCGTCGAGCATCGTCTCGATCGTCAGCCACTCGCCGGGCTCGCCGAGCGCGCGGCCCAGCAGGTCGTGGGCCTGGAACAGCCCGCCCTCGGCGAGATGCACGTAGCCCACGGTCTCGCCGTCGGCGCGTGCGTGGGGCATCCAGTCGTCGGGGATCACCGCGCGACCCTACCGCGCGACGCCCTCGCGCGCAGCCCGCGCGCACGGCGTGCGCGAGGGGCGTAGCGTGCCGGGGCACGGGATGCGGAAGCGACGGCGAAGGAGCAGCGATCATGGCGAGCGACGGGCACAGCAGGGTCAACGCGAGGGTCATCGGCATCGCGATCGCCGCGGCGCTCGGCGGCTTCCTCTTCGGCTTCGACACCGCCGTCATCAACGGTGCCGTGGATGCGCTCGCGGGCGCCTTCGACCTCGGCGACGCGCTCAAGGGCTTCGCCGTGTCGTCGGCGCTGCTCGGCTGCGCCGTCGGCGCGTGGTTCGCCGGTCAGGTCGCGAACCGCTTCGGCCGCATCCCCGTCATGCTCGTCGCCGCCGCGCTCTTCCTCGTGTCGTCGATCGGGTCGGGCCTCGCGTTCGGCGTCGTCGACCTCATCATCTGGCGCGTCGTCGGCGGCCTCGGCGTCGGCGCCGCATCCGTCATCGCGCCCGCGTACATCGCCGAGGTGTCGCCCGCGCACGTGCGCGGCCGGCTCGGCTCGCTGCAGCAGCTCGCGATCGTGCTCGGCATCTTCGCCGCGCTGCTGTCGAACGCCGCCCTCGCGGCGACGTCGGGCGGCGCCGCCGAGCAGCTGTGGCTCGGGCTCGACGCGTGGCGGTGGATGTTCATGGCCGAGGCCATCCCCGCCGTCGTCTACGGCGTCATGGCCTGGCGACTGCCGGAGTCGCCACGCTTCCTCGTCGCGCGCGGCGACGTCGACAAGGCGTCGCAGGTGCTGCTCGACTTCACGGGCGAGCCCGACGTGAACATGCGCATCGAGCAGATCCGCACGTCGCTGCAGCGCGAGGACCGCGAGTCGCTGAAGGACCTGCTCGGCCGCCGCCTCGGCCTCAAGCCCATCGTGTGGGTCGGCATCCTGCTGTCGGTGTTCCAGCAGTTCGTCGGCATCAACGTGATCTTCTACTACTCGACGACGCTGTGGCGGTCGGTCGGGTTCGACGAGTCGGATGCGCTGTTCACGAGCGTCATCACGTCGGTGACGAACATCGCCGTGACGATCGTCGCGATCCTCATCATCGACCGCGTGGGCCGCCGCCTCATGCTGCTCGCCGGCTCGGCGATCATGGCGGTGTCGCTCGGCACGATGGCCGTCGCGTTCTCGTTCGCGACGTTGGATGCGGAGGGCGCGGCGACGCTCACCGGGCCGTGGTCGACGATCGCGCTCGTCGCGGCGAACCTGTTCGTCGTCGGCTTCGGCGCGACCTGGGGACCCGTCGTCTGGGTGCTGCTGGGCGAGATGTTCCCCAACCGCATCCGCGCCGGCGCGCTCGCCGTCGCGGCGGCGGCGCAGTGGGTGGCGAACTTCGCGATCTCGACGACCTTCCCGGTGTTCGCCGAGATCGGCCTCACGTTCGCGTACGGCTTCTACGCCGTGATGGCGGCGCTGTCGTTCGTCTTCGTGCTGTGGCAGGTGCCCGAGACGAAGGGCGTCGAGCTGGAGGACATGTCCGAGGAGCTCGAAGTGCGCAAGCGCGGGTCGTGAGGCCGCCCGCGCTGACTGGTCGCAGTTTCCCAGTGACTGGTCGCAGTTGCACCACACTGGTCACGGTTTCGGTGCAACCGCGACCAGTGTGCGCGCAACTGTGACCAGTCGGGGTGCACGAGTGACCAGTCCCCGCTTCGCGCGGGCGCAGGGCTAGCGTGGAGGGATGCTGCGCGAGCGCCTGTACCCGACGCCGCGGGGCGTCGTGCTGGGGCAGGCGGGCACGGGGTGGCTCGGACTGATCTCGTCGTGGGTGCTGCTCGGCTTCGGCTCGGTGCTCACGGCGCTCTCGGGCTCGGGACTCGCCGATCTGTCGCTCGCGTGCGACGCATCCATCCGCGTCTGCGGCGCTGCGGCGTGGGGCGGCGTCGTCGCCGGCGTCGTGACGCTCGCGGTGTCGGTGCTCTTCTCGATCGTGATCGCGCGCGGCTTCGGGCCGCCCGTGCGGTGGTGGATCGTGCCCGTCGCGGTCGGCACGCTCGGCGCGGGGCTCGCGCTCGGTGCCCTGCTCGGCTCGGGCGCCGTGTCGGTGCCGCTGCTCGCATCCGGCCTCGTGGTGCTCGCGCTCGCGATCGCGCTGGGCATCCTGTGCCTCGGCCGGGGCAAGGCCGCGATCTACGGATGGGTGCGGCTCGACGGGCTCTCGGGACGCGAGGTGCCGATGCGCGGCGTCGAGGTGCTGCTGCCGGCTGCGGCCGCGGTCTCGTTCGCGGCCGCGGCTGCCTTCGCGGTGCACACGGCCCGCCTGCTCGCCTCCGGCTGAGCCCGCGTCCTGCATCGACTGGTCAGAGATGCGCGGTGACTGGTCGCTATTGCACCGAAACTGCGACCAGTGTGGGGCAATTGCGACCAGTCAGCCGGAAACTGTGACCAGTCAGCACAAGAAGTGGCCAATCGACCGCGAAGGCGGCCAGTCGGCCCAGCCCGAGGGTCAGACGTCGGCGTGCGGCGGCTCCGCGTCGACGTCGGACTCGTGCGGCTGCGCCGACACGAGCTCGTGCACGCCCGACACGATCTCGTCGGGGCGGAAGGGGTACTGGTCCATCGACGACTGCGTCGTGATGCCCGTCAGCACGAGCACCGTGTGCAGGCCCGCCTCCATGCCGGCGATGATGTCGGTGTCCATGCGGTCGCCGATCATGCCCGTGTTCTCGGAGTGGGCGCCGATCTTGTTGAGGGCCGAGCGGAACATCATCGGGTTCGGCTTGCCGACGACGTACGGCACCTTGCCCGTCGCGGCCGTGATGAGCGCGGCGACGGCGCCGGTCGCGGGCAGCGGTCCCTCGGCGCTCGGGCCCGTCGCGTCGGGATTCGTCGTGATGAAGCGCGCGCCGGCGTCGATGAGCCGGATGGCCTTCGTGATCGCCTCGAACGAGTAGTCGCGCACCTCGCCGACGACGACGAAGTCGGGGTCGGTCTCGGTCATGGTGAAGCCGGCGTCGTGCAGCGCCGTGATGATGCCGGCCTGGCCGAGCACGTAGGCGGAGCCGCCGGGCATCTGCTGCTTGAGGAAGTCGGCGGTGGCGAGCGCCGACGTCCAGATGCGCTCCTCGGGCACGTCGAGGCCGGATGCGCGCAGCCGGGCTGCGAGGTCGCGGGGCGTGAAGATCGAGTTGTTCGTGAGCACGAGGAACTCGGTGCCGTCGTCGGTCCACTGCTGGATGAGCGCCTGCGCGCCGGGGAGCGGATGGCTCTCGTGGACGAGCACGCCGTCCATGTCGGTCAGCCAGCACTCGATGTCGGAACGATCGCGCATGTCCCCACGGTAGTCCGCGAAGCCGTGGCGGGGGAGTGCTGGCGCGATGCGTTCGCCCATCGTGCATCTCCCGCGATCGTCGGAGAGATCCTTCGATCACCGAAGGACTTTCGAGACGCCTGAAGTATCGGCGAGTGGTACGGCGGCCGACGATCGGCGCGGATGCGGGCGGCACGTCCGCGACTGCCCAATGCTGGCGGGGCATGTGCCGTCAGTGGGATGCCCTGAGCAATCCACAGGAAGCGGTGTGACGAATGGTGTATGCGAGCGTTCCTCACCCGGGGTACATTCGCGAACGACTCACAGCAGCACGAGTCGCTTCCCTGTCGGCTCCCCTTCCCGAGGTGCTCGAAGTGCACGCATCCCCCGTCCGTCGACGCCTCAAGGCTGCCCTCGCGAGCGTGCTCGCGATCGTCATGGGCGTGAGCGCCGCGACCCTCGTCGCACCCGCCGCGCCGGCCGAGGCCGCCGTCGTGAGCCCCATGACGAACGCCTACAACAGCGTCGTCAACGGCAACTACCTCATGGTCGGCAACGGCGTCATGCAGGCGGGCACGTCGTACCTCACGGGTGGCACCGCGGACGCGTTCCACAACGGCGTCGCGCTCACGGGCCTCGTGAACGACAACTTCCAGATGCAGCGCCGCAACGCGGTGCCCGCGCTGCAGGCCGCGGGTGCCGACAACTCCACGAGCGCCACCCTCACGGTGCCCTCCGGCGCCAGCATCGCGCGCGCCTACCTCTTCTGGCAGGGCTCCACGGGGCTCGCAGGCAACGGCTCGGGTGGCACGGTGCAGCGATGCAACGCGTCCGTCACCCCCGACGCGACCCTCGCCGCCGGCTCGCCCGCCAACCGCCAGGTCATGCTGCAGGTCGGCTCGGGCGCGATCTCGAGCGTCGCGGGCGCCGTCACGATCGAGCCGACGCCCACGGGCACGCTGCCGCAGTACTACTCGGCGTTCGCCGACGTCACGAGCCAGCTCTCGACCATCGCGACGGGCTCGAGCCAGACGATCAACGTCGGCAACCTGTGGGCCGCGGAGGGCCGCAACTGCTACGCGGGCTGGTCGCTCGCGCTCGTCTACGACTTCGGCCGGTTCATCCCGGGCAACGACGCCTCGCAGGCGCGCAACGTCATCATCGCGAACGGCCACGTGCGCCTCGGCCAGAACGAGTCGCAGCACACCACGTTCTCGGGCTTCACGAGCGCCGCGGGCGACATCCAGTCGTCGTTCTTCCTCGGGGAGGGCGACCGCAACATCTCCGGCGACTACGCGCAGTATCGAGCCGGCACCACGGGCGCGTTCACGAGGATCGCCGGCGCGACCGGCGAGACCGACAACGTCGGCACCGGCCGCGCGACCGGCAGCGTGCGGTTCCAGGGCACCTCGACCGACACCTTCTTCAACGGCAGCGTCGACGTGCGCACGACCGCGCTCACGGGCATCCCCGTCGGCACGAGCTCGATCCAGCTCGAGCTCGGCACCGTGCAGGACACGTACATGCTGCAGGCCGCCGCGCTCGCGGTGCCCGTCGCCGCCGTGCGCATCGAGAAGACGTTCACGGGATCGGGATCCACCGCGGTCGACGTGCAGGACATCCTGCCCGGGCAGGCCCCGTCGTACACGATCACCGTGACGAACGCCGGGTCGTCGCCCGTCTCGAACGTGCAGGTGGCCGACACGCTCGCCCCGAGCTGCGTGCGCACGATCGGCACCCTCGCCGTCGGCGGGGTGACGCAGTACACGTGCACGGGCCCAGCGACCAACACCGGCCTCACGAACACCGCGACGGTCTCGGGCACCGGCATCATCTCCGACAGCGACACGACCGTCGTCAACGTGGGCGCCATCTCGCTCGCGAAGACCGTCACGCCCTCGAACGGCTACACGGGCCGCCCCGGCGACACGCTGAGCTACACGTTCACGATCCGCAACTCGGGCTCGAGCGAGCTCAGGGGCGTCACCCTCACCGACCCGATGTCGGGCCTGCAGGGCCTCGCGATCGACTGGGGCACGTCGAGCGTCGCGTCGACGCCGCCGGGCACGCTCGCCGCGGGCGAGACGGTCATCGGCACCGCCACCTACGCGCTCACCGTCACCGACGTCGACCGCGGCACCGTCACGAACCCGAACGCCGTCGCGCGCGGCCTCAACCCCAACCAGGTCGCCGTCACCTCGACGGCGAGCGCGACGCAGACCATCCCGCCGGCCCCCGCGCTCAACCTGTCGAAGACGGGCACGCTCGCGCAGGGCGCCACGGGCCGCGTCGGCGACCTCGTCACCTACTCGTTCTCGGCGACGAACACCGGCAACGTCACGCTCTCGGGCGTCACGATCACCGACCCGCACGTCGGCCTGTCGAGCATCGTCTACACGTGGCCCGGCACGGCGGGCGTGCTGCGCGCGGGCCAGACCGTCACCGCGACCGCGACCGCGCCGATCACGCAGGCCGAGATCGACGCGGGCCGCGTCGTGAACACCGCACGCGTCGCGGGCACGTCGCCCACGAACGTCGCGGTCAACGGCACCGCCACGACCACCGTGGCGATCACGCAGACGCCGACGATCGCGATCGACAAGAACGGCACGCTGGCGACGGGCGCCGGCGCGGCCGGCACGCTCGTGAACTACACGTTCGACGTCGTCAACACCGGCAACGTCACCCTCACGGGCATCACCGTGAGCGACCCGAACGTGGCCTCGATCACGCCGCCGAGCGGATGGACGGGCACGCTCGCGCCGGGCGCGACGGCGCGCTTCACCGCGAGCCACACGATCACGCAGACCGAGGTCAACGCCGGTCGCGTGTCGAACACCGCGACCGTGCGCGGCACGCCGCCGACCGGCGCCGCCGTCACCGGCACCGACACGTTCGTGCAGCCGCTCGCCAACACCCCGGGCATCGACCTCGAGAAGACCGGCGCGCACGAGCTGAACGGCCCGGGCAACGCCGACGACACCATCCTCTACACGTTCGCGATCCGCAACACGGGCCAGTCGACGCTCACGGGCATCACGATCAGCGACCCGATGCTCGCCGGACGCCAGCCCGTCGCGCAGACGTGGCCCGCCGCCACCGGCACGCTGCAGCCCGGCCAGACCGCCTCCGTGCAGTACCGGATGCCGATCACGCAGGCGCAGATCGACGCCGGCTACGTCGACAACACCGCCTCCGCGACGGGCACGGCGCAGGCCGGCACCGTCACCGACAGCGACACGCACCGCACGCCCATCAACCGCACGACGTCGGTGCTGCTCTCGAAGACCGTGACGGCGCCCACGGGCACGCCGCAGGTCGGCACGCAGCTGCCGTACCGCTTCGTCATCGCCAACAACGGCTCGACGACCCTCACGAACGTCGCGCTCTCCGACCCGATGTTCACGCAGGCGCAGCTCACGTACGCGTGGCCGGGCACGCCCGGCACCCTCGCGCCCGGCGCGCAGGTCGTCGTCACCGCCTCGACGGCGCTGACGCAGGCGCAGATCGATGCCGGCACCGTCGGCAACACCGCCACCGCCACCGCCACTGGCCCCTCGGGCGTCCCCTCGGTGTCGTCGACGTCGCACGCCGACGCCGCCATCCCGCGCACGCCCGCGCTGAGCCTGACGAAGACCGGCGCCATCGCGACCGGCCAGGTCGGCCGCGTCGGCGACACGATCCAGTACGAGCTCACCATCGTGAACACGGGCAACGTCACGCTCACGAACGTCACGGCCTCCGACGCCATGCCCGGCCTCGTCGGCCCCACCGTCGTGTCGTGGCCGCGCAGCACGCCGGGCACGCTGCTGCCCGGCGACCAGGTGCGCTTCACCGCGACCTACGTCATCCGCGCCTCCGACGTCGCCGCCGGCGCCGTCACGAACTCCGCCTCCGCCACGGGCCGCGGCCCCATCGGTGGCACGCCCATCGCGACGGCGAGCGTCACCGTGCCGCTGCCGGCCGCGACGCCCGTCGCGCAGCCCGACACCATCTCGACGACGCAGGGCGCGCCGGGCCGCGTGCTGCCGCTCGCGAACGACGTGCCCGGCGACCCCGGCGTGCCCCTCATCCCCTCGACGCTCACGCTCGTGGACGGCGCGGGCCTCGCCGTGAC
Organism: Agrococcus jejuensis; assembly: GCF_900099705.1. NCBI lineage: Bacteria > Bacillati > Actinomycetota > Actinomycetes > Micrococcales > Microbacteriaceae > Agrococcus > Agrococcus jejuensis. Next base: position 2,090,200 of record NZ_LT629695.1, read on the forward strand.
GTCGATCACGCTCCCTGGCGTCGGCACGTTCACGGTCGACCGCTCGACGGTCGGCTCGCCCGCCGTCGTCTTCACGCCCGTGCCCGGCTTCACGGGCCAGGCGCCCGCGGTCGGCTACCGCGTCAACGACGCGAACGGCACCGCCACGTCGTCGACGATCGTCGCGACCGTGACGCCCGTCACGCCCACGGCGCAGCCCGACGTCGCCACCGGCAGGCAGGGTGCGCCCGCATCCGTCGACCCGCTCGCGAACGACGCGCCCGGCTCGGCGAGCATCCCGCTGCAGCGCTCGTCGGTCTCGTACGTGAACGGTGCCGGCCAGCCCGTCGCGACCGTCACGGTCGACGGCCAGGGCACGTGGTCGGTGAACCGCGACGACCCGCAGAACCCGCGCTTCGTCTTCACGCCGCTCCCGTCGTTCTCGGGCACCTCCACGGCCGTGCCGTACCGCGTGCTCGACGCGAACGGCACCGCCGCGACCTCGACGGTCACGGCGCAGATCACGGCCGTCGCGCCCGCGCTGCAGCCCGACACCGGCTCGAACCGCCAGGGCGCGAGCGTCACGGTGGCGCCGTTCGCCAACGACGCACCGGGCGACCCCGCCGTGCCGCTGCAGCCCGGCACCATCACGCTCGTCGGCGCCGACGGCCAGGGCACGAACACCGTCACGATCGCCGGCCAGGGCACGTACACGCTCGTGCGCACCGACCCGGCCGTGCCGCGCATCGTCTTCACGCCGATCGCCCCGTTCACGGGCGAGGCGACCCCCGTGACGTACCAGGTCTCCGACGCCAACGGCGTGCCCGCACGCACGACCTTCACGCCCACCATCACGCCCGTCGCACCCATCGCCCGGGCCGACGTGGGGGAGGCGCGACAGGGCGCCACCGTGACGATCGACCCGTTCGTCAACGACGAGCCGGGCAACGCCGCCGTGCCGATCGTGCGCTCGCAGCTCACGCTGCTCGACGCCGCAGGCAACCCGACCGACGAGATCGTCGTGGCAGGCCAGGGCACCTGGCGCGTCGTGCGCACGGATGCGGCGAGCCCCGTCATCACGTTCACGCCGCTGCCCGCATTCACGGGCCAGGCGACGCCGCAGCCGTACCGCATCGCCGACGCCAACGGCACCACCGCGCGCTCGACCGTCGGCGCCACGATCGGCGCCGTCGTGCCGATCGCCTCGCCTGACACCGCCACCGGCAGGCAGGGTGCGCCCGCATCCGTCGACCCGCTCGCGAACGACCGCCCCGGCGACCCCGCCGTGCCGCTCGTGCCCTCGACGCTGCAGCTCGTCGACGGCACCGGCACCGTCGTGCCCCAGATCGTCGTGTCGAACCAGGGCACGTGGACCGTCGACCGCACGAACCCCGACGCGCCCCGCCTCGTCTTCACGCCGCTGCCCGGCTTCACCGGCGCCTCCACCCCCGTCGCCTACCAGGTGGCCGACGCCAACGGCACGATCGCATCGTCGACCGTGCGCGCCACGATCTCGGCCGTCACCCCCATCGCGAACCCCGACACCGCATCCGGCCGCCAGGGCGCCGCGCTGCCGTTCGACGTCGTCGCGAACGACACCCCGGGCGACCCCGCCGTGCCGATCGACCGCTCGTCGCTCGTGCTCGTCGGCGCCGACGCCCAGGGCGGCGTGACGATCGCCGACCAGGGCCGCTACACGGTCGACCGCACGAACACGGCAGCGCCGTTCGTGGTCTTCACGCCGCTGCTGCCCTTCACGGGCACCGCGACGCCCGTGACGTACCAGGTCGCCGACGCCAACGGCACGACCGCGCAGTCGACGTACACGCCGACGCTCACGCCGGTCACCCCGGTCGCGAACCCCGATACCGGCGCCACGCGTCAGGGCGCGTCGACGACGATCGACCCGCTCGCGAACGACCGTCCCGGCGACCCCGCCGTGCCGCTGCGGCCGGGCTCGCTCACGCTCATCGGTGCGGGCGGTCAGCCCACCGACACCATCACGGTGCCCGGCCAGGGCACGTGGACGGTCGACCGCACCGGCACGACCCCCGTCGTGACCTTCACGCCCGAGCCCGGGTTCAGCGGCACCGCCGACCCCGTGACGTACCAGGTGGACGACCAGAACGGCACGCCCGTGCGGTCGACCATCACCGTCACGGTCGCGGCCGTCACGCCCGCCGCCGTGCCCGACTCCGCCTCGGGCCGCCAGGGCTCGCAGGTGTCGGCCGCCGTGCTCGCCAACGACTCGGCGGGCGACCCCGCCGTGCCGCTCGTGCCGTCGACGCTCACGCTGCTCACCGCCGCCGGCGCCCCGGCGACGACCGTGACGATCACGGGCCAGGGCACGTACTCGATCGACGCGATCACCGACCCCGCCGCGCCGCGCATCGTCTTCACGCCCCTCGCCTCGTACGTCGGCACCGCGACGCCCGTCGACTACCGCGTCGAGGACGCCAACCGCACCACGGCGCGCTCCACGTTCACGCCCACGCTCGTCGGCGTCACGCCCGTCGCCACCGACGACGGCGGCGCCGCGCGCCAGGGCGCCCCGGTCACCGTGCTCCCGCTCGCGAACGACCGCCCCGGCGACCCCGCCGTGCCGCTCGACCCCGCGACCATCACGCTGCTCGACGCCGCAGGCGCCGCCGCGACGACCGTGACGTTCGACGGCGTCGGCACCTACACGCTCGACACCACGACGACGCCCGGCACCCCGCGCATCGTCTTCCAGCCCGTGCTGCTGTTCGACGGCGACGCGACGCCCGTGCGCTACCGCGTCACCGACGCCAACGGCACCCCGGCGACCGCGTTCGTGCGCCCCGTCATCGCCGGCGTGCGCCCCGCCGCCGCGCCCGACGCCGCATCCGGCCTGCAGGGCTCGCCCGTCTCGGCCGCCGTGCTCGACAACGACAGCCCCGGCAACGGCGAGGTGCCCCTCGTGCCCGCCTCGCTCGAGCTGCTGCTCGGCGACGAGGTCGTGCCGTTCGTCGACGTCACGGGCGGTCGGTACACGATCGACCGCGGCGCCGCAGGCGGCCCGCGCATCGTCTTCACGCCCGACGCGTCGTTCGTCGGCACCGCCGACCCCGTGACGTACCGCGTGGCGGACGCCAACACCGAGACGGCGACGTCGACGTTCACGCCCACGCTCATCGGCGTCGAGCCCGTCGCGCTGCCCGACGAGGGATCGGGCCACCAGGGCGAGCGCATCACGCTGCGCCCGCTCGCGAACGACAGCTCCGGCGACCCGTCGGTGCCGCTCGTGCCGGCGACGTTCACGCTGCTGAACGCCGCGGGCGACCGCGTCGACACGCTCCTCGTGCCGAACGAGGGTCTGTGGACGACCGACCGCACCGACCCGCTGAACCCGACCGTGACGTTCGCGCCCATCGGCTCCTTCACCGGACCGACGACGCCCGTGCGCTACGTCGTCGCCGACGAGAACGGCACCGAGACCGAGGCGACCGTCGTGGTCGTCACGCTCACGCCCGTCACCCCCGTCGCGAACCCCGACGCCGCATCCGGCCGCCAGGGTGCGCCGGTCTCGGCGCCCGTCGTCGCCAACGACGCGCAGGGTCACCCCGACGTGCCGCTCGTGCCGTCGAGCCTGCGACTCGTCGATGCGGCCGGCGCGCTCGTGCCCGTCGGCGGCACCGTGACGCTCGACGCGACGCAGGGCACCTACTCGATCGACGCGACGACCGACCCGGCGAACCCGACCATCGTGTTCACGCCCGTCGCGACCTACGCGAACGCCGCCGAGCCCGCGACGCGCGTGCGCTACTCGATCGCCGACGCCAACGGCACGCGCGCGGAGTCGACCTTCACGCCGACCATCACGCCCGTCACTCCCGTCGCGAACCCCGACGAGGGCACGAACCACCAGGGCGCACCCGTGACGGTGTCGCCGCTCGCGAACGACGCCCCCGGCCTCGCCGACGTGCCGCTGCAGCCCGAGACGCTCACGCTGCTCGACGCCGACGGCAACCCCGCGACCGAGGTCACGACCACGCAGGGCCGCTACACGCTCGACACCACGACCGAGCCCGGCGTGCCGCACATCGTGTTCACGCCGCTGCTCTCGTACGTCGGCACGGCCCTCCCCGTGACGTACCGCGTGTCCGACGCGAACGGCACGCCAGACACCGCCACGTTCACGCCCACGCTCACGCCCGTCGCGCCCACCGCATCCCCGGACTCGGGCACGGGCCGACAGGGTGCGCCGGTCACGATCCACCCGCTCGTCAACGACGTCGCCGGCGACCCCGCCGTGCCGCTCGTGCCCACGTCGCTGACGCTCGTGGGCGCCGGCGGCGGCTCGGTCGACGAGCTCGTCGTCGAGGACCAGGGCACGTGGCGCGTCGACCGCACGACCGATCCCGCGAACCCCGTGATCGTGTTCGAGCCGCTGCCGACGTTCCGCGGCAACGCGACGCCCGTGCCGTACCGGGTCTCCGACGCGAACGGCACGCCCGTCGCCTCGGCGATCTCGGTCACGATCACGCCCGTCGACCCCGTGCTGCAGCCGGATGCGGGCGAGGCGCGCCAGGGCGCGACCGTGACGCTCGCGCCGCTCGCGAACGACGCACCCGGCGACGCCGGCGTGCCGCTCGTGCCGTCGACGTTCACGCTGCTGGACGCCGCCGGGAACCCCGTCGCCGAGCGCACCGTGCCGAACGAGGGCACGTACCGCGTCGACGCGACCGACCCCGCCAACCCGCTCGTCGTCTTCACGCCGCTGCTCACGTTCCGCGGCGAGGCCACGCCCGTGTCGTACCGCGTCGCCGACGCCAACGGCACGACCGCGACCTCCACGATCACGCCGACGATCACGGGCGTCGACCCCGTCGCCCAGCCCGACGCGGGCGAGGGGCGCCAGGGTGCCGTCGTGACGATCGACGCGCTCGCGAACGACATGGCAGGCAGCCCCGAGGTGCCGCTCGTGCGCCCGTCGCTCACGCTGCTCGACGCCGTAGGCGACGCCGTCGACACGCGCGTCATCGCCGGCCAGGGCACCTGGACCGTCGTGCGCACCGACGCTGCGAACCCCGTGCTCGCGTTCACGCCCGAGCTCGGCTTCGTCGGCGAGTCGACCGTGCCGTACGCGGTGCTCGACGCCAATGGCACCCGCGCCCCCTCGACGGCGACGGCGACCATCACGGCCGTCACGCCCGCCGCGACCTCCGACGTCGCGACGTCGCGGCAGGGTGCGCCCGCATCCGTCGCCCCGCTCGCGAACGACACGGCGGGCGACCCCGACGTGCCGCTCGTGCCCTCCACGCTCACGCTGCTCGACGGCGACGGCAACCCCGTCGCCGAGATCGTGATCCCCGGCCAGGGCACGTACACGATCGACCGCTCGACGCCCGCGGCGCCGCGCATCGTGTTCACGCCCGAGCTCACGTTCGTCGGCCCCGCGACGCCCGCGCCGTACCGCGTGCTCGACGCCAACGGCACGCCCGCGCAGTCGCTCGTGCTGCCGATCATCGAGCCCGTGACGCCGCTCGCGAACCCCGACGCCGAGTCGGCCCGCCAGGGATCCGTCATCACGTTCCGGCCGCTCGGCAACGACACGCAGGGCCACCCCGACGTGCCGTTCGCGCCCGCGACGCTCACGCTGCTCGACGCCGACGGCACCCCCGTCGACACGCTGACGGTGCCCGGCCAGGGCACGTACGCCGTCGACCGCTCGACGCCGTCGAACCCGACCGTCACGTTCACGCCCGAGCTCTCGTTCGTCGGCACCGCGAGCCCGGCGACGTACCGCGTCGCCGACGCCAACGGCACCACGACGACGTCGACGATCACGCCGACCCTCGTGGGCGTGACCCCGATCGCGAACCCCGACGCCGCATCCGGCCGCCAGGGATCCGTCGTGTCGGCCGCGGTGCTCGCGAACGACGCCGCCGGCACCCCGTCGGTGCCGCTCGTGCCGTCGACGCTCACGCTCATCGACGCCGACGGCAACGCTGCGACGACCGTGACCGTGGCCGACCAGGGCACGTACTCGATCGACCGGTCGACGGCCTCGGCGCCGCGCATCGCGTTCACGCCGCTCGCCACGTACGTCGGCATCGCGACGCCCGTGACCTACCAGGTCGCCGACGCCAACGGCACGGGGGCGCGCTCGACGTTCACGCCCACGCTCGTCGGCGTGACGCCCGTCGCGCTCGACGACGCCGGCTCGGCCCGCCAGGGCGCCACCGTGACGGTGCTGCCGCTCGCGAACGACTCGGCGGGCGACGCGAGCGTGCCGCTCGACCCGTCGACCTTCATGCTGCTCGACGGCGCCGGCAACCCCGTGCCGTCGATCACCGTGCCGCTGCAGGGCGTCTACACGGTCGCAGGCACCGCGACCGCGCCGCAGGTCGTCTTCACGCCGTTCCCGTTCTTCACGGGCGAGGCGACGCCCGCGCCGTACCGCGTGGCCGACGCCAACGGCACGACCGCGACCGCCTTCGTGCGGCCCACGATCGCGGGCGTCGAGCCCGTCGCATCCCCCGACTTCGCGTCGGGGCGTCAGGGCGCACCCGTCTCGGCGGCCGTGCTCGACAACGACAGCCCCGGCGAGGGCGACGTGCCCCTCGAGCCCGGCACGCTGACGCTGCTGCAGGGCGACGATCGCGTCGCCACGGTCGACGTGCCCGGCGGTCGGTACTCGATCGACCGCACGGATGCGGCGAACCCGCGCATCGTGTTCACGCCCGATGCCGCGTTCGTCGGCACCGCCGAGCCCGTCGCCTACCTCGTCGAGGACGAGAACGGCACCGAGGCGCGCTCGACGTTCACGCCGACGCTCGTGCCCGTGACCCCGATCGCCGACCCGGATGCCGCATCCGGTCGCCAGGGTGCGCCGGTCTCGGCCGCCGTGCTCGCGAACGACGACGCCGGCCACCCCGACGTGCCGCTCGACCCGACGACGCTGCAGCTGCTCGACGGCTCCGGCGCCGTCGCGACGGTCGTCGAGGTGCCCGGCCAGGGCTCCTACGCGATCGACGCCTCCGACGAGGATGCGCCGCGCATCGTCTTCACGCCGCTGCCCGGCTACGTCGGTACCGCGACGCCCGTGACGTACCGCGTCGCCGACGCGAACGGCACCACGACGGAGTCGACGTTCACGCCGACGCTCGTCGCCGTCGCACCCATCGCGAGCCCCGACTTCGCGTCGGGCCGTCAGGGCGCTGCCGTCTCGTCGCCCGTGCTCGCGAACGACGACGCCGGTGACGACGACGTGCCCCTCGTGCCGTCGACGCTGCGCCTGCTCGACGCCGCCGGCGCGCTGACGACGCAGGTCGACGTGCCCGGCCAGGGCACCTACACGATCGACGTCTCCGACGCGGATGCGCCGCGCATCGTGTTCACGCCGCTGCCCGACTTCTCGGGTCAGGCGACGGCCGTCGGCTACCAGGTGTCCGACGCCAACGGCACGCACACGCAGTCGACGTTCACGCCGACGATCACGGCCGTGACGCCCATCGCGGCACCCGACGCCGCGACCGGCCGCCAGGGCTCGCCAGTCTCGTCGCCCGTGCTCGTCAACGACGAGGCCGGCGACGACGAGGTGCCGCTCGACCCGGCCACGCTCACGCTGCTCGACGCCGACGGCAACCCCGTCGAGTCGGTGACGATCGTCGGCGAGGGCACGTACCGCGTCGACGCGTCGGCGCCCGCGTCGCCGCGCATCGTGTTCACGCCGCTCGCCGACTACGTCGGCACCGCCGTGCCGGTCGCGTACCGCATCTCCGACGCCAACGGCACGCCTGCCGAGTCGACGTTCACGCCGACCCTCGTCGAGGTGCTGCCCATCGCATCCCCCGACTCCGGGCAGGCGCTGCAGGGCAAGACGGTGACGCTGGATGCGCTCGCGAACGACGCCGCAGGCTCGGCCGACGTGCCGCTCGTGGGCTCCACGCTCACGCTGCGGAACGGCGCCGGCGAGCCCGTCGACGAGCTCGTGCTCGACGGCGTCGGCACGTGGACCGTCGACCGCACGAACCCCGACCGGCCCGTGCTCGTCTTCACGCCGCTGCCCGGCTACGTCGGCACGTCGACCGTGCCGTACACGGTCGCCGACGCCAACGGCACGCTCGCGCCGACGACGGCATCCGCGACGATCGTCGCCGTCACGCCCGTCGCGACCGACGACTCGTCGGTCGGCCCCGTGGGCGAGACGCAGACGATCGACCCGCTCGCCAACGACCGCGCCGGCGACCCGTCGGTGCCGCTCGACCCGTCGACGCTCGTGCTGCTCGACGAGTCCGGCGAGCCCGTGCTCACCCGCACGGTGCCCGGCGAGGGCACGTACGTCGTCGTCGACGGCCGCATCGCGTTCACGCCCGAGGCCGGCTTCGTCGGCACCGCGACCGGCGTGCCGTACCGCGTCGCCGACGCCAACGGCACGACGGCGCAGGCCGTGTACACGCCGCGCGTCGTCGACGGCCCGGTCGTCGAGGTCGAGGACCTGTACGGCGAGGGGATGCGCGGCACGCCCGTGACGGTCGACCCGTCGAGCGGCGAGCCGAACCTCGACCCGACGTCGGTGCGTCTCGTCGACGCGTCGGGCGCGCAGGTCGGCGCGATCGTCGTGCCCGGCGAGGGCACGTGGACGGTCGACCCGGTCACGGGGTTCATCACCTTCACGCCCGAGGCGGGCCTCGAGGGCGACCCGACGCCGATCCGCTGGATCGGTGCGACGACCGACGGCACGATCGTCACCGGCCAGGTCGTGGTGCACTACCTCGACCCGGTGTCGCCGCCGCCGACGGTCGACCCGACGGGGTCGACGCCGCCGACGGCGCCAGCGCCGAGCGGGCCCGGTGGACCCGGCGGCCCCGACCTGCCGCGCACCGGCGTCGAGCCTGCCGGCTGGCTGCTCGTGCTCGCGGCGATGCTCGGCCTGGTCGGCTTCGGGCTGCTGCGCCGTCGCCGGCGGTCGGACGAGCTCGTCTGACGCGCGCGGGCCCGGCACTCCTTCGGGGGTGCCGGGCCTCGTGCGTCGCTCGGGACGCTGCTTCCCGTGCGGCGAGATGCTCCACCTGCCCCCACCGCTCCTCGAGGTGCGAGCGAAGCGAGCCTCGAGAGGTGCACCCGCGCACCCGCCAGACTGAGCACATGCGCGACCATGACGCCGAGGCCCAGCTCCCCGCCGTCGGGGTCGGCCCGTGGCCGGGCCCGCATCCCACCGATCCGCGCTACGACCCCGAGCTGCTCGAGCACGGCGACCGCCGCAACGTCGTCGACGAGTACCGGTACTGGACGGTCGAGGCGATCGTCGCCGACCTCGACGCGCGTCGGCATCCGTTCCACGTCGCGATCGAGAACTGGCAGCACGACCTCAACATCGGGTCGATCGTGCGCACGGCGAACGCGTTCCTCGCGGCCGAGGTGCACATCGTCGGCCGCCGTCGCTGGAATCGCCGCGGCGCGATGGTGACCGATCGGTACCAGCACGTGCGGCACCACGAGTCGGTCGATGCGCTCGCCGCGTGGGCGGCCGAGGCAGGGCTGCCGATCGTGGCGGTGGACACGCATCCCGAGTCCCGCGCCGTCGACGCCGCGCCGCTGCCACGGGCGTGCGTGCTGCTCTTCGGCCAGGAGGGGCCTGGTCTCACCGACGAGGCGATCGCAGCGGCATCCGAGCACGTGCACGTGCGGCAGCTCGGCTCGACCCGATCGCTCAATGCCGCGGCCGCCGCCGCGATCGTGATGCACGAGTGGCTCCGCACCCACGCCTGAGTCGAGGATCTCGGCCCGATGCGACGTCGCATCGGGCCGAGATCCTCAACTGCGTAGGGTGGCCGGATGCGCGACCTCGACTGGGACGGCCTGCGGAACGTGCGCGATCTCGGCGGGCTGCCGACGTCGCTCTCGCCGACCGGCGCGACGTTCCCGCGACGCGTCGCGCGCGGACCGCGACGTGAGCTGCTCACGACCGCCGGATGGGATGCGGCGGCAGCGTGGGGCGTGCGCGCGATCGTCGACCTGCGCAGCGCCGACGAGGTCGGGCGACGCGAGTCCGACCCCGACGCGACCGTGCCCGAGGCGGTCGTCGTGACGCTCGCACCGACCGAGGATCAGGCGCATCCCGAGTTCCGTGCCGTGTGCATGCCCATCCTCGACTCGCCCGAGTACTGGCGGCACAACGTGCGCATCCTGCCGGGTCTGCTGCGGGCGACGCTCGAGGCCATCGCGGCATCCGAGCCCGGCGTGCTCGTGCACTGCGCCGCCGGCCGCGACCGCACGGGCATGGTGAGCGCGATCCTGCTCGCGCACGCGGGCGTCGCGCCGGCCGACGTGCTCGCCGACTACGCCGCATCCGTGCGGGCCATGGCCGGCACCGCCGCGCACGGCGGCCCGACGCACGACCGCCAGGCTCGCTGGACGCCCGCCGAGACCGACGCCTTCCTCGCCGACGTCGCGCCGCACGTGCTCGCCTTCGCCGTCGACGTCGAGGCGGTGCTCGACGAGCTCGCCGTCGCCGCATCCACCCGCGACCGCCTCCGCGCGCTGCTCACCGACCCCGCAGGCGCAGAGATCTGAGGTTCTCGGCCCCTTCTGATGTCAGAAAGGGCCGAGAACCTCAGAACGTTGCGTCAGGCGCCGGTGAAGGTGAGGACCAGCAGCAGCACGTTGAGCGTCACGAGCGCGGCGGCGAAGAGGGCGCCGAGCGCGGTCGTCCACCAGCGGTTCGCGTGCTCGCCCATCACGGCGCGGCGCGCGGTGAGCCACACGAGCGGCACGAGCGCGAACGGGATGCCGAACGACAGCACCACCTGGCTCAGCACGAGCGCGAGCGTCGGGTCGACGCCGAGGGCGAGGATCGCGAGGGCCGGCACGAGCGTCACGAGGCGCCTGGTGGTGACCGGCACGCGCACCCGCACGAGGCCCTGCATGATCTCCGAGCCGGCGTAGGCGCCGACGGCCGTCGAGGCGAGGCCCGAGGCGAGCAGTCCGATGGCGAACATCGTCGCGACGCCGGCGCCGAGCGCCGCGCCGATCGCGGCGTGCGCGCCCTCGAGCGAGTCCGTGCCCTCGACGCCCGCGAGGTTCGCGGCCGCGAGCACGATGATCGCCACGTTGACGGTGCCGGCGATCGCGAGCGCGATCGACACGTCCCACCGCGTCGCGCGCAGCAGGCGCGGCACGGGCAGCGCGTCGGCGCCGGTCGCGCGGAACCGATCGCGCGTGAGGCTCGAGTGCGCGTAGATCGCGTGCGGCATGACGGTGGCGCCGAGGATGGATGCGGCGAGCAGCACCGTGTCAGGCCCCTCGAAGCGCGGCACGAGGCCGCCGAGCGCCTCGGCGCCGGGAGGGCCTGCGAAGAGGCCGGCGGTGAAGCCGACGGCGATGACGACGAGCATGCCTGTGATGACGATCTCGAACACCTTCGGCCCGCGCCGCGTCTGCAGCCACAGCAGCGCCATCGAGAACGCGCCGGTGATCGCACCGCCGGCGACGAGCGGGATGTCGAACAGCAGCCACAGCGCCACGGCGCCGCCGATGACCTCGGCGACGTCGGTCGCCATCGCCACGGCCTCCGCCTGCAGCCAGTAGGCGATGCGGCCGACGCGCGAGCCGAACCGCTCGCCGAGCACCTGCGGCAGCGACTTGCCGGTGACGATGCCGAGCTTCGCCGACAGGTACTGGATGAGCCACGCCATGAGGTTGCCCACGACCACGACCCACAGCAGCAGGTAGCCGTAGCGGGCGCCCGCGGTCATGTTCGCGGCGACGTTGCCGGGGTCGAGGTAGGCGACGCCGGCGACGAGCGCGGGTCCGAGCAGCCAGATCGGGCGCGGACGGAGGAGCGGGGATGCGACGCGCTCGACGGTTTTCGGCATGCCGAAACCATAGGACCAGGCTCTGCGAAAGCGCAACGGCTCGCCGGGCTGGTCCGCCGCCGCCGCACCTCGAGGACCGCTCCTCGAGGTGCGAGCGAAGCGAGCCTCGAGAGGTGCCCCGGAGGGGACGCTCGCCTACCCGATCAGGCTCGGCTGCAGGTCGCGCAGCGTGCGGTGATCCATCATCCGCGCGACGCCGAGGATCACGAGCACGAGTGCCCCGGCGCCGAACAGCGCGAGCACGAGCGCGTCGTGCCACGCGATCCCCGCGGATCCTCCGTACATCACCTGGCGCAGCGCCTCCACGGCGTACGTCATGGGCATGGCGTGGTGCAGCGCGGCGAGCGGCCCGGGCAGCGTCTGCCACGGGAACGTGCCGCCGGCGGTCACGAGCTGCACGACCATGAGCACGAGGCCGAGGAACTGGCCGACGGAGCCGAGCCACACGTTGAGCGCGACGACGATCGCCGCGAAGACGGCGGAGGCGAGCAGCATGACGCCGAGCACGCCGAGCGGCACGGCGAGGGTGAAGCCGAGCGCGAGCGTGACGATGCCGAACAGCGCGACCATCTGCAGCGCGCCGAGCGCCGCGGGCGCGAGCCACGAGGCGAGGCCGACGCGGATGGGGGAGCGCAGCGCCGTGACCGCACGCCGTGAGACGGGGTGCACGATGAGCAGCAGCGCGTAGATGCCGATCCAGGCGGCGAGCGACAGGAAGAACGGTGCGAGGCCCTCGCCGTACGAGCCTGCCGACGTCACGGCGTCGGCGTCGAGGGCGACGGGGTCGGCGATCGTCGCCGCCTGGTCGTCGCGCTCGGCGGCGGTGGATGCAGGGATCTCGTCGACCGCATCCGAGAGCCCGCCGGCGAGCTCGGTGGCGCCGTCGTCGAGCTGCGCGAGACCGTCGTCGAGGCTCGTCGCACCCGACGCGGCGTCGTGCGCGCCGGAGGCGAGCGTCGATGCGCCCGAGGCCGCGGAGGCGGCGCCGGTCGCGAGCTGCGACGCGCCGGTCGACAGCTGCGACGCCCCCGAGGATGCCTGCGCGATGCCGTCGGCGAGCTGCGGCGCGGCGGCCGAGAGGCGCGCGGCGCCGTCCGCGACCTGCTGCGCGCCCGCGGACGGCTGCTGCAGCTGCCCCGACGCCTGCTGCACCTGCCCGTCGCCATCGACGACGGCCGAGCCGAGCGCGTCGAGCGGCACGAGCGCATCCGCGATCTGCGTCTCGGTGAGGCCGGCGGCCTGCAGCGCGGCGACGATGTCGGCGCGCGTCTGCGGCACGTCGGCCGCGAGGCCGCTCGTCACCGACGCGACCTGCGCGCCCACGGCGGCGACCTGCGCGTTGCCGTCGGCCACCTGCTGCGCGCCCGAGGCGAGCGCGGCGGCGTCTGCGGGCAACGTGGCGGTCGACGACTGCAGCGTCGAGAGCCCGGAGGCGAGCGGCGCGGCGCCGTCGGCGAGCGCCTGCGCGCCTGACGCGACCTGTCCGGTGCCGTCGGCGAGCGCATCCGCCCCCGTGGCGAGCTGTGCCGTGCCGCCGGCGAGCGCGGTCGAGCCGTCGTGCGCCTCGGTCGCGCCCGCGGCGAGGTCGCCAGCGCCCGTCGACGCGTCGACGAGCCCGTCGCGGATGTCGCTGATCGCGAGCAGCAGCCGCCCGGCGGCCTCCTCGCCGACCGACTCGCGCACGGAGGTGAGGATGGCGTCGGTCGCGCGCTCGCCGAGCGTGCCCGCGAGGTAGCCGTTCGCGTCGTTCGTCTCGAGCACGACCTGCGCCTGATGCGGGTCGTCGCCCGAGGCGCTCAGCAAGTCGGCCGAGAACGTCGCAGGCAGCGTCACCGAGAAGTCGTACGTGCCGTCCTCGACGCCGGCCTGCGCGCTCGCGGCGGTCACGCGGTGCCACTGGAACGAGTCGGAGTCGAGCAGCTCGTCGGCGACCTCGTCGCCCACGACACGCGTCGTGCCGTCGTCGTCGGCCGCGCCGGCATCCGACACGACGAGCGCGACGGGCACGTCGTCGAGGTTGCCCTGCGGGTCCTGGTTCGCCCAGAGGTAGAGGCCGCCGTAGAGCAGCGGCACGGTGCAGAGGGCGAGCAGCGCGAGGCGCGCCATGGGCGTCGCGACGAGCCTGCGCAGCTCGGCGAGCACGATCTGCGGCACGGTCATGCGGCCACCTCCTGGGATGCGGATGCCGATCGGTCACGATCGGCGGCCGAGTGGTCGCGAGTGGTTGCCGACACGCCGCTGGGCGAACCACTGCTGCCCAATCGATCCAGCTCGCCCGCCGCGCGCAGCACGCGCTCGGATGCGGGGCTCGCGAGCACGAGCACCGCGAACCCGCGGTCGGCGAGCGCGCGGGCGAGCGCCCACCAGTCGTGCGGGTCGCCGCCGTGGCGGTCGGGGCTCGCGAGCACGACGGCCTCGACGCCGTCGCGCAGGATGGCGAGCTCGGCGAGCACGCGCGTGCGCGTCGCGGGGGCGAGGTCGGCGACGGCGGTGGCGAGGGCGTCGAGCACGCCGAGCTGCGCCGCCCAGCCGCGCACGCTGCGCGGGTCGCCGGGCAGGCCGGCGAAGAGCAGCTCCTCGGCGATGGCGCCGGCGAGCGAGACGGCGGGGTCGGGGTCGGATGCGCGGGGCGCGTCGACGAGCGCGACGCGCGTGTGCAGGTCGCGGCGGTCGTCGAGACCGTCGAGCAGCACGCGTCCGGTCGAGGGCTTCATGCGGCCGGCGGCGATGAGCCCGAGCACCGTCGGGCGCTGCTCGGTCTCGACGACGACGAGCGTCGCCTCGCCCGACGCGAACGCCGCATCCGTCGCGGGCAGGGCGTCGCCCATCCCGACCTGCTCGAGCACCACGTCCATCGCGCTTCCTCCTTCGACCGACCTACGGTAATATAAACTGACCAGTCAGTACAAGTATTCCGATGGGAGTCGACGATGGCCCGCCCCAACCGCAGCCGCGAGAAGGTGCTCGACGCGGCCGCCGCCCTCGCCGCCGAGCACGGCGTCACCGCCACGACGGTCGACGACATCGCCGAGCGCGCGGGCGTCGCGAAGGGCAGCGTCTACTACTCGTTCCCATCGAAGGATGCGGTCTTCGAGGCCGTGCTCGCCGACGCCGTCGAGCGCACCGGCACGCGGCTGGGGGAGGCGCTCGAGGCGGCCCCCGCGGGCGGCGCGCTGCGGGCGATCGTCACGGCGTTCCTGCAGGGCGTCGAGGACCGGCCCACCGCCGCGAAGGTCGTCGCCGGCGAGCTCTTCCGCACCGACCGGCCGTGGCAGCAGTCGCTCGCCGCCTACCGATCCGCGCTCTTCGCCCTCGTCGCCGACGCGATGGAGGCCGACGGCGCACCGCGCCCGTCGACGCTGCGCGCATCCGCCGTCGTCGGCGCCATGGTCATGGTCGCGTTCGAGCGCACGGTCTTCGAGCCCGACGCGTCGATCGCCGACGCCGTCGAGGCGGTGCTCGCCGGCGCCTGACGCCCGCCGAGCGATCGGCGACGTCGGCACGGATGAAGGCGCCGATCGGTGGCCGAAGTCGCCGATCACCGAGGAGCCGGCACCCCACGAAGCCGCGCAGGCACCCCGCGATAGGGTGGAGTGCAAGCGGGCTCCCGCTTGCCGACCAAGCAGAAGGGGACCCCATGCCGGGCATCGTGATCCTCGGGGCGCAGTGGGGCGACGAGGGCAAGGGCAAGGCCACCGACCTCCTCGCGAGCCGCACCGACTACGTCGTGAAGTTCAACGGCGGCAACAACGCGGGCCACACCGTCGTCGTCGGCGACGAGAAGTACGCGCTGCACCTGCTGCCCTCCGGCATCCTCACCCCCGGCGTCGTGCCGGTGATCGGCAACGGCGTCGTCATCGACCTCGAGGTGCTCTTCGACGAGCTGCAGGCGCTGTCGGCGCGCGGCGTCGACGTGTCGAAGCTGCGCATCTCGGCGAACGCGCACATCATCGCCGACTACCACCGCACGCTCGACAAGGTGTCGGAGCGGTTCCTCGGCAAGCGCTCGATCGGCACGACCGGTCGCGGCATCGGCCCCGCCTACGCGGACAAGATCAACCGCGTCGGCGTGCGCGTGCAGGACCTCTTCGACCCGTCGATCCTGCGCCAGAAGGTCGAGGGCTCCCTCGACGTCAAGAACCACCTGCTCACGAAGGTCTACAACCGTCGCGCGATCACGGTCGACGAGATCGTCGCCGACCTCACGCAGTACGTCGAGCGCCTGCGCCCGATGGTGGCCGACACGGCGCTCGAGCTCGACCGGGCGCTCGACCGCGGCGACATCGTCGTGTTCGAGGCCGGCCAGGCGACGATGCTCGACATCGACCACGGCACGTATCCGTTCGTGACGTCGTCGTCGGCGACCGCCGGCGGCGCCGCGACCGGCTCGGGCGTCGCGCCCGCGCGCCTCGACCGCATCATCGGCATCGTCAAGGCGTACACGACCCGCGTCGGCTCCGGCCCGTTCCCGACCGAGCTGTTCGACGAGTGGGGCGAGCGCCTGCGCGCGACCGGCTTCGAGTTCGGCACGACCACGGGTCGCCCGCGCCGCACCGGCTGGTACGACTCCGTCATCACCCGCTACGCCGCGCGCGTCAACGGCGTCACCGACTTCGTGCTCACGAAGCTCGACGTGCTCACGGGCATCGAGCGCATCCCCGTCTGCGTCGCGTACGACGTGGATGGCGTGCGCCACGACGAGATGCCGGTGTCGCAGTCCGACGTGCACCACGCGACGCCCATCTACGAGGAGTTCCCCGGCTGGACCGAGGACATCTCGGGCTGCCGCACGTTCGACGAGCTGCCGAAGAACGCGCAGGACTACGTGCTCGCGCTCGAGGCCATGTCGGGCTCGCGCATCTCGGCGATCGGCGTCGGCCCCGACCGCGAGGCCATCGTCGTGCGGCACGACCTCATCGAGGGCTGACGCCCCGGGGGTCAGCCCCGCTCCCACCATCCGATGCTGGCCTGCGCCCCGTCGGGCGTGACGTCGAACACGAACACGGCCGCCTCGATCGGGAACCGCTGCTCGACGGTCGCGCCGGCGTCGTCGACGTAGGTCGCGACGAGGGTCGTCGCCACGTCGAACATCCACGTGTCCGCGCCCGCGGTCGCCGTCGGCTCGCCGACGAGGGCCCAGGCGACGTCGGCCTCGTACGGGGCGTCGCTGAACGCCGTGAGCCCGTCGCAGGACAGGTAGTCGTCGTCGGCCACCTCGACGCACGGGGCGATGCCGTCGATCGCCGTGGACTCGGCGAACGCGGATGCCTGCTCGCCGGGCGCGGCCTCCAGCGTGATCCACGTGGCCTCGCCCACGACGACCTCGGGCATCGCGGTCGCCTCCAGCATGGGGGTCGAGACCGGCTCGAGCGCGTAGACGCCGGGATACACCACCGCCGTGGCAGGCGCGGGGGTCACGACCGACGGCGTCGTCACCGTCGTCGTGGCGCCGGCGAATCGTGCCTCGATCGACAGCACCGACGGCGGCGTCGTCACCCGCACCTCCATCGCGAGCCCCTCGCGGATCGACCAGCGCTCCGTCGCCCACCAGCCGCCCTGGGACTCCGTCATCACGCTGCCCTCGAACGTCTGCCCGTCGACGACGAACGTCAGGTCGAACCACATGCCGTCGATGACCTCGTCGGCGAGGTTCCGCAGCGACGCAGGGTAGCCCTCGGCGACCTCGAACGACGTCAGCGGCGTCGCGTCGTCCATCGACTCGGGCGCCGGGATCGCGCTCGCCGGCTCGGCGAACGCGAGCGCGTTGGCCGCCTCGACGTCGCCGGCCTGCAGCGCCTCCATGTAGGCGACCACCACCTCGCGCGGGTCCTGTCGCACGGCCTCGCCGATCGCGTAGGCGCCGCCGCCCGCAGCGAGCACGGCGACGATCGCGGCGATCGTCACGATCGCGGTGCGCCGCTGTCGTCGACCGCTCCTGTCGTACGGGTCGTGCGACTCGGGCGGGAGGTGCGGCGGCGGCACGGGCGTGCGATCACCGGACGGCGGCTGGTGCATCGGGCCAGCGTGCCACCGACCGCGTCGTCGAGCCTGCGCGAACGATCCGAGCCGCGTGACGGCGAGCCGGGAGCGCCGGGGCGTCCGGCGGAGCGTGCGATTGGATGGGCGCATGGCGGCGAGCGACGGGGATGCGCGGGTGCCCCGCTCGTTCCGCTGGCTGCTCGCGGCCGAGTCGGCGTCGAGCGTCGGCACGTACGTCACCCTGCTCGCGCTGCAGACGATCGTCGTCGTCACGCTCGGCGGCGACTCCGCCGACACCGGCTTGCTGAGCGCCGCGCGCTGGCTGCCGTACCTCGTCGTCGGCCTGCTCGTGGGCGCGCTCGTCGACCGCATGCGGCGGAAGCCCGTGATGGTGTGGAGCGACGCCGTGCGCGCCGTGCTGCTCGCGGCCATCCCGGCGCTGTGGGTGCTCGACGCCCTCACGCTGCCGACCCTGCTCGTCGTCGTCGTCGCGTACGGCGTCGCGACGGTCGTGAACGACGCCGCGTCGATGGCGTTCCTGCCGCGCCTCGTGTCGGGGGCCTCCTTGCAGGCGGCCCATGCGCGCATCGACACGGCCGATGCCGTCGCCCAGTCGGGCGGGCCCGCGCTCGGCGGCCTCGTCGTGCGACTCGTCGGCGCCCCGTTCGCGGTGCTCGTGGATGCGGTCGCGTCGGCGTTCGCGGCGCTCGCGGTCGCGCGCATCCGCGTCGACGAGCCCGAGCCCGCCGGGCGGCGCTCGGTGCGCGGCATCCTCGCCGACGTGGGCGAGGGCATCCGCCTCGTCTACCGCGGCACCGCGCTGACGCGGCTCGCGGTCGCGACGCACGTGTGGTTCGCGGCGAACGCCACGTTGGGCGTGCTCGTGGCGCCGTTCGCGCTCACGACGCTCGGGCTCGACGCGGGCGCGTTCGGCATCGTGCTCGCCGCGGCGGGCGTCGGCGCCGTCGTGGGGGCGTCGGTCACGGGATGGGTCGGGCGGCGCCTGGGCGCGCTGCCGACCGTCGCCGCGTGCCATGGGCTGTCGACGGTCGCGGTGCTCGTGATGGCGGCGGCGGTGCTCGTCGCCTCCTCACCCTCGCTCGCGACCGTGCTGCTCGGCGCGGGGCAGCTGCTGCATGGCATCGCGATGGGCGCGTCGAACTCGCACGAGATGGCGTACCGGCAGACGCGCACGCCCGACGAGGCGCAGGCGCGCGTCAACATGACGATGCGCGCCGCGAACCGCGCCGTCATCGTGGTCGTCGCGCCGATCGCGGGATTCGTGGCGGTGCTCACGGGCCTGCTGCCGATGCTCGCGGTCTCGGCGGCGCTGTTCGCGACCGCATCCCTCGCGATCGCCCTCCGCCCGCGGAGTTGAGGACTTCGGCCCGAATCGAGGTCGCATCGGGCCGAAACCCTCGACTCTCCGAACGATCTGAGGTTCTCGGCCCTTTCTGACATCAGAAAGGGCCGAGAACCTCAGAACGTTCGCGTCACCAGGGGAGCGCGTCGGGGATGGGCTGGGTGCCCAGCACGTGCTGGCCGCAGAACGCGAGCACCGTCTCGTTCCACGTGACGGCGTTCGACGGACGCAGCACCCAGTGGTTCTCATCCGTCAGCTGCAGGAACCGGTGCGGCATCGACGCCGGCGTGCCCCGCCAGCCCGACACGAGATCCCACCACAGCCGCAGCGCCTCGCTCACGGGCACGCGGTAGTCGCGGTTGCCGTGCGTCACGAGCATCGGCGTCGTGATGGATGCCGCCGAGTGGTGCGGCGAGTACGCGCGGTACCACTCGGGCAGGTCGTCGGGGTGGCCGTGCACGCGCACCTTGTGCGACGCGGCATCGGTCGTCGTGTGCTGCTGGTCGAGCGCCCACAGGCCCGCGTGGGTCACGATCGCGCCGAAGCGGTCGGAGTGGCCGGCGATCCAGTTCGTCATGAACCCGCCGAAGGATGCGCCGAGCAGCGCCGTGCGCGACGCGTCGAGCGTGCGGCGGGTGAGCACGCGGTCGAGCAGCGTCTCGCACTCGTGCCACACGACGTCGGGGCGGCGCGGCCAGCCGCGGTTGAGGCCCTCGTGGCCGTAGCCGGTCGACATCGCGGGGTCGGGCAGCAGCACGGCCCAGCCGCGGGCGACGGCGAGCCACGGGTTCCAGCGCCAGCTCCACGCGTTGTACGAGCCGTGCGGGCCGCCGTGGATCCACAGCATCACCGGCGCGGGCGCCTTCGTGCTCGCCGCGGCCGGCGTGCAGAGCCAGCCGCCCACCGTCACGCCGTCGACGTCGGTCTCGACCCACTCGACGCGGCCGGGCAGGGCGCCGACGCCGCCGGGTGCGGGGATCGGCGTCGCCGTCACCGCGCCGCGACCGGCGAGCGGGATGCGCACGGGTGCGGGCGGCGAGGCCATGTCGGTGCGCAGGGCGAAGACGGCGCGACCGTCGACGGCGGGCGCGAGCGCCGAGTGCGGCGCGTCGTCGACGAGCGTGCGCACCGCGCCCGTCGCCGCATCCACCAGCAGCACGGCGCCGCGCGAGTGCAGGTCGCCCGCGACGACGAGGCGCGCGTCGTCGACCCACGCGTACGAGCCGATCGTGAGGTCGCCGACGTCGACCGTCACGGGGTCGCCGCTGCCGAGCGGGTGCAGCTCGAGGAAGTCGTACGAGGTGTCGGTGGGCGTCGAGGTCGTGACGCGCGTCACGGCGACGCGCGTGCCGTCGGGCGACAGGCGCGGACCCGACCAGCCGTGCCCGGCGGTCGGCTTCAGCAGCATCCGCCTCCGCCGCGTGCGCACGTCGATCGCGGCGATGCCCGTGCGCGTCTCGCCGCCGGTCGTGCGCGTCGTCCAGGTCGTGACGGCGGTCGCGCCGTCGCGGGCGAGGTCGGCGGAGGCGTTCGTGAGCGCCACCGTGTCGGCGCCCGGCGTGAGCTCGCGCAGCTCGCCGTCGTACGACACGTGCACGAGGCGCGTCGACTGGTCGCCGAGCTCGTGGTCCCAGTAGCGGATGGGCATGCCCGTGTGCCAGATCGTGGTGCGCTTCGCGGCGGCGCGGGCGTCGCGGCGGGCGGCGTCGTCGGCGAGCGAGCCGCCGGCGAGCACCTGCGTCGTCGCGAGCATCGAGCCGTCGTCGGCGACGGCGACGAGGCCGAGGCCGCCGGGCGCGGCGGCGACGACGCGCGCCTCGCCGTGCTCGGGCAGGCGCCAGATCGCGGGGCCGTCGTCGTCGTGCTCGCCCGTGGGGTCGGGGCGGGCGGATGCGAACAGCAGCGAGCCGTCGGGCGCGAACCGGGGCGCGGACTCGCCCTTCGCCGACCACGTCAGTCGGCGCGCTGCGGCGCCGCCGGCGGGGTCGAGCTCCCACAGCGCCGAGGGCGTGCGGGACAGGTCGTCGGTGGCCTGCGAGATCTGCGCCACGAGCCTGCCGTCTGGCCCGGCTGCGAGCCCCGCGATGCGCGGGATGCGCAGCAGCCCCTCGATGTCGGTCCAGTCCTCGAAGCGCGTCTCACCCATCCTTCGACGCTATCGGGCTCAGAGAATTGAGGTTTTCGGCCGCTTGTGATGTCAAAAGCGGCCGAAAACCTCAATTCCGTTCAGGCGGTGAAGACGGCGTGCGTGGCGGGGACTCGGGCTCGGCCGCCGAGGTCGGCGAGCTCGAGGATCACCGCGACGCCCGCGACGGTGCCGCCGAGGCGCTCGACGAGCGACAGCGCCGCCGCGAGCGTGCCGCCCGTCGCGAGCACGTCGTCCACGAGCAGCACGCGGCGGCCCGTGAGGTCGCCGGAGGCCTCGATCGTCGCGACGTCGTACTCGAGCGCGTAGTCGACCGACGCCGTGGGATGCGGCGTCTTGCCCGCCTTGCGGATGGGCAGCAGCCCCGTGCGCGCCGTCGCCGCGACGGTGCCCGCGAGCAGGAAGCCGCGCGCCTCGACGCCGGCGACGATGTCGAACTCGCCGTCGAACGGTGCCGCGAGCGCCGCGGTCACGTCGGCGAGCGCATCGGCGTCGGCGAGCATCGGCGCGATGTCACGGAAGAGGATGCCGGGCTTCGGGAAGTCCGGCGTGAGGGCGATGAGCGACTCGGCGCGAGCGAGGGCGTCGGCGGAGGGATGCGGCACGGGTCCCAGAGTAGGGGTGCGGTTCCTCAACAGCTGGTCGAGGAGCGCGCGAGCCCCTGGGCGAGCCCGCGTCACGAGACCACGCGACTCGCTGCTCCTGCCCAGCCATGTGTGTGGTCGCGTCGAGCGCGCACCTCACGTGGTCTCGTGACGGCTCCTCGCCTGCGGCTCGGGGCCTCCTCGACCAGCGGGTGGGGTGGCGACCGCCTCCCAGGGCTTGCCACATCCACTATTCAGTGTCACTATCTACTGGTAGTCAACGTCACTGAGTACCGAAGGAGGGGCCGATGCCCAAGCAGGTGACCGAGATGCTCAAGGGCATCCTCGAGGGCATCGTGCTCGCGACCCTCGGCCGGCGATCCGCCTACGGGTACGAGATCACCGCCGAGCTGCGCGAGCGCGGCTTCGCCGACATCGCCGAGGGCACGATCTACGCCCTGCTGACCCGCATCGAGCAGCGCGGCCTCGTCGACGTCGCCAAGGTGCCCAGCGAGAAGGGCCCGCCCCGCAAGGTCTACGCGCTCAACGCGGCAGGCCGCACCGCCCTCGAGGAGTTCTGGGCCACCTACGACCTCCTCGCCACCCGCCTCGCCGGCCTCCGCGACGACGCCGCCGGCACCACGACCACCCAGGAGTGACCATGCGAAACCCCATCGAGCTCATCGTCGGCGACCTCGCCCAGAAGCGGCAGTACCGCGAGTACCGTGCCCGCGTGAAGGGCCTCGCCGAGCCGTACCGCACCACGGGCCTCGCCCTCGAGCGCTACCTGCTGAACCTCGGCGCCGGCAGCGACAGCGAGCAGATGCTGCGCATGCTCGACGACCTCGCGACCCTGCTCGAGCAGGGCCTCGCCGACGGCACGCCCGTGCGCGACGTCGTCGGCGACGACCCCGTCGAGTTCGCCGAGGCGCACCTCGCCAACTACCCGCAGGGCTCGTGGATCCAGAAGGAGCGCACCCGCCTCGCCACCTCGATCGCCGACGCGATCGACGACGCAGGAGGCGACGCGTGACCGCCGCCGCGATCTCCGTCCGAGGCATCGAGAAGTCGTTCCGCGACCTCCCCGTGCTGCGCGGCGTCGACCTCGACGTCGCACCCGGCACGATCGTGGCGCTGCTCGGCTCGAACGGCGCGGGCAAGACGACGCTCGTGCGCATCCTCGCCACGCTGCTGCGAGCGGATGCCGGCACCGCATCCGTCGCCGGCCACGACGTGCGCGGCGCGGCCCAGCGCGTGCGCGAGGCGCTGAGCCTCACGGGCCAGTTCGCCGCCGTCGACGAGGTGCTGACCGGCCGTGAGAACCTCGCGCTCGTCGCCCGCCTGCGGCACCTGCCCGATCCGCACGGCATCGCCGACCGGCTGCTCGCGCGCTTCTCGCTCACCGACGCCGGCGGCCGCCGCGCCGCCACCTACTCCGGCGGCATGCGTCGCCGGCTCGACATCGCGATGAGCCTCGTCGGCGACCCGCGCGTCGTCGTGCTCGACGAGCCGACGACGGGCCTCGACCCGCAGGCGCGCATCGAGGTGTGGGATGCCGTGCGAGAGCTCGCGCGCGCCGGCACGACCGTGCTGCTCACGACCCAGCACCTGGAGGAGGCGGAGCAGCTCGCCGACCGCATCGCGATCCTGCACCGCGGCGTCATCGTGCACCACGGCACGCTCGACGAGCTGCGCGCCCTGCTGCCGCAGGCGACGGTCGAGATGGTCGAGCGGCAGCCGTCGCTCGAGGAGGTCTTCCTCGCGATCGTCGGGGCCGACGAGACCGCACTTGACGCGTCCGAACTCGCACCGAAGGAGGAGCCCCGATGACCACGCACGCCGTCGCCGACACCGCGACCCTCACCGGCCGGTCGCTGCGCCACATCCTGCGCAGCCCCGACACCATCGTCACGACCGCCGTCATGCCGATCGCGTTCCTGCTGCTCTTCACGTTCGTGCTCGGCGGCGCGATCGACGTCGGCGACGCGGCGTACGTCGACTACCTGCTGCCGGGCATCCTGCTCATCACGGTCGCGTCGGGCATCGCGTACACGTCGTACCGGCTGTTCCTCGACCTGCAGGGCGGCATCGTCGAGCGCTTCCAGACGATGCCGATCGCCCGGTCGTCGGTGCTGTGGGCGCACGTGCTCACGTCGATCGTCGCGAACCTCGTGTCGCTCGCGGTCGTCGTGGGCGCGGCGCTGCTCATGGGATTCCGGTCGTCGGCGAGCGTGCTCGAGTGGCTCGCCGTCGTGGGCATCCTCGTGCTCTTCACGCTCGCGCTCACGTGGGTCGCGGTCATCGCCGGGCTGTCGGCGAGGAGCGTGGATGGGGCGAGCGCGTTCTCGTACCCGCTCATCCTCCTGCCGTTCGTGTCCTCGGCGTTCGTGCCGACCGAGTCGATGCCCGGTCCCGTGCGCTGGTTCGCCGAGCACCAGCCGGTCACGTCGATCGTCGACTCCATCCGCGCGCTGCTCGCCGGGGATGCGGTGGGCAGCGAGCTGTGGATCGCGCTCGCGTGGATGGTGGGCATCCTCGCGGTGGCCGCCGTCGTCGCGACGGTGCTGTACCGGCGGCGGGTGCGCTGAGCGGGCCGACGCCGGGCCGCGCGTGGGCGCGTGGCCCGACGTCCGCATGCTGGGATGGACCCATGACCGCACGCATCCCCGACCCCGCGACCCTCGAGGGCGACGTCATCCGCCTCGAGCCCCTCACGCACGAGGTGCTGCTCGAGCTGCGCGACGCGATCGGCGTGCCCGAGGTGTTCGCGGGCGGCTACTGCGGCGGCCCGGCGGCGCTCGACGCGTCGGATGCGGGATGGATCGCGTGGGCCGAGCGCACGTACCCGTGGCACGCGCGGCCGTTCGCGATCCGCCTCCGCAGCGAGGGTCGCCTCGTGGGCACGACGTCGCTCGCCGACCTCGACGAGGCCACCGAGCAGGCGCACGTCGGCTGGACCGCCTACGCCCCCGACGTCTGGGGCACGGCCGTGAACCCCGAGGCGAAGCTGCTCGTGCTCGGCCACGCGTTCGCGCACGGCTTCGGTCGCGTGCGCATCCAGGCGGATGCAGCCAACCACCGCTCGCGCGCAGCGATCGCTCGGCTCGGCGCCACGTACGAAGGCGTGCTGCGGCGCATGCGACAGGATGCGGCGGGCACGTGGCGCGACGTCGCGGTGCACTCGATCCTCGTCGACGAGTGGCCCGCGGTGCGCGACGCCCTCACGCAGCGGGTGCGCACGGCGCGGAGGCCGTAGGACCCACCAACGATCGGGCTCCCACCAGCTGGTCGAGGAGGCCCCGAGCCGGAGGCGAGGAGCCGTCACGAGACCTCGCGACGTGCCCGCTGCACGCGACCACGCGCGTGACTGGGCGGGAGCGGCGGTCGCGTGGTCTCGTGACGCGTGCTCGCTGCGCTCGCGCGCTCCTCGACCGGCTGCTGACGGGCGTCAGCCCGGCAGCCCACCCGCCCGCGACGCGCGCACCGCATCCAGCGTCGACCGGCCGATCGCGAGCACGACCATGCGGCGCGCGGCCGCGGCGAGCACGACGAACAGCAGCACGTTGCGGATCGTGAGCAGCACCACGGCCCACGCCTGCAGGTCGACGAGCGCCATGTAGGCGATGGGGAAGATGATCGTCGTCAGCAGCCCCGTCGACAGCAGCACCGCCGTCATGCGGCGCCACCAGCGCTGCGCGACGCCGTCGACGGTCGCGAGGGCGGCG
This sequence comes from Agrococcus jejuensis, assembly GCF_900099705.1. Classification (NCBI taxonomy): domain Bacteria; kingdom Bacillati; phylum Actinomycetota; class Actinomycetes; order Micrococcales; family Microbacteriaceae; genus Agrococcus; species Agrococcus jejuensis. The sequence goes on from NZ_LT629695.1 coordinate 2,115,819, forward strand.
ACGGCGACGGGCAGGATCCACAGCATGTACTGCGGCGAGCCGACGCGATTGCACGCGAACATCGCCACCGTGATCACGAGCGCCGCCGTCAGCAGCGTCTCGTGCCGGTCGGCGCCGCGGCGCACGGCGACCTGCGCGAGCACGAGCGCCGCGATCGTCGCGAGCAGCATGAGGGGCGTCGACGCCTCCTGCGCGAGCCCGTCGAGCGGGCCGACGACCTCGCGCGTCGCGAGCGCCACGTTCTGGAACACCGCGGCGTCGCGCACGTCGAGCATCGCCATCCACACCCACGGCGTCGCGAGCGGCGCCTCGAGCTGCAGGTTGCGGTCGTCCTGCATCATCGCGAACGAGCCGAGCAGTCCGGCGTTGCCGAGCGCGATCGCCATGACGACGACGCCCGCCGTCACGACGAGTCCCGCTTGCAGGATGCGCATGCGCTCGTGCATGACGACGAGCGCGCCGCCGATGAGCGCGGCGGGCCACACCTTGATCCACGTCGCGACGGCGAGCAGCGCGCCGGCGACCCACGGCCGCCGCGCGAGCAGCGAGATCGCGATGATCACGAGCGGCGCCGTGACGCCCTCGAGCCGCAGCAGCGCCACGGGTGCGAGGGCCAGCAGCATGCCGAGCCACGCCCATCCGGCGATGATGGCGCGCGTCGATCCTGAGGCGAGCAGCGAGCGCAGCGCGAGCGCGTCGAGCACGCCGATCATGCCGATCCACATCGCCAGGTAGGCGGGCGCGGTCGCGATGTTCGCGAACCCGATCGGCAGCCACGCGAGCAGCGGGTACACCCACTCCTCGTCGACGCCCACGATGCCGCGGCCCTCGAACGCATCCATCGCCCACTCGCGGTACAGCGGCAGGTCGCCGAGCGTGTCGCCGGCGAGCATGTGGCCGGCGAGCACCGCGATGGTCGCGGCCTGCAGCACGCCGAACGCGATCCACACCGTGCGGGCCTCGCGCCACCGCGGCGCGAGCGTCGCGATCTGCCTCGTGTGCCGCAGCGCGCGCGCCTGCGCCCGCTCGGCCAGGGTCGTGCCACGCGTGGTCGTTCGCTCGATCGTCGCCATCGCTGGCCACGGTAGGTGCGCGACCTGCGGATCGAGGCCCGCAGCGGCGACTCGACCGCGGCCCGTCACCGAACGTTCATCCGGCGCCGGGGCGCGCGTCGCCGACGCCGCGGAGCCCGGATGCGCAGACGGGCGGCCGTAGGCTGGGGCCGTGTCCGCACTCGACGAGCTCGACCGTTACCGCAGCAGCATCGACAACCTCGACGCCATCCTGATCCACACCCTCGCGGAGCGCTTCAAGCTCACGCAGGCCGTGGGTGCGCTGAAGGCGGCCGAGGAGATGCCGGCGTCCGATCCCGCGCGCGAGCAGCGGCAGATCGACCGGCTGCGTCGCCTCGCCGAGGAGTCGGGCCTCGACCCGGCGTTCGCGGAGAAGTTCCTGAACTTCGTCATCGCCGAGGTCATCCACCACCACGAGCAGCACGCCGCCGGCCAGATCTGAGCGGCGGCTCGCTGCCCACGATCGAGCTGCGCGGCCACGTGGCCGAGGCGCTGCTGCCGGAATGGGCGAAGCGCGAGGCGTGACCTGCGATCGCAAGGCAGTTGGCGACGTCGAGCGACGCTTTCGAAGGACTCGACGCGCAGTAGACTGCGAATCGCAGGCTGGAATGGTCCAGCATCTGCTGAGGAGCACGCATGAGCACCCTTCGCGTCGGCATCGTCCAATTCGCGCCCACCGCCGATCCCGCCGAGAACGTCGCGACGCTCGAGCCGCTCGTGCGCCGCGCCGCCGAGCAGGGGGCGACGCTCGTCGTCTGCCCAGAGTCGTCGATCGCGTTCGACGCCGACGACCTCGACCTCGCCGAGCGCGTGGCGCAGCCGCTCGACGGCCCCTTCGTCGCACCGCTGCTCGCGCTCGCGACCGACCTCGGCATCGACCTCGTCGTCGGCACCTACGAGCTGCGCGCCGACGGCCTGCCGTACAACTCCTCCGCCTTGCTGCGGCGCGACGGCACCGTCGCCGCCTACCGCAAGGTGCACCTGTACGACGCGTTCGGCTATCGCGAGAGCGACCACATCGAGCCCGGCCCGATCGAGGCGCCGTGGACGCTCGCCGACGGCGACCTGACCGCAGGCACCTTCACCTGCTACGACCTGCGGTTCCCCGAGAGCGCTCGCGCCGCGGTGGATGCGGGCGCCGACGTGCTCGTCGTGCCGGCGTGCTGGGCGCCTGGCGTGCGCAAGCTCGACCACTGGACGACGCTCGTGCGCGCCCGCGCGATCGAGAGCACGAGCTGGGTCGTCGCCGCCGACCAGGCCGTGCCGAACGGCATCGGCCACTCGATGGTCGTCGACCCCGACGGCGTCGTGCGCGGCTCGCTCGGCGAGGGCGTCGGCGTGCTCGTGGTCGACGTCGACAGCGAGGCGATCGCGGCGACGCGCGCCCGCGTGCCGAGCCTCGCGGGCCGCCGCCTGGGCGTGCCGATGCCCACCGCCTGACCGCATCCGCTGGTCTGCGTCTCGCGGGCGATTCCGCCTCTGAAGCGAACATTCCCCTCAAGGCCCGGAATCGCCTGCAATACGCAGAGAGCCACGGATGCGGGTGTTGCGTTTCGCAGGCGATCAGGGTGGGCAGAGGGGTATCTTCCCTCCGCCACCCCGAATCGCCTGCGAAGCGCAGACGGCGCGGGGCTACTGCTGCGTGAGCAGACGGCGCACGACGTCCTCGCCGAAGTCCAGCGCGTCGAGCGGCACGCGCTCGTCGACGCCGTGGAACATGCGCGGGAACGCGAAGTCGGCGGGCAGGCGCAGGGGGATGAAGCCGTAGCCGCGGATGCCGATGCGGCGCAGCGGCTTGGCGTCGGTGCCGCCGGGGATGAGGTGCGGCAGCACGACGGCGCCGGGGTCGACCTCGGCGATGATCGCCTGCACCTGCTCGGCGACGCGACCCTCGAACGGCGTCTCGAAGGCGTCGAGCTCCATGAGCACGCGCACCTCGATCTCGGGCCCGACCACGGAGCGCACGTGCGCGAGCGCCGCATCCTCGCGTCCCGGGATGAACCGCAGGTCGACGACGGCCGTTGCCGTCTCGGGCACGACGTTCTCCTTGTACCCGGCGGCGATCTTCGTGACGTTCGACACGTCGCGCAGGCCGGCGCGGATGCGCGTCGCCGAGGGGCCGGCCACGAGCGCGAGCTCCTCGGGCGTCGCGGATGCGGGCAGCCCCGCGAGCTCGCGCAGGCGCTCGAGCAGCGTCGCCGTCGTGTCGGTCATGACGAGCGGCCACTCGATGGCGCCGACGGCGCGCACGGCCTCGGCGATGCGCAGCGTGGGGTTGTCGATCGCGGGCAGCGAGCCGTGGCCCGACACGCCGCGCGCGACGAGCTCGAGCCAGTACGCGCCCTTCTCGCCCGTGTTCATGAGGTACGCGCGCTGTCCGTCGACCGTGATCGAGTAGCCGCCGCCCTCGCTGATGGCGGTGTCGACGCCCGCGAACGCCTCGGGGTGCTCGGCGGCCATCCACTCGGAGCCGAACTCCGTGCCGCCCTCCTCGTCGGCGAAGAACGTCAGCACGACGTCGCGCTGCGGCTGGAAGCCCTCCGCGACGAGGCGGCGCACGGCGGCGAGCATCATCGCCGCGAAGTCCTTCATGTCGATGGCGCCGCGGCCCCACAGCATGCCGTCGTCGATGACGCCGTCGAACGGCGGATGCGTCCACGTCGTGGGGTCGGCGGGCACGACGTCGAGGTGCGCGTGCAGCATGAGGGCAGGCAGCGTCGAGTCGACGCCCGCCCAGCGCGCGACGAGGTTCGTGCGGCCGGGTGCGCGCTCGTAGCGCGTCGAGGGGATGCCGAGGTCGTCGAGGATGGCCTGCACGTAGTCGGCGGCAGGCTCCTCGGGGCGAGTGAGGTCGCCACCGTGGTTCGACGTGTCGATGCGGATGAGGTCGCGCAGGATGCGCGCGACGTCGGCCAGCTCGGAGTCGGCGGGCTGCGGCGCGAGGCTCACGACGCGAGCGCCTTGGCGGAGGCGAGCGCCCCCGAGAACGCGAGGCGCAGCGCCGTGAACTCCTGCAGCACGCCGATCGTGTGCGCGCCCTCCTCGATCGCGAGGCGCTGCTCGGTCTCGCTCCAGGCGGGCATCATCCACGGCTTGCCCGCCGCGCGGGCGGCGCGGGCGATGGCGCGCAGCGACGCGTCCGAGAAGTCGTCGAAGACGTAGCCGCCACCGCCGCGGCGCGCGAAGAGGTCGCCGGGGCCCACGAAGACGCCGTCGACGGTGTCGAGCGCGAGGATGGCCTCGACGTCGTCGAGCGCTGCGGGGTCCTCGATCATGGGCAGGCACAGCGTCTCGCGGTTGTGCCTCGGCGCCCATTCGGCGTCGAAGCCGATGTAGTCCATCGTGCGGCCGCCGGCGAGCGAGCGGTCGCCGAGCGGCGGCAGCTTCGCGAGCCCGCAGACCTCGGCAGCCTGGGCGACGTCGAGGATGTGGGGGATGATGACGCCGTCGGCGCCGAAGTCGAGCGCCTGCTGGATGGGGGAGCGCTCGGGGGCGCCGACCTTCACGAGCATCGTCATGCCGAGCGCCTTGACGAACGGGATGGTGCGGTTGAGATCGGCGAGGTCGAAGCTCCCGTGCTCGACGTCGAAGATCACGGTGTCGTACCCGGCGCGGGCGACGATCTCGAGTCCGGCGACGTTCGGGGTCGAGAACCAGGCTGCGAACTTCGGGGTGGTCATGGTGCGATCCGTCCTGCGCTCGCGAGCGCGTCGAGTGCGGCGAGGTCCTCGGGCGGGAGGATGAGCTCGGCGAGGGTCGTCTCGCCCGCGCGCACGCGGGCCATGGCGGGCGGCTCCCACGCCATCATGCCGCGCACGCGGTCGACGAGGCCGGCGAGCACGTCGGGCTCGGCGAAGAGCACGCCGTTCTCGTCGGCCATCGCGATCATGCCGGCGCGCACGCTGGCGCCGCCGATCGTGACGGGCACGTTGATGCCGCCCTGCACGGGCCGATCGGGCTGCGTGCGGGTGGTGAAGGGCGCGAGGCCGCGGCCGAGCACGACCATGCCGCTCTCACGCAGCTCGACGACGTCGGTGACGGTGCCCTCGACGGCGACGCCGACGGCTCCCCGTGCTGCGAGGGCGCCGGCGACGCCGCCGCCGACGGAGGCGTGGGTCGTGTTGTGGCCGTTGTCGACGACGACGAAGTCGCCCGGCTGCACGAGGGAGGTCATGTAGTGCACGAGGCGCGAGTCGGTGACGACGAGCTTCACGGTGACGACGCGGCCGACCGTGAGCGTCTCGCCGCCGGCGATCCGCTGGATGCCGCGCGCGAATCCGTCCTCGAGGATGTGCCCGAACGTCGGCAGGTCGAGGCCGCGCAGGGTCTCGAGCAGCGCGTCGTCGACGGCCGGAGCCGGCAGGATGCGCACGTCGGGGGCCACGCTCATGCGCGGGCGCCGACGCTCGAGAGGAAGGCGCGCAGGCGCACGTTCTCGCTGTCGCGGAAGATCTGCTCGGGCGTGCCGACCTCGCGCACGGCGCCCTCGGTCATGAACACGACGCGGTCGGCGACATCGCGGGCGAAGCCCATCTCGTGCGTGACGATGATCATCGTCTGGCCCTGCTCGCTGAGCTCGCGCATGACGTGCAGCACGTCCTCGACGAGCTCGGGGTCGAGTGCCGACGTGGGCTCGTCGAAGAGGAGCACCTCGGGCTGGATGGCGAGGGCGCGCGCGATGGCGACGCGCTGCTGCTGGCCTCCCGACAGCTCGGAGGGGTAGTGGCCCGCGCGGTCGGCGAGGCCGACGCGCTCGAGCAGCGCCGTCGCGGCGGCGCGCGCCGCCTTCGTCTTCATGCCGCGCACGTGCACGGGGGCGTGGGCGACGTTCTCGAGCGCCGTCATGTGCGGGAAGAGGTTGAACTGCTGGAACACCATGCCGAGGCGGGCGCGCTGGCGGGTCACGTCCTTCTTCGAGCGGTGCAGCAGGCGACCGCCGACCTCCTCGAAGCCCATGAGCTCACCGTCGAGGGTGATCGAGCCGGAGTCGATCGTCTCGAGCATGTTGAGCGTGCGCAGCAGCGTCGACTTGCCGGCGCCGGAGGGGCCGATGAGCACGACGGTCTCGCCGCGGGCGACGTCGAGCGAGACGTCGTCGAGCACGAGGTTGTGGCCGAAGTGCTTCGAGACGTGGCTCGCGCTGAGCAGGGGCGTGGTGGCGGTCATCGCGCGGCACCTTCCGTGGTCTCGGTCGTCACGGCGGCGGGCGCGGCGGCGACGGGGATGGCTGCGGTCCTGGGCTTCGAGCCCTTGCCCTTGCCGATCGAGCGGCGCTCGAAGCCTCGGCCGAAGCGGCGCTCGAGCCTGCCCTGGATGAAGTACAGGACGGTCGTGCAGGCGAGGTACCAGATGCTCGCGACGATGAGCAGCGGGATGACCTGGCCGTTGGTCTGGTAGATGCCCTGCGCCGTGTAGAACACGTCGGCGACGGCCATGACGGACACGAGCGATGTGCCCTTGAGCATGATGATGATCTGGTTGCCCGTCGGTGGCACGATCGCGCGCATCGCCTGGGGAAGGATGATCTGCGTGAAGGTCTTGCGGGTCGACAGGCCCACCGACTGCGCCGCCTCCGTCTGCCCGTGCGGCACGGCGAGCAGGCCGCCGCGCACGACCTCGCCCATGTAGGCGGCCTCGTTGAGGCCGAGGCCCAGCAGGGCGGCGATGATCGGGCTGATGAGGTCGTTCGTGTTGGCGCTGAAGAACGGGTCGAGGCCGGGCAGGCCCAGCTCGACGCGCGGCAGGAAGATCGCGATGTTGTACCAGAAGATCAGCTGCACGAGCGTGGGGGTGCCGCGGAAGAACCACACGTAGGCGTTGGAGACGCCGCGGATGAGGGGGTTCGGCGAGAGGCGGCCGGCTGCGAGGAGCACGCCGAGCACGATGCCGATGGCCATGGCACCCACCGTGAGGTAGATGGTGACCCAGAGGCCCTTGAGGATGGCGGGGAAGAAGAGGTACCGACCGATCACGGACCAGTCGACCGTGGGGTTGGTGGCGAAGATCCACAGCACGCCGGCTGCGGCCGCACCCACCACGATCGTGGCGATCCACTGTCCGGGGCGCGCCCTGCGGCGCGCGGTCGAGACGTCGACGGGGGTCGTCGTGGTCATCGTCGGTACCTCCTCTTCCCTGCTGCTCAGGACTCTTCGGCCAGGTTGAAGCCGAACTCGTCCATCGCGTTCTCCTCGATGCCGTACTTGGCGAGGAGCGCGTCGTACGTGCCGGCCTCCTGCAGCGCCTCGAACGTGGCGAGCATGGCGGGCACGATCGGGTCGCCCGTGGGGGCGGATGCGCCGACCCAGAACGGCGGGAAGCCGTTGTCGGTCGAGTTGGCGCCCGAGATGACGAGCGTCGGGTTCTGCTCCGCGTAGTACGTCAGCGGGATCTGCGACGAGAACGCGGCGTCGGCGCGACCCGAGGTGACGGCGAGGATCGCCGAGTCCTGGTCGCCGAACAGGGCGATGTCGATCGGCTCGTCGCAGCTCGCCTGCTGGTTCTCGAGCACCGTCTGCGCCGTGCCGCCCTGCAGGGTGGCGATCGTGTGGCCGCAGGTCGCGTCGAGCGAGTCGATGGTGTCCTCGGCCGTCTCGGGCTGGATGAAGACGACGTACTCGGCGATCCAGACGGCGAAGTCGTAGTTCGCCTGCGTCGCGGGGATGTCGGAGAGCGGCGAGATGTTGACGTCGTAGCGGTCGGACTGGAAGCCCGTGAAGATGTCGCCGATCGACGGGGCGATCTCGAGCTCGACCTCGAGGCCGGTCGCTGCCTCGATGGCGGCGATCGTGTCCCAGTTCAGGCCGATGTCGGTCGTGCCGTCCTCGTCCTTGTACGAGTAGGGCGGCAGGGTGATCGAGGCGGCGCGGATGACGCCCGACTCGATGACGTCCTCGGGGAAGAGGTCCTGCAGCTCCTGGCTGAACTCGGGCATGGGGATGTCGGACTCGGATGCTGCTGCCGACTCCTCGGGCTCGCTCGACGACGTCGAGCAGCCGGCGACGCCGACGATCGAGAGCAGCGCCGCGGCGGCGACGGCCGTGCGGGCGATGGTGCTGCGAGTGGCCATCTGGCCACCTCCTTCTGGTGCGGATGCGGTGCGTGTGGGGAGCACGCACGGCTCACTGTAAGCGAGTCGTTGTTTCGTTCGTGTAACAACGACGTGCCATGAACCTAATCTTGTGAGATTCTGCGCGTCAAGAACCTTAGATTGTTACCTCATAACGATCTTTCGCAACAGGAGGAACCGTGACCGCTCGCTACGACGGCCCCGTCGTCGACGCCCACACGCATCTGTGGGATCTGTCGATGGATCGCCACCCCTGGCTCCGGCCCGCTGGCGACTTCGGACCCAAGGGCAGGCTCGACCGGCTCAAGGGCAAGGACTACGTGCTCGAGCACTACCTCGCCGACGTCGAGGGCACCGACGTGGTCGCGTCGGTGCACGTCGAGGCGCTGTGGGATGCGGGCCGCTCGCCCGTCGAGGAGACCAGGTGGCTCGAGACGCTCGACGGTGGCCCCTTCGCGTCGCGCTACGTCGGTGCTGCGGCGTTCGGCCGCGACGAGACCGAGGACGTGCTGCGCGAGCAGGCGTCGTACGAGCGGATGCGCGGCATCCGCCAGGTCGTCGCGTGGACGCCGCACCCGGACCGCCGCATGGCGCCGCGCGACGGCATCCTGCGCGAGGCGGCATGGCGTCGCAGCGCCGAGCTGCTCGTCGAGCTCGACCTGCACCTCGAGCTGCTGCTCTACCCGTACCAGGCCGACGACGTGCTCGCCCTCGCACGCGACCTGCCCGACCTGCCGATCGTCGTGAACCACATCGGCAGCCCCATCGAGCAGGACGCCGAGGGCGTCGCGCGCTGGCGCGCCTCCATCGCCACGATGGCGCAGGCGCCCAACGTGCTCGTGAAGCTCTCGGCCGCCGCGGCGTACCCCGAGGAGAAGTCGGTCGACGCCATGCGGCCCTTCGTCGCGCCCATCGTCGCGGAGCTCGGCGCCGACCGCGTGCTGTGGGGCAGCGACTTCCCCGTCGGCACGCTCGTCGGCTGGCCGTACGACCGCTACCTCGAGGCCTACCGCACGATCCTCGACGAGCGCACGGCCGACGAGCAGCGCGCCATCCTCTTCGGCACCGCGAACCGGCTCTACCGCCTCGGGCTCTGACGCCCGACACGACGAAGGCCCCGGCGCAGCACGCCGGGGCCTTCGTCGTACGGGGTCAGTCGTCGCTCGGCAGCAGCGCCTGCAGCATGCGCGCGTCGACGCCCTCGGGCTCGGCGCGCACGAGCACGATCGACGTCTCGGTCTGCTGCACGCCGGGGATGCCCCACACGTCGTTCGCGAGGATCTGACGCAGGTCGTCGAAGCCGTGGGCGCGGATCTTCACGACCATGTCGTTCGCGCCCGTGACGACGTTGATCTCCTCGACGCCGCGCAGGCCCATGAGCGTCTCGAAGACGCGGCTCTGGTCGAAGCCGACGGCCGCCTTGATCGACAGGTAGGCGACGGTCGAGTGGCCGAGCGCCTCCCAGTCGATGTCGACGCTGAACCCGCGGATGACGCCCTTGGCCTTGAGGCGCGCGATGCGGTCGGCGACGGCGGGCGACGACATGCCGAGCACGTCGGCGAGCGCGCGCTGCGGCACGCGCGCATCCTTCGCGAGCTCCATGAGCAGCTGCACGTCGATCGCGTCGAGCGGCACCTCGGGCGTCGCGGGGCGGATGCGCTCGGCGAAGCTGCGCAGCGGGGTGTCGGTGGTCTCGTCGGCCATGGGTCTCCGTCCGCTCGGTCGCGCTGTTGCGCTTGCGATGGTGCTGGTCGGGCGCGACCTTCGTTTCGAAGGTCGATCGGGCGTGCAAGGTACCACGCGAAGGCGGCGCGCCTCGCTCAGGGTGTGCGGAGCGGCTCGGCGGTGTCGCGCAGGCGCGGTGCGACGACCGCGGTGGCGAGGCTCGCGACGCCCACGAGCGCGAAGGCACCGATCGCGGCGGGCACGACGCCCGTGAGGTTGCCGATGCCGCCGACGAGCAGCACGGCGACGGCCGCGGCGGCGTACGTGACGGCGGCGTAGAGCGACGAGAGCGCGCCCTGCTGCGCCGGCGTCGCGCCGCGCGTGAGCGCCACGAGGCCCGCGCGGTACGAGATGCCGATGCCGACGCCCAGCAGCGCGTAGCCCACGAGCACGACGGGCGTCGCCGCCCACAGCGCGCCGGCGGCGACGCTCAGCGCGCCGGCCGCCTGCACGAGCAGGCCCGACGCCCACGGCGCCCGGCGCGCGATCGCGGGACTCGACAGCTGCGCGGCGGCGCTCGTCGCGAGCATGAGCACGGGACCGAACGCGCGGGCGACGGGCTGCTCGAGCTCGGCGAAGATCGTCGCGCCGAACACGATGCCCACGCTCACGCCGATCCATCCGACCGAGCCGCTCGCGAGCATCCGCACGACGCGGCGGTCGATGCGGATGCGCGCCGTCCCGCCGCGGATGCCCACGAGCGCCGCGCGGTTCGCGTCGCGCCGCACGCGCAGCACGATCGACGCGGCGACGAGCAGCACGAGCAGGATGCTCGCGTGGCCGAGCGCCACGATCTGCGGCGAGCCGGCCTCGGCGAACGACACGACGAGCTGCGAGCCGCCCGCGCCCACGACCGCGCCGACGAGGTTGCCGGTCGCCGAGATCGCGCGGCCGGGAGCGCCGATCGCGGCGACGACGAGCGCGGCGGCCGCGCCCGTGCCCATGCCGCCGGCGATGCCCGCGACGGCTCGGCCGGCGAGCACCGACCACTCCTGCGCGATCGCGAGCAGCACGTCGGAGCCGATCGCGACGGCGAGGGCGGCGACGAGCAGGGGAGCGGCGAAGCGCGTGAGCGTGGGGCGCGCGAGCACGAGCAGCACGACGACGAGCACGCTGACGTAGCAGACGAAGGTCAGCGAGATGAGCAGCGGGTCGAGGCCGAGCAGGTCGCGGTAGACGGGCAGCAGCGGGTTGATGGCGTTGGTGCCCGCGAGCAGCATCGCGAACGACGCGGCGACGATCGCTGCCTGCCATGCGGTGCCCGTGCGCGTGCCGGTGGTGATGGTCATGCTCAGGCCGTTCTCGTGAGAGTTCTCACAACTGTAACTTTGTGCTGTCTTCTACCTTAGATCGTAAGGTAGCGTCCAACTAGAGCAGCACATCGAAAGGCCCGCAATGCCCCAGTCCTACGCCCGCCGCATGGATCGCGTGCGGCCGTCCGCCATCCGCGAGCTGCTCAAGCACGGCGCCGACCCCGCGCTCATCTCGTTCGGCGGCGGCTACCCCGACCAGCGGCTCTTCCCGCTCGACGACCTGCGCAGCGTCTTCGACGCGCTGCTGCAGCCCGAGCAGGCGGCGTCGCTGCAGTACACGACCTCCGACGGCCTGCCCGCGCTGCGCGAGGCGATCGCCGAGCGCATGACGGCGCAGGGCACGCCCATGGTCGCCGACGACGTGCTCATCCTCTCGGGCGGGCAGCAGGGCCTCGACCTCGTCGCCAAGATGCTCGTCGACCCGGGCGACACCGTGATCGTCGAGGACCCCACGTTCCTCGGCGCCCTCATCGCCTTCGCACCGCTCGAGCCGACGTACGCGACCGTGCGCCTCGACGAGCACGGCATGGACACCGACCACCTCGCCGAGGTGCTGGCCGCCAACCCCGGCGTGCGGATGCTCTACACGGTGCCCGACTTCCACAACCCCACGGGCGTCACCATGAGCCTCGAGCGCCGCCGCCGGCTCATCGAGCTCGCCAACGAGCACGGCCTCGTCGTGCTCGAGGACAGCCCCTACCGCGAGCTGCGCTTCGACGGCGAGCCCGTGCCCACGCTCAAGAGCCTCGACACCGAGGGCCGCGTCATCCACCTCTCGTCGTTCTCGAAGATCCTCGCCCCCGGCATGCGCCTGGGCTGGCTCGCCGCATCCCCCGAGCTGCGCGAGCGCCTCGGCCTGCTGAAGCTCGCCGCCGACACGCAGTCGGGCACGCTCGCGATGCACGCCGCCGCGTCGTTCATCGCCGGCTTCGACCTCGACGCGCACGTCGAGCGCCTGCGCGTCGCGTACGGCGCGAAGCGCGACCTCATGCTGGCGACGATCGACGAGGCGTTCCCCGCCTCCGTCGGCCGCACGACCCCCGAGGGCGGCCTCTTCACGTGGCTCACCTTCCCCGAGGGGTTCGACTCCGCGCGCTTCATGGCCGAGGTCGCGCTGCCCGAGGCGAAGGTCGCGTACGTGCCCGGCACGACGTTCTTCGCCGACGGCGGGCACCCGAACCACGCCCGCGTGAACTTCTCCAACGTGTCCGACGACGACATCGTCGCCGGCATCACCCGCCTCGGCCACCACCTGCGCAGGGAGCTCGCATGACCGCCGTCCACCCCGACATCGCCGCCGCCATCGAGGCGCTGCCGCTCGTCGACCACCACGTGCACTCGCTGCTCACCGACCCGCTCGACGAGTCCGACCTGCTCGACGCCCTCACGGAGGCCGACCACCACTGGTCGCGCGAGACCGCGCTCGACACGCAGATCGGATTCGCCGTGCGCCGCCACTGCGCACCCGTGCTCGGCCTCGAGCCGTTCGCCGACACCGAGACGTACCTGGCAGCCCGCCGCGAGCTCGGCTTCGACGAGGCGACCGCGCGGCTGCTGCGCGCATCCGGCATCTCGCACTACCTGATCGACGGCGGCTACATGCCCGAACAGCTGCTTCCCGAGCAGCGGATGGCGACGCTCGGCGCCGCCGACTGGGCACCGATCGTGCGGCTCGAGACGACCGCCGAGGCCGTCATGGCCGAGGCCACCTCGGGCGCCGACTTCCTCTCGTCGCTGCACGAGGTGCTCGACCGCGAGGCCGAGCGCGCGCTCGGCTGGAAGACCGTCGCCGCCTACCGCTGCGGCCTCGACCTCGACGGCGCCAAGCCCACCGAGGCCGAGGTGCTCGCCGCCGCCGAGGCGTGGTTCGCGCTCGGCTCGCCCGGCGCCCCGTCGCGGCTCGAGGACCGCACGATCGTGCGCCACCTCATCTGGTGGGCGCTCGAGCGCGGCGACACCGTGCAGGTGCACGCCGGCTTCGGCGGCACGAACCTGCGCCTCGACGGCGCCGACCCCGCCGGCATGCAGGCGCTGTGCGCCGCGACCGAGCACACGGGCGGCCGCATCGTCTTCCTGCACTGCTACCCCTATGCGCGCCAGGCGGGCTACCTCGCCCACCTCTACCCGCACGTCTACCTCGACGCCGGCCTCTCGATCAACTACCTCGGTGCGAACGCCGACGTCGTCGTGCGCGAGACGCTCGACCTCGCGCCGTTCGGCAAGGTGCTGTTCTCGTCGGATGCGTGGGGCCTGCCCGAGCTCGTGCTGCTCGGCGCCCGCCTGTGGCGCGACTCGATGGCGCGCATCCTCTCGGAGTACGTCGAGGTGCACGGCTGGCCGGTCCCCGAGGCGATCCGCATCGCCGAGCTCGTCGCGTGGCGCACGGCCGAGACCGTGTACTCGCGGTCGTTCGCGCCGGCTGCGGTCGCCGCCGAGGCAGCGTGATGGCTGCGGAGTCGGCGGCGCCGCTCGGCGCACCTGTGCCCGGGTCGACGCTGCCGCCGGCTCCGCGCATCCTGCCCTCGGCGCCCGCCGTGCCGCTCGGACCGGCGACGGCATCCATCATCATCCGCGGCTACGACTGAGCCGCGCCGACCTGCGAGCGCCTGCCCCGCACGCCACCGACCCGGTGGGCGGTGCGACGTTCGTGCTCGCATGCCGGGATCCGCGGCGGAGACGACCTCTCCGTCGCCCGGACCGGCCAGGCAGCGCCGCCCGCGCATCCCGCGGGCGGCGCTGCTGCGTCTCCGCTGGCATGGCGAAGGCCCGCCGCACCAGTGGTGTGCGACGGGCCTTCGGTCGTTCCGCGTGCCTACTCGGCGGGGACCGCCGTGATCTGCGCGACGCCGACCAGCAGGCCGACCTCGCGGCCACCGACGACCGCGTCGGTGCCGAACGTGTCGTTCAGCAGGCCGGCTGCGTCCTCGGAGACGTAGACCTCGGTGCCCTCGAGGATGGCCTCGCCGTTCGGGCCCTCCTGCAGCGGGTTGAGCGTCGAGCCGTTGAGCTCGAAGATCAGGATGTCCTGACCCACCTCCTCGCCGTTGGCCGTGACGGTGCCGAAGAGCTCCGACGTGCCCGGGTCGATGCGGAAGTCGGTCAGCTCGACCGTGATGTCACCGGCCGTCAGGGAGATGCCCGAGCCGTCGTGCTCGATCGAGCCCTGGACGTAGGGGCGGTAGTCCTCCTCCGGGTCCCAGTACTCGACGTTGCCGCCCGTGATCGGGAAGGCGAGCACGCCGTCCGTCAGGGTGGCGCCACCGATGACGCCCGGCGTGAGGCCGAGGCCCGTGATGGCGTCGAGGAAGCCCTGATCGAGGGTGACCTGGGTGTCGACGCCGCCGAGCTCGTCGATGACCGCGATGGGCTCGGGCGTGGCGTCCGTGCTCTCCGAGGCGCTCGTCTCGGCCGGCTCCTCTGCGGCCGGCGTCGAGCAGGCCGCGAGGGAGAAGGCGAGAGCGCCTGCAGCGATCACGCCCAGGGTGGTCTTGCCGAGTGTGCTGTGCATGATCTTCATGGCGATTCCTCTTCTGTGTGGTGCGGGGGAACGTGTGCTGCTCTGCGTTCGCAGCAGACGCGGTTTCGGATGCCTCGATCGGTCAGACGCGCGTCGGTCGGCGTCGCTCGACGACGATGACCTCGAGAGCCTCGGCATCAGCGGGCATCTCATTGGTGCTGACGAGCGACTCGCCGCGGCGAATCCTCACGAGCGTCAGGACCGCGAGCGCGAGCGCAGACGCGACGAGCACGGCGGAGGACGTGACGACCCCTCGCCACGCGTCGAGATGCGCGACGGTGCCGGCTGGGGATGCGATCGCGACCGCCAGCGCGCCGGCGGCGACGGTCACGAGCACGACGCATGCGATGAGGAGCATGGTCCAGGCGACGGTGAGCGGCGACTTCGGCATTTCGCTAGTCTGTCGAACGAAATTCGCGCATGTTGGGCGTTGACAGGACCTCGGCGCGCATGCATCGTCGAGGATCGTTCGACCATCGCGAGCGGGACGCGGCGTCTCGCGGATGCGTCGAATCAGTCGGTGGTCGGCAGCGCGCGCAGCACGGCGAGCACCTGCTCGGCGGGCATCTCGCACGGCTTGAGGTGCGTGCCGGATGCGGTGCGCCACACGTTGGCGCTCATGCGGCCGGTGCCGCCGAGCTCCTCGCCCTCGATCGTGCTCGACCGCCCCTCCGCATGGTCGACGCGCGTGAGCCCCCACGCCCGCCCGTCGACGTCGTGCCGACTCCAGCCGAGCGGCACGCGATCGACGAGGGCGTCGAGGTCGTCGTGGTGCATGTCGCCACGGTATCCCCGCCCACAGACCGCTCCTCCGATGACCGCTCCTTGAGGTGCGAGCGGAGCGAGCCTCGAAAGGTGCCGCACGGGAGCCGTCTCGTAAGGAGCCCTTCGAGGCTCGCCCTTCGGGCTCGCACCTCAGGGAGCGGGTGGTGGGCACCTCGCGGGGTGAGCGATCGCATCCACAGACCGCTCCTTGAGGTGCGAACGAAGCGAGCCTCGAACGATGGAGCCGAAGACGACGAGACCCGCCGCACCCGAAGGCGCGGCGGGTCTCGAAGACGCGAGGATCAGGCGAAGGTGTCGTACAGCGTCGAGCCGTTGCGCTGGCGCAGCTCGTCGAGGCCGATCGTGAAGACGTCCTGCACCTCGATCGAGCCCGTCGTCGAGTCCGTCGCGCCGATGCGCAGCGACGGCACGCCGCGCGCGGCGCACATGCCCTGGAACCGCACGTCGTCCTCGCGCGGCACGGCCACGAGCATCCGAGCGCCCGACTCCGAGAACAGTGCAGCCGTGAGGTCGACGCCGTCGCGCTCGCACAGCTCCTCGAGCCAGATGCGCGCGCCGATGCCGAAGCGCATCGCGCCCTCGGCGAGCGTGACGCCGAGGCCACCCTCCGACAGGTCGTGCGCGGCGGCCAGCAGGCCGTCGTGCGCGGCAGCCTGCACGAGCGAGGCCACGGCCTTCTCGGCGGCGAGGTCGACGAGCGGCGGGGTGCCGCCGAGGTGGTCGTGCACGACGCCGGCCCACGCGGAGCCGTCGAGCTCGTCGCGGGTCGTGCCGAGCAGGTACAGGTGCAGGCCGTCGTCCTGCCAGCCGGCGGGCACGCGGCGGGCGACGTCGTCGATGACACCGAGTACGCCGACCACGGGGGTCGGGTGGATCTGCGTCTCGCCCGTCTGGTTGTAGAACGACACGTTGCCGCCCGTGACCGGGATGCCCAGCTCGACGCACGCATCCGCGAGACCGTCGACGGCCTCCGCGAACTGCCACATCACGAACGGCACCTCGGGGTTGCCGAAGTTGAGGCAGTCCGAGACGCCCAGCGGCGTCGCGCCCGTCGCGGCGACGTTGCGGTACGCCTCGGCGAGCGCCGCCTTCGCACCCTCGCGCGGGTCGAGCTGGCAGTAGCGGCCGTTGGCGTCGACCGAGACGGCGAAGCCGAGGCCCGACTCCTCGTCGATGCGCACCATGCCGGCGTCGTCGGGCATCGACAGCGCCGTGTTGCCGAGCACGTACGAGTCGTACTGCTCGGTGATCCACGACGGGTCGGCGAGGTTCGGCGAGCCCGCGAGCGCCAGCAGCTCGGAGCGCAGGCCGGCTGCCTCGGAGCGGGGGAGGCGCGCGGTCGTGTCGGCGTTGAGGGCGTCGAGCCACTCGGGACGCTCCATCGGCCGGTCGTAGACGGGCGAGTCGATCGCGACCGTGCGGGGGTCGACGTCGACGATCGTCTCGCCGCCGTGCGTGATGACGAGGCGGCCGGTGCCGGTGACCTCGCCGAGCACGCTCGTCTCGACGTCCCACCTCTCGGTGACCGCGAGGAACGCCTCGAGCTTCTCGGGCGTCACGATCGCCATCATGCGCTCCTGCGACTCCGACATGAGGATCTCCTCGGCCGTGAGCGTGGGGTCGCGCAGCAGCACGTGGTCGAGCTCGACCTGCATGCCGCCGTCGCCGTTCGACGCGAGCTCGCTCGTCGCGCACGAGATGCCGGCGGCGCCGAGGTCCTGGATGCCCTCGACGAGGTCGGCCTTGTAGAGCTCGAGGCAGCACTCGATGAGCACCTTCTCGGCGAACGGGTCGCCCACCTGCACCGCGGGGCGCTTGGCGGGGCCGTCGGCGTCGAACGAGTCGGACGCGAGGATGGATGCGCCGCCGATGCCGTCGCCACCGGTGCGGGCGCCGAAGAGCACGACCTTGTTGCCGGCGCCGCGCGCGTTCGCGAGGTGCAGGTCCTCGTGGCGCAGCACGCCGACCGCGAGGGCGTTGACGAGCGGGTTGCCCTGGTAGACGGCGTCGAACACCGTCTCGCCGCCGATGTTCGGCAGGCCGAGGCAGTTGCCGTAGAACGAGATGCCGCCGACGACGCCGTGCACGACGCGCGCCGTGTCGGGGTGGTCGATGGCGCCGAAGCGCAGCGCATCCATGACGGCCACGGGGCGTGCGCCCATCGAGATGATGTCGCGCACGATGCCGCCGACGCCCGTCGCGGCGCCCTGGAAGGGCTCGACGAACGACGGGTGGTTGTGGCTCTCGATCTTGAACGTGACCGCCCAGCCCTCGCCGGCATCCAGCACGCCGGCGTTCTCGCCCATGCCGACCATGAGGCGCTCGCGCATCTGGTCGGTGACCTTCTGCCCGAAGACCTTCAGGTGCTTCTTCGACGACTTGTACGAGCAGTGCTCCGACCACATGACGGAGTACATCGCCAGCTCGCCCGACGTGGGGCGGCGGCCGAGGATCTCGCGGATGCGCTCGTACTCGTCGGGCTTGAGGCCGAGCGCCGCGTACGGCTGCTCCTTCTCCGGAGTCGCGATCGCGTGCTCGACGGTGTCGGCGACGGGGCGGGCGGGGGCATCGGGCACTGGCGGAGACCTCACGGAGGGAGCGGATGCGGTGCTGCCGAGTCTACTCGCGCGCGCATCCGCCTCGGGTCGCGCGGGCGCCGCCGCCGGTCGCGTCGGGTGCCGCGCTCGTGTCCCCCGATCGCCCGTGCGCATGCCCGGATCCGTGGGGGACGGTCGCGGCCGGCGCCTCGGCGAGCGCCGGGCTGCCGTGGCTAGCGTGATCGGGTGCGCGCCGGCCCCGACCCTGCAGCGCGCGGCCGCCTCCGCCGCGTCGTCGCATGGATCGTGCTCGCGCTCGCGATCGGCATCCAGCTCTGGGGCCTCTACTCACCGGTGGCGCCCGACAGCGGCGACTTCCCCGGCACCGACAAGCTCGGCCACGTGGGGATGTTCGCGCTCGTCATGGCGTCTGGCGTCATCGCAGGCATCCCGGGCCCCGTGCTCGCGAGCCTGCTCGTGGTGCAGGCGGTCGCATCGGAGCTCGTGCAGGGGCTGCTGCTGCGCTCGCGCTCCGGCGACGTGTGGGACGCGCTCGCCGACCTCGCGGGCATCGCCCTGGGGTGGGCGGTCGCGTGGCACTGGGCGCCGGCGCGCGTGCGGCGCCGGGAGGCTGCCGCCTCCTGACGGTTGCGTTCTGCAGGCGATCCGGGGTGGCAGAGGGGCATCTTCCCTCCGACCCCCACGATCGCCTGCAGAACGCGGCTGCTGCGCTGACGAGAGTCCCCGATCCCACCCTCGCCGCGAGGGTCGGCACGTGGTGGTGATGCGTGCGCGATGCACGCGGTTCCCCGCGAGTGCGCGTGTGCTGCGTGCCGGGCGAAGGATCCGAAGCGGATGCGCCGGCCCGTCGACGCTGCGTGCCTGCCATCACCCCGGCAGGCGTGGGGTTCGTGCCCGCTCCCAGGCGGCTACCGACTCGTCAGCGCAGCTCCGTCGACCAGTTCACCTCCTGGATGCGCAGGTCCAGCTCGCGCAGGGCCTTCGCCGTGTCGTCGGCGGCGCTGCGCAGGCTCGCGACGTCGCTCGTGGGCAGCAGCCGCAGCTCGGCGCCGCGCATGCGGTCGGCGAACGGCGTGGATGCGTCGGCGAGCGACGTGAGCGTGCGGTGCCGTCGGCGCAGGGTGTCGCGGCGCGCGAGGGCGGCCGTGAGCGGCACGCCGTCGACGTCGGTCGCGGCGTTCGTCAGGTTGATGCGCACCACGAGCTGCTCGAGCTCGGCGAGCACGGCGTCGTGCTCGGCGACGAGCGCGGTCGGGTCGTCGACGGGCGTCGTGCCCTCCTGCGTGACGGCGGCGCGGATGGCGCGCTGCGCGAGCGCGTCGGCGCGCGTCGCGAGGTCGGCGCGGTGGCTGAGGGCTGCTGCGAGGCGCATGCCCCGACGCTATCCCCGCGACCCGGGAGAGCGCATCCGCTCGTCATCCCGTCGCACGGTACGCATCCGGCGTTGCGAGGTGCGCACCTCGCCACCAGGAGCTGCGATTGGCGTACCTCAGCGTGAGATGCGCACCTCGCAACGACGGCGCTGGCCCTACACCGCCGCCTTCAGGTCCTTGCGCAGGATCTTGCCCGACGCCGACTTCGGGATGGCCTCGACGTACGCGACGCGGCGCACCTTCTTGTACGGCGCGACGCGCTCGGCGACCCACGCCATGAGCGCATCCGGGTCCTCCGCACCCGCGTCGACCGGCACCACGAACGCCATGGGGTCCTCGTCGCCGTCGTCGGTGCGCACGCCGATCACCGCGACGTCGGCGACGGCGGGATGCGTGAGCAGCAGCGCCTCGAGCTCGGCCGGCGCCACCTGGTAGCCCTTGTGCTTGATGAGCTCCTTGAGCCGGTCGACGATGTGCACGTTGCCGTCGGCGTCGTACGCGGCCATGTCGCCCGTGCGCAGGAAGCCGTCGTCGCGCAGCGTCTCGGCCGTCGCCTCGGGGTTGTCGAGGTAGCCGAGCATGACCTGGGGGCCGCGCACCCACAGCTCGCCCGCCTCCGACAGCCCGTCGTGCTCGGGCGGCTCGATCGTGTCGCCCGACTCGATGTCGACGATGCGATCCTCCGTGCCACCCACGACGGTGCCGACCGAGCCGAGCGGCGTCGACCCGCTCTCGCCGCGCACGTACACGTGGCTCACGGGGCTCAGCTCGGTCATGCCGTAGCCCTGCAGCATCTCGATGCCGAGGCGGTCGGCGACGGCGTGGCCCAGCTGCTCGTCGAGCGGCGCGGCGCCCGAGAGCGCGGTGCGCAGCGACGACAGGTCGTACTCGGCGACGAGCGGATGCTTCGCCAGCGCCACCGCGATCGGCGGCGCGATGAACGCGAACGACACCTGCTCGTCCTGGATGATCCGCAGGAACTCCGTGAGGTCGAATCGCGGCATCGTCACGAGCGTGCCGCGGGCGCGCAGCGCGAGGTTCAGCAGCACCGTCATGCCGTAGATGTGGAAGAACGGCAGCACCGCGAGCACCCGCTCGCCGCGCTCGAGCTGGATGAGCGGCTCGCACTGCGCGACGTTCGCCACGAGGTTGCGGTGCGACAGCATGACGCCCTTCGGCGTGCCCGTCGTGCCCGACGAGTACGGCATGACGGCGACATGGGTCGCGGGGTCGATCCGCACGTCGGGCGCCGCGTGGCCGGCGGCGAGCAGCTCGGCCAGGCTCGGGTGCCCATCCAACCCGTCGAGCACGACGATGCGGTCGTCGCCGATGCCCACGGCGTGCGCGGCCTCGAGCGACTGCGGCGCGAGCGGGCCGACGGTCACGTGCGCGACGGCGCCGGATGCGCGCAGCTGCACCTCGATCTCGTGCGGCGTGTACAGCGCGTTGACCGTCGTCGCGGTCGCGCCGGCGCGCAGGATGCCGTGGAACGCGATCGCGAACGCCGGCACGTTGGGGCAGTGCAGTCCCACGACGTCGCCCGGGCGGATGCCCATGGCGGCGAGCGCTCCCGCGAACGCCTCGGCGCGGCCGACGAGCTCGCCGTACGTCATGACCGCGCCGGATGCGCCGTCGATGAGCGCGGGGAGCGCGCGATCCTCGTCGGTCAGGTCGTCGAACAGCGCACTGAAGACGCTGGCGTCGGCGATCTCGGGCTCGGGGCGGGTGCTGCGCATGGCGTCTCCTCACCGGCCGACGTCGTCGTCGACCCGTGGCGGCAGCCTAGGCGTGCGCGGTCCCCGCGGGTAGCCGTTGCGAGGTGCGGTTGCTGCATCCGGGTGCGCTTCCTGCAACGACGACGGTTCCGAGGTGCGGGTGCTGCAGCAAGGTGCGGTTGCAACCGCACCTGAGTGCAGCAAGCGCACCTCTGAACCGCGAACCGCACCTCAGTGCAGGAAGCGCACCTCGCAACGGAGCTCGCGCGAGCACCGCATCCACCGGACGCGGCGCGAGCGGGTCAGGCCGCGACCGACTCCAGCGCGAGCGCGAAGATCGTCAGGCCGTCGAGGCCCGAGCGCATGCGGGCCGACGTGTCGGGGCCGAAGCCCAGCTCGACGGCGTGCTCGGGATGCGGCATGAGGCCCACGACGTTGCCTGCGGCGTTCGAGACGCCAGCGATGTCGTCCATCGAGCCGTTCGGGTTGCGGCCGGCGTAGCGGAAGGCCACGAGGCCCTCGCCCTCGATGCGCTCGAGCTCGGCCTTCGTCGACACGAAGCGGCCCTCGCCGTTCTTCAGCGGGATGACGATCTCCTGGCCGGGCTCGAAGCCGTTCGTCCAGGCCGTCGTCGTGCGCTCGACCGTGAGGCGCTGGTCGCGACGCACGAAGAGGCCCGTCGCGTTGCGCACGAGGCCGCCGGGCAGCAGGCCCGCCTCGGTGAGCATCTGGAAGCCGTTGCAGATGCCGAGCACGGGCATGCCCTTGCCGGCAGCGTCGACGACCTCGGTCATGATCGGCGAGAGCGCCGCGATGGCGCCGCACCGCAGGTAGTCGCCGTACGAGAAGCCGCCGGGCAGCACGATGGCGTCGACGCCCTGGAGGTCGTGGTCGCGGTGCCACAGCGCCACGGGCTCGTGGCCGGCGAGGCGCACGGCGCGCTGCGCGTCACGATCGTCGAGCGTCCCCGGGAAGGTGACGACGCCGACCTTCACGCCTGCTCCTCCACGTGGATGCCCACGACGTCCTCGATGACGGTGTTCGCGAGCACGTCCTCGGCGACGGTGCGGATCTGACCGAGCAGCTCGTCGGTCACCTCGCCGTCGACCGTGAGCTCGAAGCGCTTGCCGATGCGCACCTGGCCGACGGCCTCGTGGCCGAGTCGGGTGAGCGCGCGGGTGACCGCCTTGCCCTGAGGGTCGAGGATCTCGGCCTTCGGCATGACGTCGACGACGATGAGGGGCATGGGCTTCGACTCCTCGCGGGGTGGGATGCGTCCAGTCTACCGACGACGGATGCACTCGGATGCGGGGTGCCGGGCCGCGCGTGGCACGAGGTGACGCTGAGCGCGGGTTCGTCCGCGACATGCACGGCAACCCCTTCTCAGCGTCACCTCGTGCCGGCCCTGCGCATCCACCTGCCACCCCGCATCCGCGCGGACTACGCTTCGGCCATGACGTTCCGCGGGGATGCCAAGTTCGACACGACGCAGGTGCGGCGTCGCGGTGGTGGCGGCGGTGCTCGCGGCGGCGCCATCGCGCTCGGCGGCGGCGGCCTCATCACGGTGATCCTCTTCCTCGCGTCGTCGTTCCTCGGCATCGACCTCACGGGCCTCGGCAGCGCGATCACGCAGGACCCGTCGGCCGGCTCGGGCAACGACACCGAGGTCGTGGGCTGCACGGGCGAGCAGGCGAACGACCCCGCGAACTACGAGTGCCGCATGGAGGGCGGGGCCGACTCGCTCTCGGCCTACTGGTCGGGCGTGTTCGCGCAGAACCAGCTGCAGTACCGCGAGCCGAGCGTGCTGCTCTACTCGGGCCAGGTGTCGACCGCATGCGGCAACGCGACGAGCGCCGTCGGCCCGTTCTACTGCCCCGGCGACGAGCAGATCTACATCGACGAGTCGTTCTTCGACCTCATGCGCACGCAGTTCGGCGCCTCGGGTGGATCGCTGTCGCAGCTGTACGTGCTCGGCCACGAGTGGGGCCACCACATCCAGCAGCTCACGGGCGACCTGCAGCGCGTCAATCACGACGACACGGGACCGTCGGGATCGGCGGTGCGCAGCGAGCTGCAGGCCGACTGCTACGCCGGCGCGTGGATCGCGGCGGCGTCGACGACCGACGATCAGGGCGGCGGCGACCCCGTGCTCGTCGCGCCGACGCAGGCCGAGCTGCAGGATGCGCTGAACGCGGCCGCGGCGATCGGCGACGACAGCATCCAGTCGCAGTCGGGCCAGGGCGTGAACCCCGACTCGTGGACGCACGGCTCGAGCCAGCAGCGCCAGACGTGGTTCGCGAACGGCTACCAGCAGGGAGTCTCGGCCTGCGCCGCCGTGTGGCAGGTGCCGACGCCGTAGGGCGTCAGCGAGCGCTGCGGGTCAGCCGACCAGGCGCTCCAGCAGCTCCGCGTAGCGGGCGGCGGTCTGCTCCACGATGGATGCGGGCAGCACGGGCGGCACGCCCCGCTTGTCCCACCGGCCGGCCTCGGCCTCGGACAGCAGCCAGTTGCGCACGATCTGCTTGTCGAACGACTCGACGCGGCCGGCGTCGAGCGCATCCGCATCCCAGTAGCGCGACGAGTCCGACGTGAGCACCTCGTCGGCGAGCACGATGGCACCCGACGCGTCGCGGCCGAACTCGAGCTTCGTGTCGGCGAGCACGAGGCCCTTCGACGCGGCGATCGCGGCACCCTGTGCGAAGACGTCCATCGAGCGCGAGCGCAGCGTCTCGGCCGCATCCGCTCCGACGAGCTCGACGACGCGCGAGAACGGGATGTTCTCGTCGTGCTGGCCCTTCGGCGCCTTCCACGCGGGCGTGAAGATCGGCTCGGGCAGCAGGTCGCCGTCCTGCAGGCCCTCCGGCAGCACCACGCCCGAGATCGCGCCCGTCTCGCGGTACTCGACGAGGCCCGAGCCCGTGATGCGGCCGCGCACGACGCACTCGACGGGCAGCATGTCGAGGTTGCGCACGAGCAGCGCGCGGCCGGCGACGGCATCCGGGATGCGCGCGAGCGCGTCGCCGCCGGGGCCGTGGTCGCCCGCGAGCTGCGCCTCGTCGCCGAGGGTGCGCAGCCACCACGTCGTCATCGACGTGAGCGTCGTGCCCTTGCCCGGGATGGGCGGCTCGAGCGCGTGGTCGAACGCCGAGACGCGGTCGGAGGCGACCATGAGGATGGCGTCGGCCGACGCGAGATCCTGACCGGCGGGCACGTGCAGGTCGCGCACCTTGCCCTGGTAGGCGAGGTCGTAGCCGGGCAGCGCGTCGCTCATCAGGCCTCCGCGGCGGTGCGGGCGATGTCGGTGCGCGCCTGCGAGCCCTCGAGGCGGATCTCCTCGACGCCCGCGTACGCGCGAGCGCGGGCCTCGGCGAGCGTCGTGCCCGATCCGACGACCGACAGCACGCGGCCGCCCGTCGCGACGAAGCCGTGCTCCTCGCTCACGACGGTCGCGGCGTGCATCACGTGCACGCCCTCGAGCGCATCCGCATCGGCGATGCCCGTGATCGCGCGGCCCGTCTGCGGGTCGTCGGGGTAGCCCTCGCTCGCGACGACCACGGTCACGGCGGCGGCGCCGCCGAACTCGAGCGGCGCGACGTCGGCGAGCGTGCCGGTGGCGGCGGCGAAGAGCGCGGCGCCGAACGGCGACGAGAGGCGCGGCAGCACGACCTGCGTCTCGGGGTCGCCGAAGCGCGCGTTGAACTCGATGACCTTGATGCCCGCATCCGTCACGATCAGGCCGCAATACAGCAGGCCCACGAACGGGGTGCCCTCGGCGCGCAGCGCGTCGATCGTGGGCTGCGCGATCGTCGCGACGACCTCGTCGACGAACGCCTGCTCGCCGCCGAAGCGCGCGTCGAGCCACGGCAGCGGCGAGTACGCGCCCATGCCGCCCGTGTTCGGGCCGGCGTCGCCGTCGAGCAGGCGCTTGAAGTCCTGCGCGGGGGCGAGCGGACGCACGGTCGTGCCGTCGGAGAGCAGGAAGAGGCTGACCTCGGGGCCGGCGAGGAACTCCTCGACGAGCACGGGGCCCTGCTGCAGCCAGTAGTGCGCGTGCTCGTCGGCGGCCGCGCGGTCGCTCGTCACGATGACGCCCTTGCCGGCGGCGAGGCCGTCGGCCTTCACGACGTACGGGGCGCCGACGGCGTCGAGGGCCGCGGCGGCCTGCTCGACGGTCTCCGCCCGCGTGACGGATCCCGTGGGCACGTTCGCGGCATCCATGATGCGCTTCGCGAACGCCTTCGATCCCTCGAGCTGCGCAGCCTGCTTCGACGGGCCGAACACGGCGATGCCGGCGGCGCGCACGACGTCGGCGACGCCCGCGACGAGCGGCGCCTCGGGGCCGATGACGACGAGCTCGGCGCCGAGGTCGGTCGCGAGCCGGGCCACGAGGGCGCCGTCGTTCTGGTCGACGCGCACGGTCTCGACGACCTGCGCGATGCCGGCGTTGCCGGGGGCGGCGACGACCGAGTGGTCGCCGTCGCGCAGCAGCGCAGTGATGATGGCGTGCTCTCGCGCGCCGGAGCCGAGGACGAGGATCCGCACCCGCCCATCCTACGAGCGCGCGCATCCGCCTCCTGCCGCGTGCGCGTCACGCCCCCTCGCCGCAGAGCATTGAGGTTTTCGGCCTCTTTCGACATCACAAGAGGCCGAGAACCTCAATTCCTTTGGCGCGGTAGCGTCGTCGCGTGGCCGCGAAGCGCATCCAGGACCTCGTCGGGCTCGACGCCGTGCGGGCCGCGCTCGTCGAGGGTGCGAGCCGCGAGGATCGCGCGACGGCCGTGCGCTACACGCTGCAGTGCCTCGCCGATCGCGCGCCGGGCAAGAGCGTCGAGGTGCGCGTGCCGCCGTTCGGCGCCGTGCAGGCCGTCGAGGGCCCCGGCCACACGCGCGGCACCCCGCCGAACGTCATCGAGACCGACACCCCCACGTGGCTCGCGCTCGCGACGGGCGCCATGCCGTGGGCGGATGCGGTCGCGGCCGGCACCGTGCGCGCATCCGGCACCCGCGCGACGATCGAGGCGTGGCTGCCGCTCGTGCGCGTCTGACGCGTCGCCGCGCCTCCCTGACGAGGAGGGGTCGCTTCCTGCCGCGACACGCCGCAGCCAGCGGCAGGTGCTGACCCCTCATCGCACGAACGTGGCCACTCCCCGGCAGGAAGTGGCCACTCGTCGAAGGGCAGGCGTCAGCGCCCCTCGGCCCCTGCATCCGACACCGACGTCGCCGGCGGGGACTGCAGGCCGTCGGCGACCTCGTCGCCGCCGCGCAGCCGCTCGAGGCCCGCCATGAGGTGGTAGATCACGAGCGTCGCGACCGTGCCCAGCAGGATGCCGCCGAGCGTCACCGAGCCCGCGTTGAGCGTGAAGTCGGCGATCGCGACGATGAGGCCGACGCCCGCCGAGAACTGGTTGCGGGGCCGCGAGAAGTCGACGCGGTGCTCGATCCAGATGCGCACGCCGATGATGCCGATGAGGCCGTACAGCGCCGTCGTCACGCCACCGATGACGCCCGCGGGCGTCGCGGCGATGATCGCGCCGACCTTCGGCGACAGCGACAGCAGGATCGCCGTGCAGGCGGCGACCCAGTAGGCGGCGGTCGAGAAGACGCGCGTCGCGCTCATGACGCCGATGTTCTCGCCGTACGTCGTCGTGGCCGAGCCGCCGAAGAGTCCCGCGAGCACCGTCGCGGCGCCGTCGGCGATGAGCGCGCGACCCGCGACGGGGTCGAGGTCGCGGTGGATGAGCTGGCCGACGCCGCGCACGTGGCCGACGTTCTCGGCGATGAGCGGCAGCACGATCGGCACGAACATGAGCAGCAGCGGCCACTGCGCGAGATCGATCGACGGCGTCTGGAAGGTGGGCAGGCCCACCCACGCGGCCGACTCGACGGCCGACCAGTCGACGACGCCCGCGATGCCGGAGGCGACGTAGCCGACGACGACGCCGATGAGGATCGACAGGCGCGCGACGATGCCGCGGAACAGCACGGCCACCACGACGATGACGAGCAGCGTGAACGCCGCGATGCCGGGTGCCGCGAGGAACGAGTCGCGCGCGGCGGGCGCGAGGTTGAAGCCGATGAGCGCGACGATCGTGCCCGACACGACCGGCGGCATGAGCGCCGTCAGCCAGCGCGTGCCAGCCACCTGCACGACGAGGCCGACCAGCGCGAGCAGCGCACCCGTCAGCACGACGCCCGCGAGCGCGAGGCCCGGGCCGCCGGCCGTGGATGCGGCGACGACGGGCGCGATGAACGCGAACGACGAGCCGAGGTAGCTGGGCAGGCGGTTGCCCGTCACGAGCAGGAACAGGATCGTGCCGATGCCCGAGAAGAGCATCGTCGTCGACGGCGGGAAGCCCGTGAGCGTCGGCACGAGGAACGTCGCGCCGAACATGGCGACGACGTGCTGCATGCCGATGCCGATCGTGCGCGGCCACGACAGACGCTGCTCGGGGAGGACGAGGTCGGAGATGCCGCGCTCCTCGCGGGCGGTCCAGGGCAGGGGCATGCGGCGATCCTTCGGCTCACGGGAGGGGCGCGCTGCTGGCGCCTCGGCGATGGTAGCGGCGCGCGCATCCCACCGCCGCGCCGGGCGCGCGCATCCGCTGCGCCACTCCTAGGCGACGTCCGGCCCGCTGTGCTCCAATGGACGCATGAGCACCGCAGAGCAGCAGCGTCGCCCCAACGCGCAGGCCGCGATCACGGGACTCGTGCTGCTCGTCCCCGGGGCGATCCTGCTGCTCAACGGCGTGCCGAGCCTGTTCAGCAGCATCGGCAGCCTCGCGCAGTGGACGGCCTACATGGGCTTCGAGCGCGCGCTCGAGACGGTGATGCCGTACCTGATCTTCCCCGTGCTCATGACGATCGCCGGCCTGCTCATGGTGCGCGGTGGATTCGGGATGCTGCGCAAGCAGGGCCGCAAGGGCGCGCAGTGGGCGCGGTCGGAGTGGCAGGAGCAGCAGCCGCAGGTGCAGCAGCGCGTGCAGTCGGCGCGCGAGCAGCTGCAGAGCCAGGGCGGTGGCATGTGGCAGCAGGCGCAGCAGCGCGCGCAGCAGCAGGCGCCGCAGTGGGCGCAGCAGCAGCGCCCGGGATGGCCGGGGCAGCCGCAGGGTCAGGGTCAGGGCCAGCGACCGCCGTGGCCCGGGCAGCCGACGGGCCAGCAGCCTCCGCCGCCGCAGGCGAGCCAGCGTCGCCCTGCACCGCAGCAGCAGCTGCAGCGTCAGCAGTCGACGCTCGAGCGCATGCAGCAGCGCATCGCCGAGTCGGCGACGGCGGCCGACCGCGCTCGCGATGCCGCGATGGCGAAGCACGAGCAGCAGGCTGCGGCGCTGCGCGAGCGCGCCGAGCGCTCTGCGGCGCACGCCGCCGCCCCGCAGTACGCCGAGCCCGGCGTCTCGTTCGGCTCGCCGGCGCTCGTGAGCGGTCGCCGCTCGTCGAGCATCCTCGCGTCGTCGTCGCTGCGGTCGACGTCGCTCGGTCGCACCTCGCTGTCGCTCGACTCGCTGCGTCTGCGTCGCTGAGCCCGCGGCGCACGCGCCGCTCGATTCGCCCGGCGCACCGCGTCGGTGGGATGCTGGAGGCGTGACCTCCCGCCCCGACGACGCCGCCGCGCAGCCCGCCGACGACGCGTCGCAGCCGGCGGACGCGACGGCCGAGCCCGCGGCCGCCTCCGGCTCGTCCGCGCCCGTCGAGGCATCCGACGCCGACGTCGCCTCCGAGTCCGACGCGGACGCGGAGGCCACCGAGTCCGCCCGGGCCGACGAGCCCGTGTCGATCGACCGCGACGACGTGCAGGTGCGGGCGCGCCTCGTGCCGCGCTACGGCCGCTTCATGGTGCTCGGCGCCATCGTGGGCGCGATCGGTGGATGGCTCTGGTCGCGCCTGGGATCGTCGGGCCCCTGGCTCGGCGCCGGCCCGGTGATCGACACGTCGGCCATCGTGCCCTTCCTCGTCGCTGTCGGCGCCCTCGCGGGCATCGTGCTCGGCGCGGTCGTGGCGATCGTGCTCGACCGCCTCGTCGGCCGTCGCCGCCGCACCCTCACGGCCGAGCGCACGCGCCACCACCGCGGCGACCTCGACGACTGACACGGGCGCGGCTTCCGCCCGCCTCGCGCATCCACGCTTGCGTCTCGCAGGTGATCAGGGGTGGCAGAGGGGCATCTTCCCTCCGCCCACCCGAATCGCCTGCAATGCGCATCCGCTCTCATCCCGGGGCTTGCGTTCTGCAGGCGATTCCGCCTCTCGAGGGGAATGGTCCCTCAAGACCCCGAATCGCCTGCAATACGCAAGAGCCGCCCAGCGCACGCACCGCCGCAGCATCCGCCCGCCGACGTGCGGGAGGATCGAGGGGATGCCCCTCCTCGATCACGCCCCCACGCCCTGGAACGCCGACGAGGCGTTCGACGCGTTCGCGGGGTGGGCCTTCGACGAGCGCGGCCTGAGCCTCTATCCGGCGCAGGAGGAGGCGCTCATGGAGATCGTGAGCGGCGCGAACGTCATCCTCGCGACGCCGACGGGCACCGGCAAGTCGCTCGTCGCGATCGGCGCGCACTTCGCCGCCGTCGCGCAGGGCCGTCGCACGTTCTACACGGCGCCGATCAAGGCGCTCGTGAGCGAGAAGTTCTTCGACCTCGTCGCCATCTTCGGCGCCGAGCAGGTCGGCATGGTCACGGGCGACTCGTCGGTGAACCCCGACGCGCCCATCGTCTGCTGCACGGCCGAGATCCTCGCGAACATCGCGCTGCGCCAGGCGGCGGAGGCGAACGTCGGCCAGGTCGTGATGGACGAGTTCCACTTCTACGCCGACCCGCAGCGCGGATGGGCGTGGCAGGTGCCGCTGCTCACGCTCCCGCAGGCGCAGTTCGTGCTCATGTCGGCGACGCTCGGCGACGTCGACCGCATCGCCGACGACCTCAGCGCCCGCACGGGCCGCGACACGGCGCAGGTCACGGGCGTCGAGCGCCCCGTGCCGCTGCACTTCGAGTACGCGATGACGCCGGTGCACGAGACGATCGACGACCTGCTCGCGACGCAGCGAGCGCCCGTCTACATCGTGCACTTCTCGCAGGCGGCGGCGCTCGAGCGGGCGCAGGCGCTCACGTCGACGAAGGTCGTGAGCCGCGAGCAGCGCGACCGCATCGCGGAGGCGATCGGCGAGTTCCGCTTCACGACGCGCTTCGGCCAGACGCTCTCGAGGCTCGTGCGCGCCGGCATCGGCGTGCACCACGCGGGCATGCTGCCCAAGTACCGCCGCCTCGTCGAGCAGCTCGCGCAGCAGGGCCTGCTGCGCGTCATCTGCGGCACCGACACCCTCGGCGTCGGCATCAACGTGCCCATCCGCACCGTGCTGCTTACCGCGCTGACGAAGTTCGACGGGCAGCGGATGCGCCACCTCACGGCGCGCGAGTTCCACCAGATCGCGGGGCGTGCGGGGCGTGCGGGATTCGACACCGCGGGCGACGTCGTCGCGCAGGCCCCCGAGCACGAGGCCGAGAACGCGAAGCAGCTCGCGAAGGTCGGCGACGACCCGAAGAGGCGCCGCAAGCTCGTGAAGAAGAAGGCGCCCGAGGGCTTCGTGTCGTGGGGCGAGCCGTCGTTCCTCAAGCTCATCGACGCCGAGCCCGAGCCGCTGCAGTCGCAGATGCAGGTCAGCCACTCCATGCTGCTCAACGTCATCGGCCGCGGCGGCGACGCGTTCGGCGACATGCGCGACCTCATCCGCGCCTCCCACGGCACGCGTCGCCAGCAGCTCGCGCTCGAGCGGCGCGCGCTCGCGATCTACCGCACGCTGCGCCTCGCGGGCGTCGTCGAGCAGCATCCCGACCCGTCGATGCCCGGCGGCCAGCGCATCAGCCTCACCGTCGACCTGCCGCCGCAGTTCGCGCTCAACCAGCCGCTGTCGCCGTTCGCGCTCGAGGTGATCGACGTGCTCGACCCCGAGTCGCCCACGCACCACCTCGACGTCGTGTCGGTGATCGAGGCGACGCTCGACGACCCGCGGCCCATCCTGTCGCAGCAGCAGTTCCTCGCCCGCGGCGAGGCGGTCGCGGCGATGAAGGCCGACGGCATCGAGTACGACGAGCGCATGGAGCTGCTCGAGGACGTCACGCATCCCAAGCCGCTCGAGGAGCTGCTCACCGAGGCGCTGCGCGTCTTCGCGTCGTCGCAGCCGTGGGTCGAGGATGCCGCGCTGTCGCCGAAGTCGGTCGTGCGCGACATGTGGGAGCGGGCGATGACGTTCGCCGAGTACGTGCAGCACTACGGGCTCGCGCGCTCGGAGGGCCTCGTGCTGCGGTACCTGTCGGATGCGTACCGCGCCATCCGCCAGACGGTGCCGGAGGAGGCGAAGGGCGAGGAGCTCGGCGACGTCATCGAGTGGCTCGGCTCGGTCGTGCGGCAGGTCGACTCGAGCCTGCTCGACGAGTGGGAGGAGCTCATGCACCCCACCGCCGACGACGACGGCGCACCGATCGCGCCGCCGCCTCCGCCGACGATCGTCGCGAACCCGCGCGCGTTCCGCATCCTCGTGCGCAACGCGCTGTTCCAGCGCGTGCAGCTCGCGGCGCTCGACCGGGCGGAGGCGCTCGGCGAGCTCGACCCGACGTTCGGACGCGATGCGTGGGGCGACGTGCTCGACGCGTACTACGCCGAGCACGACGCGATCGGCACGGGCGCGGATGCGCGCTCGGCGCGCATGCTCGACGTCGAGGAGAGCGCGACGGCGTGGGAGGTGCAGCAGATCCTCGCCGACCCCGCCGGCGACCACGACTGGCGCATCTGGGCGACGATCGACCTCGAGGCGTCGGCGGAGGCCGACGAGGTCGTGCTGCGCGTGACGCGCGTGGGGCGGCTGTAGCGCCGCTCAGTCGAGCGCGCCTCCCCGTCAGCTGGTCGAGGAGCGCGCGAGCCGCCAGGCGAGCACGCGTCACGAGACCACGCGACCGCCGCTCCTGCCCGACCACGCGCCTGGTCGCGTCGAGCGCGCACGTCGCGTGGTCTCGTGACGCGGAGGCGCTGCGCGCCTGCGCTCCTCGACCAGCTGGTGGGGAGCATCCCGACGACTGGCGGAATCCACCCGCATCCGCGAGCGTTGGAGCCAGCACACGACGCGAAGGAGCAGGGATGCCGCTGCAGGGTGAGTACGCGCCGAGCACGTCCGGATGGGCGCGCTCGCAGGCCGAGACGTACGAGGCGACGAACGGGCAGGAGGCCGGCACGCTGCGCGACACCGGGCTGCCGGTGATCGTGCTGACGAGCGTCGGCGCGAAGTCGGGGGCGCTGCGCAAGACGGCGCTCATGCGCGTCGAGCACGAGGGGCAGTACGCGGTGATCGCGTCGCTCGGCGGCGCTCCGAAGCACCCGGTCTGGTACTTCAACATCACGAAGCACCCGCACGTCGAGCTGCAGGACGGGCCCGAGAAGCATGACTACGACGTGCGCGAGCTCTCGGGTTCCGAGCGCGACGAGTGGTGGGCGCGCGCCGTCGAGGCGTTCCCGCCCTACGCCGACTACCAGCAGAAGACCGAGCGCGTCATCCCGGTGCTGCTGCTCACCCGCTCGGCCTGACGGCGCGTCCGTCGCGCTCGAGCGTGACGGCGAGCTCGCGGCCGACCACCGCGCCCAGCCGCGCGACGGCCTCGTCGAGGTCGGGCACGTCGCCCGCCTCGTCGAACCACGTCACGGCGAGCGCACGATCCGTGCGGCGCCACGTGCCCGCCACGACGCCGCCGTGCAGCACGAGGTTCGCGCCGCGCGTCGCGAGGGGCCGGCGATGCTCGGCGACGAGCGACGCATCCGCCGTGCCGGGCACCATGACCCACGGGTCGTAGCCGGGCAGCAGGTGCACGGCGGTCGACGGCGTCGCGCTCGCGATGGCGTCGGCGTCGGTCGTGAGGCACAGGGTGCCGTCGACGCGCACGACCTCGTCGCCCAGGTCGTCGACCCAGCCCGCCAGCCGCCTCGCGGGCACGCTGAGCCCCTCGCGGATCCAGTGCTCGAGGTTCGCGGTCGTCGACGGCGCGTACGAGCCGAGCACGAGGCGCACGAGCGTGCGCCCGGCGTCGTCGACGTCGAGCGGCCCCGGCCAGCGCGGGTCGCCTGCGAGCAGCCGGAACGTCGACTGCCCGTCGCGCGGCGGCCCGAAGCAGACGTCGCCCCACCAGTGCAGCGGCTTGATGAGCGTGTCCGCACCTGCGGCGGTGGATGCGGCGGTCGCGAGATGCGCGAGCGCCGGGATGCCGGCGAGGTGCGCGCCGAGCTCGGCGCGCGTCGCGGGGCCGGCGGCGAGCAGGTCGCGCACGGCCTCGCGCAGCGGCTCCCAGTCGTCGATCGCGAAGCCGCCCTGGCGTTGGAAGCGCACGCTGCGCCACACGCCCGTCGCCTGCCGCGCCGCGAGGAATGCCGCGGCGACGTCGTGCGCGGCGACGTACGCGCCGCCGCCGAACGCGTAGACGGCCACGAGGTCGCCGTCGGCCACGGCACCGGCCACGTCGGGCGATGCCGCCGACCGCATCCGCACGGCGAGGTCGGCGACGCCGCCTGGCCATGCGCGCACCGCGAGCACCCGGCGAGCGACCGCCACGGCATCCGCATCCGGCGGCTCCAGCAGCCCGTGTCGCGCCAGCCGCCACGCGAGCGCCCCCGTGCGCGTCGGTGCCGGCGAGGTCATGCCGCGAGGGTAGCCCGACCCTCCGACGAGCGCGTCAGTCGGCCAGGAGCTCGTCCGCGGCCGCGATGGGCGCCCACGCGCCGTCCTCGGTGCACGACAGCACGACGAGCGTCGCGTCGACGTCGGGGTAGTGCCGCACGATGCCGCTCGCTCCCGCGTTGACGCCGTCCTTGCCGAGCGAGCGGATCGAGCCGTCGGCGCGCACCTCGAGCTCGAGGCCGAACGCGAAGTGCACGGCCACGTCGTCGTCCTCGTGGTGCAGCACCTGCGGCGAGAGGAACGCGCGCGTCAGCGCCGGCGACAGCATCCGCCCCTCGCGCACGGCCGCGAGCAGCCGGTCGAGGTCCTCGGCCGTCGCGTGCATGCCGCCGTCGGGCGAGCCGATCGGCGGGTACGAGTAGATGCTCTGCCGCCAGCCGGTCACGGCGCCGTCGTCGTCGCGCACGGGATCCCAGCCCTCGGCGACGTCGGGCACGGCGTCGGCCATGTGGAAGAAGCCCGAGCGGTCCATGCCCGCGCGGCGCAGCACGTGCCGGGCGACGTGCTCGCGGAACGGCGTGCCCGTGACCGCCTCGAGCACGAGCCCCGCCAGCACGTAGCCGACGTTGCAGTAGCGGCAGTCGGCACCGGGCTCGACGCGCGGCGGCTTGTGGGCGAACTGCGGCAGGAAGTCGGCCGTCGACGTCACGGCGTAGCTCGGCCGGTCGGTCCAGAGCGCGGCGTACGACTCGCCCGCCTCCTCGTCGGCGTCGTCGGCGATGCCCGAGCTGTGCGTGAGCAGGTGCCGCAGCGTGATCGCCGGCGCGATCGTCGTGCCCGCGAGGTCGAGGTGATCGCCGATCGGCGCATCGAGGTCGAGCGTGCCGGCGTCGACCTGTCGCAGCACGGCGATCGACGTGCAGAGCTTCGTGATGGATGCGGTGTCGAAGCGCGTCGCCGTCGTCACCGGCACCATCCACCGCCGCGATGCGACGCCGAACGCCTCCTCGTAGGCGAGCGCGCCGCCGATCGACAGGCGCACGACGCCCGAGAGGTCCTCCGCGGCGGCGACGGCGCGGATGGCGGATGCGACGCGGTCGGCGAGCGTCGTGGGATCGGATGCGGAGGGCACGGCGGGTCTCCTCGGTCGAGCGGCTGCTGGGCAGTGCCCGTCGGCGACGAGCCGATCAGGCTATCCGATCGAGTCGGCCTCAGCCCCGGTAGAACGCCTCCGCCACGCGCGTGAGCCCCGCGAGGTCGGCGACGCCCGCGAGCTCGCGCGCCGAGTGCATCGACAGGATGGGGATGCCCACGTCGACCGTGCGGATGCCGAGCCGCGTCGCCGTGATCGGCCCGATCGTCGAGCCGCACGGCACGGTGTTGTTCGACACGAACTCCTGCACGGGCACGCCCGCCGCGTCGCTCCAGCCGCGCCATGCAGCGGAGCCTGCGCCGTCGGTCGCGTACCGCTGGTTCGCGTTGATCTTGAGGATCGGGCCCGAGCCGAGCAGCGGCCGCACGACGGGGTCGTGCTTCTCGGGGTAGTTCGGGTGCACCGAGTGGCCGACGTCGCTCGACACGTGCCACGACGACGTCATCGCGCGCATGCGCTCCTCGCGCGTCGCGCCGAGGGCGACGCCGATGCGCTCGAGCACCTCGTCGAGGAAGGGGCCTGCGGCACCCGTGCGGGTCTCCGAGCCGATCTCCTCGTGGTCGAAGATCGCGAGCAGCGGGATGTGATCGGCGTCGAAGCCGTCGGCGACCGCGCCCAGCGCGACGACGCCCGCGTGCACGCTCGCGAGGTCGTCGAGGCGGCCCGAGGCGAAGAACGCGTCGTCCTTGCCGAACACGGCGCCGCGCGCCGCATCGGCCACCGACAGGTCGTAGCCCCGCACGCGCGCGACGTCGACGCCCGCGATGCCGGCCATCTCGCCGATGAGGTCCGCCGACTCGGGCGAGCCGAGCCCCCACACGGGCTGCGTGTGCGCCTGGCGGTCGAGCGTGAGGCCCTCGTTCGCCGAGCGGTCGAGGTGGATGGCGAGCTGCGGCAGGCGCAGCATCGGCCCGGAGGCGACGAGCACCTCGGCGCCGTCGTCGAGCACGAGCCGGCCGGCGAGGCGCAGCTCGCGGTCGAGCCACGAGTTCAGCAGCGGGCCGCCGTAGACCTCGACGCCGGCCTGCAGCCATCCGAGACGCCCGGTGGTCGGCTGCGGCTTGACCGTGAAGCCGGGGGAGTCGGTGTGGGCGCCGAGGATGCGCACGGGCGTCGTCGCCGACGCGGATGCGGGCACGATCCACGCGATCGCCGCGCCGTCGCGCACGACGAGGTAGGCGCCCGGCGCCGTCGGCCACGCGTCGCCCTCCGCCAGGCGCGTGAAGCCCTGCGTCTCGAGCCGGCGCGCGACCTCGGCGGCGGCGTGCAGCGCCGAGGGGGATGCCGCGACGAGGTCGGCGAGATCCTCGGCGTGGGCGATCGGATCGGCGGCTGCGGGCACGGGGAGGACCTCCAACGGTGACGGTCCTTCGAGGCTATCGCTGCGCGTCGACAGCCTTCGCGGCACGACGCCCGAGCAGCCGGGCGATGCCGCGCCAGCCGACGAGCAGCAGCGCGAGCGTGAGGGTCGCGACGACGACGAACGCGATCGCCGTGCCCTCGCCCACGAGCATCCGCAGCAGCATGCCGCCGGCCACGGTCACGAGCCACACGGGCACGCCCGTGCGCAGCGGCGCGAACGGCGCGCGCCACGCGCGCGTCGCAGCCCATCCGACCGCGAGCGCCACGACGAACGGCAGCGCCGTCGCCAGCACGCCCACGAGATCGAAGGACTCGTGGCTCGCGCGCCCCACGGCGGCGAAGGCGACGACGGCGACGACGTCGATCGCCGCAGCGACCGCGACCTGGCGGGCGGGCGCCACGGTCAGCTCAGCTGCGTCCGCTCGACCCACGACAGGTACTCGTCGGTGACGGTGCCCGTGACGTACTCGCCCGTGAAGCACGACATGTCGAGGCCGGGGATGTCGGTGCCCTCGAGGATCGCCGCCTGCATGTCGGCGACCTCCTGGAAGACCGTGTAGTCGGCGCCGAGGGCCGTGTTGACCTCGGGGATCGTCTTGCCGGCGGCGATGAGCTCGGACCGCGAGGGCATGTTGATGCCGTACACGTGCGGGTAGCGCACGGGCGGCGCCGCCGACGTGAACGTGACCTTGTTCGCGCCCGCCTGGCGCGTCATCTCCACGATCTCGCGGCTCGTCGTGCCGCGCACGATCGAGTCGTCGACGATGAGCACGTTCTTGCCGCGGAACTCGCTCGGCATCGCGTTGAGCTTCTGGCGCACCGACTTCTTGCGCTGCTCCTGCCCGGGCATGATGAACGTGCGGCCGACGTAGCGGTTCTTGTAGTAGCCCTCGCGGTACTCGATGCCGAGGCGACGCGCGACCTGCATCGCCGCCGGACGCGCCGAGTCGGGGATGGGCATGACCACGTCGATGTCGCCGCTCGGCGTGTACTGCTCGATGGTCTTCGCCAGCTGGTCGCCGAGACGCAGGCGGGCGTCGTAGACGCCGATGCCGTTCATCGTCGAGTCGGGACGCGCGAGGTACACGTACTCGAACGAGCACGGCATGAGCACGGGGTTCGGGTGGCACTGCGCCGACACCATCTCGCCGTCGAGCGTGATGAACACGGCCTCGCCGGGGGCGACGTCGCGCACGACCTCGTAGCCCGACGCCTCGAGCACGAGCGACTCCGACGCGAGCACCCACTCCATCCGGTTGCCCGCCGGGCGGCGGCCGAGGATGAGGGGGCGGATGCCGTACGGGTCGCGGAAGCCGAGCATGCCGTGGCCGGCGATGAGCGCGATCGCGGCGTACGAGCCCTCGACGCGCTCGTGCACGCGGCGCACGGCGGTGAAGAGCTGGTCGGCGTCGAGGCCCGAGCCGTTCACGAGCTGCTGCAGCTCGGAGCCGAGCACGTTGACGAGCATCTCGGTGTCGGAGCCCGAGTTGACGTGGCGCATGTCGAGCGTCTCGAGCTGCGCGGCGAGCTCGCGCGTGTTCGTGAGGTTGCCGTTGTGCACGAGCACGATGCCGTACGGCGCGTTCACGTAGAACGGCTGCGCCTCGAGCTCGTTCGACGCCTCGCCCTTCGTGGCGTAGCGCACGTGGCCGAGGCCGGCGTTGCCGAGCAGGGTGCGCATGTCGCGGGTGCGGAACGCCTCGCGCACCTGCCCCTGCGCCTTGCGGATGTGGGCGTGCCGACCGTCGATGGTGGCGATGCCGCAGGAGTCCTGGCCCCGATGCTGGAGCAGCGCCAGCGCGTCGTAGACCTGCTGGTTGACGGGGCTGGTCGAGACCAGACCGACGATGCCGCACACGGGTGATGGGCTCCTTGTGTCAGAGCGGGGGAGGGGCGTGTCGAGCCTACTCCCAGGAGCATCCCCGACTCGACGGTCGGTCGGGTCGTGACTGGTCGCAGTTGCACCACACTGGTCGCAGATTCGGTGCAACTGCGACCAGTCACCGGTGCACCTCCGACCAGTCATCGTCGCGAAGCCCAGTCGGAAGCCGCGGCGGCGTCAGACGCGGCGGTGCACGAGCAGCGGCAGCACGTGGGCGGCGCCCGCGTCGCGCAGCTGCGCGGCGGCGATCGTCACGGGCCACTGCGACGCGGAGGCGTCGACGACGAGCAGCACCGTGCGGCCCGCGACCTCCGTCGGCACCTGGATCGACTGCTGCCACGCGGCGGCCTCGTCGGCCGACGTCAGGTCGCGGCTCGGGATGCTGCCGACGGTCGCCGAGGCGAGGTCGAGTCGGCCGGCGGCCGCGACGCGCTCGGCGACGCCCTCCGCGATCGAGCCCGCGTCGGATGCGGCGCGCAGCACCACGGCGACGTCGGGTCGGGCGGGCCACGTCGTGCGCCACGCGCCGAGCGTCGCGACGGCCGCCTGCCCGAGCTCGTCGAGCGCGGACTGGTCGCCGGCGGTCGCGGCGCGCAGCGCATCCGCCCACTCGGGAGCGTCGGCGTGCACGATCACGCGACCCGTCTCCGCACGGCGGCCCTCGGGGATGCGCCCGCGACCCATCGCACCGCCAGGCCACATCTTGCGCGGCTCGAGCTCGTGCGCGTTGCCGCGCAGCGCGGTGCTGATGGCGCGCACGGTCTCGGTGCGCGGCTCGCCCGCGAGCCCCTCCGACAGCGACCCCGTGCACACCGAGCAGCGTCCGCACGGCGCCGCGGTCGGGTCGTCGAGCGACTCCTGCAGCAGCTGCATGAGGCAGCGGCGGCCGCGCGCGTAGTCGCGCATGATGTCGGCCTCGCGGCGACGCACGGCGACGACGCCGTCGTAGTGCGCCTGGTCGTAGTGCCACGGCGTGCCCGTCGACGACCAGCCCTCGGCCGAGCGCTCGACGACGCCGTCGACCGCGAGCTGCTTGAGCATGAGCTCGACGCGCGTGCGCCGCAGGCCCGTGCGCGCCTCGAGGTCGACGACGGATGCGGGCTCGCCGCTCAGCTCGCCGAGCAGCGTCTGCATCTGCTGCTCGTTCGGGATGGTGGCGGTTGCGAAGTAGTCCCACACGCCCGCATCCGACTCCGAGTGCAGCAGCACGACCTCGGCGTGCTCGATGCCGCGGCCCGCACGACCGACCTGCTGGTAGTACGACACGGGCGACGGCGGCGCGCCGACGTGCACGACGAAGCCGAGGTCGGGCTTGTCGTAGCCCATGCCGAGCGCGCTCGTCGCGACGAGCGCCTTGACGCGGTTGTGCAGCAGATCGTCTTCGAGCCGCTCGCGCGCCGCAGGCTCGAGCTGCCCCGTGTACGCCTCGACGCGCAGGCCGTCGCCGTGCACGGCACGCACCGCGGTGGCGAGGCGCTCGGCGTCGGCGACCGTGAGCGCGTAGACGATGCCCGAGCCCGGCAGCGTCGGCAGGTGGTCGACGACCCACGCGTACCGCTCGATGGGGCTCAGCGCGGGCACGACGTTGAGCTCGAGCGACGCGCGCGACAGCGGACCGCGCAGC
This sequence comes from Agrococcus jejuensis, assembly GCF_900099705.1. NCBI lineage: Bacteria > Bacillati > Actinomycetota > Actinomycetes > Micrococcales > Microbacteriaceae > Agrococcus > Agrococcus jejuensis. The sequence continues at coordinate 2,155,609 of NZ_LT629695.1, forward strand.
ACGAGGGTCTCGGATGCGGTGCCGCCGCCTGCGGTCGCGCCGAGCTGCGCTGCGACGTCGGCGGTGACGCGCTCGTTGGCTGTCGCGGTCGTGGCGAGCACGGGCGTCGCGGGGGAGAGGCGCTGCAGCACGTCGGACACGCGGCGGTAGTCGGGGCGGAAGTCGTGCCCCCAGTCGGAGACGGCGTGCGCCTCGTCGATCACGAGCAGGCCGAGGCGGTGCCCGATGGCGTCGAGCACGCGCGCGCCGAAGCCGGGGTTCGCGAGCCGCTCGGGCGAGACGAGCACGACGTCGATCTCGTCGTTCGCGAGCGCCGCCTCGATCGCGCGCCACTCGCCGACGTTCGACGAGTTGATCGCCGCAGCGTTGAGTCCACCGCGCTGCGCGGCCGCAACCTGGTCGCGCATGAGGGAAAGCAGCGGGCTCACGACGAGCGTCGGGCCGTGCCCCTGCGCGCGGCGGATGGCGGTCGCGACCCAGTAGACGGCCGACTTGCCCCACCCGGTGCGCTGCACCACGAGCACGCGAGCGCCGTCGCCCGCGACGAGCGCATCCACTGCCCGCTGCTGGTCGTCGCGCAGCCGAGCGCCCGGCCCGGCGAGCGCCTCGATGACCCGCAGCGCGACCGCCGCGTGCTCGCCGCTCTGGTCGGTCGTCTGCTCACCCGTCGTCTGCGCCCCGCTCACCCCTCGAGGCTAGGTGCACCCGCCGACGCCGTCCGGTCGTGCTCGTCGCGAGGTGCGCATCCTGTCGCGCAGGTACGCATCTCGCTGCGAGGTGCTCCCATTGCCGAGATGCGCACCTCGGAACGATCAGCGGCCGTCGGTGGGCGGGAGCCACTCCGGTTCGCGGTCGGGCGTCGCGGCGGGCTCGGGCGACGCAGATGCGGGCCGTCGGGCGGAGAGCCAGAGCACGAGGCCGCCGCCGACCACGGCCGAGCCGAGCGGCACGGCGATGCGGGAGACCGTGTCGCCGACGCCGAACATCACGGTGAGGAGCGTCTGGTCGAGCTGCGTGCCGCGGACGAGCATTCCGGTCGACGCACCCGCGACGAGCAGCTGCTGCACGAGGAAGCCGGCGGCGATGATCGCGGCGCCGACGATGGCGATGGTGCGGGGTCGCATGGACGTCTCCTTCGTCCTCGTCCGCGCACGGTACCGACCGCGCCTGGACGCCTCATGGCCGCCGATGCCGTCTCGAGGTGCGGTTGCTGCACTCAGGTGCCGTTGCAACCGCACCCCAGTGCAGCAACCGCACCTCGCAACGCCCGCGCGCGGCGCGCTACCCCTGCACCCGCGCCCGCGCGGCGACGAACGCCGCGATCGCACGGTCGACGTCGTCGTCGGAGTGGGCTGCCGAGATCTGCACGCGGATGCGGGCCTCGCCGCGCGGCACGACGGGGAACGAGAACGCCGTCACGTACACGCCCTCGTCGAGCATCGCGTCGGCGATGTCCGACGCCAGTCGTGCGTCGTGGAACATCACCGCGGTGATCGGATGCGTGCCCGGCAGCAGCTCGAAGCCGGCCGACTCCATCCCCGCCTTGAACCGGGCCGTCGCGCGCTGCAGGTGCTCGCGCAGCTCCCCAGCGCCCTCCACCAGATCGAGCGCAGCCAGAGACCCGGCGACGACCGACGGCGCGAGCGCGTTCGAGAACAGGTACGGCCGCGACCGCTGGCGCAGCAGGGCCACGATCTCCGCACGGGCTGCGATGTAGCCGCCCGACGCGCCGCCGAGCGCCTTGCCGAGCGTGCCCGAGATGATGTCGACGCGATCCGAGACGCCCGCGAGCTCCGGGGTGCCCGCACCCGTCGCGCCCGTGAAGCCCACGGCGTGCGAGTCGTCGACCATCACCATGGCGTCGTAGCGCTCGGCGAGGTCGCAGATCGCCTCGAGCGGGGCGAGGTAGCCGTCCATCGAGAACACGCCGTCGGTCACGATCAGCCGACGCCGCGCCCCAGCGGACTCCTGCAGCCGCGCCTCGAGCTCGGCCATGTCGCGGTTCGCGTACCGGTATCGCGCCGCCTTCGACAGGCGTACGCCGTCGATGATCGACGCGTGGTTGAGCGCGTCCGAGATGACGGCATCCTCGGCCGAGAGCAGCGTCTCGAACAGGCCGCCGTTCGCGTCGAAGCACGACGAGTAGAGGATGGTGTCCTCCTGCCCGAGGAAGGCCGACAGCCGCCGCTCGAGCTCGAGGTGCTGCTCCTGCGTGCCGCAGATGAAGCGCACCGACGCCATGCCGAAGCCCCAGTCGTCGAGCGCATCCTTGGCGGCCGACACGATCGTCGGATGGTCGGCGAGCCCCAGGTAGTTGTTCGAGCAGAGGTTGAGCACGGAGGCGTCGCGCACCGTCACCGTGGCACCCTGCGGCCCCGCGATCGCACGCTCGCGCTTGAAGAGCCCCGCCTCGTCGATCTCCGCCAGCTCCGCGGCCAGCGCATCCTTGATGCCGTACATCACGCCTCCTTCGTCATGTCGAGCACGACCTTGCCCGCCGCGCCCGAGCGCGCGACCTCGAACGCCTCCGCCCAGTCCGCGAACGCGAACCGGTGCGTGATGACGGGCGACACGTCGAGGCCCGTCTCGGCGAGCGACGACATGGCGTACCAGGTCTCGTACATCTCGCGGCCGTAGATGCCCTGGATCGTGAGCATGTGGCTCACGACCTTCGCCCAGTCGATGTCGATCGACTGGGACGGCAGCCCGAGCATCGCGATGCGGCCGCCGAAGTTCAGGTTGTCGATGATCGCCGGCAGCGCGCTCGGCGCCCCCGACATCTCGAGCGCGACGTCGAAGCCCTCGCGCATGCCGAACCGCACCTGCGCATCCTCGATGCGCTCGGTCCGCACGTCGATGGCCTCGAACCCCATCGAGCGGGCGAGCTCGAGGCGTGCGGGCGCGACGTCGGTCACGAGGATGTGGCGAGCGCCGACGTGGCGGGCGACGGCCGCGGCCATGAGACCGATGGGGCCGGCGCCGGTCACGAGCACGTCCTCGCCGACGACGGGGAACTTCAGCGCCGTGTGCACGGCGTTGCCGAACGGGTCGAAGATGCCGAAGACGTCGAGCTCGGCGTCCGACACCGTGTCGATCGTGCGGCCCGGATGCACCCACACGTTCGTCGCCGGCACGACGACGCGCTCGGCGAAGGCGCCGTCGCGCTGCACGCCGAGGTTCGACGTGCGGATGCAGAGGTGGCGGCGGCCGGCGCGGCAGTTGCGGCACGTGCCGCACACGACGTGGCCCTCGACCGACGCGATCTGCCCGACCGCGAGGTCGACGACGCCGTCGCCCACCTCGACGATCTCGCCTGCGAGCTCGTGCCCCACGACGAGGCCGGGGCGCACGGCGGCCTGCGCCCACGCATCCCACGCGTCGATGTGCAGGTCGGTGCCGCAGATGCCCGCGCGCAGCACGCGCAGGGCGACATGGCCAGGCGGGACGTGCGGCTCGGGCACGTCGGTCAGACGCAGTCCGGGCTCGCCCGCCGTGACGAGTGCTCGCATGGGGTCTCCATCGACGTCATTCGGGTCGAGGTCGATCCTTCCACGCCGGATGGATGTGTGACGCGGGCCGACCGTGGCACGGAGCGATGCTGGGGAGGTGCCCATGCGCACAGTGCAGATGACCGCCCGCTCAGCATCACGTCGTGCGCGCCGCGGGTACCGTCGACCGCATGCTCGATCGCCAGCGCCGCATCCCCGCCGCCGCGATCGTCGAGCACCACGACGACCCGCCGCCGCCCGGCGAGACGCCTTGGGTCGAGGGCTACGCCCCGACGACCGCCGTGCGCGTCGTCGACGCCGACCCGGGCTGGCCCGCCGTCTTCGCGGCGCTCGAGCGGCGCATCCGGGATGCGCTGGGGGAGCGGGCGCTCGCGATCGAGCACGTCGGCTCGACGTCGGTGGCCGGGCTCGCGGCGAAGCCCGTGATCGACGTCGACCTCATCGTCGCCGACAGCGCCGACGAGACCGCGTGGCTGCCGCCGTTGGGGGCACTGGGCGGCGTGCTCGTGATCCGCGAGCCGTGGTGGCAGCAGCACCGCGTCGTGCGGTTCGCGGACCCCGTCGCGAACGTGCACGTCTTCGGCCCCGACGCTCCCGAGCCCGTGCGCCACGTGATCCTGCGCGACTGGCTGCGCGCGCACCCTGCCGACCGGGATCGCTACGCCGCCGCGAAGCGCGAGGCGGCCGACGCCGCCCGCGCGCACGGCGAGCACGTCATGCAGTACAACGCCCGCAAGCAGTCGGTGATCCGCGAGGTCTACGCTCGCGCGTTCGCGGCGGCCGGTCTCATCGCCTGACTCGACGCCGCGCGAGATGCTCGTGAGCGGTGGGGCATCTGCACTGCGCACATGCCCGGCCGCTCAGAGACACTTCGTGCGGCCGCGCGTGGCACGAGGTGACGCTCAGCGGCGCCTCATCTGCATGTCGCGCGCCAAGGCACGCTCAGCGTCGCCTCGTACCGCGCGCGAGCCTCGCCGGGCCTCACTCCGCCGCGGTCGCCAGCCCTGCCAGGCGCGCGCTCGCGGTGCCCATGTGCGCGCTCATCGCCGACGCGGCCCGGTCGGGGTCGCCCGTGCGGATGGCGTCGAGCACGCGCTCGTGCTCGTCGGTCGCGGTGGTGGCGTGCTCCTCCTCGGCGACGGCGCGGTCGACCCAGACGCGCAGCAGCGAGCGCACGATCTGCAGCAGCTCGACGAGGGTCGCGTTGCCGGTGGCGGCGGCGAGCTCGTAGTGGAAGGCGAGGTCGGCCTCGACGAACGCGTCGAGGTGGTCGACGTTCGCGCGCATCCGCGTCACGGCATCCGCCATGCGCGTGAGCGCGCCGTCGTCGAGCCGCGTCGCGGCGAGGCGGGCGGCGAAGATCTCGAGGCCCGCGCGCACCTCGATGAGCTCGAGCGTGTGCCGTACGCCGACACGTTCGGCGGCATCGCGGCGCCGCAGGACGTCGTGGCGGCGATCGAGTCCGACGACGCCGACGCCACCGCGGCGCTCGAGGCCGTCGTGCGCGCGATCTACGCGCCCGTCATCGACGTGCACTGGGTCACGATCAAGCAGCTCGCGCAGCTCGAGCCGACGCTCGTCGAGACGATCGCGTGCATGGTCGGCGCGCTGCTCAACGAGGCGCTGCACGAGGCCGTGCACACGATGGGCGTGCCCGAGGCCGCCGCTCGCGCGATGCTCTACGGCCACACGCAGATCGCCCTCGCGAACGGCCTGCGCGGCGACAACCCCTTCTCCGACGCGTGCCTCATCGCCATGGACTACGGCAAGGAGTCCATCGTGAAGGACGACTGGAAGAAGATCTTCCGCGACGACGAGCTCGACAAGAACCTCTCGCGCATGCTGCACCTCGACGCGATCGAGCGCTAGCAGCCACCCGGCTCCCGGCGGCGGCGCGGTCAGCGACAACGCACCGCCGCCGGGCACCCTCCCTCAGACTCCCGGCGGCGGCGCGGCCAGCGACAACGCGGCGCCGCCGGGCATCCACCACTGCAGCGTCCGGCGGCGACGCGAGCGAGCATCTCGCCGCCGGGCATCCCTCGATCCCCCGGCGGCGGCTGCGCGTGCCGCGCCGCCGCCGGGTGCCATCCCGCGATGTGGAGGCCACGTGCCCGCGACCGATCGGCATGCGCCCCGCCGGTACCCTGGAGCCGTGACGGATCTCTACGCGGCAGCAGGCGTCGACACGGCAGCGGGCGACCGCGCCGTCGAGCTCATGAAGGCGGCCGTGGCCCGCACGCACGGCGTGGGCGTCGTGGGCGGCGTCGGCGGCTTCGCCGGCCTCTTCGACCTCTCGGCCGCGGGCGAGTACCGCCGGCCGCTGCTCGCCTCGTCGACGGATGGCGTGGGCACGAAGGTCGCGCTCGCGCAGGCGATCGACAAGCACGACACCATCGGCCAGGACCTCGTGGGCATGGTCGTCGACGACATCGTCGTGGTGGGCGCGAAGCCGCTGGCGATGACCGACTACATCGCGTGCGGCCGCATCGAGCCCGCGCGCATCGCCGACATCGTGCGCGGCATCGCCGCGGCATGCGAGGCGACCGGCACGGCCCTGGTGGGCGGCGAGACCGCCGAGCACCCCGGCCTCCTCGGCCCCGACGACTACGACGTCGCCGGCGCCGCCGTCGGCATCGTCGAGGCGGATGCGCTGCTCGGCCCCGACCGCGTGCGCGCGGGCGACGCCGTCGTGGCGATGGCCTCGAGCGGCCTGCACTCCAACGGCTTCTCGCTCGTGCGCCACATCCTGGCCGACAAGGGCATCGCGCTCACGAGCCACGTCGACGAGCTGGGCGGCGTCGCCGCCGAGGTGCTGCTCGAGCCGACGCGCCTCTACACGAGCCCCCTCGTGGCGATGCTCGCCGAGGGCCGCGCCATCCACGCCATCAGCCACGTCACGGGCGGCGGCATCGCCGCGAACCTCGCGCGCGTGCTGCCCACGGGCCTCGCCGTCGAGCTGCAGCGCGGCTGGGCAGTGCCCGACGTGTTCCGCGCGCTCGCGTCGATCGGCGGCCACGACCTCGTCGCGACCGAGGGCACGTGGAACCTGGGCCTCGGCATGATCGCGATCGTCGACCAGGCCGACGCGGCCGCGGTCGTCGCCGACTCCGAGGCCGCAGGCATCCCCGCGTGGGTCGCGGGAGAGGTGCAGGCGGCGGATGCGACGCCGGAGTCCGACGGCTGGGTGCAGGGTGCCAAGGGCGTCGACGGCGGTGCCGTGCGCCTCGCGGGCACGCACGCCTGACGCTCGGCAGCGTCCAAGAACCATCCGAAGAACGTCCGAGAAGCGTTCAGGAATCTTTCGGACTCACGTCAGCGCCATCGGGCAACGTCGAAGCCATGACGATGACCACCGGCTCCGTGCAGCTCCCGCCGCGCCTCGCGGCACCCGCCCCGCAGGTCGCGCCGCCCGTGCAGCAGCGCACCCGTCGCATCGACCGCGTCACCATCGCCCTGCTCGTCGGCGTCGGCGCCTCGGCAGCCTTCGCCGGCATGTCGGCGCTGGCTCTCGCGGCGCTCGCGTCGCTGGGCTGACCGCACTCCTAGGAAACGTCCACAGCCCGCGCGTAGGATCGGCCTCGCCCCGGGCCGCACCGCCCGCACGATCGAGAAGGCGAACCATGACCTACACCCCTCCCGGCCAGGAGCCGCAGCAGCCGTCGTACTCGACGCCCGAGCAGCCCGCCTACTCCGCGCCGCAGTCGTCGTACGCGACGCCGCAGTACGGCCAGAACCAGTACGCCGGCTACGCCCAGCCCAAGCCCAAGAGCGACAAGAAGACCTTCGGCCTGTGGTCGATGATCCTCGGCCTCTCGGGTCTGCTCATCCCGCTCTTCATCAACAACATCGCCGCCATCGCGCTCGGCATCGTGGGTCTCATCAAGGAGAACTCGAAGGGCATGTCGATCACGGGCCTCGTGTCCGGCGGCATCGGCCTGCTGATCTGGGCGCCGATCGTCTGGTTCGTGATCGTGCCGCTCATCGTCATCGCCGCCGTCGGCGCCAGCTACGGCGTCTCGGGCTACTGAGCCACCCCATCCACGCACGAGGGCCCCGCGACCGCGGGGCCCTCGTGCGCTTCCGAGGAGCAGCATCGTGACCAGTCCCTACGACACGCCCTACGGCCAGCAGCCGCAGCCGTACCAGCCGTCGCCGTACCAGCAGCTCGCGCCCTACGGCTCGCCGCAGCACCAGATCGGGCAGCAGCCGTACGCGTACGCCGCCGCCTACGCGACCCCGCGCAGCCCCAAGACCACCTTCGGCACGTGGGCGCTCATCCTCGGCCTCTCGGGCTTCCTGCTGCCCATCGGCCTCAACTCGATCGCCGCGATCGCGCTCGGCATCGTCGGCATCGTCAAGGAGCAGCGTCGCGGCATGTCGATCGCCGGCCTGTCGATCGGAGCCTTCGTGCTCTTCATCTACATGCCGTTCATCTGGTCGGTCTTCGCGATCCTGCTGTCGCTCACGCCGCTGCTATTCCTGCCGTTCATGTACTGACGGCTGGATGCACGGGCGTCGCACGCGCCCGCGAGCTCAGCACTCGACGTACGTGACCGCGAGACCGCCCATCGCGGTCTCCTTGTACTTGTCGCTCATGTCGGCGCCCGTGCGCCGCATCGTCTCCACGGCCGTGTCGAGCGTCACGTAGTGCGTGCCGTCGCCGTGGCAGGCCATGCGCGCGGCGTTGATCGCCTTCACCGACGCCATGGCGTTGCGCTCGATGCAGGGGATCTGCACGAGGCCCTTGATGGGGTCGCACGTGAGACCGAGGTTGTGCTCGATGCCGATCTCGGCGGCGTTCTCGATCTGCTCGGGCGTCGCGCCGATCACCGAGGCGAAGCCCGCGGCCGCCATCGCGCAGGCCGAGCCGACCTCGCCCTGGCAGCCGACCTCGGCGCCCGAGATCGACGCGTTGGCCTTGATGATGATGCCGATCGCGCCCGCGACGAGCAGGAACTCCACCGCCCACGGCAACCGCCGATCGGCGAGCTGCACGTAGCGATCGGCGTAGTGCATGACGGCGGGGATGATGCCGGCGGCGCCGTTCGTCGGCGCCGTGACGACGCGGTTGCCCGCGGCGTTCTCCTCGTTGACGGCGAGGGCGAAGAGGTTGACCCACTCCATGCCCTCGAGCAGGTCGCGCGCGTCGGTGCCGGCGGCGTCGCGCGCGAGCAGCTTGTCGTGCCAGCCCTTCGCGCGCCGCTTCACGTCGAGGCCGCCCGGCAGGATGCCGTCGGTGCGGATGCCCGCATCCACGCAGTCCTGCATGACCTGCCAGATGTGCTCGAGCGCCGCGATCGTCTCGGCCTCGGAGCGCCATGCGGCCTCGTTCGCCAGCATGACGTCGGCGATCGACAGGCCGTTCTCGCGGCAGTGCGCGAGCAGCTGGTCGCCGGTCGTGAACGGCATGGGCAGCGGCCCGGCGGCGTCGGCCGGCTCGGGCACGGGGGCGAGCACGTCGCCCTCGTCGTGCCGCATGACGAAGCCGCCGCCGATCGAGTAGTAGCCGTGCGTCTGCAGCGTCTCGCCCTCGGCGTCGTACGCCGTGATGCGCAGCGCGTTCGGATGCTCGGGCCGCAGCGTGAGCGGGCGGAAGACCACCGCGGTCTTCTCGTCGAACGGCACGGGGTGCGCGCCGCCGAGCAGCAGCGTGCGGTCGGCGCGGATCGCCTCGAGCGTCGCGGCGATCTCGTCGGTCGTGACGGTGTCGGGCGCGAGGCCAGACAGGCCGAGCATCACGGCCGTGTCGGTGCCGTGGCCCGATCCGGTCGCGCCGAGCGAGCCGAAGAGGTCGATGCGCAGGCGCACCGTCGTGGCGCGGGAGCCTGCGGCATCCAGCAGGCGCACGAAGTCCCACGCGGCCCGCATGGGGCCGACGGTGTGCGACGACGACGGACCGATGCCGACCTTGAAGAGGTCGAGCACCGACAGCGACGCGAAGACCGGAGCGGTCTCGGTCGCATGCGACCCGAGGGCAGCCGCAGGCGCGTCGTCGCGCAGCGGCCGGGAGACGGAGGTCACGTCAGGCGCTGCGGCCCTGGTACTCGTCGTCCTGGTCGTCGGAGTCGTCGTCGGCGTAGTCCGCCCACTTGTCGACGTACTCGTCGCTCTCGTGCGGAGTACCGATCTCACGCTCGAGCGCCGAGTAGTTCACGTTCGGGCTGTATGCCTTCAGCTCACGAGCGATCTTCGTGTGCTTGGCCTTCTGACGACCACGACCCATGCTGCACCCCCAACAGAGAACGCCCGCATCCATACTGCGGGCGGTATGCGCGCGCCACCGCGCTTTGCAAGCCAACCGGCAGAATAGCACGGCGGCGCATCCCGATCTCGGCAGCGCCATGGATGGATGGAGCACGCATGCACGACCTGGCCGCCGCCGCGAACGACCGGGTCGACGCGATCGTCGCCGACACGCTCGCGCTGTGCGCCGTCGAGTCGCCCTCGCGCGACGCCGCGGCCTCGCGACGCAGCGCCGACGCCGTGCGAGCCCTGCTCGTCGATCGCCTGGGCGCGACCGTGACGGAGCAGACGATCGACGGTCACGTGCACGTGCGCGCGACGTGGGGCGCGCCGCGCGTGCTGCTGCTGTGCCACCACGACACCGTGTGGCCGCTCGGCACCGTCGATCGCATCCCGCTCGCCGACGGCGACCTCGTGTCGGGGCCGGGCACCGTCGACATGAAGGGCGGCATCGCCATCGCCGTGCACGCCCTCGCGATGCTGCGCGAGGCGGGCGGGGATGCGGCGCTCGAGGGCGTCGACCTGCTGATCACGGGCGACGAGGAGGTGGGGTCGCCGACGTCGCGCCCCATCATCGAGGCGTCGACGGCGCGGGCGGCGCTCGTGCTCGAGGCCGCGGCGCACGGGGGAGAGGTGAAGACGGGCCGCAAGGGCGTGTCGATCTACCGCCTCGAGGTCGTGGGCCGCGCGGCGCACGCGGGCGTCGAGCCCGAGCTGGGCGTCAACGCCGCCGTCGCGCTCGCGCACGCCGTGCTGGCGCTGACGGAGCTCGGGGATGCCGCGGCCGGCACGAGCGTGACGCCGACGGTGCTGCAGGCGGGCACGACGACGAACACGGTGCCGGCGTCGGCGTGGATCGCCGTCGACGTGCGCGCGTGGACGGTCGCCGAGCAGCAGCGCGTCGACGACGCCATCCGCGCGCTCGTCTCGCCGCTCGCCGGCGCGGCCATCGTCGTGCACGGCGGCATCAACCGGCCCCCGCTCGAACGGGCGATGGCGGTCGACCTCTACACGCAGGCGGCGGCGGTCGCGGCGGAGCTCGGCTTCGAGCCGCTGCGCGAGACGGCGGTCGGCGGCGGCTCCGACGGCAACTTCACGGCCGGCGCGGGCATCCCGACGCTCGATGGCCTCGGCCCGTGGGGCGGCGGCGCGCACGCGGACCACGAGCACGCGGTGCGCGCGGCGTTCGCGCCGCGCACGGCGCTCGTCGCCGGCATGGTGCGTCGCCTCCTCGAAGACTGATCCCCGATCCCGGGCGACGCCGCCCCACCTTCGTGGTCGCCGACCACCCGCTCCCTGAGGTGCGAGCCCGAAGGGCGAGCCTCGAAGGGGCCCTCCCGAGGCCGTCAGCCCGTGGGCACCGTTCGAGGCTCGCTCCGCCCGCACCTCAAGGAGCGGTCCTGGGTGGTCAGAGGGCGCCGAGCCAGAGGCCCAGGGCCGCGAGGGCGACGCCCGCCACGAGGGTGACCAGCACGTTCGCGATCGCCGTGCGCACGCGGCGGCGGTCGGCGAGCTGCACCGTCTCGACCATCCACGTCGAGAACGTCGTGAGGCCGCCGCAGAAGCCCGTCACGACGACGAGCAGCAGCAGCGGCTCGCCGCCGAGCAGCGAGGTCGCGAGCCCCGCCACGAACGCGCCGGCGAGGTTGGCCACGAGGATCGGCCACGGCAGCCGGTCGGGATGCCCGAGCCGCGCGAGCGCGAACCGCACGACGGCGCCGATGCCGCCGGCGAGCGCCACGAGCACGAGGCCCAGCCCAGCGATCACTCGTCGACCTCCATCGCCGCGCGCGGCCGGCCGCCGAGTCGCAGTCCCGCCCATGCCGCCGCGATGCCCAGCACGATCGACGCCGCGAGGTAGGCGAGCGTCGCCGCCTCCGGATGCTGCGCCACGACGAGCGCGAGCGCGCTGAACGTCGTGAAGCCGCCGAGCACGCCAGTGCCGAGGCCCGCGCGCACCCAGTCGGGTACGACGGGCCACACGCGGGCGACGAGCAACCCGAGCACGAACGCGCCGACGACGTTGATGCCGAGCGTCTGCCACGGGTGCGCGTCGAGCGTCGCGAGGTCGATCGACGCGCGCACGCCCGTGCCGAGCGCGCCGCCCACGAGCACGGCGAGCCAGGGGAGCAGTGCCCTCACCGGCGATGACCCGAGTGGTGCTGCCTCGTGACGGGGCGCGGGCGGCGGGCCGTGCCGCGGCGCGCGTCGCCGGGCAGCGGGCGCGACTCGCGCTCCTCGAGCAGGCGCGCCGACTGCAGGCGCCACGGCACGAGCGCCACGGCGACGCCGTGCGTGAGCGCGAGGCGCTGGCGCACGCGCCGCGACTTGTGGTCGTGCAGCACGCGCTCCCACCAGTGGCCCATGACGTACTTCGGCATGTAGACGGTCACGACCTCCGAGCCGTGCTCCGCGCGCCGCTCGGCAAGGTGGTCGATGACCGGCTGCGACACGTCGCGGTACGGGCTCGGCAGGATGCGCAGCGGCACGCGGATGCCCTGGCGGATCCACGCCTTCTTCAGCCGCTTCGCCGCATCCACGTCGATCGCCGAGTGCACGGCCTCGAGCGAGTCGTGCTTCGCCGCGATGGCGTAGTCGAGCGCCTTGAGCACGGGCTTCGTGAGGTCGCCGACGAGCACGATCGCGTGGTCGCCCTGCGCGCCGAAGACCGTGTGCTCGTCGGGCTCGATCTCGCGCCGCACGCGGCCGTAGTAGCGCGCGATGCCCCACATGAGCAGCCACAGCACCGGGCCGATGAGGAAGACGAGGTAGGCGCCGTGCGTGAACTTCGTCACGGTGACGACCACGAGCACCGTCGCCGTCGCGATCGCGCCCACGACGTTGACGGCGAACGCCGCCGGGTTGAACTCGCCGCGCCGCCTGGGGTCGCGCTTGATGCGCAGCCAGTGCACGACCATGCCCGCCTGGCCGAACGAGAAGGACACGAAGACGCCGATGATGTACATCTGGATGAGCTGGTTCAGGTTCGCCTGCGTGAGCACGATGAGCAGCACGGCACCGAGCGCGAGCACGATGACGCCGTTCGAGTACACGAGGCGGTCGCCGCGCGTGCGCAGCGCCTTCGGTGCGAAGCCGTGGTCGGCGAGCACGGAGCCGAGCAGCGGGAACCCGTTGAACGCAGTGTTGGCTGCGAGCAGCAGCACGAGCGCCGTCGCCGCGAGCAGGACGTAGAAGAGGGGCGAGCCGTCGCCGAACACCGCGGCGCCCAGCTGGCCGATCACCGACTGCTGCGGCGTCGTCTCGCAGTTCGCGAAGCCGTTCAGGTCGCACGGGTCCTCGGCGTAGTGGATGCGCGACACGAGCCCGAGGAACGTGATGCCGGCGAAGAGCGACATCGACACGACGCCCAGCAGCACGAGCGTGATGCGCGCGTTGCGCACCTTGGGCCTGCGGAACGCGGGCACGCCGTTCGAGATGGCCTCGATGCCCGTGAGCGCCGAGCATCCCGAGGCGAACGCACGCAGCAGCAGCAGCATGATCGCGGCCTGGCCCAGCGCATCCGTCTCGACCGAGTACTGCGCCGACGCCGCCACGGGAGCGTCGCCCGTGAGCGTCTGCACGAGTCCCGTGACGATGAGCACGACGACGGAGGCGATGAAGAGGTAGGTGGGGATCGCGAACGCGCGCCCCGACTCCCGCACGCCGCGCAGGTTCACGGCGGCGAGCACGACGATGAAGCCGACGGCCAGCTCGACGCGGAACGGATCGAGCTGCGGGAACGCCGAGATGATGTTGTCGACGCCCGACGCGACCGACACCGCCACCGTCAGCACGTAGTCGATGAGCAGGGCGCTCGCGACGACGAGGCCGGCGCGCGGCCCGAGGTTGCGGTGCGCCACCTCGTAGTCGCCGCCGCCCGACGGATACGCCTTCACCGTCTGCAGGTTGCCCGCGACGACGATCGCGATGAGCAGCATGACCGCGATCGCGACGTACGGGGCGTTCGCGAGCATCGCGAGGCCGCCGATCGTGAGGATGAGGAACATCTCCTGCGGGCCGTACGCCACCGACGACAGCGCATCCGACGCGAAGATGGGCAGCGCGACCCGCTTGGGCAGCAGCTCGCCCTCGAGCTGCTCCGTGGGGAGCGGCTTGCCGATGATCCAGCGCTTCGCGGAGCGCTCGTCCGATGTCACGACGCGTGATGCTACTCCTGCGCGAGGCGCGTGGGGAGCGCCGCGACGAGCGGGTTCCCGACGCGTCAGGATGCGGTGGACCGCGTCGTGCGCGGCGCTCGCGACCGGGAGCCGCTCGGAGGCCGTGCGGTACGCTTCCTTGGCTCCATCCGCGGGAGCTTCTGCCGGACGTGAACGAGGAGCGCCCTGTGTCCAGGAAGACGATCAGCGTCGTCATCCCCAGCTACAACGAGGAACGTAGCGTCGAGGAGATGGTCGACCGCGTGACCGCCGTCTTCCGCGAACGCCTCCCCGCGTACGACTTCGAGATCATCTTCGTCGACGACTTCTCGACCGACGGCACCCGCGGCACCATCCGCCGCCTCGCGAAGACGAACCCGCGCGTCAAGGGCGTCTTCAACGCCAAGAACTTCGGCTTCCACCGCAACATCTTCTCGGCGCTCACCTACGGCAGCGGCGACGCCACCTTCATGCTCTTCGGCGACCTGCAGGACCCGCCCGAGAACATCCCCGAGTTCGTCGAGCGCTGGGAGCAGGGCGACAAGGTCGTCGTCGGCCAGCGCCGCTCGAGCGACGAGGGCTGGTTCATGACGGTGCTGCGCCGCATGTACTACACGACGATCCGCCACCTGTCGGACACGACGCAGATCGCCCGCTTCACCGGCTACGGCCTCTACGACCGCGAGTTCGTCGAGACGCTCAAGGACATCGACGACGTGCAGCCGTTCTTCAAGGCCGTCGTCGCCGAGTACGGCCTCGACATCGCGATCGTGCAGTACGACCAGGCGAAGAGCGCTCGCGGCAAGTCGAACTTCAACTTCCTGAAGAACTACGACTTCGCCATGCAGGGCCTCACCGCCTCGACGAAGCTCATGATGCGCTTCGCGACCTTCCTCGCCGGCATCGTCGCGCTCGTGTGCCTCGGCGTCGCCGTCTTCGTGCTCGTGAACAAGCTCATCGACTGGGAGCGCTACTCGGCCGGCGAGGCGTCGGTGACGGTCGGCATCTTCCTGCTCGGCGCCGTGCAGCTGTTCTTCATCGGCGTGCTCGGCGAGTACATCCTCAGCATCAACGGCCGCATCACGCGCAAGCCGCGCGTCGTCGTGGGCGAGTGGGTCAACCTGCGCGGCAGCCGCGCCGGCCGCCTGCCCGACGCCGCGCCCGCGACGCGCTCGGACGAGACCGAGCAGCCGCGCCCCGAGACGGCCTGATGGCAGCGGCAGCCGGGGCGACGCCCGACGCGGCCGGCGCAGTCGACCCCCGCAGCGTGCGGATGCGCAGGCTCGCCATCCAGTTCGGCAAGTTCCTCATCGTCGGCGGCATCTCGTTCTCGGTCGACTACGGCCTGTTCCTGCTGCTGCACACGGTGCTCGGCGTGCCCTACGTGGCCGCGAGCACCATCTCGTTCTCGCTGTCGCTCATCCTCAACTACGTGCTCACGCTGAAGTTCGTGTTCGTGGCGCAGCCGGGCCGCTCGATCGCGAAGGAGTTCGCGATCTACGTCGGGCTCAACATCGTGGCGCTCGGGCTCAACCAGCTCATCCTCTTCCTGTCGGTCGAGCTGCTGCACGTGTGGCCCGAGATCGGCAAGCTCATCGCGACCGCCATCGTGCTGGTCTACAACTTCATCGCCCGCAAGATGCTCATCGAGCGTCCGGGACGAGCGGCTGCACCAGCCGCAGACGATCGCATCGACGAGACGAGGCACCAGGCATGACGAACGACGAGCGGGACCGCGCCGGGGTCGAGGAGACCGCTGCGGCCGAGCAGGCCGAGTCGCCGGTGGCGACCGACGTCGAGACGCCGGCAGCGGCAGCGCCGGCCGAGCCGCGCCGCCCGATCGGCGAGCGCGTCGGCGGCGCGCTCGACCGCGCGCAGGCCCGCGTCGGTGCCGGCGTCGGCCGCGCGGGCGACGCCGTGCTCGCGATCCCCGTCGGCCGCTGGTGGCGTCGCGTCGAGCGCCCCGGCATCGGCGACTGGGTGCTGCTGGGTGCCGTCTCGCTGCTCGCGTTCGTCACCTTCCTCTACGGCGACGTGCGCGTGACGTACGAGCACACCTTCAACTTCCTCGACGCCGTCGCCGCCGGCCGCGTGCAGGACTTCTACCAGATCGCCATCGACAACGGCACGTTCGGCCACCCGGCCGTGTACGACATCCCCGTCTACATGGTGTTCGCCGTCTGGAACCTGCCGACGTGGCTCATCCACCAGGTCGTCGAGTTCGACTACCTGTCGTCGGTGCCCGCGCAGCTGTGGGCCAAGGCGATGATGGTGTTCTTCCTCGTCGTCGCCGTGAAGGTGCTCATGGACATCGCCCGCACGGCGGGCATGAGCGTGGGCCGCTCGCGCTGGGTCGGCTTCGTGTTCGCGTCGTCGATGGCCGTCATCGTGCCGGTGCTCGTCATCGTGCAGTACGACATCGTCTCGGTCGCCGTCATGCTGCTGGGCATCCGCGCCTACCTGCAGGGCCGCACGCGCGCGTTCCTGCTGTGGTTCCTCGCCGCGAACACGCTGAAGCTGTTCTCGGTCTTCGTCTTCATCCCGCTGATCCTGCTCAAGGAGAAGCGTCTGCTGCACGCCGGCGGCCAGCTCGTCGTCGGCATGCTCGGCCTCGTCGTGTGCCGCCTGCTGTACCGCGGCGACGTCGCCTACGAGATCTCGACCGGTGGCTTCACCGACCTCATGCTGCAGCGCCTCACCGTCGCGGGCGTGCCGTGGCACTCGGGCTTCACGGTGCCGCTGTTCGTCGTCACGATGGTGGGCCTCGCGATCTTCGCGTACGTGCGCCGCGCCGACACGCCTCGCGAGCTGCTCGCGTTCGCGACGTACCTGCCGCTCGTCGCGTTCCTCGCGTTCTCGGTGCTCGTGCCGCTCAACCCGTACTGGATCGTGCTGATGGCGCCGTTCTCGGCGCTCATCATCTTCCTCAACCCGAGGCACCTGACGCTCAACGTGCTGCTCGAGACGAGCATCGCGACGGCGCTCGTGCTCATCTACTCGATGGTCGGGTTCTCGATGTACACGCGCGACATGTTCGCGCAGCTGCTGCTGGGTCGCGTGCTGCCCGGGGCGGAGGAGCAGCGGTTCCGCAGCGTGCAGGACCTGCTGGTCGGGGCTGGGCTGGACAAGTACCTCCCGTTCCTCATCGGGTTCCTGCTCGCGTGCGCCGTCGCGGTGCTCGTGCTCAACTACCCGCGCCGCTCGCTGCTCGAGGGCATGCCGAACGTGGAGCCCGTGCAGCGCAGCGTCATGTGGCTGCGCCTCGTAGCCGTCGTCGCGTTCTTCGCGCTGCAGTTCGCCATGTACCTGCTGCCCGCGAAGCCGCCGCTGTACTCGTCGGTCACCGACACCCCCATCACGGGCGCGGCCGACATCATGCTGCCGGGGTCGTCGGTCGAGCAGGACTTCGTCGTGGAGTCGGATGCCGCGGTGGAGGAGCTGCAGGTCGGGTTCTCGACCGACGCGCAGTGGATCAACACCGCCGCCGTCGCGCTCACGCTCGTCGACGCGTCGGGCACCGAGGTCTACTCGGGCACGGCGCCGGTCAACGCGCTCGGCGTCGGCCTCACCGCGTTCGAGACGCCGGGCCTCGTGCTCGCCGGCGGCGAGACGTACACCGTGCGGCTCACGACGCAGGAGAGCGACAGCGACGGCCGCGTGTTCGTGCTGCTCAACCCCGCCGTCGACCGCGAGCTGACGCTCGAGGACGGTCAGGAGGTCGCGGGCGACCTCATGCTGCAGGTCGTCGGCTCGCCGCAGTAGCGACGCGTCGCAGGGATGCGCCGGCCCGCCTCGCGGGTCGGCGCATCCGCGTCTCCGGGCGCCCTTGACATTGACGCTGCGTCAACTCCTACCGTGGTCGGCATGGAGTGGTCGATCCAGCAGCTCGCACGCCTCGCAGGCGTGACCTCGCGCACCCTGCGGCACTACGGCGACGTGGGGCTGCTCGAGCCGAGCCGCGTCGGCACGAACGGGTACCGCTACTACGACGCACGCTCGCTGCCGCGGCTGCAGCGCATCCTGCTGCTGCGCCAGCTCGGCGTCGGCATCCCGGCCATCCGCGAGTCGCTCGCGGGCGGGTCGGATGCGGATGCGCTCGACCATCACCTGCGGTGGCTGCGCCAGGAGCGCGACCGCATCGACCGGCAGATCCGCGCCGTGGAGCACACGGTGACGACGACGAGAGAGGGAGGCGCCATGGACGCGCGCCAGGCATTCGACGGGTTCGACCACACGCGGTACGAGCAGGAGGTCACCGAGCGCTGGGGTGCCGACGCGTGGCGCTCGAGCCAGGACTGGTGGGGCTCGCTCGGCGACGAGGGTCGCGCGGCGTTCCAGCAGGAGCACGTCGACCTCGTCGCCGGGTACGCGGCGGCGCTGACGGCCGGGGAGACGCCGACCTCGGAGGCGGCGCAGGCGCTCGCCGCGCGCCACTGGCGCTGGATCGCCGCGAGCTGGCAGCGCGAGCCCGAGGTCGAGGCGTTCGTCGGCCTCGCCGACACGTACGTCGCCGTCGAGCGCTTCGCCGCGGCGTACGGCGGGCCGGAGGCCGCGGCGTACGTGCGGGAGGCGATGCGGGCGTACGCGGCGGGGCGCTGACCCATCCGTCGGCGAGACGCCCTCCCGCAGCTGGTCGAGGAGCGCGCGAGCCGCCAGGCGAGCCCGCGTCACGAGACCACGCGATCGCCGCTCCTGCCCAGCCATGCGCGTGGTCGCGTCGGGCGGGCACGTCGCGTGGTCTCGTGACGCGGAGGCGCTGCGCGCCTGCGCTCCTCGACCAGCTGGAGTGGGCGTCCTCGATGCGGGCCGCGATGCGGCCGTCGTCACACGACCCCTCTGTTACGACGCATGACGGGCCGACATGCGATGATCCGCCGCCCTCCGTAGCGTCGGCAGGGTCGGGAGGAGGCCATCGTGGCTGCAGTCGAGCTCGGCGACCGCCTCGCAGGCCTGTCGCTCGGACGCTCCACCCCCGCGACGGTGCGCGTGACCGGCCTCGGCCGCGCGTTCGGCGACCGCCCCGTGCTCGACGGCGTCGACCTCGAGGTCGCGCCCGGCGAGATCGTCGCGATCCTCGGCGCCTCCGGCTCGGGCAAGTCGACGCTGCTGCGCATCGTCGGCGGCCTCGACGCCCCGACGGCCGGCACCGTGACGATCGACGACCATGAGGTCGCCGGCATCGACGACCGCGTCGCGATCGGCTTCCAGGAGCCGCGGCTGCTGCCGTGGCGCACCGTGGCCGACAACGTCGCCTACGGCCTTCCCGCCGGCATCGCGAAGGATGCGGGCCGCGCCCGCGTCGCCGCGCTGCTCGAGCTCGTCGGCCTCGCCGACTTCGCCGGGCACCGCCCGCGCGCGATCTCCGGCGGCATGGCGCAGCGCACCTCCCTCGCCCGGGCCCTCGCCCGCGACCCCGGCGTGCTGCTGCTCGACGAGCCGTTCGGCGCGCTCGACGCCCTCACGCGCATGCGCATGCAGGACCTGCTGCTCGGCGTGCTCGACACGGCACCGACCACCGTGCTGCTCGTGACGCACGACGTCGAGGAGGCGCTGCAGGTCGCCGACCGCGTCGTGCTGCTCGGCAGCGACCCCGACCGGGCCGGCGCGCGCATCCAGCAGATCGTCACCGTGCCCGGCGAGCGTCCCCGCGACCGCGGCTCCGCCGAGCTCGCCGAGCTGCGGGCCGAGCTGCTCGCGGGCCTCGGCATCGACCGGCACGCGCACTAGACCCCGCATCGCTCGTTCCCGAGACCCGCCGCCCGACCAGCACCGAGAGATCCCCATGGCACGCACCACCACCTCCCGCCTCGCCGCCCTCGCGGCAGGCGCCACCGCCGTCGCGCTCGCCCTCACGGGCTGCGTCGCAGGCGAGGACGCCCCCGCCGAGTCCGGCTCGGCCGACGGCGGCACGACGACGACCGTCGACATCGACTGGGCGACGTACAACCCGCTGTCGATCGTCATCCGCGATCAGGGATGGCTCGAGGACGCCGGCTACGACGTGAACTGGGTGCAGTCGCTCGGCTCGTCGGCCGCGAACGAGGCGCTGCGCTCGGGCGCGATCGACTTCGGCTCGACGGCCGGCTCGGCCGCACTGCTCGCTCGCGCGAACGGCGCTCCGCAGCAGATCGTGACCGTGGTGGCGCAGCCCGAGTGGGCGTCGATCGTGACCCCCGAGGGCTCCGACATCACCTCGGTGGCCGACCTGCAGGGCCGCACGGTCGCCGCCGCGCTCGGCACCGACCCGTACTTCTTCCTCGTGCAGTCGCTCGAGCAGGCAGGCCTCTCGATCGACGACGTGACGGTCGAGAACCTCGCGCACGCCGACGGCTGGGCGGCGCTGCAGGGCGGATCGGTGGATGCGTGGGCCGGCCTCGACCCCATCACCGCCACCGCCGAGGCGGCGGGCGCGACGATCCTCGCCACCGACCTCTCGCTGAACTCGTACTCGGTGCTCAACGCCTCCGAGGAGATCATCGCGTCGGACCCCGAGCTCGTGCAGACCGTCGCCGACCTCTACGAGCAGGCGCGCGAGTGGGCGCTCGCCAACCCCGACGAGATGGCGCAGCTGCTCGCCGACGCCGCCGCGATCGACCTGTCGGTCGCGCAGGTCGTCATCGACGAGCGCGAGGGCCTCGACGTCTCGGGCGTGCCCGGCGACGAGCTGCTCTCGGTGCTCGAGCCCATCGGCGCCATCCAGGTCGAGATCGGCGACGTCGCCTCGCAGGATGCGATCGACACGGCCCTCGACACGATCCTCGCCCCGCAGTTCGCAGAGCAGGCGGTCGACGCCGGATGACCGAGCCCACGACGCTCGCGACGCACTCGACCCGAGCTGGGGTCGAGTCGGAGCTCGACGCCGCCCGCACTCGCGGGCGGCGTCGACCGCGTCGCGGCGCGCTCGCGAACCCTGCCGTGCGCGTCGCGCTCGGCGCGCTCATCCCGCTCGTGCTGCTCGGCATCTGGTGGGCGCTGACGATCCCCGGTGCGGCGATCGTGCCGCCGTACCGCTTCGCGAGCCCGCTCGCGGTGTGGCAGGCGGGCGTCGGCCTCGCCGAGGACGGCGTGCTTGGACAGTACGCCGCCATCTCGCTGCAGCGCGTGCTGCTCGGCTTCGGCGCCGGCGCCGCGCTCGGCCTCGTCGCCGGCGGCCTCGTGGGTCTCTCGCGACTCTTCGAGTCGCTGCTCGGGCCGTTCCTCGGCATCGTGCGCGCCGTGCCGAGCCTCGCGTGGGTGCCGCTGCTCATCGTCTGGTTCCAGATCGGCGAGCAGTCGAAGGTCATCCTCGTGGCGATCGGCGCGTTCTTCCCCGTCTTCACGACCGTCTCGCTCGCGCTGCACCACGTCGACCGCAACCTCGTCGAGGTCGCGCGTGCGTTCGGTCGTCGCACGCTCGGCACGTTCCTGTCGGTGCAGCTGCCGTCGGTGCTGCCCGCCGTGTTCACGGGCCTGCGGCTCGCGCTCGTGCAGGCATGGCTGTTCCTCGTCGCCGCCGAGCTGCTCGGCGCGTCGATGGGACTCGGATTCCTGCTCTCGCGCGGGCAGTCGACCGGTCGCGTCGACCACATCCTGCTCGCGATCATCCTGCTCGCCGTCGCAGGCAAGCTCACCGACTCGGTGCTCGCGCTCGTGCAGCGCTGGGCTGCGAGGCGCTGGTCGTGAGCGCGCTCGACGCCCTGCGGCTCGAGACGCGTTCGTTCCCGCCGCCCGCGGCGATCGCCGCCGCCGCGAACGTCGGACCCGACGTGTGGGATGCGGCCGCCGCCGACCCCGACGCGTTCTGGGCCGCCGCCGCCGAGCGCCTCGACTGGGTGCGCCCGTGGGACACCGTGCGCACGTGGCAGCCGGCCGAGCCGACCGGCCGGGCGAACGCCGACGGCACCCCCGAGCTCACGGTGCCGGCCGCGACGTGGTTCGCGGGCGGCACGCTCAACGCGTCCGTGCAGTGCGTCGACCGGCACGTGGATGCCGGGCACGGCGACCGCGTCGCCACGCACTTCGAGGGCGAGCCGGGCGACCGCCGCACCGTCACCTACGCCGAGCTGCAGCGCGAGGTCGCCCGCGCGGCGAACGCGCTCACGGCGCTGGGCGTCGAGCCCGGCGACCGCGTCGTCGTGGTGCTGCCGCCGCTCGTCGAGACGCTCGTCGTGACGCTCGCGATCGCGCGCATCGGCGCCGTGCACTCGCTCGTGTTCGGCGGCTTCAGCGCCGACGCCGTGCGCTTCCGCCTCGAGGACACCGGCGCGAAGGTGCTCGTGACGAGCGACGGCCAGTACCGCCGCGGCCAGGCCGTGGGCGTGAAGGAGCGCATGGACCGCGCGGCCGAGGGCGTCGCATCCCTCGAGCACGTGCTCGTCGTGCAGCGCACCGGCGACCTCACGCCCGACACCCCGTGGACCCAGGGTCGCGACGTGTGGTGGCACGAGGCGCTCGCCGCCGCCTCCGACGTGCACGAGGCGCAGGCGTTCGACGCCGAGCATCCGCTCTTCATCATCTACACCTCGGGCACGACCGGTCGGCCGAAGGGCCTCGTGCACACGACGGGCGGCTACCTGACGCAGGCGTCGTGGACGCACTGGGCCGCGTTCGACCACAAGCCGACCGACGTGCACTGGTGCACCGCCGACCTCGCGTGGGTCACGGCGCACACGTACGCGATCTACGGGCCGCTGTCGAACGGTGCGACGCAGGTGCTCTACGAGGGCACGCCCGACGCCGGCCATCGCGGGCGGCACCTCGAGATCATCGAGCGGTACGGCGTCACGACGTACTACACGGCGCCGACGCTCGTGCGCTCGCTCATGACGTGGTTCCCCGACGGCTTCCGCTCCGGCCCGCACGCGGGGGAGTGGGACCTGTCGACCATCCGCCTGCTCGGCTCGGTCGGCGAGGCCATCAACCCCGAGGCGTGGATGTGGTTCCGCGAGCACGTCGGTGCGGGCACGGCGCCGATCGTCGACACGTGGTGGCAGTCCGAGACGGGCGCCGCGATCCTCGCGCCGCTGCCCGGCGCATCCACGCTCAAGCCGGGGTCGGCGACGCGCGCGATGCCCGGCGTCGCAGCGCGGATCGTCGACGAGCACGGCGAGACGGTGCCGTACGGGAAGGGCGGCTACCTCGTGGTCGACCGTCCCGGCCCCGGCCTCGCCCGCACCGTGTGGGGCGATCCCGAGCGGTACCGCGACGCCTACTGGGCACGGTTCTGGCAGCAGGGCGCGTTCTTCTCGGGCGACGGCGCCGCGTGGGATGCGGACGGCGACATCTGGGTGCTCGGCCGCGTCGACGACGTCATCAACGTGTCGGGCCACCGCCTCTCGACGATCGAGATCGAGTCGGCGCTCGTCGCGCACCCCGCCGTCGGCGAGGCCGCGGTCGTGGGCGTGGAGGATGCGCTGACCGGGCACGCGATCTGCGCGTTCGTGACGGCATCGCGCGGGCACGAGCCCGGCGTCGGCGGCCGTGACCCGCACGTCGACGAGCTCGCCGCATCCCTGCGCTCGCACGTCGCCGAGGCGATCGGCCCCGTCGCGAAGCCGCGCCACGTCGTCGTCGTGCCCGACCTGCCGCGCACGCGCTCCGGCAAGATCATGCGCCGCCTGCTCGTCGACGTCTTCGACGGCCGGCCGCTGGGTGACACGACCTCCCTCACCGACGAGACGGTGCCGGAGCGCATCCACGCCGTCGTGCACGGCGCCTGACGCAGAGAGCCTCGGAGCCCGGCGCTCGCCCGGTGGAATGTGCGCGAATCCGGCCCCTCGAGGCGCTCAGCGTCGCAAGGGCCCGAATTCGTGCACATTCCACCGGGCATCTCGGTGCAGGGGTGCCGGTGCAGGCCGGGGCCCTGGCCGGGGTCGTTCGTCACGAGGAAGAACGAGACGCCGAGCCGTGGTCGGCGCCGACGAAGCGCAGGGTGCGCGACCCTGCCATGCGGATCGCGTCCGCGGGGATGCTGGCCATGTGGCTCCTCTCGGTCCCGGCATCGTGGCGTGCGCACCTGGACGGCTGGGATGAGCCAGCCTCCCGAGGGAGGCGCGAGCACGGTACCGGGGGAGGACGACGCGCCCAGCCCGACGCGAGCATCATGGAGCCGTGCATCTGCTCTCGGTCGCCAGCCTCGCCAACCGCGCGCTGGTCGCGCTCGTCACGATCTGCGTCGCCATCTTCGGCGGCGTCGCGCTCACGAGCCTGCGCACCGAGCTCGTGCCCGACATCACGCTGCCGCAGGTCGTCGTGTCGTCGCAGTACCCGGGGGTGAGCGCCGAGATCGTCGACGCCGACGTCACGGGGCCCATCGAGGATGCGCTGCAGGTCGTGCCGGGGCTCGAGACGACGACCGGCACGTCGACGACGGGAGCGTCGACGGTCGTCGCGTCGTTCACGTACGGCACGAACCTGCCGACGACCGAGCAGCGCGTGCAGCAGGCGGTGAACCGCATCGCGAGCCAGCTGCCCGACGGCATCACGCCGACGGTGCTCACGGGGTCGATCGCCGACCTGCCCATCCTGCAGATCGCCGTGCCGCGCGGCGACGACGAGGCGGCGCTCGTCGACCGCATCGAGCAGGTCGTCATCCCCGCCCTCGAGCGCGTGGATGGCGTGCGCGGCGCCGACCTCGCGGGTGCGGAGGGGCAGCGCGTCACGATCGCGCCCGACGACGCGGCGCTCGCATCCGCCGGGCTCACGCGGCAGGCGATCGGCGACGCGATCGACGCGAACGGCGTGCTGCTGCCCGGCGGCACCGTGACCGAGGGCGATCAGACCCTCAGCGTGCAGATCGGCGGCACGCTCGCATCGGTCGACGAGCTCTCGGCCATCCCCGTCGGCCCTGGCCTCACGATCGCAGACGTCGCGACCGTGACGCTCGACGCCGACCCGGCGTCGTCGGTGTCGATCGTGAACGGCGAGCAGTCGATCTCGATCTCGGTCACGAAGCTGCAGTCGGCGAACACGGTCGAGGTGTCGAACCTCGTGCAGGCGCTGCTGCCCGAGCTCGAGGGCGACCTCGGCGGCGTCGAGATGACCGTCGTGTTCGACCAGGCGCCGTTCATCGAGCAGTCGATCGACGCGCTCGCGACCGAGGGCCTGCTGGGCCTCGCGTTCGCGGTGCTCGTCATCCTCGTGTTCCTGCTGTCGGTGCGCGCGACGCTCGTGACGGCGATCTCGATCCCCACGAGCGTGCTCATCACGTTCATCGGGCTGTGGGCGAGCGGCTACACGATGAACATCCTCACGCTCGGTGCGCTCACGATCGCGATCGGCCGCGTCGTCGACGACTCGATCGTCGTCATCGAGAACATCAAGCGGCACCTGGCGTTCGCGCCCACGCGCATGCGCGCGATCCTCGACGGCGTGCGCGAGGTCGCGGGCGCCATCACGGCGTCGACGGTCACGACGGTCATCGTGTTCCTGCCGCTCGCGTTCGTCACCGACGTCACCGGCGAGCTGTTCCGGCCGTTCTCGCTCACGGTCACGATCGCGCTGCTCGCGTCGCTGCTCGTGGCGCTCACGATCGTGCCGGTGCTCGCGTACTGGGTGCTGCGTGCGCCGAAGGGATCCCCGGCGGCGCTCGCGCGCGTCGGGGCGGATGCGCGGGTGGCGAAGGGTGCGGACGACGAGGTCGCGAGCGAGGAGCCGAACGCGCAGCCCGAGCCCGTCGCCGCATCCCGCGACTACGAGGAGGCGCCCGGCCGCCTGCGCCGCGGCTTCCGCCCGATCCTCGCGTGGACGCTGCGGCATCCCGTGCTCGTGCTCGTCGGCGCGGTGCTCGTGCTCGGCGGCAGCGCCGCGGCGGTGCCGCTCATGGCCGTCAACTTCCTCGGCGACACCGGCCAGACGAGCGTGCGCGCCACGCAGACGCTCGAGCCCGGCGCCTCGCTCGAGACGCGCCTCGACGCCGCGACGGCGACGAGCGCCGCGCTCGAGGACGTCGAGGGCGTCGACATCGTGCAGGCCACCGTCTCGCAGGGCGCAGGCGCCTTCGCGGGCTTCGGCTTCGGCGGCGGCGGCACGAGCGAGGTGTCGTACTCGATCACGGCCGAGGACGGCGCCGACATGCCCGCGCTCATCGAGCGGATGCGCGACGCGCTCGCCGACCAGCCGGGCGAGACGAGCGTCGCCGAGGCGGGCGGCGGCTTCGGCGGCAGCGACGTGACCGTCGACGTCACCGCTCCCACCGAGGACGAGCTCGTGACCGCGACCGAGGCCGTGCACGACGCTGTCGCCGACCTCGACGGCGTCGCGGCGACGAGCGACAGCCTCGAGGCCGCGCAGCCGATCGTGCAGGTGACGATCGACCGCGAGGCGGCGGCGGACGCGGGCCTCAGCGAGGTCGCCGTCGCGGCGCTCGTCGCGCAGGCGATGCAACCGCAGCCCGTCGGCGACATCCAGCTCGACGGCTCGGTCGTGCGCATCTACCTCGCGCCGACCGGCGACGTGTCGACGATCGACGAGCTGCGCCAGGTGCCGGTGCCGACGGCGCTCGGCGCCGTGCCGCTCGACGACCTCGCCGACGTCGAGGACTCGCTCGGCCCCGTGAGCATCGCGACGCTCGACGGCGAGCGCACCGCCACCGTCACGGTGACGCCGTCGACGGCGGATGTGCGCGCCGTCGGCGCCGCGGTGCAGGAGGCGGTCGACGGCGTCGAGCTCGCCGACGGCGCCGCCGCGACCGTCGGCGGCGCGTCCGCCGACATCACCGAGGCCTTCACGCAGCTCGGCATCGCGGCGCTCATCGCCATCCTGCTCGTCTACGTCGTCATGGTCGCGACGTTCAAGAGCCTGCTGCAGCCGCTGCTGCTGCTCGTGTCGGTGCCGTTCGCCGCGACCGGCGCCATCCTGCTGCAGGTCGTCACGGGCCTCCCGCTCGGCGTCGCATCCATGGTGGGCGTGCTCATGCTCGTCGGCATCGTCGTGACGAACGCCATCGTGCTCGTCGACCTCGTGAACCAGTACCGCGATCGCGGCATGAGCGTGCGGGATGCGCTCGCCGAGGGTGCGGAGCGCAGGATGCGGCCCGTGCTCATGACGGCGGCCGCGACGGTGTTCGCGCTCGTGCCGATGGCGCTCGGCATCACGGGCCACGGCGGCTTCATCTCGCAGCCGCTCGCGATCGTCGTGATCGGCGGCCTCGTGTCGTCGACGCTGCTGACGCTCGTCGTGCTGCCCGCGCTGTACCTGCTCGTCGAGGGATCGATCGAGCGCAGCCGGGTGCGGCGCGGTCGCGGCACGCGCGCTCAGGTACGGTCGGAGCTGCGGTCATCCACAGGATGAGCCGCCTCACAGGCAGTGCATCGGCGCGCCTGGCACACTGACCATCGTCCGTCTCGTGGAGGACGTCATGCCCAGCTTCCTCATCGTGCACAGCCAGCCGCCGGGTGGCCGCGCCGATCTCTTCGCGCAACCCCCGATGCTCGACGTGTCGGGGCTCGGAGCGCGCCTGGATTGGGGCGACACGACCTTCGAGGTGCCGCCGGGCGACCACCGCGTCACCATCTCGGTCGCGCCCGTCGCGGGCGGGCACGAGGGTGCGGTCGTGACGGTGCGCGTGCTGCCCGAGACCGGCACGCGCATCTCGTTCGCGCCGCCCGCCGTGGCAGGCCAGCCCTCGACGCTGCGCGTCGACGGGCAATGGCCCGCCGATGCGGCGATGGCGTACTACGCCGCGCGCGACCAGCGCCCGCTCGCGCCGATCGCACAGCAGCAGGTCGGCGGGCAGCCGGCCGGTGCGCCCGCGTGGGGCGGCCCGCAGTCGTACGCGACGAACCCGGTGCAGCGACTGCCGCAGGCCAGTGCGCCCGGGTCCGCGCCCGTGCAGCAGTCGGCGCCGCAGCCGACGCCCACGTCGCCGACGCCGACGGTGCCGCCCGTGGGGCCCTCGATCGGCTCGACGGGATCCGTGCCCATCGTCGCGCCGCCGTCGAGCGCGCCGACGTTCGGGCAGATGCAGGGCGCCGTGGTCGAGCCCGGCGCACAGCATCCGCTGCCGCCGGCGCCGCCGCCCATCGTCGCGCCGGTCGCGGCGCCCGCGTGGAGCCAGCAGCCGTCGGGGTTCGCGCCGCCCGCGCAGCAGGCGCCCGTGCCCCAGGCTCCGGTCGCGCATCCGTCGCAGCCGGCCGCCGCGGCGCAGCCGCCGCGCGTCGCCCCGCCGCAGGTCGCGCCGCAGCCCTCCGCGCAGCAGCAGGCCGCGCCGCCCGTCGTGCCGATGCAGCCGCCCGTGCAGCACGCGCAGCCGCCGCGGGTCGCGCCGCAGCAGGTCGCACCCCAGCAGCAGGCGCCGCAGCACGTCGTCCCGCCGCACGTCGCCGCACCGCAGCAGCCCGGTCACGTCGCGCCGCCGGCGTTCGGCCCGGGAGCGCCGCAGCATCCGCCGATGCAACCCGGCGCCCAGCCCGCGTTCGGCCACCAGCCGATCGTGCGTCGCGACATCTACGGCCGCGACCGCGTCGACGGCGACCGCTCGGCGCCCGCCATCCCCACGCCGCGCCAGTTCGAGGACTTCGCCCGCGCCGAGCGCGAGCGCCACGAGGCCGAGGCCGTCGCGGCGTCGCGCCAGCAGCAGGGCTGGTACCCCGACCCGTACGGCCGCTCCGAGGTGCGCTGGCACGACGGCGAGCGCTGGACGGCGTCGGTCATGCGCGGCGGCCGCCGCGAGCACGACCCCGTCTGAGCCGAGCGCATGCCGTAGCGTGGATGCCCTACGCGCACGCGGCATCCCGTGCTGCGCGACCCCAGACGAGAGCGAGCACCATGCCGCGTCCGCAGCGTGAGCCCGACCGTCGCCGAGGCGGCGCCGACGACCAGTCCGGTCGCGGCCGATCCGGCGGTCGCCAGGGCACCGGGCGACCCGGTGCCGGCCGCTCGGGCACCGGCCGACCCGCGACGGGTCGAGCGGGCGGCGGCCGTCAGCGCGACGAGCGCGACCCGTCGCGTCCCAGCTGGGAGCCGCGCGAGAAGCCCTCGCGCTGGCAGCGCAGCGTCGACCGCGACGAGCAGCGCGGCTACGGCGACGACCGACGCGATGGTCGCGGGCGCGGTGCCGGCGACGACCGCGGGCGCGGCGGACGCGACGACCGCAGCGGCAGCGTGCGCGGCACGGGCCGCGGCGACGCGCGCCACGGCACGCCCTCGCCACGTGGCGACCGGGAGGCGCGTCGCGCCGCCGTCGAGCGCCGCGCCGCTGGCCGCGATCCCATCCGCGACCGCGCTCGCGACCGCGCGCAGCAGCCGCGCGGTCCCGAGGCCGGCACGTCGTACCGCGACCTGAAGGCGGGCAAGGGCGGCGCGCGTCGCGACGGCGACCGCCAGCGTCCCGTCGGTCGCTCGGTCGGCGGCGAGCGCGACCGCCTCGACGACCGCGCCCGCGCCGACGACCGCTCGCGTCGCGACGACCGCACGGCGCAGCACCGCGCTCGCGAGGATCGCAGCCGCGAGCAGGAGTCGCCGCGCATCGACCGCGCGCGCCCCGACGGTCGCGTCGACTCCACCTACTACCCGTCGCGCGCGGCGCAGCCCGGCGCATCCGACGACGTCGTGCACGACCGCCTCGACGCGACCGCCGTGTCGCAGACCGTCGAGGGCGTCGACTTCGCCGACCTCGGCCTCGGCGCCGGCATCGTCGGCGCGCTCGGCGGCCTCGGCGCCGTCGCACCGTTCCCCATCCAGGCGGCGGCGATCCCCGAGGCGATCGCGGGCCGCGACGTGCTCGGCCGCGGTCGCACCGGCTCGGGCAAGACCATCGCGTTCGTCGCGCCCATCGTCGAGCACCTGCTGCGCACCCGCCCCGACGGCGGCCGCACCGTGGGTCGCCCGCCGCGCACGCTCATCCTCGCGCCGACGCGCGAGCTCGCGATGCAGATCGACCAGGTGGCGCAGTCGATCGGCAAGGCCGTCGGCATCTTCACCACCACGATCGTCGGCGGCGTGCGCCAGGGGCCGCAGGAGAAGGCGCTCGAGCGCGGCGTCGACATCCTCATCGGCACCCCCGGCCGCATCGAGGACCTCGTCGAGCAGGGCATCCTCAACCTCGGCCGCGTCGAGATCGCGGTGCTCGACGAGGCCGACCACATGTGCGAGCTCGGCTTCCTCGAGCCCGTGCAGCGCCTGCTGCGCCGCACGCGGCCCGACAGCCAGAAGCTGCTGTTCTCGGCGACGCTCGACCAGGAGGTGTCGGCGCTCGCGAAGGAGTTCCTGCGCGACCCCGCCGTGCTCGAGGTCGAGGGCGAGGACCAGGCGTCGGGCACGATCGAGCACCACGTGCTCGTCGTCGACCGCTACGACAAGGATGCGGTGCTCGAGCAGCTCGCGCTCGCCGAGGGCCCCGTCGTCGTCTTCGCCCGCACGCGCGTCTACGCCGAGCGGCTCGCGCAGCAGATGCAGGAGGCGGGCATCCTCGCCGCGAGCCTGCACGGCGACCTCACGCAGGCCCGCAGGCAGCGCAACCTCGACATGCTGCAGAAGGGCACCGTCGACGTGCTCGTCGCGACCGACGTGGCCGCGCGCGGCATCCACATCGACTCCGTGGGCCTCGTCGTGCAGGCGGATCCGCCGGACGAGCACAAGACGTACCTGCACCGCTCGGGCCGCACCGGTCGTGCTGGCCGTCGCGGCACGGTCGTGACGGTGATCGCGCGCTCGCGCCGCGACCGCATGCAGCAGCTGCTCGACCGCGCCGAGATCGAGGCGCCCATGGTGCCCGTCGGTCCGACCGACGACGTGCTCGCCATCGTCGGGGTGCTGCCCCGCCGCTGACCCGCGGTGGGTCCTGCGCCCAGGACCGCTCCGTGAGGTGCGAGCGCCGCGAGCCTCGAAGGGAGCCCACCCGGGGTCGCCGGCTGTCGGTTCTGCGTTTTGCAGGCGATTCGGTGGGGCAGAGGGAAGATACCCCTCTGCCACCCCGGATCGCCTGCAATACGCAACCGGCCGCATCCGGGCCGTTGCGTTTTGCAGGCGATTCCAGGTCTTGAGGGAGCATTCCCCTCGAGAGGCGGAATCGCCTGCAAAACGGAACCCGCCGCCTGCGAGACGCGACCCACGACGCCGCGCGCACGGGTGTGTGCCGCACGCGCACGACCGCATCCTCGCCCCTGCCGCACGCGCGGACGCGAACCTAGGCTCGGCCGCAGCCCGACGACGACGTCGGTCAGCGAAGGAGCTCGCCGTGACCTCGACCACGACCCTGCTGGAGACCGTGACCGCCGACGGCGGCCGCACGATCCTCGACGCCGCCACCCGCGAGCCCATCGGCGACGCGCCCGTGCACACCGTCGCCGACCTCGACCGGGCCGTCGCCGCAGCCCGTGCCGCGCAGCCCGCGTGGGAGGCGCTCGGGCACGCCGAGCGCAGCCGCATCCTGCACGCCATCGCCGACGACATCGAGGCGAACGCGGAGGAGCTCGCGGTGCTGCTGTCGCGCGAGCAGGGCAAGCCGCTCAACGGCCCCAACGCGCGCTTCGAGGTCGGCGCCTGCGCCGCGTGGACGCGCGCCGCCGCCGACACCCCGCTCGAGCCGGAGGTGGTCTTCGAGGCGGGCGACTCGCGCGCCGAGGTGCACTACGACGCGCTCGGCGTCGTCGGCGCGATCGGCCCGTGGAACTGGCCGATGATGATCGCGATCTGGCAGGTCGCGCCGAGCCTGCGCATGGGCAACGCCGTCGTCGTGAAGCCCAGCGAGCACACGCCGCTGTCGGTGCTCGCGCTCGTCGAGGTGCTGCAGCGGCACCTGCCCGGCGGCGTGCTGTCGATCGTCGTCGGCGACCGCGAGGTCGGCGCCGCGATGGCGAGCCACGAGGGCTTCGACAAGATCATGTTCACCGGCTCGACCGCGACCGGTCGCCGCATCGTCGAGGCATCAGCGGGCAGCCTCGCGCGCCTCACGCTCGAGCTCGGCGGCAACGACGCCGGCATCGTGCTTCCGGGCACGAACGTCGCCGCGATCGCCGAGAACCTCTTCTGGGGCATCTTCATCAACACGGGCCAGACGTGCGCCGCGCTCAAGCGGCTCTACGTGCACGAGTCCCAGTACGACGAGGTCGTGGATGCGCTCGCGGGGCTCGCCGCGCAGATGCCGATGGGCAACGGGCTCGACGAGGGCAACGTGCTCGGCCCGCTGCAGAACCAGCAGCAGCTCGACGTCGTCACGCGGCTCGTCGACGACGCCCGCGCCCGCGGCGCCCGCATCGTGACGGGCGGGAGGCCGGCCACGCAGCACGGCCCGCTCTTCTACGAGACGACGATCGTCGCCGACATCGACGACGGCGCCCC
Organism: Agrococcus jejuensis; assembly: GCF_900099705.1. Taxonomy (NCBI): domain Bacteria; kingdom Bacillati; phylum Actinomycetota; class Actinomycetes; order Micrococcales; family Microbacteriaceae; genus Agrococcus; species Agrococcus jejuensis. The sequence goes on from NZ_LT629695.1 coordinate 2,187,776, forward strand.
GCTCGTCGACGAGGAGCAGTTCGGCCCCGCCGTGCCCGTCATCCGCTACGCCGACGTCGACGACGCCGTGCGCCGCGCCAACGCATCCCAGCAGGGCCTCGGCGCGTCCGTGTGGAGCGACGACGTCGAGGCGGCCGCGGCCGTCGCGCGCCGCATCCAGGCCGGCACCGTGTGGATCAACCAGCACGGCGCCATCAACCCCATGGTGCCGTTCGGCGGCATCAAGGCCTCGGGCTATGGGCAGGAGTTCGGCGTCGCCGGCCTCAAGGCCGTCGCGGCCCCGAAGGTCATCCAACGCTGACCCCCGACCGCATTCGGACCCCGTGCGCGACCAGGCGCGGGGTCCGTATGCTTCCACCATCCCGCGACGGAGCGAGGAGCGGATGCGCGACGACGCCACCCCGAGGGCCGCAGGCCCCATGGTGCTCGACACGCGCGCGCTCGCGCCGCGCGACCGGTTCGACGCGTGGGAGGACGCCGTCAACCGCTCGTTCGTGCCGCTGCGCGCGACGCCCGCGGGCGAGGCGCGCGCCGACTTCGCGGGGGCGCTGCGCGCGCAGGCGCTCGGGCGCGCCCTCGCGAGCACCGTCTCCGGCCCCGGCGTGCGCGTGGAGCGCTCGCGCTCCGAGATCGCCGCGGCCGATCCGGGATTCGTGAAGCTGGGGCTGCAGCTGCGCGGCTACAGCGTCATCTCGCAGGACGGCCGCGACGCCGCCCTCGCGCCCGGCGACTTCGCCCTCTACGACACGACGCGGCCGTACGCGCTCGACTTCGACGACGCCTTCCGCATGTTCGTCGTCATGTTCCCCATCGAGGCGTTGCACGTCGACCGCGACCGCCTGCGCCTCGTGACGGCGTCGCGCTTCTCGGGGCGCCAGGGCGCCGGCGCGATCGCGTCGACGCTGCTGCACTCGCTGAGCGTCGCGCTCGAGCGCGACGACCTCGGCGACTCCGTCGCGCTGTCGGATGCGGTGTTCGACGTGCTCGCCGCGGCGCTCGGCGAGCGGTTCGAGCTCACGGGCGACCACCACGAGGATGCGCGGCGCCGCGCGCTGCGGCTGCGCATCGAGGCGTTCATGGCCGAGCACCTCGGCGACCCCGATCTCACGGTCGCGGGCGTCGCCGAGGCGCACCACGTGTCGGTGCGGTTCCTGCAGAAGCTGTTCGAGGAGCAGCAGGACACCGTCAGCGCGTGGATCCGCAGGCACCGGCTCGACGCCACGCGCCGCGAGCTCGGCAACCCGGCGCTCGGCGACCGTCAGATCGGCGCCATCGGAGCCCGATGGGGGTTCGCGGATGCGGCGGCGTTCGCCCGCGCGTTCCGCCACGAGTTCGGAGCGACGCCGAGCGAGTACCGGGCGCAGTCGGCGGGGGAGCGCTGAGGGCTCCCAAGTCCGCTCCGCTCCCAAGACCGATCGTTGAGGTGCGAGCGAAGCGAGCCTCGAAGCGATCGCCACGAATGACGCTCATCGGTGGGGCCCTTTCGAGGCTCGCTGCGCTCGCACCTCAAGGGCCGGTCCGGGGCGAGCCCAGGGAAGGGCAACCACGCGCACACGACGACGGGGACGCCCGCAGGCGTCCCCGTCGCGTGGAGAGGATCAGGCCGTCGCCGACGCCAGCCGCGCCTCCGCATCCGCACCCGCACCCGCCGCGGCGAGCAGCAGGTCCGACGCCTTCTCGCCGATCATGATCGACGGCGCGTTCGTGTTGGCGCTCGGCACCATCGGCATGACCGACGCATCCGCCACCCGCAGCCCGGCGACGCCGCGCACGCGCAGCTCGGGATCGACGACGGCGAGGTCGTCGCCGCCCATGCGGCACGTGCCGACCTGGTGGTGGTACGTGCCGACGGTCGCGCGTGCGAACGCCCGCAGGTCGTCGCGGCTCGTGACGTCGGGTCCGGGCGCGAACTCCGCGTCGCGCAGCTCGGCGAACGCGTCCTGCGCGCCGACGCGGCGCACGAGCTCGATGGCGTCGACCATCGCCTCGACGTCGCGCTCGTCGGCGAAGACGTTGGGGTCGACGAGCGGCGCGACCGTCGGGTCGGCCGACGCGAGGCGGATGGTGCCGCGCGAGTGCGGCCGCACGATGCCGGCGGCGAGCGTGTAGCCCTGCTCGGGGGCGGCGCCGCCGTCGGTCGGGTACGGCACGTGGATGCACAGCGGCTGCAGGTCGGGAGCCGGCCCCTCGCACACCGACGAGCGAGCGTAGAGCTGGCTCTCGAGCAGGTTCCACCTGGGCGCCGCGACGGGTTCCTTCGACGAGTACAGCACGCTCACGAGCAGGTGGTCGTGCAGGTTCTCACCGACGCCTGGCACGTCGGCGACGACGGTGATGCCGAGGTCGCCCAGGTGCGCGGCCGGGCCGATGCCCGACCGAAGCAGGATCGCGGGCGAGCCGATCGCGCCGGCGCTCACCACGACCTCCGCCGTGGCGCGGGCGACGTGCGTCACGCCGTCGACCACGTACTCCACGCCGACGGCGCGACCGTCCTCCACGAGCACGCGCGACACGAGCGCATCCGTCGTCACCGTGAGCAGCGGGCTGCCGAGGATGGGCGCGACGAACGCCTGCCACGCGCTCGCGCGGCGGCCGTCGCGCGTCGTCGTGTGGTTGAAGCCGGCGCCGTCGAGGCGCTCTCGGTTGAAGTCGTCGGTGCGCTCGATGCCCGCCTCGACGGCGGCGTCGACGAACGCGGCCGCGACGGGGTGCCGCAGCTCGTCGGGGATGCGCTCGACGCGCAGCGGCCCGCCCTCGCCGTGGAACGCATCCGCGCCATCCACGTGGTCCTCCGAGCGGCGGAAGTACGGCAGCACCTCGTCCCACGACCAGCCGACCGCGCCCGACGCCTCCCACGTGTCGTAGTCGGAGCGGTCGCCGCGCATGTAGATCATGCCGTTGAGCGAGCTCGAGCCACCCAGCACCCGGCCGCGCGGCCAGTACAGCACGCGGCCGCCGAGGTGCTGCTGCGGCGTCGTCATGACGGCCCAGTCGTTGGGCGACATGAGCAGCGCCGGCCAGCCCTGCGGCGAGTGCACGTCGGGGTCGACGTCGACGGGGCCCGCCTCGACGACGTGCACCGAGTGCCCCGCGTCGACGAGCCGGCGCGCGATGGCGCTGCCAGCGGATCCTGCACCGATGACGACGTACTCGTCGGAGCGTTCGGACATGGTCTCCTCCTCGCGCGGACTCCGTCGTCCGCCTCGCACCAGCATCCGCGGCGGATGGGAGGGGTCGCGCGGCCTCGTGCGCACGCTCGTGTGCACCGCGCGCACGCCTGGCGGTGCTCGTCCGGTGCTTGCGTATTGCAGGCGATTCCGGCCTTCAAGGGAACATTCCCCTCGAGAGGCGGAATCGCCTGCGAAACGCAACCACCCCGACCGAGTCCGCCTCCCGCGCGTGCGCCCGCGCGCGGGCACCCTACGCATCCGCCATGCGTCTGCGCGACGCGCCGCCGTCGCCTGGATGCGGGCTCGGCGCGGGCGTAGCCTGACGGACATGCGCATCGCAGTCTTCGGGGGCACTGGCAACGCGGGCGCGAGGGTCGTCGCGCAGGTGCAGCGGCTGGGCCACGACGTCGTCGCGGTGTCGCGCAGCGGCAAGGACGTGCACGGCGCCCCGGGCGCGAAGGCCGACCTGCTCACGGGCGACGGCCTCGAGTCGGCGCTCGACGAGGTCGACGTCATCGTCGACGCCACGAACACGGCCAACCCGCTCGACACCCGCATCTTCACGCTCGGCGCGCGCCACCTCATCGCCGCGGCGGAGTCCGCAGGCGTCGAGCGCGCGATCGTGCTGTCGATCGTCGGCGCCGAGCACTCGACGTTCCAGTACCACCAGCGCAAGGTCGACCAGGAGCAGCGCTACCTGGCCTCGCGCCTCGACGCGACGATCGTGCGGGCCACGCAGTTCCACGACTTCCCCGTGACGTTCTTCGAGCAGGCGAAGCCGCTCGGCGTCATCCCCGTGTTCCTCGGCGCACGGTTCCAGACGGTCGACCCGGATGAGGTCGCCGAGCTGCTCGCGCACGAGGCCGTCGAGCCGTCGGGCGCCTCGTTCGTCGAGATCGGCGGACCGCGCGTGCGGGTGTCACGCGACCTCGCGAAGGCGTGGCAGCAGGCGACGCACGCGCGCGGCCTCATCGTGAACGGCCCGTTCCCGCCGTCGCTGCTCGCGTTCTTCCGCGAGGGCAGGAACCTGCTGCCGGCCGACGGCCACGTGGGCCGTGTCTCGTTCGAGGAGTGGCTGAGCCGCTCCGCCCGCTGACCGCGCGACCGGCAGGGCCCCGCGGCTAGCCTGACGGCATGGCAACGCTGCAGCAGCTCGCCGACGCCGCCGTCGCGAAGGGCGTCCCGGGCGTCGTGGCGCTCGTCGCGCAGGGCGACGACGTCGACGTCGCGACCGCGGGCGTGCGCGCCCCTGGCGGCGCTCCCATGACGCTCGACACCGTCGTGCGCACCGCATCCGTCACGAAGCCCATCCTCGGCGCCCTCGCGCTCGCGATCGTCGAGCGCGGCGTCGTGCATCCCGCCGACGAGGCGAGCCGCTGGCTGCCCGAGCTCGCCGACGTGCGCGTGCTGCGGCATCCCTCGGCCCAGCTCGACGACACGGTGCCGCTCGCGCAGCCCATCACGGTGCAGCACCTGCTGACGTCGCAGTCGGGCATCGGACTCGTCGGCGACTTCTCGGCGCCGCTCATGGCCGCGCACGCCGAGCAGCTGGGCCAGGGCGGGGATGCGCGCTCGCGCCCCGAGCCCGACGAGCTGCTGCGCCGCGTCGGCACGCTGCCGCTCGGCCACCAGCCGGGGGAGGGGTGGACGTACAACACGGGCATGGACGTGCTGGGCGTGCTGCTGGCCCGCGCCACGCGCACGCACCTGCCCGACCTGCTCGACGAGGTGCTGCTCGCGCCGCTCGGCATGCACGACACGGGCTTCGCGCTGCGCGCCGACCAGGTCGCGCGCACGGCCGCGGGCTGCACGCGCGACGGCGACGACGTCGTGGTCACGGACTCCGCGCAGGCGCAGCTCGACGACCCGCCCGTCTTCCCCTCCGGCGCGGGCGGGCTGCTGTCGACGGCGCCCGACCTGCTGCGCTTCTGGCGCATGGTCGCCGCCGGCGGCGAGCTCGACGGCGCGCGCGTGCTGTCGCCGGCGTCGGTGCGCACCATGCGGTCGCCGCTCGCGACCGCCGAGCCCGGCAACGCCTTCCTCGACGACCAGGCGTGGGGCGTCGGCGGCGCGGTCGACGTGCAGGAGTCGCAGCCCTTCCACGCGCTGGGCCGCTTCGGCTGGATCGGGTCGTGGGGCACCGCCGCCTACCTGTACCCGCACGGCACGATCGGCATCTGGCTCACGCAGCTCGAGTTCGCGAGCCCCGAGGACATGGGGATCGTCGGCGACGTGCTCGCGGAGGTCGCGAGGCGCGACGCCGCACGCGCCTGAGGGCGCCTGGGCGGCGCGGTCTCCACAGGCCTCGGCCGGCCCGGCGCATCCACCGCCCGGCGCGGCGGTCTGCGGTGGCTCGTAGGCTGGATGCGATGAGCGACGCGCAGTGGGGATCCCCCGACGACTGGGTGCCCCCCGACGAGTGGGCGCCGCCCGAGGACGACGGCTGGCTGCCGCCCGACGACGCGTACGGCGCCGCCGTGCCCGCGTCGGTCGCGGCGCAGGCCGACCAGGCGACGGCCGTCGCCGCGCCGCCGCGCCCGCGACCCGAGACGCCCATCGATGCGCTGCGCAGCGTGTGGGGCTACGACGCCTTCCGCGACCAGCAGGCCGAGATCATCGACACGCTCGTGCGCGGCGACGACGCGATCGTGCTCATGCCCACCGGTGGTGGCAAGAGCCTCTGCTACCAGGTGCCGTCGCTCGTGCGCGAGGGCACGGGCGTGGTGGTGAGCCCACTCATCGCGCTCATGCACGACCAGGTGGATGCGCTGCTGCAGCTGGGCGTGCGCGCCGCGTACCTCAACTCGACGCAGTCGATCGACGAGCGTCGCGCCGTCGAGCGCGACCTGCTCGCGGGCGAGCTCGACCTGCTCTACCTCGCGCCCGAGCGCCTGCCCGTCGTCGGCGACCTGCTCGACCGCGCGCCCATCGCGCTCTTCGCGATCGACGAGGCGCACTGCGTGAGCCAGTGGGGCCACGACTTCCGCCCCGACTACCTGCAGCTGTCGATCCTGCACGAGCGGTGGCCGAGCATCCCACGCATCGCCCTCACGGCGACCGCGACGGTCGAGACGCGCGCCGAGATCGCCGAGCGCCTCGACCTGCAGGGCGCGCGCCTGTTCGTGTCGAGCTTCGACCGCCCGAACATCCAGTACCGCATCGCGCCGAAGCAGGATGCGCGCGGCCAGCTGCTGCGCATCATCCGCGAGGAGCACCCCGGCGAGGCGGGCATCGTCTACTGCCTGTCGCGCAAGAGCGTCGAGCAGACGGCGACGTGGCTCTCCCAGAACGGCGTCGAGGCGCTGCCGTACCACGCGGGTCTCGACGCGGGCACGCGCGCCCGCAACCAGTCGCGGTTCCTGCGCGAGGAGGGCGTCGTCATGTGCGCCACCGTCGCGTTCGGCATGGGCATCGACAAGCCCGACGTGCGCTTCGTCGCGCACCTCGACCTGCCGAAGTCGGTCGAGGGCTACTACCAGGAGACGGGTCGCGCGGGCCGCGACGGCGAGCCGTCGACGGCGTGGCTCGCGTACGGCCTGCAGGACGTGGTGCAGCAGCGCCGCATGATCGACGAGGGCGACGGCGACCGGCAGCGCAAGCGCGCGCAGACGCTGCATCTGGATGCGATGCTCGCGCTGTGCGAGACGGTCGAGTGCCGCCGCGTGCAGCTGCTCGGGTACTTCGGGCAGCCGAGCGAGCGCTGCGGCAACTGCGACACGTGCCTCGCGCCGCCCGAGACGCTCGACGGCACCGTGCCGGCGCAGAAGCTGCTGTCGACGATCGTGCGCCTGCAGCGCGAGCACCGGCAGCAGTACGGCGCCGGACACCTCGTCGACATCCTGCTCGGCAAGGACACCGAGCGCATCCGCCGCCTGGGCCACGACCGGCTGTCGACGTACGGCATCGGCGGCGAGCTGAGCGATCAGGAGTGGCGCGGCGTCGTGCGGCAGCTGCTCGCGCAGGGGTTGCTCGAGGTGCAGGGCGAGTACGGCGTGCTCGCGATCACGGAGGCGGCGGGCGACGTGCTCGGCGGTCGGCGCGAGGTGCGCCTGCGGCGCGAGCAGGAGCGGGTGAGGCGGTCGGCGAAGGCGAAGGCTGCGCCGATCGCGCTCGACGACGCGCAGCAGGGGGTCTACCAGCGCCTGCGCGCCTGGCGCAGCGAGGTCGCGAAGGAGCAGGGCGTGCCCGCGTACGTCGTGTTCTCGGATGCGACGCTCGCGGGCATCGCGGCGACGCGTCCCGGCGACGAGGGTGCGCTGCGCGGCGTCTCGGGCGTCGGCGACGCGAAGCTCGAGCGCTACGGCGCCGCGGTGCTGGAGGTCGTCGCCGCCGCGTGACAGAGTTGAGGACTTCGGCCCGAGACGAGGTCACATCGGGCCGAAACCCTCAACTCTCCTTGGAGCATGGATGGTGGACTCGCTGCGCGTGGACGTGTGGGTGTGGGCCGTGCGCTGCACCAAGACGCGCTCGGCCGCGACCGCCGCGTGCCGCGCCGGGCACGTGCGCGTGAACGGCCAGCCTGCGAAGGCGGCGCAGTCGCTCAAGGTGGGCGACGAGGTGCGCGTGCGCCTGCACGGCTTCGACCGCATCCTCATGGTGCGCGAGCTGCTCGCGAAGCGCGTCGGCGCCGAGCTCGCCGCGAAGGCGTACGAGGATCGCACGCCGGCGCGGCCGACGCCGATGGAGGCGCAGCAGGTGCCGATCCGCGACCGCGGCACCGGCAGGCCCACCAAGCGCGACCGGCGCGAGATCGACCGGCTGCGCGGGCGCTGACCGCAGCGTCAGGACGCCGCGAGCCCGACGCCCGTGACGGCCGCGGGCACGAGCACCGCGAGCCCCAGCACGACGCCGACGAGCCCGAGCGCGACGACGCGCCCCTGCCGTCGGCGCGCGCCGACGATCGAGACGGCGGCGCCGAGCAGCAGCACGACGGCACCCAGCGCGACGGCGACGAGGATCATGCCGTCACGGTAGCGGGTGACGCGCCCGGGCCCGCGACCGATACGACCGCAAGGCGCGGCGCGCCCGCGAGCCTCGATAGGCTCGAGGATCGTGAGCCGACGACTTGTCTCCCCCCAGATCGCCCGTTCCTGGCTGCTCGTGCCGGCATCCCACCCCGAGCTCTTCGAGATCGCGCAGGCATCCGATGCCGACGCGATCATCATCGACATGGAAGACGCCGTCGCCGCCAACGACAAGAAGCAGGCGCGCAAGGACACCCTCGCGTGGCTGAACTCGGGCCACCGCGCCTGGGTGCGCATCAACGACGCGTCGAGCGACTTCTGGTCGGATGACTGCGCCGCGCTGAAGAAGGCCGAGGGCCTCGAGGGCGTCATGCTCGCGAAGTCCGAGTCGTCGAGCCACATCGACGACACCGCCGACCGCCTGCCCGACGGCGTGCGCATCCTCGCCCTCGTCGAGACCGCGCGCGGCGTGCAGCAGGTCGAGCGCATCGCGAACGCGCCGTCGACGTTCCGCATCGCGTTCGGCACGGGCGACTTCAAGCGCGACACCGCGACGGGCGAGGACCCGCTCGCGCTCGCCTACGCGCGCTCGCAGCTCGTCATCGCCTCGCGCGCCGCTCGCCTGCCTGCACCGATCGACGGCCCCACGCTCGACCTCGCGAAGCTGCCGGCTGGCACGGCGCACGCGAAGGAGATGGGCATGTCGGGCAAGCTCTGCCTCACGCACGCGCACGCCGCGACCATCAACGAGGGCCTGAGCCCCAGCGACGACGACATCGCGTGGGCGCACGGCTTCATCACGGCGTTCCAGGCCTCCGGCGGCAAGATCACCGACGGCTCCGACCTGCCGCGCCTCGCTCGCGCGCAGAAGATCGTGCAGCAGGCCGAGGACTTCGGCATCGAGGTCGCCGCGGCAGAGGTGTCGCACTCCGGCTACTGAGCCGCTGACGACGAACGGCCCGCTGCCATGGCAGCGGGCCGTTCGCGTGCGCGGATCAGTCGGATGCGGCCGGTGCCGACGCATCCTCGACGAACGACGCGATCGCCTGGTACGTGAGCCAGGCCACGAGGTGCCAGCGCGTCGTCGAGCCGTCGAGCGCCGGGCCATCGACCTGCATGTCGGCGAACGACGGGTCGACGCGCACGCGGTTCGCGTAGCCGCTCACCACGATGTGCGTCGCGACGGCGACGGTGCGCGCGGTGGCGGGTGCGATGAAGCGCTGCCCGAGCATGCCGAGCGCGCCCTGGTAGAAGCCGGCGTTCGTGTCGATGAAGTGCTGCTCGACCTGGCGCGCGGTGGCCTCGAGCGCTGCCGCGTTCGCGGGATCGCCCGGGCTGGCCGCGGCGGCGTAGAGCGACTCGTACGAGTGCCACTGCGGCGACGCGAGCAGGTCGCGGAAGTTGCGCTCGGCCGCGATGCGGATGATGTCGCGCATGACCGCGTGGCGGCCCTCGACGGTCTCGAGCAGCGCGGCGTGCTCGCGCAGCCCCGCCGTGATGGAGTCGGTCGTGCCCGACGAGAAGCCGAGCCCGTACTGCGGGCGACCGAAGATCTCGGCGATGAGGTCGACGACGTACGACTCGTGCGAGCCCCACTGGCGGTAGGCGCTCGCGCGCGAGACGCCGGCGTCGGCGATGATCTCCTCGAGCGGCAGATGGCCGAATCCGACCGTGAGCCCCGAGCGCTCCACGAGCGCGACACCGGCGTCGAGCATCTGCTGACGCGCGATCTTCGCGGGGATGCGCGGCTTGCGACGACGTGCGGGCACTGCCGCCTCACCTTCAGGCATGTGTCCAGGCTACTCCCTGGTCGTGTGGAGGTGAGCGTTCTCCACAGATGCGTCACCCTGGCGCAAGGATTCCTCATCCGTACGAGGCGTCCAGCGACACGCCGAAGGGGCGGCTGCGGTCGCCCGCATCCGCCCCTTCGAGGTGTCTCGAGGTGTCGCTACTCCTCGCGGCGAGCGTGCGCGCCGGGGCCGACGGCCGAGCGCGAGTCGTCGTGCTCGGGCGCTGCGACCACGGGCACGGCGATCGATCCGGTCGCGGTCTGCTCGGCCTGCAGCTGGTCGAGCTCGGCCTTCTGGGCGAGCGCCTCCTCCATCGCCGAGCGCTGGCGCAGCGGCGGGGTGCGGAAGAAGAGCGTGAGCACGAAGGCCACGAGCACCACGGCCATGCCGACGAGGAACACCGTCGACGTCGCCGAGGCGAAGCCGTCGAGGAACGGCGCCGTGAGGCGCGGGTCCGCACCCGTGAGGAACGACGAGTCGTCGTTCAGCGCGGTGCCGAGGCCCGAGGGGTCCTGCAGTGCCTCGAGGATGCGGGCGTTCGCCGGGTCGGCGAGCACGGTCGGGTCCTGCAGCGCGGCCTGCATGTCTGCCATGAGGTCGGTGCGCTGGAAGGCGGCGGCCATGGTGTCGATCACGCGCGAGAACAGCACCGAGAAGACGATCGCGACGCCGAGCGTGCCACCGAGCTGGCGGAAGAACGTGGCGCCCGCGGTCGCGACGCCCATGTCCTTCGGCTGCACCGAGTTCTGCGAGGCGATCGTGAGCGTCTGCATGAGCTGGCCGAGGCCGAGGCCGAGGATCAGCTGGCCGCCGAGCATCATCCACAGCGGGCTGTCGTACTGCTGCAGCGCGAGCACGCCGTAGCCGACGGCCATGAGGGCCGTGCCGATGATGGGGAAGATGCGGTACCGGCCGGTGCGGGCGATGATCTGGCCCGAGCCGATCGAGGCGATCATGAGGCCCGCGATCATCGGCAGGGTCGCGAGACCCGCCTCGGTGGGGTTCATGCCGTGCACGATCTGCAGCACGAACGGGATCATCATCATGCCCGCGAACATGCCGAAGCCCACGAGCACGCCGATGATCGTCGCCATCGAGAACGTGGGGGACTTGAAGAGCGCGAGCGGGATGAGCGCGTCGTCGCCCATGCGCGACTCGATGAGGATGAACAGCACGATGCCGACGGCGCCGGTGATGAAGCACGCGATCGAGCCTGCGGAGCCCCAGCCCCACGTGCGGCCCTGCTCGGCGACGAGCAGCAGCGGCACGACGGCCATGATGAGCGCCGCGGCACCCCACCAGTCGATGCGCACGCGGTTGTGCAGCACGGGGATGTGCAGGAACCGGAACACCATGAAGAGCGCGACGATGCCGATCGGGATGTTGAAGAGGAACACCCAGCGCCAGCCCTCGAGGCCCAGCAGGGTGTCGGCGCCGGCGAAGAGGCCGCCGACGAGCGGGCCGAGCAGGCTCGAGACGCCGAAGACGGCGAGGAAGTAGCCCTGGTACTTGGCGCGCTCGCGCGGGGCGAGGATGTCGCCCATGATCGTGAGCGGCAGCGACATGAGGCCACCGGCGCCGAGGCCCTGGAGGGCGCGGAAGCCGGCGAGCTGGATCATGTCCTGCGCGAACGACGATGCGACGGATCCGACGAGGAACAGCACGATCGCGATGAGGAACAGCGGTCGGCGGCCGAAGAGGTCGGAGAGCTTGCCGTAGATGGGCGTCATCACCGTCGAGACGATGAGGAACGCGGTGGTGACCCACGCCTGCAGGCTGAGGCCGTGCAGGTCGTCGGCGATGGTGCGCATCGCGGTGCCGACGACGGTCTGCGAGAGCGACGAGAGGAACATCGCGGCCATGAGGCCGAGGATGACGAGGTTGATCTCGCGGCGGCTCATGCCGCCGGCTTCGGCGATCGCCGCAGCCTTGGCTTGGGATGCCGATGGACGAGAAGAGGACATGGTGCTCCAACGAACGAGTGGTGGTGGTGCGGCCGGTCTCGACGCTGCGACGGCAAGGAACGATTATTGCAGAGACTGCAACTTTTGTCGAACGTAGGCTGGCGCTGTGCCCCGCTACTCCCGTCGCGCCGTGCTGACCGCTGCCGCCGTGCTCGCCCTCACCGCGTGCGCCGGCGATCCCGAGCCGTCGTCGAGCCCGACGCCGAGCGACGATCCGACGCCGTCGCCCACGCCGAGCCCGACGCCGACCTCCACGCCGACGCCCACCCCCGAGCCGCCGCCGCTCGAGTGGGACATCGACTCGGGCGCGAGCCTGCAGGTCATCGTCAACAAGCGCCGCCCGCTGAACCCGCCCGACTACGCGCCGCAGCTCGTGGCCGTGTCGATCGCGCAGGACGGCGACGAGCTCGTGCGCCCCGAGGTCGACGCGGCGCTCGTCGCCCTCGACCAGGCGCAGCGCGCCGCGATCGGCGAGGGCGTCTTCGTCTTCTCGTCGTACCGCTCGTACGCGACGCAGGCGTCGATCTACCAGGGCTTCGTGAACCAGTACGGGCAGGCGGAGGCCGACACGACGAGCGCGCGCCCCGGCCACAGCGAGCACCAGACGGGCCTCGCGGTCGACGTCGTGGGCACGTCGGGCGTCGCGCGGCTCAGCGTCGCGTTCGCCGACACGCCTTCCGGGCAGTGGCTCGCCGCGAATGCGTGGCAGCACGGCTTCGTCGTGCGCTACCCGAACGGGCTCGAGGGCATCACGGGCTACGAGTACGAGCCGTGGCACCTGCGCTTCGTCGGCGTCGAGCTGGCGACGGCCATGACGGAGGCGGGCGTCGCGACGCTCGAGGAGTACCTCGCCCTGCCGGCAGCCCCCGACTACGGCTGATCGGCTCCGCTGACGGTCGGGCGGTGCGCACCGGGAGGTGAGCGCACGCCCAGGCCGCACGACTAGCGTCGCACCCGACCGCATCCGTGAAGGGGGAGCCGCCATGGCGAAGATCAACCGATCCGGAGGCGGCGGCCGATCGTCGGGCGGCGGCTCGTTCGGCGGCCGCCGCAGCTCGTTCGGCTCGTTCGGCGGCCGATCGTCGAGTGGCGGCTCGTTCGGCTCGTCGTCGAGGCGCTCGAGCGGCTCGCGCGGCTCGAGCGGTGGCGGGTGGTCGTGGGGCTCGTCGAGCAGCCGCCGGTCGTACGACCACGACTCGTACTCGGGCGGCGGCTACGGCGACGCCGAGAACCCGTTCACGTGGATCGGCGTGGTCGTGCTCGTGATCGTGGGCATCATCGCCTTCGCGATCATGACGCAGCAGTAGCCCGCGTCCGCGCAGGGATCGTGCATCCGCTGCATGGCAGGCTGAGCGCGTGCCCACGCAGCTGAAGCCCGCCGCCGCGACGCTCGCGGTGCTCGTCCTCGCCCTCACGGGCTGCCAGGGCGCGCTCGACGACGACGCCCCCACGGCCGCGCCGACGGCATCCGAGTCGACGACGCCCACGCCGACGCCCGAGCCCGAGCCGACCACGATCACGCTGAGCGCCGTCGGCGACTGGCTGCCGCACGACTCGGTCGTCTACGACGCCGAGCAGCCCGACGGCACCTACGACTTCGCGCACTTCGCCGACGCCGTCGCGCCCCGCTGGGCCGACTCCGACCTCGTGATGTGCGACCAGGAGGTGCCGAGCGCCGGCGACGAGACGGGGCTGTCGTTCTTCCCCCGCTTCAACGCACCCTCGGCGCTCACGACCGGCATGGCCGCGGCGGGCTGCGACACCATCAACCTCGCGAACAACCACCTCGCCGACTGGGGCCAGCAGGGCATCGACATCACGCGCGCCCAGTGGGATGCGCTGCAGCCGGCGCTCATCGCCGGCGCGAACCGCTCGCCGGAGGAGCAGCAGACGGTGTCGGTGACCGAGATCGACGGCGTGCGCGTCGCGTTCCTCGCCTTCACGCAGCTGTCGAACGAGGCGCACGACTCCTTCGCGCTCAACCGTCTCGGCGACACGGCGCTCGTCGAGTCCCTCATGGCGCAGGCCGTCGAGCAGTCCGACGTGCAGATCGTGTCGGTGCACTGGGGCACCGAGTACTCGCTCACCGAGGACCCCGCGCAGGTCGAGCAGGGCCAGTGGCTCGCCGACCTCGGCGCCGACGTCATCATGGGCACGGGTCCGCACGTGCTGCAGCCGGCGTCGTGGATCACGCGCGCCGACGGCACGCCGGCGTTCGTCTTCTACTCCGTCGGCAACTTCCTCTCCACGCAGATCGAGATCCCGCGCATCCTCGCCGCCATCGCGCAGATCGACCTCGTCGTCGACCCCGACGGCACGGTGACGGTGCAGGATCCGCGCGCGATCCCCATCTACATGCACTACGACCTGACGCCGCAGCAGCTCGCGTCGAACCAGCTCATCAACCGCGTCGACCTGCAGGTGTATCCGCTGGTGGATGCGGCGGAGCCGCTGACGCGGTCGGCGTGGCGCAACGAGCTCACGGTCGAGTCGGGCATCCAGTTCGTCACCGACGTGCTGGGCCCCGACGTGCGCATCACGCCGTAGCCGCGGCTCAGGCGAGTCGCGCGACCGCCCACGCCTCCGTCACACCCTCGCCGGGCGCGATGGTCAGCTGCACGGGACCTGCGTACGGCGCCGTGATCGTCGACACCTGCGCCACGTCGGCGTCGCACTCGATCGTGCCCTCCATGAGCAGCCGCTCGTCGGGCTCGGCGTCGACGGCGCGCTCGAGACGGAAGGTCATCGACGCGCCGCCCGTGCACTGCCCCTCGATCGCGACGGGCTGACCTGCCACCATCGGCGCGATCGCGATCGACGGCGTGGTGGGGACGCCGTCGACGATCGCGTGCTCGGCGCGGGCGAGATCGCCGTCGGCGGTCTCGGGCATGACGAAGGGCAGGGCGGAGGCGCTCGCCTCAGGCTCGGGGGATGCGCTCGCGGACGGTGCTGGGTCGGTCTCGGACGGGCTCGGGGAGGGTGCGGGGTCGCCCGCGCAGCCAGCGAGCACGAGGGCGCTGGCGATCGCCGCGAGGGCGGCCGTGATCGGGGCTCGGCGGGGGAGGGGCATGCGTGCCACGGTGCCAGCGCACGCCTCGCAGGTCACGGGGTTGCGGTGCTTCCACGACTTGGCACTTGACCAACCGGAAGGTAAATTAATCGGCATGGCTCCCCGCTCCTCCTCTCGCGTCGACGCGCTCGACGCCGCGCTCGCGCTGCTGCGCGACGGCGAGGCCGTGTCGCTCGAGTCCGCGGCGCGCGCCGCGGGCATCACGAAGCCCGGCCTCATGTACCACTTCCCCACGAAGCAGCAGCTCATGCTCGCGCTCGTCGACCATGTCGTCGACCGCTGCGAGGCGCAGATCCTGCTGCGCGTGCCCGACCCCGCATCCGCGACGCCCGTCGAGCTCACGATCGCCTACGCGCGCTGGGCGCTCGAGGACGAGCACGACGCGAGCGACCTCGTCGTGTTCGCCGATCCGCGCATCCGCGACGACCTCGCCGCACGCTGGACCGAGCGGTTCCGCGTCTTCGCGGCGCTCGACGGCGTCGAGCCCGCGCTGCGCACGCGACTCCTCGCCGTGCGGATGCTCGCCGACGGCGTGTGGTTCGCGTGCGCCGCCGACGTGCTGCCGCCGTCGCCCGCCGACCGCGCCGCGCTCGCGGACCTGGTCGACGAGCTGCTGGCGGTGACGGCGTGAGCCTCGTCGCTCGCCGCTGGCTGCTGCTGGCGGGCGCCATCGCGCTCGAGGTGACGGCGTCGCTGTCGCTCAAGGGCGCGCTCGAGACGCCCGGGCTCTACGCCGTCGTCGTCGCGGGCTACGTCGGCTCGTTCGCGTGCCTCGCGGGCACGCTGCGGGCCGGCATGCCGCTCGGCGTCGCGTACGGCATCTGGGGTGCGACGGGCGTCGCGCTCACTGCGGTGCTGTCGACCGCGCTGTTCGGCGAGCCGTTCACGCCGCTCATGGGCGTGGGCATCGCGCTCATCATCGGCGGCGTGCTGCTGGTCGAGCTCGGCTCGCAGGCCGCGCATCGGCGTGCGCATGAGGATGCGGTCGCGCCGTCGGGCGTCGAGGCAGGTCGGTGATGGCCTGGCTCGCGCTCGCCGCGGCGATCGTGCTCGAGATCACGGCGACGATGTCGCTGCGCATGGCGACGACGGGCGGGTCGCCGTCGCGTCGCTGGTACGTGCCCGTGGTGGTCGGCTACGTCGCCGCGTTCTCGATGCTGTCGGTCGCGCTGTCGCTCGGCATGGCGCTCGGCGTCGCCTACGGCATCTGGGCGGCGGCTGGCGTCGCGCTCACGGCGATCCTGTCGCGCGTGGTGTTCAAGGAGCCGCTCACGCTGGTCATGGCGCTGGGCATCCTGCTCATCGGCGCGGGGGTCGTGCTCGTCGAGCTGGGCGCCGCCCACTGACCCAGCGACCGATCCTTGAGGTGCGAGCGCAGCGAGCCTCGAAAGGATCCTGACCGAGGGCTGCATGCAGCAGTCTCCTGGCGGGCACCCTTCGAGGCTCGCTTCGCTCGCACCTCAGGGAGCGGGTTGGGGCGTCAGCCGGCGAGCGCCGAGTCGACGATCGCCTTCGCCTCCGCCTGCACCTGACGCAGGTGGTCGACGCCCACGAACGACTCGGCGTAGATCTTGTAGACGTCCTCGGTGCCCGACGGACGCGCGGCGAACCAGGCACGGTCGGTGACGACCTTGAGCCCGCCGATGCGGGCGCCGTTGCCGGGCGCCTCGACGAGCTTCGCCACGATGGCGTCGCCCGCGAGCTCCGTCGCCGTCACGGCGTCGCCGGTCAGCTTGCCCAGGCGCGCCTTCTGCTCGCGCGACGCGGGCGCATCCACCCGCTCGTACACCGGGGCGCCGAATCGGGCGGTGAGCTCGCCGTACAGCTGCGACGGGCTCTTGCCGGTGACGGCGCGAATCTCGGAGGCGAGCAGGCACAGCAGGATGCCGTCCTTGTCGGTCGTCCACACCGTGCCGTCGGCCGTGAGGAACGACGCACCCGCGCTCTCCTCGCCGCCGAACCCGACCGACCCGTCGACGAGGCCGGGCACGAACCACTTGAAGCCGACCGGCACCTCCCACAGGCGGCGGCCGAGCGACTCGGCGACGCGGTCGATCATCGACGACGACACGAGCGTCTTGCCGATCGCCGCATCCGCACGCCAGCCCGCGCGGTGCGTGTAGAGGTACTCGATCGCGACCGCGAGGAAGTGGTTCGGGTTCATGAGGCCGCCGTCGGGCGTCACGATGCCGTGGCGGTCGGCATCGGCGTCGTTGCCCGTGAGGATGTCGAACTCGTCCTTGCGCGCGAGCACCGAGGCCATGGCGTTGGGGCTCGAGCAGTCCATGCGGATCTTCTCGTCCCAGTCGAGCGTCATGAACGCCCACGTCGGGTCGATCGACGGGTTCGTGACCGTGAGGTCGATGTCGTACCGCTCGGCGATCGCCGCGTAGTACTCGACGGCGGCGCCACCGAGCGGGTCGGCGCCGATGTGCAGGCCGGCGGCGCGGATGGCGTCGAAGTCGATGACGCTGCCGAGCGCCTCGACGTAGTCGGCGCGGAAGTCCACGAGCTCGACGCGCTCGTCGCTGCCGCCCACGACCTCCGTGCGCTGCACCCCCTCGAGGCCCGCGGCGATGAGCGCGTTCGCGCGGTCGGCGATCCAGCTCGTCGCATCCGAGTCGGCGGGGCCGCCGTGCGGCGGGTTGTACTTGAAGCCGCCGTCGCGCGGCGGGTTGTGCGACGGCGTCACGACGATGCCGTCTGCCTGGCCGGCGTTGCCCGCCGCGTTGTAGGCGATGATCGCCCGCGACACCGCAGGCGTCGGCGTGACGGAGCCGCGGCTGTCTGCGACGACGCGCACGCCGTTCGCGACGAGCACCTCGAGCGCCGAGCGCTCGGCGGGCAGCGACAGCGCGTGCGTGTCGCGGCCGATGTAGAGCGGGCCCGTGATGCCCTGCGCCGCGCGGTACTCGACGATCGCCTGCGTGATCGCGAGGATGTGCGTCTCGTTGAACGCCGTGTCGAACGCGCTGCCGCGGTGGCCGCTCGTGCCGAACGCGACCTGCTGGTCGGGGTTCGAGGCATCCGGCACCAGCTCGACGTACGCCCGCTCCAATGCGGCGACGTCGATGAGGTCGGAGGGCTGTGCGACGGTGCCTGCTCTGCTCATGCCCTCATCCTGGCACTGCACGTGCACCGCGGCACCGGCTTGCATGGAGGGTTCGCGCCTACGCTGCGACGCGTGCACCTCATCGTCGATCTCGTCGCAGGACTCCTGCAGGCGATGGGGTCGTCGCCGGGGAGGTCGCGAGACGCGGCAGGACGCCGCGCGGCCCGTCTCGCGACCGTCATGCTCGTGTGCGTCGTCGTCGCGGTGGGCGTCGCGGTGCTCGTGCTGCTCGGCATCCAGAGCGCGCTCGAGCGCTGATGCGCGCGAGCCCCCATACGCTGGCATCGTGACGCGCTACTCGTACCTCGGCCCGGCTGGCACCTTCACGGAGCGTGCGTTGCTGCAGGTGCCCGGCGCCGACGTCGCCGACCGCGCACCCGTCGCCAACGTCGCCGAGGCGCTGCGCGACGTGACCGAGGGGCGGTCGGATGCGGCGATGATCGCCGTCGAGAACTCGCTCGAGGGCGTCGTGACGGCGGCGCAGGACGCGCTCGCGACCACGCCGGGGCTGCGCATCCTGTCGGAGCACCTCGTGCCGGTGTCGTTCGTGCTCGTGGCGCCGCAGGGGCAGGCGCTCGAGGAGGCGCGCGTCGTCGTGGCGCATCCCGTCGCCTACGGCCAGTGCCTGCAGTGGCTCGGCGAGCACCTGCCGAGCCACCAGCACATCCCCGCGTCGTCGAACGTCACGGCGGCGCTCGACCTGCAGCCCGGCCAGGTGGCGCTGTCGACGCCGTCGATCACCGACCACGTCGACGTGGCGGTGCTCGCGCGCGACGTCATCGACAACCCCAACGCCGTCACGCGGTTCGCGCTCGTCGGCCGCCCCGGCCCCCTGCCTGCTCGCACGGGCGCCGACAAGACGTCGGTGATCGCCGAGCTGCCGAGCGACGCCCCCGGCGTGCTGCTCGAGATGCTCGAGCAGTTCGCGACGCGCGGCGTGAACCTGTCGCTCATCCAGTCGCGCCCCATCGGCGACCGCCTCGGCCGCTACCGCTTCGTGCTCGACCTCGACGGCCACGTCACCGACGAGCGCGTCGCCGACGCCCTCATGGGCCTCAAGCGCTTCAGCCCCAAGGTCGTCTTCCTCGGCTCGTACGCGCGAGCGGATGCGGAGTCGACCGACGTGCACGAGCGGTACGGGGATGCGTCGTTCGTCGAGGCGCGCGACTGGCTGCGCAGCCTCCTCTCGGGCGAGCCGGAGGCGTAGTCGTGCGTCGGCTCATGCATCGCACGTTCGGCGGCCCCGCCGTGCTCGAGATCGTGCAGGAGCCCGATCCCGAGCCCGGCCCCGGCGAGGTGCGCGTGCGCGTGCACGCCGCGGCGCTCAACCCCGTCGACTGGAAGATCTTCACCGGCACGGCCGCCGCGACGAGCCGCGGGCTCGAGCCGCCGATGGGCGTCGGCAACGACGTCGCCGGCGTCGTGGACGCCGTCGGCGAGGGCGTGACCCACCTCGCGATCGGCGACCGCGTGTTCGGCTCGGCGCGTGCGAAGGCCATGCAGGACCGCACGGTGGTCGACGTCGCGACCGAAGCGCTCGTGCGCACGCCCGACGGGCTCGACGACCTGCGCGCCTCCTGCCTCGTCGTCGCCGGTCGCACTGCGTGGGCGGGCGTCGATCGACTCGCGCTCGGCGAGGGCGACACCGTGCTCGTCAACGGCGCCGCGGGCGGCGTCGGCGTGCTCGCCGTGCAGCTCGCGCGCCTGCGCGGCGCTCGCGTCGTCGGCACCGCCAACCCGCGCAACCACGACCGGCTCGTCGCCTACGGCGTCGACGCCATCCCGTACGGCGACGGCATGCTCGACCGGCTCCGAGCGCTCGGCGGCGTCGACGCCGTGTTCGAGACGCACGGCACAGCAGGCATCGACGCCGGCATCGCGCTCGGCGTGCCCCAGGAGCGCATGGTCGGCATCGCCGTGAAGGGCCACGCGGGCGTGGAGGGCGTGCCGACCGACCTCGGCCAGACCGGCGCGGCCCTCGCGGAGCTCGCGGCCCTCGCCGCCGACGGCACGCTCGACGTGCCGATCGCAGGCGTCGTCGGGCTCGAGGATGCGCACGACGCGTACCGCGTGCTCATGGGCGGGCACGTGCACGGCAAGCTCGTGGTCGACCTGCTGGCGCGCTGAGCCTTCGATAGTCGGCTGACGGGAGCGCGAGCAACCCCGCGCACGCCTCCGGGCTCGTGCGTAGCGTCGCTCTCACGGCGTGGCACGCCACGTCGCACGGGAGGGGGAGCGATGGCGGTGCGCGACGCCGACGATGGCAGCAGGTCGACCGGGGGACCGCGCGTGAGCGTCGTCGTGCCGGTCAAGGACGATGCGATCCATCTCGAGGCCTGCCTGCGCGGACTCGCCCAGCAGTCGACGACGGTGCACGAGGTCGTCGTCGTCGACAACGGGTCGACCGACGACTCCGCGGCCGTCGCGCGAGCGGCAGGCGCGGTCGTCGTCCCCTGCGACGCTCCCGGCATCCCCGCCGCGGCTGCCCGCGGCTACGACGCCGCGACCGGCGACGTGATCCTGCGACTCGACGCCGACTGCCGACCCGATGGCGCATGGGTCGCGCGCATGCTCGACCTGCTCGCCGCCGATCCGCGCGCGGCCGCCGTGTCGGGCCGTGCGACCTTCGTCGATGGTCCGCGAGCGCTGCGGAGACCGCTCGCCGCCCTCTACCTCGGCACCTACGTGGTGCTCGCATCCCTCGCGCTCGGGCATCCGCCGCTCTTCGGCTCCAACATGGCGATGCGCCGGGATGCGTGGCTCGCGGCCAGCCCGCACGTGCACCGCGACGACCCCGAGCTGCACGACGACCTCGACCTCGCCTTCCATCTCGGCGAGCGCGACGGCATCCGCTGGAGCACGGCGACCGGGATGGGCATGTCGATGCGTCCCTTCGGCACGGGGCGCGGGCTCGGGCGGCGTCTCGTGCGCGGGCTGCGCACGGTCGCCGTGCACTGGCCTGTCGACTTCCCGCCCCATCGATGGGCGCGCAGGGCCACCGTGGCGTTCGAGGCGACTAGCGCCGCCGCACGCGTCGCCCGCGGGCGGGAGCGCGCATGACCTCGATCCTCGGCGACGTCGACGAGCGGGCGCTGCACGTCGCGACCTGGAACATCCGCAGGCGCACGCCCGCGATGCGCCCCGCCGATCGGTGGCGCGAGCGCGCGCCGCGACTGCGCGCCGCCCTGCGCGCCGAGCAGCCGCACGTGCTCGCGGTGCAGGAGGCGATGCCCGACCAGGCGACGTTCGTGCGCGACGCCCTCGGCCCCGGGCATCGCGTGCTCGGTCGTGGCCGCGACGCGCGCGGCGACGACGAGGCGTGCCTGCTCGTCGTCGACGAGTCGCGCGTCGAGGTGCTCGACTGGTGGCAGCAGGCGCTGTCGGACGAGCCGGATCGTGCGGGCTCGCGATCGTGGGGCAACGTGCTGCCGCGCGTGCTCGTCGCCGCCGAGCTGCGCGACCGCGTCAGCGGCGCACCGCTGCTCGCGGTCTCGACGCATCTGTCGTTGACCTCGCAGCGTGCGCGGGTGCGGTCGGCCGCGGCGATCCGCGACGTCGTCGCCGCGCGCGACATGCCTGCCATCGTGCTCGGCGACCTCAACGCGGGCGAGCGCTCGCGCACGCTCGACGCGCTGCTCGCCGATGGCCTGCTGCACGACGCGTGGGACGTCGCCGCCGAGCGCACGACGCCGCAGTGGGCGACGCGACCGGCGTATCGTGCGCCGCGCGAGGGTGGCAGGAGGCTCGACTGGATCCTCGTGGGGCCGGGCGTCGACGTGCGCCGGGTCGCGATCGACGATCGGGCGTTCGGGGGCGGCTGGCCCTCCGACCACCTGGGCGTGCACGCCCGCGTGCGCCTCGACGGGGCCGTCGGATGACGACGGCGCGCGGGAGGGCTTGCGAGCGGCTCCGCGCCGACCTGCTGCGGCGGCCGGCGACGGCGTGGGAGGTGCTCGCCGACGTCGTGCGGGTGGCAGGGGTCGTGAGCATCGTCGTCGCGGGCGTCGGAGGGGGAGCGACGGACGCCGCGGTGCTGCTGCTCGCCGCGTCCGCGTCGCTGCTGCCGCGCATGCTGGGCCTGCGCGGCGGGCTCGACGCCGGCTTCGGCCTCGTCGTGCTCGTCGCCGCGTGGAGCGGCGTGCTCGACCTCTACACGAGCATCGCGTGGTGGGACGTCGCGGTGCACGTCGTCTGCACGGGCGTCGTGTCGATCGTCGCCCTCGTCGTGCTGGCGCGGGCCGGCGCCATCGCGCCGCCTCGGTCGTCGTCGACGTGGATGCCGGTCGTGCTCGCGACCACGGTCGGGCTCGCGCTCTCGGCGCTGTGGGAGATCGTGGAGTGGCTGGGCCACACGCTCGTCGACTCGCAGATCTTCGTCGCGTACGACGACACGATCGGCGACGTCGTCGCCGGCGGCGTCGGCGCCCTGCTGGGCGGCGTCGTCGCGGGGCTCGTGCGGCTCGAACGCGTCAGGGCAGACGCGGGTCGAGCACCGTGATGCCCGCCGCGGGCGCGTCGGCGCCGACGAGCGTCGCCGCCTCGGCGAGGCCCACGGTGCGCTGCACGAGCCGCTGCGGCCGCAGCGCGCCGCTCGCCACGAGCTCGAGCAGCCGCGGGTAGTCGTGCGCGGACATGCCGTGGCTGCCCAGCACCTCGAGCTCCCAGCCGATGACGCGACCGAGCGGCAGCGCCGGAGGAACGCCGGCGAGGAGCCCCACCTGCACGTGCCGACCGAGGCGGCGCAGCGACAGCACGCTCGACACCGCCGTCTCGGCGCTGCCGACGGCGTCGAGCGACACGTGCGCGCCGCCCGTGCGCACGACGACGTCGGCCACCGCGTCGTCGCCTGCGACGACCGTCGCCTCGGCGCCCAGCTCGCGCGCGAGGTCGAGGGCATCCGACGAGCGGTCGATCGCCACGACGCGCGCCCCGAGGGCCGTCGCGATCATGACGGCGCTCAGGCCCACGCCGCCAGCGCCCCACACCGCGACCCACTCGCCCGACTGCACGCGTGCTCGCGACGTCAGCGCGCGGAACGCGGTGGCGAAGCGGCAGCCCAGGCTCGCTGCCGACGCCTCGTCGATGTCGTCGGGCAACGCCACGAGGTTGGCGTCGGCAGCGCGCACCGCGACGAGCTCGGCGTGGGATCCGGGATGCGTGAAGCCCGGCTGCGTCTGGTCGGGGCAGACCTGCGCCTGGCCAGCCAGGCACCAGCTGCACCTCCCGCAGCCGTGCACGAACGGCACGGTGACGCGATCGCCGACGCGCCAGCCGACGACGCCCGCGCCGACCTCGGCGATCGTGCCTGCGAGCTCGTGCCCGGGCACGTGCGGCAGCGTCACCGAGTCGTCGTGACCCGCCCACGCGTGTCGATCGCTGCGGCACAGGCCCGAGGCGGCGACGCGCACGACCACGCCGCCGTCGGGCGCGACGGGATCGGGCAGGTCCTGCACGCCGACGGGGCCGCCGAACCGGTCGTAGACGAGCGCGCGCATGGCCGCTAGGAGACGGGCCGCGCGAGCGACACGCGCTGCGGCGCCTTCACGATCAGCGCACCCGGCTGGATCGAGAACCGCATCGCGATGGCCTCGCCGTACGGGTCGCCGTCGATCTGCACCGGCATCGGCTCGTCGAGGCGCGCCTTGAACTCGGTGCACTGGCCGTAGCCGAGCGTCGGCACCGCCTTCTGCGGCCCGATGAGCCTCTTGCGGCGCAGCACGCGCGTGAGCAGCGCCGAGTTCACGGTCACGTACTTCACGACCTGCAGCCAGCCGTACGCATCCTTGGGCCGCAGGATGGCGACGTCGAGGCGACCGTCGTCGATCTTCGCGTCGGGCAGCAGCACGACGTTGCCGGTGAGGGCGCCGCAGTTGCCGACCATGAGCGTGTTGAGGCCCACGGTGCGCTGCTGGCCGCCGTCGACGCGGTAGCGCATGCGCACGCGCTGGATGCGCTGCACCGACTTGACGATCGCGTCGACGTACGCGAGCCAGCCGACCTTCTTCTTCAGGTCGGCATCCGTGTTCTGCACCATGGCGGCGTCGAGGCCGAAGCCGGCGATGACGACGAACGCGTGCTTCGCCTTGCCGCCGTCCTCGCGCTCGAACTCCGCCCAGCCCACGTCGATGCGGCGGTCCTTGCCGTCGAACGCGGTGCGCACGGATGCGCGCAGGAAGGTGAGGTCGATGCCGAGGTTGCGTGCGAGCAGGTTGCCGGTGCCCGAGGGCAGCACCGCGAGCGCGATGTCGGTGCCGGCGAGCAGCTCGGCCGCCATGCGCACCGTGCCGTCGCCGCCGGCGACGAGCGCGACGTCGACGCCCTCGGCGATCGCCGCCTCGACGGCCTTGCGGCCGTCGTCGTCGGCGTCGGTCTCGAACCAGAGCGCCTCGTCCCAGTCCTCGGGCTGGGCACCCTCGACGGCCTTCTCCAGCGCTCGCAGGTCGGCCTTCACGGGGTTGTAGACCACGGCTGCACGCATGTGCTCACCCTAGACTGGACGAGTGATCGACCCCTCCCTCTTGCGTGAGCATCCCGAGTCGGTGAGGCACAGCCAGCAGGTGCGTGGCGACTCCGTCGACGTCGTCGACGAGGCCATCGCCGCCGACGCGTCGCGCCGCGCGGCGATCGGCGAGTTCGAGCGCCTGCGCGCTGCCCAGAACGCGCACGCCTCCCTCGTCGGCAAGGCCTCGAAGGAGGAGCGCCCCGCGCTCATCGCGCAGGCGAAGGAGGCCTCCGAGCAGGTGAAGGCCGCGCAGGCCGCCGTCGGCGACGCCGAGTCGGCGCTCGACGCCGTCATGGGCCGCATCGGCAACCTCGTGCACCCCTCCGTGCCCGCCGGCGGCGAGGAGGACTTCGCGCTGCTGTCGACGCACGGCACCGAGCGCACGTTCGACTTCGCCGCGCGCGACCACGTCGAGCTCGCCGAGGGCCTGAAGGCGCTCGACCTGCAGCGCGGCGTGAAGGTGTCGGGCAGCCGCTTCTACTTCCTCTCGGGCATCGGCATGCGCCTCGAGCTCGCGATCATGCTCATGGGCCTCGACGAGGTGCTCGCCGACGGGTTCACGCCGCTCGTGACGCCGACGCTCGTGCGCCCCGAGGTCATGCAGGGCACCGGATTCCTCGGCGAGCACGCCGCCGAGGTGTACCACCTGCCCGCCGACGACCTCTTCCTCACGGGCACGTCGGAGGTGGCGCTCGCCGGCTTCCACGCCGACGAGATCGTCGACGTCGAGCAGCCGCTGCGCTACGCCGGATGGTCGACCTGCTACCGCCGCGAGGCGGGCTCCGCAGGCCGCGACACGCGCGGCATCCTGCGCGTGCACCAGTTCAACAAGCTCGAGATGTTCTCGTACGTGCAGCCCGACCAGGCGGAGGCCGAGCACGAGCGCCTGCGCGCGCTGCAGGAGCGCATGCTGCAGGCGTGCGAGCTCGACTACCGCGTCATCGACGTCGCCGCGGGCGACCTCGGCTCGTCGGCGTCGCGCAAGTTCGACATCGAGGCGTGGGTGCCGTCGCAGGGCACGTACCGCGAGCTCACGTCGACGTCGAACTGCACGACGTTCCAGGCGCGCCGCCTGAACACGCGCTACCGCACCGAGACGGGCAAGACGGCCCCGGTCGCGACGCTCAACGGCACCGCGGCGACGACGCGCTGGCTCGTCGCCATCCTCGAGACGCACCAGCAGCCCGACGGCTCGGTGCGCGTGCCCGAGCGGCTGCGGCCGTACCTCGGCGGCCTCGAGGTGCTGGAGCCCGTCGCGTGACGGACCGCTGGCTCGTCGCGCTCGACATCGACGGCACGACCGTGCGCGAGGACGACTCGCTGTCGGCGCGCGTCGCCGACTCGGTGCGCGCCGTCGTCGATGCCGGGCACCTCGTGGTGCTCGCGACCGGCCGCTCGCAGTCGACGACCGTCGGCCTCGCCGAGCGCATCGGCATCCACCCCGAGTGGATGGTCGTCGCGAACGGCGCGCTCGTGCTGCAGGCCCAGGGCGACGGCTACGTGCAGGAGCACGTCGAGGTGTTCGACGCCGCGCCGGCGCTGCAGCGCATCGTGCAGGGTCTGCCCGAGGCGCGCTTCCTCGTCGAGGATGCGACGGGCTTCCGCCGCTACACGCGCGGCATGGACGACTGGAACCTCGAGCACGCCGAGGAGGTCGAGTTCGACGGCCTCACCGTCGAGCCCGCGATGCGCGTCGTCGTCATGAGCCCCGACCACGCCGTCGAGGACTTCCTCGAGATCGTCGAGGGCATGGGCCTGCACAAGGTCTCGTACGCCATCGGCTTCTCGTCGTGGCTCGACATCGCGCCCGACGGCGTCAACAAGGCCACGGGCCTGCAGCGGGTCGTGGATGCGACGGGCATCCCGCGCGAGCGCGTGCTCGTCGTCGGCGACGGGCGCAACGACATCGACATGCTCGAGTGGGCTGCCGCAGGCGGCGGTCGCGCCGTCGCGATGGGGCAGGCGCCTGCCGAGGTCGCCGCGGCCGCGAACGAGCGCACCGCATCGGTCGAGGACGACGGCCTCGCCGACGTGCTCGAGCCGCTCGCCGCCTTCGGCTCCGTCACGGTCTGACGCGGTCGGCGCGCTCGCGCCGCGGGGCGTCGGATGCAGGCGCGCCGCATCCTTGGCAGGCTCATAGCCGGGGGCTCGGGCGGCTGCGAGGTGCGCCCGGTACGATGAGCCGTCCGCGCCGCGGGCTGGGAGGGCTGTCCGAGCGGCCGATGGAGCCGGTCTTGAAAACCGGTGGGCAGCGATGCCTCGTGGGTTCGAATCCCACGCCCTCCGCGCATCCGCACCACGCTGCCGCACCGGAAGGAGACCGATGGCACCGCCGAAGATCGTCGACGCACCTGAGGTTCGACCGCGCCACGGGCGCCTGCGTCGACGCCACCCGGTGCGCCGCATCGTCGGGTTCGTGGCCCTCGGCCTCACCGTCGTGCTCGTCGCGACCGTGGGCGTGCTCGGCATCTCGTTCCTGCAGCTGCAGGGCGACGTCGAGACCGTCGACCTCGCCGGCGACCCGCCTCCGGCGTTCGCCGAGCAGCAGGGTGCGTTCAACATCCTGCTCGTCGGCTCCGACTCGCGTGACGGCCAGGGCTCGGTCGACGACGGCTACTCGGGCAACGCGCTCAACGACGTGACGATGGTGCTGCACGTCTCGGAGGACCACCAGCGTGCGACCGTCGTGTCGTTCCCGCGCGACCTCCTCATCGACTTCCCGGCGTGCGCCGACCCCGAGGGCGGCGCCGACATCCCCGCCGCCCGCAACCAGCAGCTCAACACGGCGCTCGGCCGCGGTGGCCTGGGCTGCGTCGCGACGGTCGTCGAGTCGATCTCGGGCCTCGACATCCCGTACGCGGCGCTCATCGGCTTCGACGGCGTCGTGAACATGTCGAGCGCCGTCGGCGGCGTGCCGGTGTGCTTCGCCGGCGACATCGCCGACCCGTACACGGGCTTCTACGCGTCGGAGGGCACGCACGACATCGCCGGCGAGCAGGCGCTCGCGTTCCTGCGCATGCGCCACGGCGTCGGCGACGGCTCCGACCTGTCGCGCATCTCGTCGCAGCAGGTGTTCCTGTCGTCGCTCATCCGCAAGCTGCAGTCGGATGCCGTGCTCACCGACCTCGGCAGGCTCTACGCGATCGCGCAGGTCGCGACGTCGTCGATGACGATGTCGACGTCGCTCAACGACGTCGGCACGATGGTGTCGATGGCGCGGGTGCTCGCGAACATCCCGCTCGACACGATGCAGTTCATCCAGTACCCGTCGGCGTCGAACGGCACGGGCCGCGTCGTGCCGACCGCGGTCGCCGACGAGGTCATGGCGCTCATCGCCGCCGATCAGCCGGTGACGCTCGACCCGAACGCGACGGGCCAGGGCGCCGAGTCGACGGCCGACCCGAACGCGACCGACCCTGCGACGACCGACCCGACGGCGACCGACCCGGCCACGACGGACCCGGCGACGGATCCGACCGCGACCAATCCGGCGACGTCCGACCCGGCCACGACGCCTCCCGCGACGGAGACGCCGATCGAGGGCGTGCAGGGCACGGATGCGTCGCAGCAGACCTGCGTCGTGCCGTACCAGTTCTGACCTGCTCGGTGCCGCCTCGCGGCGGTGCGGAGCCCATGCCACGGTTTGCTAGAGTCGTGGTCGGCCTTCGGGCCATGGAGACGTCGCATAGTTCGGCCTAGTGCACCACCCTGCTAAGGTGGAGTCCCCTTATAGGGGACCGAGGGTTCAAATCCCTCCGTCTCCGCGTCTGACCCCCGGATCCTCGATCCGGGGGTCTTCGCGTCTCTCCCGGCTACGGATCAGAAGGTTGGGTGCTCGATCGCCGACAGATGTCGGAGAGCAACCCTGGACACTCCATAGGGTCGCGGAGGACCCTGCTGGCATGGGCGAGACGGCATTCCACAGCAGAGGGCACGGTGCGGGCGCAGCAGGATCCGAGCCTCGGCTCGATGCCGCTGGCTCGCATCCGCGCCGTGGAGGTCTCGTCGCCGCATGGTCGGGCCTCGGCGTGTGCGTCATCGGCACGCACGACCCGCGCAAGGCGGCCGACGCCTGGCGCGACCTCATGGACGAGCGGCACGCTGACGACGACGAGGCGCCAGAGGACGGCCTCGACGCCTCCGCGTGGTGGCACGCGCAGCACCGCTGGGCGCGGCTCGGCGACCGTGGCTGGGAGCTCGTGCGCGATCGCGAGGACGGCACCGAGCCGGCGATGGTGCTCGTCGGCGTCTACAAGGAGTGAGCGGTCACGCCGCGTGCAGGTGCAGCCCCGCGGTCGACGACGCCTCCTGGATCATGTGCTCGAGCCGCTCGCGGTCGGGCTTGATCGGCTCGCGCTGATCGAAGGCGAACCGCAGATCCGAGTGCTCGTGGATCCAGAAGGCCACGGTCGGCTCGAGCGCATCCGACGACTCGACCGTGAGCAGGAACGGCTCCGACCTGCGCAGCTTGTTCACCACCACGACCTGCAGGTGCTCGAGATCCTCGTCGGCCAGTCGCGCGACCGTGCCGTCGTCGCCGTAGTGCAGGCGTCCCATCGTGGCTCCCCTCGATCCAGGTTCCACCCCATCACCACGGACGGGTCTGGGCAACCGGGTTGCACGTCGATCGCGATGTGCGCGAGTGCGGTGAAGATCCTTCGACCGACGCACGCGTCATCGCGAGAAGGAAAGGTAGCGTGCCGAACTAGTTTTCGCAGGTTCTCGCGATCGAGGTGACGCGCCGCCGAAGTACCGTAGAGCACCGTTCGATTCGTAGACTGACCCCATGGGCCACCTCACCTACGCCGGGTCGACGCAGTACGAGATCGACGACCGCATGCTCGCGCACGCGAAGGCGGTGGTGTCGGCGAAGCTGCGCAGGCAGGAGTCGTTCCTGCTGTCGTGGACGGTCGACGCGCACGCCGGCTCCGGCCGGGTGTCGCTGTGGATGTCGCCGTCGATCCCGCTCGAGTTCCGCTTCTCGGGCTCGCGGGTGCCGCAGCTCAACGGCATGTGGCTCGAGGCGCTCATGGAGATGGCGAACTCGTCGCGCGGCCTCGTGCTCGTGACCGAGCAGGAGGCCGAGCAGATCGCCGCTGGCAGGCAGGCGCCGCCGTCGGTCTGAGCGGCGCGCTCCGTGCGAAGTGCTCCTGAGAGGCAGGGCACGTGCATGTCGCAGACGCGGGGCCTCTCACGAGCACTTCGCGCGTCGCGCACGGCACGAGGTGACGCTGAGCGAGCGTTCGCGTGCACATCGCGCACGAAGGTGCGCTCAGCGTCACCTCGTGCCACGCACGCCGCCGCAGCACGCCGATAGCGTGGGCGCATGAGCGAAGACGTCGTCGTCGAGCGCCGCGGCCGCGCGGGCATCATCACCCTCGACCGGCCGAAGGCGATGAACGCCCTCACCCACGGCATGGTGCTCGCCGTGCTCGACGCCCTCGACGCATGGCGCGACGACGACGCCGTGCAGACCGTCGTCATCCGCGGTGCCGGCGACCGCGGCCTCTGCGCCGGCGGCGACGTCGTGGGGCTGCGTCGCGGCATCCTCGACGGCGCGCTCGAGGCGACGCTGCGCTTCTTCCACGACGAGTACCGCATGGATGCGGCCGTCGCGCGCTTCCCGAAGCCCGTCGTCACGCTCATGGACGGCGTCGTGCTGGGCGGTGGCGTCGGCATCGGCGGACACGCCTCGCACCGCGTCGTGACCGAGCGCAGCCGCGTCGGCTTCCCCGAGGTCACGATCGGCTTCGCGCCTGACGTCGGCGCCTCGTGGCTCCTGTCGCGCCCCGAGGCCGGCCGCATCGGCCAGTGGATGGCGCTCACCGGCCAGCCCATCGGCCCCGCGGCCGCCATCCGCGCCGGCCTCGCCGACCAGCACGTGCCCGCCGACCGGCTCGACGACCTGCTCGCGAGCCTCGAGCACGAGGATGCGGATGCTGCCATCGCCGCGCTCGCGACGGAGCCGGCTGCGGGGGCGGGCGACGACGTGCCCGCCGCCTTCGACGAGCCCACCGTCGAGGCTGTGCTCGCTGCCCTCGACGCCGGCAGCGATGCCGAGCGGGAGGCGGCCGCGCTCATCCGCACGAAGTCGCCGACGGGCCTGCGCGTCGCCGCCGAGGCGCGCCGTCGCGGTGCCGAGCTGCCGCACCTCGAGGCGGCGCTCGCGCAGGAGCTGCGCATCGTCGCGCACGCGATCACGACCCACGACCTCGCCGAGGGCATCCGCGCGCAGCTCGTCGACAAGGATCGCAACCCGCGCTGGCAGCCCGCGTCGCTCGCCGAGGTGGCCGACGCCGACGTCGACGCCTACTTCGCGCCGCCGCCCGGCGGCGACCTCGACCTGCCCGCCCCCACCGAGACGAGGAGCGCATCGTGACCGCACCCGAGACCATCCAGGTCGAGACACGAGGCCGCGTCGGCTGGATCACCCTCGACCGGCCCGAGGCGCTCAACGCGCTCAACGCGCAGATCATGCGCGAGGTCGTCGCCGCCGCGACGGCGTTCGACGCCGACCCGGCGATCGGCGCCATCGTGCTCACCGGATCGGCGAAGGCGTTCGCCGCCGGCGCCGACATCAAGGAGATGGAGGCGAAGACGAGCGTCGACTGGCTCGTCGACGACCCGTTCGGCGAATGGCCGCGCTTCGCGGCCATCCGCACGCCCGTCATCGCCGCGGTGTCGGGCTACGCGCTCGGCGGCGGGTGCGAGCTCGCGATGATGTGCGACCTCATCGTCGCCGCCGACTCCGCGAGGTTCGGGCAGCCCGAGGTAAACCTCGGCGTGCTGCCAGGCATCGGCGGCACGCAGCGCCTCGTGCGCGCGATCGGCTACTACAAGGCCGCCGACATGGTGCTCACCGGCCGCCTCATCTCGGCAGAGGACGCCGAGCGCGCGGGTCTCGTGTCGCGAGTGGTGCCCGCCGACGACCTGCTCGACGAGGTCGCGACGATCGCCGAGGGCATCGCCGCGAAGTCGCTGCCGAGCCTCTACGCCGCGAAGGCCGCGCTCGACGCGGCGCTCGAGACGTCGCTCGCCGAGGGCCTCCGATTCGAGCGCCATGCGTTCGCCGCGCAGTTCGACACGCACGACCAGAAGGAGGGCATGGCAGCCTTCCGCGAGAAGCGCGACCCCGACTTCACGCACCGCTGACGCGGTTCGAACGGTGTGACAGACCGTTACCCAATCGGCATGATCGAAGCCCCATGTCTCAGGGACGAATCGCTAGCGTGAGAGCACGCCGTGCGGGGGACAGGGGCTGCCTCCGCGACCCGGCCTGCGGCATCCGCCGTGCATCACGCAGCACCACAGCATGACAGGGAGACTCATGGCCACTGGGACCGTGAGGTGGTTCGACTCGGGCAAGGGCTACGGCTTCATCACCCCCGACGACGGCAGCGCAGACCTCTTCGCTCACTACTCGCAGATCGCCACGTCGGGCTTCAAGACGCTCGACGAGAACCAGAAGGTGGAGTTCGAGGTGACGCAGGGCCAGAAGGGCCTGCAGGCCTCCAACATCACGCCGCTCTGATCGCTCGCGTGGCTCGCGCCACGCCGATTCGCGCCGAGGGGTCGTGGTCCTCTATGCTGGTCCACGGCCCTGAAGGCCATGCGCCCGTAGCTCAACGGATAGAGCATCTGACTACGGATCAGAAGGTTGGGGGTTCGAATCCCTCCGGGCGCGCACGACACGAAGCCCCTCGCGGAAGCGAGGGGCTTCGTCGTTCCCCGGGCGCTCCCACGGCGGGCACCTACGATGCCGGGATGGATGCGACGGCGCAGGACCGCACGGATCGACGGCGACGACGGCGGGCTCTGCGCGCACGGTGGATGCCGCGAATCGCGATCGCAGCGCCGATCGTGGCGATCGCGGTCGTCGCGATCGTCACGGTGCAGCTGCGGTCGGCGCCGGAGGTCGAGCCCCCTCCCGCCCCGGTCTACGTCGCGCCCGAGGATCGGCCGAGCTCGCAGCTCGACGAGGCCGGGCTCGACGAGGTCGCGGCGTCGAACGCATTCGTGCTCAATCTCGTCGGCGCCGTGCCGGCCGCCGCCGACCTCGGCCTTCCTGCGGACGGCGCCGTCGAGGTCGTGCGTGACGGCAGCGCGGTCCGCACGATCCTCGTGACGCCCGACGGCGAGATCACGCGCGGTCCGATGCGGTCGATCGTCGTGACCACCGCCGGCGGTGCCATCGTCTCGGTCGCGGCGATGCGCGAGTCGTTCGGATTCGGGGCGTTCACCGTGATCCGCTCGGAGCTCGCCGCCGGCGTCGAGGACTTCGGTTGGGTGTTCGGGGACGCCGAGGAGGACGCGCTGCTGTCGACGGTCGCCGACGCCGTGCGGGCGGATGCGCCGACGCGCTTCGAGATCGTGCCCGGCGCGGCCGCCGGGATCGCGGTCGGGGCGACGGTCGACTGCGTGTCGGGCGGGCAGTGCTACCTGCAGTACGTCATGACGCCCGTCTGATCGCGACCCACGGGCAGCGGTCCGCGCCGTGGCGGCATCGCTGGCCCGTGCGGCGGCGGCGAGGTGGTCGCGGGCCCGGGGTCCCCATCGAGCCTGGGGAGAACGGGGGACGATTCCGCGACATGGGCAGTTCTGCCCATGGTGCAGGTCGGGGGTCGGTCGTACGGTGTTCGAAGCAACCTGGTGGGTTGCCATCACGGGTCACCCGCAAGGGTCCGTCGGAGAGGCCGACCTGGCCGTCGGCCTCTCCTCACCCCGTGCTCGAGACGCCCCTCGTGCGGCGTCGGGCTCGGCGTCAGCGCGCGTCGGCGATGCGCTGCAGCAGCTCGGCGGCGAGCGCCCGCTCGCCCGGCGACAGCACGGCATCCAGCCCGTCGAGCTCGCTGAGCAGGCTCGCGGCCCAGGCCGACGTCGACGCCTGCTCGGTGCGCTCGCCCGTGATCGTGGCGAGCACGCTCTCGAGCATGCGGCCCGGCAGCGTGAGGTCGCGCTCGGCGGGCGGCGTGCCGATGAGCTGCAGCGTGAGGCCCGTGCCCGTGGCCTGCACCATCTCGACGGCGGTCGGCACGCTCACGACGAGCCGGCCGACGGCGGCGATGCGCGAGATGAGCATCGTGAGCCGGCCGTGCGCGGCGCGGGAGGCGTCGGTGACGCGGTCGGGATCGGCGCGGCCGTACATGAGGCGGTAGTGCGCGGGGTGCTCGAGGCCGAAGCGCACGTGGATCTCGTGGCCGGCGCGGAGGTCGGCGACGGGGTCGTCGCTGAGCTCCATCGCGTGCTTCTGACCCAGGTAGGTCTGGAAGCCCGCCGCGGCGACGGCGTCGAGCAGGCCGTCCATGTCGCCGAACAGGCGGTAGATCGTGGGCGGCTGCACGCCGGCGGCGGCGCTGACGGCGCGGGTCGTGACGGCGTCGCGTCCGGCGTCGTCGAGCAGCGCGCTCGCCGCGTCGAGGATGCGCGTGCGGGTGTCGATCGCCTCGGCCATGAACCAACGATAACGGATTCTCGCTACCGACTTGCACATCGCTGATAGCGCGCGTACGGTATCGCTGGCAACGCCGGTGGAGCATCGGCGATCGCACCCCACGAAGGAGCACCCATGCGCATCCCCGGACGCACGATCCTCATGGCCGGCGGCACGTCGGGCATCGGCCTCGCCCTCTCGCTCGAGCTGCAGGCGAAGGGCGCGACGGTCATCGTCGCCGGCCGCCGCCAGGAGCGGCTCGACGCCATCCGCGCCGAGCACGGCCTCGACGGCTACGTCGTCGACGTCACCGACGCCGCATCCATCGTCGCCCTCGCCGAGCGGGTCACGACCGAGCACCCCGAGCTCGACGCCATCGTCACGATGTCGGGCATCATGCAGCCCGAGCAGATCGGCACCCCCGGCTCGCTCGACCTCGCCGAGCGCACGATCGCGACGAACCTGCTCGGCTCCATCCGCCTCGTCGAGGCCTTCCTGCCGCACCTGCTGACGCGCCCCGAGGCGGCCATCCTCACGGTCACGTCGGGCCTCGCCTACGTGCCGCTGTCGGCGACGCCCACGTACTCGGCGACGAAGGCCGGCGTGCACTCGTACACGGAGGCGCTGCGCGAACAGCTGCGCGAGACGAGCGTGCAGGTGATCGAGATCGCGCCGCCGCTCACGCGCACGACGCTCAACGCCGGCACCGACGTCGACGACGCCCTGCCGCTCGACGAGTTCGTCACCGAGGTCGTGACGCTGCTCGAGACGCAGCCCGATGCGCCGCAGGTGCTCGTGGAGCGCGTCAAGCGTCAGCGCTTCGCGGTCGCGAACGGCACGTACGACGAGGTGTTCGTGGGGCAGAACCGCCGCTGACGCCCCGCGCGACGACGCCCCGACCGGGGACCCGGTCGGGGCGTCGTGCTGCACAGCTCACACGCGCGCCGACGATGCCGCCGTCGACGTCGATCGTGGCGCCGTGCACGTACGCCGCCTCGTCGCTCGCGAGGAAGCGCACGGCGTAGGCGGCTACGTCCGCGCATCCCACTTCTCGCGCGACTACCGCGACGCGTACGGCGTGCCTCCCGCGGCGGATGCGCACGGCTGGGCAGGCTCGACGGACCGCGCCGAGCCCGCCGCGGTCTGACAGGGAGGGCCTGCATGCTGCGCCGCATCGCGCCCGAGACCGACGGTTCCGCACGGAAGGCGAAGCCCGGCGAGATCGTGCTCGCCATGTCGCGCGGCGACCTCGTCGTGCTCGCACGAGCGATGCGCGTGCTCGGCCGCGCCGTGCGGGAGCACGAGGTCGAGTCGGTGCTCGGCGTGCCGCAGGCGGAGGTCGAACGGCTGCGCAGCACGCTCCACGCGCTCGCAGACGGAGACGCAGACACGGTGACCCTCGCCCCGGGTGAGGAGCTGCTGGTTGCGGCTCCCGACGAGCTTCGCGCGCTCGCCGCCGTGCTGCTGCACGTGTCCTACCCCGTCGACTCGCGCGACTGCCACTCGGTGCTCGGCTTCTTCCCCCACGACGTCGATGCGGTCGACCGTGCGCTCGTCGCCGTCGTGCGCGTTGGCCCGATGAGGACGCTGCCGGCGGTGCCGAAGATCGCCAGCGCATCCCCCGCACGCGACGAGGCCCCGACCGCGAGCAGCGGTCGGGGCCTCGGCGAGCGGATCAGATCGTGGCTGCGTCGATGACGAAGCGGTAGCGCACGTCGGACGACAGCACGCGCTCGTACGCCTCGTTGACGCGCGCGGCCTCGATGAGCTCGATCTCGGGCGCGATGCCGTGCTCGGCGCAGAAGTCGAGCATCTCCTGCGTCTCGCGGATGCCGCCGATCATCGAGCCGGAGAACGAGCGGCGCCCGCCCAGCAGGTTGAAGACGTTGAGCGACAGCGGCTCCGCCGGTGCGCCGACGTTGACGAGCGAGCCGTTGCGGCGCAGCAGGCCGAGGTAGGCGTCGATCGGCAGCTTGGCGCTGACGGTGTTGATGATGACGTCGAAGGTGCGGGCGAGGGTCTCGAAGGTCGCCTCGTCCTTCGTCGCGAAGTGGGCCTTCGCGCCGTAGCGCAGCGAGTCGTCCTGCTTCGCCAGCGTCTGCGACAGCACGGTGACCTCGGCGCCCATCGCGACGGCGATCTTCACGGCCATGTGGCCGAGGCCGCCCATGCCGACGACGGCGACCTTCGTGCCCTCGCCGACGTTCCAGTGGTGCAGCGGCGAGTACGTCGTGATGCCGGCGCACAGCAGCGGCGCGGCCGCCTCGTACGGGATCGACTCGGGCACGCGCAGCACGAAGTCCTCGTCGACGACGACCTCGGTCGAGTAGCCGCCCTGCGTGATCGTGCCGTCGCGGTCGACGGCGCCGTACGTGCCGACGTTGCCCTCGAGGCAGTAGTTCTCCTCGCCCGCGAGGCAGTTCTCGCACTTTCGGCACGAGTTCACCATGCAGCCCACGCCGACGCGGTCGCCGACGGCGTGCTTCGTGACCTCGCTGCCGACCTCGGCGACGACGCCGACGATCTCGTGGCCGACGACGAGCGGGTACGTGACCTGGCCCCACTCCTCCTTCACGGTGTGGATGTCGGAGTGGCAGATGCCGGCGTACGCGATGTCGATGCGCACGTCCTTCGCGCCGACGTCGCGGCGCTCGATGGTGGTCTTGATCAGGGGCTCGGTGGCCGAGGTGGCGGCGTAGGCGTCGACGGTGCGCATGGCAGTCTCCCTTGGAGCTCGGATGGGTGGCGCCGGATCGGGCCTCGTGGGCGTCGCGCGCGACGGCGCGCCTCGATCCGACGTGATCCATCGTCGCAGGGCGATGGATGCGTCGGGAGGCACTGCGAGTACCCGGTAGCCTGCGCCCCCTGGCTCGGCGCGGCGCATCCGTCGCCCGAGCAAGCGGCGGGCGAATGCTCGATATGCTCAGGCGCATCGCTGTCCGCTCGCGCATCGGAGGTTCGGTGGACGTCGTCGCCGCTGACACGCTCGCCGCCGCCGTCGGCGCCCGCACCGCCGTCGGCATCGCCGCCGACCTCGAGGTGCTCATCGGCGATGGCACGATCCCTGCCGGCTCGCGGCTGCCGACCATCCGCGACCTCGCCGCCGCGTTCGGCGTGAGCGTCGGCACCGTCGCCGACGCGTGGGGCGCGCTGCGCGAACGCGGGCTCGTCGAGACGCGACGCCGCGGCGGCACGCACGTCGTCGCACCCGACGCGAGCGAGTTCCCGGGGTGGGCGAGCCTCGACCTGCTGCTCGCGAGCCCCGACCAGGCGCTGCAGCCGCGCATGGACGGCGCGATCGTGCAGGCCATGCGGGCGCGCGGCGTCAACGCCTGGGGGCGCGAGCAGATGGTCGAGCCGCTGCGCGCCGCCATCGCACCGCGCTGGCCGTTCGCCGCCGAGGCGTGGATGACTGCCGGCGGCGGCACCGAGGGCCTCTGGCTCGCGACCGTCGCCGCGATCGAGCCCGGCCGCCCCATCGCCGTCGAGGAGCCCGCGCCGCCCGGCTACCTCGCGTCGCTCGCCGACCTGGGCGTCGAGGTCATCGGCATCCCCGTCGACG
Organism: Agrococcus jejuensis; assembly: GCF_900099705.1. Classification (NCBI taxonomy): domain Bacteria; kingdom Bacillati; phylum Actinomycetota; class Actinomycetes; order Micrococcales; family Microbacteriaceae; genus Agrococcus; species Agrococcus jejuensis. Next base: position 2,225,340 of record NZ_LT629695.1, read on the forward strand.
ACGACGGGCCCGTGCCGGATGCGCTGCGCGCCGCGCTCGACGCGGGCGCCGCGGCGTTCGTGCACCAGCCAGGCGGCCCCTTCTCGACGCGTCACGCGCTGTCGGAGGCGCGCGTCGACGCGCTCGTCGCCGTGCTCGACGGTGGCGACGCGTCGATCGTCGAGGACGACTCGCTCGGACCGCTCTCGGCCGTGCCCGTGCGCACGCTCGGCGCGGCGCTGCCGCACCGCACCATCCGCGTGCTCGCCTTCTGCCGCGCCTACGGCCTCGACCTGCGCACCTCGGTGCTCGGCGGCGCCGCGCACCTCGTCGAGCGCGCCGTGCGCGCCCGATCGGGCGGCCTCGCATCCAACTCGCGCATCCTGCAGCACGCGCTCGCCGCGCTGCTCGTCGACCAGGATGCGGTGGGCGTCGTCGACCGCGCGCGCATCCGCTACGGCGCGCGCGTCTCGCTCGCGAGCGCCGCGATGCGCGCCGCCGGCCTGCGCGTGGAGGTCGGCCCGGGCAGCCACGTGCTGTGGGTGGAGGTGCCCGACGAGTCGGCCGCCGCCATCGCGCTGTCGCGGCGCGGCGTCGTCGTCGACGTGGGCGCGACGTCGTTCGTGACGCCGCAGGCGACGCAGCGGCTGCGCATCTCGGCCGCGCAGCTGCCCGAGGACGAGGCGCTGCTCGCCGAGCTCGCCGACCTCGTGGCGCGAGCTGCGAGCGGGGCGCTGCGGGTCGCGTTCGCCTGACGCGCTGCCGCGAACTTGCGTATCGCAGGCGATTCCGGTCCTTGAGGGGAATGCTCCCTTGAGAGCCGGAATCGCCTGCAGAACGCAATCGGCACGGATGCGGTGCGTTGCGTTGTGCAGGCGATCAGGGGTGGCAGAGGGGCATCTTCCCTCCGCCCACCCGAATCACCTGCACAACGCAATCGGCGGACGGCCTGCCTCAGCCCTCCGACGCTGCGAGCTCGGCGCGCAGGAGGGCGCGCTCCTCGGCGTCGATGGCCCCCGAGCGGAGGGTGGGCGCCGAGCCGATGAGGAGTCGCGTGTAGGGATGCGCCGGCGCGTTGACGACGCGCGACGTCGGGCCGTCCTCGACGATGCGGCCCTCGTGCAGCACGAGGGTGCGGTCGGTGACGCCCGCGACCGAGCCGAGGTCGTGGCTGATGAACAGCAGCGTCACGTCGCTCGCGCGCAGCTGCTCGAGCAGCCGAAGCACGGCGACGCGGTTCGCGGAGTCGAGGGCGCTGACGGGCTCGTCGAGGATGAGCACGCGCGGCCTCGTGATGAGGGCGCGCGCGATGGCGATGCGCTGCCGCTGGCCGCCCGAGAGCTCCGAGGGAAAGCGGTCGGCGAGCGCGGGGTCGAGGTTGACGCGTCGCAGCTCCTCGGCGACGCGCTCGCGCACCTCCGCGCTCGCGACGCCGCGGATGCGCAGCGGCTCGCCGACCGAGTCGCCGACGCGGTGGTCGGGGTCGAGGCTGCGCAGCGGATCCTGGAACACGTACTGCACGGCACCCTCGCGCCGCAGCCGCCGCCACGCGCGCGCCGAGCGCTGCACGAGCTCGTGCCCATCCACCTGCACGCTGCCGCCCGACGGCCGCACGAGCCCGAGGATCGCGCGCGCGATCGTCGACTTGCCCGAGCCCGTCTCGCCGATGAGGCCAACGGCCTCGCCCGGTCGCAGCCGGAACGTCGCGCCGCGGATCACGTGCTGCCTCGCCGTGCCCCTGCCGAGGTGCACGTCGAGGTCGCGCACCTGCAGCACCGAGTCGCCGCTCATGCCGCCTCCCCCTCCGTCGTGAGGAACCGCTCGAGGCCGTAGCGCTCGTGCTCCTCGACCAGCAGTCGCGTGTACTCGTGCTGCGGATCGTGCAGCACGTGCCGCGCGGATCCGTGCTCGACGACGACGCCGTCGCGCAGCACGAGCACGTCGTCGCACAGCTGCGCGACGACCGCGAGGTCGTGGCTCACGACGACGAGCGACAGGCCCGTGCGCTGCTGCAGCTCGACGAGCAGGTCGAGGATCTCGGCCTGCACCGTCACGTCGAGCGCCGTCGTCGCCTCGTCGGCGATGAGGATGTCGGGCTCGAGCGCGATCGCGCCGGCGATGAGGATGCGCTGCAGCATGCCGCCCGAGAGCTCGTGCACGTACTTGTGGAAGACGACCTCGGGGTCGCGCAGGTGCACGGTCGCGAACAGCTCGAGCACGCGGGCGCGCACGGCAGCGCCGCGCAGGCCGCCGCGCACGCGCACGACCTCGGCGATCTGCCTGCCGACCGGGATGGACGGGTTGAGGTACGAGCCCGGATCCTGGAACACGGCGCCGATGCGCGCGCCGCGCAGCGCCTGCCAGCCCTTCGCGTCGAGGGTCGCGACGTCGTTGCCGAGCAGCTCGATCGAGCCGCCCGTGACGGCGAAGAGCTCGGGCAGCACGCCGAGCACGGCGCGGCACGTGAGCGTCTTGCCGCTGCCCGACTCGCCGACGATGCCCAGCGCGCGGCCGCGCTCGAGCGTCGCCGAGACACCGCGCACGACGTCGATGCCCGTCGACACGTCGCCGATGCGCACGTCGCGCAGGGTCAGCAGCGCCTCGCTCATCGGGGGCTCCTCTCGGATGCGGCGTCGGACGGATCGGATGCGGATGCGGCGGGCTCGCCCGGCACGCACACGGTGCCCTCGGCATCCCGCTCGCTCGCCGCGGGCGGCGACGGCACCGACGCCGCCACGGCGGCGCCGGTGCGCCCGAGCCCGCCGCGCACCCGGTGCAGCAGCGCCCTGCCCGACGCGCCCGACGCATCCCGGATCGCGTCGGCGAGCAGGTTGAACGCCCACACCGTGAGCATGATGAGCACGGTCGGGAAGAGCGGCGCGTACGGCCGGTAGCCGAGGTAGCCGAGGTCGGAGGCGAGCACGCCACCCCACGTCGGTGCGGGCGGCTGCACGCCGATGCCGAGGAACGTGAGGCTCGCGACGACCACGAGCCCGGCGCCCATCGTGTTCGCGAGCGCGACGCCGATGGGCGGCAGCACCTTCGCGATCACGTGGCGCCGCACGATCCACCACGTCGAGGCGCCCGCGAGCTGCGCGGCCTCTGCGTACTGCGCCCCGACGGCCTCGAGCGCCGCGGCACGGGCGACGCGGTAGAAGATCGGCGACACGAGCAGGCCGACGGCGAGCATCGCCTGCGTGATGCCGTTGCCGAGCAGCGCCGTCATCGCGACGGCGAAGACGAGGAACGGCAGGGCGATGAGCGTGTCGACGACGCGCAGCGTGAGCCACTCGAAGACGCGGCCGAGGTAGACCGACAGGATGCCGGGCAGTGCGCCGACGACGAGGGCGATGACGGCGACCTGCACGGCGCCGAGCACGCTCACGGGCGAGCCCGCGAGCAGGCGCGAGAGCACGTCGCGGCCGAGGTAGTCGGTGCCGAGCCAGTGCGCTGCGCTGGGGGCGGCGAGGATGTCCGACGTGTTCTGCAGCGGGTCGTACGGCGCGAGCGCGGGGCCGAGCGTCGCGAGCACGAGCACGCCGAGCAGGATGACGGCGGCGATGCGGGCCGAGCGCAGACGCACGATCGTCGCGAGCGGCGAGGCGCCGCGACGAGCGGCGACCGGCGCGGGCGCGGGCGCGGAGACGGTGGCGGTCATCAGAATCCCCTCCTCGACGCGGGCGAGAGCCTGCCGAGCACGAGGTTCACGAGCACGTTGAACGTGACGACGAGCACGACGGCGATCACGAGCACGCCCTGCACGGCGGGCACGTCGCCACGCAGCGCCGACTCGCTCGCGAACACGCCGTAGCCGGCGAGGCCGAAGACGGCCTCGGTCACGACGGCGCCGCCGAGCAGGTTCGGGAACTTCATGCCGAGGATCGCGATCGCGGGGCTCGCGCCGTTGCGCAGCACGTGGCCGTAGAACACGCGCCGCGGGCTGAGGCCGCGCACGAGCGCCCCCGTGACGTAGTTGTCGCGGTACGCCGACACGAGGCCCGTGCGCAGCTGGCGGGCGACGTCGGCGATCGTGTCGAACGACAGCGCGAGCGCGGGCAGGATGAGGTGGCTGAGCCACGGCCCGAACCCGGCAGCGAACGGCAGGTAGCCCGCCGAGGGCAGCCAGCCGAGCGACACCGAGAACACCGCGACGAGCGCGATGCCCACGACGAACGGCGGCATCGTCGAGATGATCGTCGTGAAGGCCGTGACGCCGCGGTCGAGCAGGCTGCCGCGGAGCTTGGCCGCGAGGGACCCGAGCGCGAAGCCCACGACGACCCCGATCACGAGCGCGATGCCCGCCGCCGACAGGCTCACGACCGCGCGGCCCGCGAGCAGCTCGCTGATCGACTGACCGTTGTACCAGGACGTGCCGAGGTCGCCGCGCAGCACCCCGCCGAGCCAGTCGACGTACTGCACGAGGAACGGCCGGTCGAGGCCCCACTCGTGCTCGAGCTGCGCGACCGCCTCCGGCGTCGCGCTCTCGCCCAGCTGCACGTAGGCGGGGCTCAGCCCGCTCACGATGCCGAGCGCGAAGGTCAGGAACGTGCCGAGCAGGAACACCGGCACGAAGACGCCGGCGATCTGCAGGGCGCCCACGCCGATGCGGCGGGCGCGCAGGCCGGCGACGCTCGTGGCGCGCGTCGGTGCCGTGGTCGCTAGGAGGCTCGCCGGGCGGGCCTCGAGCCGTGCTGTCGTCGTCATCGCATCCTCCTCGTCATGCCTCGAGCCGCACGCCGGTCCAATGGATCTGGCCGGGGATCTGCGGCAGCTCGCTCAGGCCCCGCTTCGCGAACAGGTTCGGCAGCGAGAACGTGAAGATCGTGCTCGTCGTGCGCACGCCCGCCGCCGTCGCCGCCTGCAGGTTCGCGGGGTAGTCGGGGGAGTCGAGCGGCGTCTCGCGCGCGACCTGCACCGCCGCGAGGAACTCGGGCGACGCGACGCCCGACAGGTTGAGCGGCCCGGCCTCGCCGAAGTGCGCCGTGAGCGTCTGCACCGGCGACTCGCGGCCCGTCGTGCCGTACGTCGACAGCGCGAGCTGCTTGCCGAAGAACGGCTCGTTCCAGTTCGGATCCACGCGGATGGAGACGTCGATGCCGACGGCGCCCAGCTGCCGCTGCAGCACCTCGTGCTGCGGCTCGTCGGTCGAGACGACGAGCTCGACGGCCAGGTCGCCCGGCCCGTAGCCCGCGCCCTCGAGCAGCTCGCGCGCCCGGTCGGCGTCGAACGGCCACGGGTCCTCCACGTCGGCGCTCCACGCGACGTAGCCCTCGGGGAACGGCTGCGACGTCGGCGCCCCGTACCCGAACGTGAGGGTGTCGACGAGCTCCTGCCGGTCGATGGCGTACCTGGCCGCCTCGAGCACGATCGGGTCGTCGAACGGCGTCTTCGTGCCGTTCACCGAGAGGTTGGATGCGTTGAACCCCGGGTGCACCGTGACGTCGAGCCCCGCGGCCTCCGCCGCCTGCGCCTGCGCGGCGGGGATGTCGGCGAAGTCGTACACGCCGGTCTGCAGCGCCGACACGAGCGACGACGCCTCGATGCCCCACGACAGCTCGACGCGCTCGATGTGGATCTCGTCGGCGCGGTAGAAGTCGGGGTTCCTCTCGAGGTGCACGTGCGACTCGGGCACGAGCTCGACGACGCGGAACGGGCCGGCGCCGACGGGCGCGGTCGTGAGGTCGCCCGGCTCGACGGCGGGGCTCGTGATCTGCGCGACGCGGCGGCCGAGCAGCAGCGGGATCTGGTGGTCGACCTGCGTGAGCGTGAGCCGCACGTCGGTGTCGGAGTCGGCCACGGCATCCGCGATCGACGTGAGGTCGCCCGCGATGGCGGAGTCCTCCTGCGACTTCGCGCGCAGCACGTACGCGGCGACGGCGGCGGCGTCGAGCGGCGTGCCGTCGGTGAAGACGAGCCCCTCGCGCAGGTGGAACGTCACCGACGTGCCCGCCTCGTCGTACTCCCACGACTCCGCGAGCCCCGGCTGCGCGACGCCGTCCTCGTCGATCTCGGTGAGGGATGCGTACACGAGCGACAGCTGGTTGAACTGGAACCCCGATCCCTGCACCACCGGGTCCCACGACCACGGCTGCGAGCCGGCCGCCCAGCGCAACGTGGTCGACGCGGCGCCGCCCGAGCCGCCCGCGGCGGGCGCGCACGCGGCGAGCGTCAGGATGGCGCCCGCGCCGACGAGGCCGAGGAAGCCGCGTCGGTCGACGAGGACGGGAGGGAGTGCGCTCACGGTGTGCTCCTGGTGGGTCGGATGGGGTGGGTCAGGCCGCGAGGGCCGCGCGGCGCGCGACCGCGTGCCGGTTCTCGGGGATCGGCAGGCCGAGGTTGCCGCGCAGCGTCGTCGCCTCGTACTCGCGCCGGAAGACGCCGGTCTCCTGCAGGATCGGCACGACCTCGTCGGCGAACCTCGCGAACTGGCTGGGCGTGCGGATGTGGATGTTGAAGCCGTCGACGGCGCCGCCGTCGAGCCACTCGGTGAAGATGCGCGCGACGGTCTCGGCCGAGCCGACGAACGGCGAGCGCTTGGGCGCCGAGATCGTCTCGACCACCTGCCGTAGCGTCAGGCCCTGCTCGCGAGCGAGGCGCTTGATGGCGTCGGCGTTCGTCTTGAACGACCGGTCGCCGAGGGGCCCAAGCTCGGGGAAGGGCGCGTCGAGGTCGTGCTGCGAGAAGTCGTACCAGCCGAACGGGCGGCCGAGCTGCGCGAGCGAGCGGTCGAAGTCGGCGTCCTGCCTGCCGATCTCGGCCTCGATCGCGCGCGCGTCCTCGTCGGTGTCGCCGACGACGACCGAGATGCCGGGCACGACGAGCACGGTCTCGGGGTCGCGGCCGTGCGCGACGGCGCGGGCGCGGAGGTCGTCGCGGAACGCGCGACCGGCCTCGATCGAGCCCTGGTGCGTGAAGATCCCCTCGCCGATCGCGCCGCCGAGGTCGCGGCCCTGGTCGGAGTCGCCTGCCTGGAAGATCACGGGCTGGCCCTGCGGCGAGCGCTGGATGTTCAGCGGACCGTGCACGCGGAAGTGCTCGCCGACGTGGTCGACGGCGTGGAGGCGCGTGGGGTCGAGGAAGACGCCGCGCTCGCGGTCACGGGGGAAGGCGTCGTCCTCGTACGAGTCCCACAGCCGCTGCACGAGGCGCACGTGCTCGAGGGCGCGGCCGTAGCGCTGTCCGTAGTCGAGGTGCTGGTCGCGGCCGAAGAGCCCCGCGGTGCCCTCGTCGCCGCTCGTCACGACGTTCCAGCCGGCGCGGCCGCCCGAGATGAGGTCGAGGGATGCGAAGCGGCGCGCGACCGAGAACGGCTCGTCGTAGCTCGTCGAGAGGGTGCCGATGAGGCCGATGCGCTCGGTCGCGACCGCGAGGGCCGACAGGAGCGTGAGCGGCTCGAGGCGGTTCAGGTAGTGGGGCGGGGAGTCCGGGGTGATGAACTGGCTGTCGACGATGAAGACGTGGTCGAACCTCGCCCGCTCGGCCGCGCGGGCCTGCTCGACGTACCAGCGCACGTCGACGCTCGCGTCGCCGGGGATCTCGGGGTCCTTCCAGGCTCCGTGGCTGCCGGGGCCGCCCGTGCCCACGAGCACGGCGCCGAGTCGCAGTCGTCGTCGGTCGGTCATGGTCGTCTCCTGACGTGGATGGGTGGCGCGGATGCGCCTGGAGGTGTTGCCCACTGCACCACGGATGCGGTCGGCATGGGCCAGTGTTGCCATTTGTTTCGCGATTCGCGTTCGGTATGTTCAGCGCAGGATCGACGCAATGATCGCCTGCGGCGTCACGCGTCGGGCATCCGCGAGCGTCGACCGCAGCAGGGGCGCGACGCGCGTGCCGAGCAGCTCGAGGCTGCGGGCGAACGCGTCGCCGGCGGGGTCGAGCACCGTCGTCGCCAGCACGTCGGTCGCGGCCGACGCCGCGGGATCGGCGAGCAGGCTGCGCACGACGTCGTCGGGCGTGCCGACATGCAGGTTCGCGTCGTCGACGTACTGCCCCACCGAGCGTCCGTCGGCGAGCAGGTGCGGTCGGCGCGCGCGATCGTCGTCGATGGCGGCGAGCGCATCCTCGCGGCTGTCGGCCGCGACGACGACGCGCGAGACGCCGATGCGCGGCTCGATGCCGTCGGGCAGGGCGTCGAGGTACGCGTCGACGAGCGTGCGCTGCACGCCGCCCACGTCGGCGCCGGGCACGCCGGGCACGACGCGATGCAGCAGCAGCCCGTCGCCCGCGCGCCCTGTGGCGATCGCCGTGGCGACCGAGCTCGTCGCCTGCCAGATGCGGCGCCGCAACGTACCTGTGGCCGGGTAGATCCCCACGTCGTCGGGCAGTCCGCCGCCCTCGAGCAGGTCGCGCAGGCGGGCGAGCGCATCCGCGTACACCGCCTCGCGGTCGTGCTCGTCGAGCCCGTGGGCCGCGAACGCCTGCGCTGAGAAGCCGCCGCCGTTGCTCTTGCCGACGCCGAGCTCGAGGCGGTGGTCGGCGAGCCAGTCGACCTGCGCCGCCGTCTGCGCCACCTGCAGCGGGCCGCTGAACGCGAGCGGGATGACGGCGGTGCCGAGCCGGATGGTGCGGGTGCGCTGCGTCGCGGCGGCGAGGAACGCGAGGCCCGACGGCGTCGCGATGCCCGAGAGCTGTCCCTCCGCGATCCAGAAGCCGTCGAGGCCCAGCGCCTCGGCGCGCTCGGCGGCGGCGAGGGCGCTCGCGTACTCCGTCGCGGGGTCGCCGAGCGCGGCGGGCACGAGGAACAGGCTGATGCGGGGAGTGGTCACGGGAGGCTCCGATCGGTGGCCGTCAGCGGCCCCTCCAGGCTGCGACCCCGCGCGCTCACGAGGTGAGCGCAGTGAACATAGTTCGTAACACGTCGTTCGTGTTCGGCACGATGTGAGCACCGATCCGCAGCCCGCGGACCCCACCCGTCGAAGGAGCTCCACGATGGACCTCGACCGCCGTACCGTGCTCAAGCTGCCGCTCATGGCCGCGTTCGGAGGCCTCGTGCTCTCCGCGTGCGCACCCACGCCGTCGTCGAACGGCCTCGCGACCGTGCGCTGGGGCGTGACCGCCCTGAACGGCAACTGGGATCCCATCGTCACGGGTGCGACCGGCGCCACGATCACGATGACGCCCGTCTACGAGTCGTTCCTGCTGCGCGGCGCCGACGGCAGCCTGTCGCCCGCGCTCGCCGAGGGCTACGCGTACGAGCCCGCGGGCGACGCCGTCACGTTCACGCTCAAGCCGGGGCTCACGTTCCACGACGGCTCCGCGGTCGATGCCGCGGCAGCGGTCGCGTTCATCCAGCGCGCGCAGAGCCAAGAGGGGTCGGCGCTCGCCGGCTCCTACCGCAACATCGTCGGCGTCGAGGCGCTCGACGAGCAACGGTTCCGGCTCGCACTCGGTCAGCCCGACCACCAGATCCCGTACCTGCTGTCGAACCGCGCCGGCCTGCTCACGAAGCCCGTCGCCGCCGGCGACGAGGCGGCGCAGCTCAACGCGACGCTGCCCGTGGGCGCCGGCCCGTTCCAGGTCGTCGAGCTCGTGCCCGAGGACCGCATCGTGCTCGAGCGCTTCGACGGCTACTGGAACGCGGCCGAGATCCACGTCGACCGCATCGAGATCTCGGGCGGCAACGAGGACGCGATGCTCGTGTCGGGTCTGCGCACGAGCGTCTTCGACTTCGCGTCGATCTCGAACCTGCGCATCGACGAGGCCGAGCAGGCGGGCCTCGACGTCATCGAGGATCTCGCCACGAACTGGGTCACGAGCTTCGTGAGCCTGAACCTGAACCAGGCGCCGTTCGACGACCCCGCCGTCGTCGAGGCCGTGCGCTACGCCATCGACCGCGACGCGTTCGTGCAGAACCTCACGGCCGGCCACGGCGTCGCCGTGCACCAGCCGTTCCCGCCGGGGCACATCACGTTCGTCGACGAGCTCGAGCAGGAGTTCACGTACGACGCCGACCGCGCCCGCGACCTGCTCGCCGACGCCGGCTACGCCGACGGCGACATCCAGATCACCATCTACCCGTTCACGGGCGGCGAGGTGGCGGCAGAGATCCTGCAGGCGCAGCTGGGCGAGATCGGCATCGCCGCCACCATCCAGGTCGACGCGAACTGGGGCGCCGGGTACTTCGGCAAGACGTACGCCATCGCGACGTACGGCTACGTCGGGCGCGACAGCCACGTGCAGGCGCTCACCGAGCACTTCGACACCGGCGGCGTGCTCAACCTCTCGTCGCCGTACACGTCGCAGCCGTTCCAGGATGCGCTCGCGATCGTGCGCGCGACGCCGCTCGACGACCCCGCCTACGGCGAGCGGCTGCGCGCCGCCGCGGCCGCCGGCTACCGCAACGGGTCGACGATCGCGCTGTACTCGTCGCCGAACACGTGGGCGAAGCAGCCGACGATCTCCGACAGCACCGAGACCATCGAGGGTCGACTCGGGTGGACGGGCGTCGAGGTGACGCCGGAGGGCTGACGATCGACGTTCGCGTTCTGCAGGCGATCAGGGGTGGCAGAGGGGCATCTTCCCTCTGCCACCCGTGATCGCCTGCGAGCCGCAACGACCTGGTGACGAGTCTGCGACCGGTCAGCCCTTCGCGGTCGCCGCGAACCGCTCGGCCTGCACGGCGAACGCCTCGGCGAGCTCCGGCGGCTCGACGACCGTCATCGCGACCTCGAAGCGGCCGAGCGCGGCGGCGAGCGACCCCCACGACCACGAGCCGGCCTCGAGCGTGCAGCGCTCGTCGTCGACGACCCGCACGGTGCCGTCGCCCGCGAACGGCAGCACCTCGCTCGCCGGCAGCTGCAGCAGCACGGTGCCGCGGCACGGCCACGCGTCGACGTCGGATCCCTTGAAGCGCGCCGACACGAACGCGGCGAGGTCGCCGCCCGGCACCGTGCGCGGCGCGAATCGCGGCCCCGTCGGCGTGCGGGGATGCACGCGGTCGACGCTGAACAGCCGCCAGTCCTCCCGCTCGAGATCCCACGCGACGAGGTACCAGCGCCCCTGCGACGTCGCGATGTGGTGCGGCTCGACGCGCCGCGGCCTGCGGGTCGGCACCTCGGCGCCGACGGCTCGCTCGGCGTAGTCGAACCGCAGCACCTCGTGCGCGCCGATCGCGAGCGACAGCGCCACGAGCACCTCCATCGACACCGTCTGCGGCGTCGCGTCTCCCGGACGCTGGCCGATCGCCGTGACCTCGATGGCGCTCAGGCGATGGCGCAGCCGCGACGGCATGACCTGCTGGATCGTCGCGAGCGCTCGGATCGCGGACTCCTCGATGCCGACGCCCGTGGCCGATGCCGTCTGCAGCGCGACGGCGATCGCGAGCGCCTGGTCGTCGTCGAAGAGCAGCGGCGGCAGCGAGCTGCCCGCCTCGAGGCGGTAGCCGCCGTCGGGCCCGAAGGTCGCGTGGATGCTATAGCCCAGCTCGCGCAGCCGATCGACGTCGCGCCGCACGGTGCGATCGCTGATGTCGAGGCGCTCGGCGAGCAGCGAGCCCGGCCAGTCGCGCCGCGTCTGCAGCAGCGACAGCAGCGTGAGGAGTCGCAGCGTGGGAGTGGCCATGGCTCGAGGGTATTCCGCATCTAGGACAGAAGGTGACCTAGACGTGGGTCAGGCTGCAGGAGCAGGCCAGCACGGGCCTCCTTCACCCCTCAGGAGCAGCGATGACCATCCAGACGACGACCCACCTGAACTTCCGCGGCGACGCCAACGCGGCGCTCGAGCACTACCGCGACGTCTTCGGCGGGCACCTCGTGCTCACCACCTACGCCGACCTCGGCATGCCGGCCGAGGCGCCCGGCAGCGACCGCATCGTGTTCGGCCTCGTCGCCGCCGAGAGCGGCTTCCGCATCATGGGCTACGACATCCCCGGCGCCGAGGGCGGCACGATCGCCGGCGGCGGCTCGACGCGCCGCGAGCAGGGCGTGACGATCACCGACCAGGCCCTGTTCGTGTCGCTCGGCGCCGAGACGCTCGACGAGCTGCAGGGCATCTGGGACGCGCTCGCCGTCGACGCCGTCGTGGTCGAGCCGCTCGCCGCATCCGCCTGGAGCGCCGGCTTCGGCATGCTCACCGACCGGTTCGGCGTCACGTGGAGCGTCAGCGTGACGGCGGCCTGACCTCTCGCGGCCTCCCGCCAGCTGGTCGAGGAGCGCAGGCGCGCAGCGCCTCCGCGTCACGAGACCCGAGTCATCGCGAGTGCGTCGATCCGCGAGGCCGTTCGCACGGTCGCCGGGTCTCGTGACGCGGGCTCGCCCAGGGGCTCGCGCGCTCCTCGACCAGCTGGTGGGGAGCCCCTACGAAGACCGATCTCGAGGCCGTTCCTTGGGAGCGGGTGATCGCGGCTCGCAGCGGGTGCCGGCTACGCGGTCGCCGGCTCCCGCGCCTCCCACGGCTGCGCATCCGCGGCGCGGCGCGGGGCGGGCACGTCGAGGCCGAGGTGCGAGCGCAGCGTCGACCCCTCGTCGTACGCGGTGCGGTAGACGCCGCGCGCCTGCAGGATCGGCACGACGCCGTCGATGAACGCGCGGAAGTCGCTCGGCAGGTGCTGCAGCAGGATGACGCCGTCGAGCGCCTCGGCGTCGAACCAACGCAGCAGCTCGGCAGCGACGGTCTCGGCGGTGCCGACGAACGGGCTCGGGCGGAACGGCGCCGAGCGGTCGACGACCTCGCGCAGCGTCAGCCCCTCGGCCCGCGCCGACTCGACGATCTCGCGCACCTTCGTCGGATGCGCGCGCCAGTCCTGGTCGCCGAGGTCGGGGAAGGCGGCATCCGGGTCGTACTGCGTGAAGTCGTGCCACGCGAAGGTGCGGCCGAAGGCGCGCAGCCGCTCGTCGAACGGCTTCGCATCGTGCCGGGCGCGCTCGATCGCGCGCGCCTCGTCGTCGGTCGACGCGACGATGGGCGAGATGCCGGGCAGCACGAGCGGCGCCGTGCGCCCCAGCTCCGCCGCCCGGCGGCGGTACTCGGCGACGATCGCGACCTGCTCGTCGAGCGGCCGCGGGAACGAGAAGATCGCCTCCGCGTGGCTCGCCCCCAGCTCGCGGCCCTCTGGCGAGTCGCCCGCCTGGAACACCACGGGCTCGCCCTGCCGCGAGCGCTGCACGTTGAGCCCGCCCTCGACGCGGTAGAAGCGGCCCTCGTGCCGCAGCGGCCACACGTCGCCGGGGTCGAGGAAGCGCTCGGCGGCGGCGTCGTACGGGAAGGCGTCGTCGCCGTACGTCGCCCACAGCCCGCGCACGACGTCGACGAACTCGCCCGCCTGCGCATAGCGGTCGGCGTGCAGCGGATGCGCGTCGGCGCCGTAGAGCCGTGCGGCCCCCTCGTCGGTCGTCGTCACGATGTTCACGCCCGCGCGGCCCTCGGAGATGAGGTCGAGGGATGCGATGGCGCGCGCGACCGACAGCGGCGGCTCGTACGTCGACGAGATCGTGGCGACGAGCCCCACGTGCCGGGTGTGCGTCGCGATGGCGGCGAGCGCCGTGATCGGCTCGAGTCGATTGAGGTAGTGGGGCGGCGAGTGGCGCTCGATGCGCACGGAGTCGGCGAGGAAGAAGAAGTCGAGCAGCCCCTCCTCGGCGAGGCGCGCCCACTCGAGGTAGCGATCGAGGCGCACGCCGGCGTCGGGCGCGAGCTCGGGGTTCGTCCACAGCCGGTACGTGCCCGGCCCTCCGACGCCGTGGTACGCGGCGCCGATGTGCAGTCGTCTGGTCATGGCGGGCTCCTCGCTCGAGCGGATGGGTCGAGCACAGCATCCGCCACCGACTGAACACAACGCACGCGCGTGACGCATTGTGTCCATCCCGACGCGGGCCGGGATGCGTCGTCATGCACGGTCACATGCCGGCATCGGCTTGGCAAGCCGTCGACGAGCGGGCAGGGTGGACCTCGCATCCGCACCACCGCATTCAGCAATGTTCAGCACACCGCCGAACACAAGTCGAGGAGACGCTCGTGACCTTCGCTCCGCATCCCGTCACCGCGATCGACGTCGTGCCCGCCGCCACGACCCGCCGCGGCCGCGTGCTCGTGCTGCAGGGCCGCGGCGACGCCCCCGCGCACTACGCGCGGCTCGCGAACCGGCTCGCGGTCGACGGCTACGAGGTGGGCATCGCGCAGGTGCCGCCGGCGACGCCCGCCGAGGTGGCCGCGGCCTGGGCCGCGTTCGTCGAGGGCACCGAGCAGCCGCAGGTCGTCGTCGCCGCCGACACCGCCGCCGGGCTCGTCGCCGCCGCGCTCGCCGAGGGCATCGTCGACGCGTCGCCGTCGGCCGTCGTGCTCGCCGGCCTCGCCGTGCCGGGCGCCGCGCGCGCCGAGGCCGAGGGCGACGAGACGCAGGAGCTGCGCAGCGCCTGCCCCATCCACGCGGGAGTCGTGCGCGCCGCCGGGGCGAGGGCGCTCGCCGACTCGGCCATCGACCCCGTCTGGCCCGAGGGGGCTGCAGCCCTGCCGGTGCTCGCCATCCACGGCGCCGCCGACGCCATCGCGCCCCTCGAAGACGCGACGGCGCTGCTCGCCAGGTGGCACGCCGAGGTCGTCGTCGTGGCCGGCGGCCTGCACGACGTGCTCAACGACGTCGCGCACCGCTCGGTCGCGGCCGAGATCGTGCAGCTGCTCGAGCGCGTGCGTCTCGACGCCGCAGCCGCGCCCATCCTCGAGCGGCGCGCGGCATGACCGGCGCCGCCACGAGCCAGGTGCGCGGCGGCGCACCCGTGCACGCGCCGCACAACCCCGCCGTCGTGCCGATCTACCAGACCGCCGCCTACGCGTTCGAGTCGTGGGAGGCCGCGCGCGACATCTTCGCGCTGCGCAAGGCGGGCAACCTCTACAGCCGCACCGGCAACCCCACCCAGACGCTGCTCGAGCAGCGCATCGCCGAGCTCGACGGCGGCGTCGCGGCGCTCGGCACCGCATCAGGCCAATCGGCCGTCGCCATCGCGCTGCTGGCGCTCGCTGCTCCCGGCGGCCACATCGTGGCGGGCTCGGGCCTCTACGGCGGCACGGTCGACCTGCTCACCGACACGTTGCCCGACCTCGGCATCACGGCGACGCTCGTCGACCAGGACGACCCGCAGGCGTGGCGCGCGGCGATCGAGCCGGGCACGCGCGCGCTGCTCGTCGAGTCGATCGGCAACCCCACCTCCGCCGTGCCCGACCTCGACGCGATCGCGCGGATCGCGAAGGAGGCGGGCGTGCCGCTCGTCGTCGACAACACCGTCGCGACGCCCGCGCTGCTGCGCCCGATCGAGCACGGCGCCGACATCGTCGTCTACTCGGCGACCAAGGCGCTCGGCGGCCACGGCACGTCGCTCGGCGGCCTCATCGTCGACCTCGGCACGTTCGACTTCGGCGCGCAGCCCGAGCGCTGGCCGCAGCTCACCGAGCCGTACGCGCGCGTCGGCGACGTCGTGCTGTGGGAGCGCTTCGGCCGCGAGCGCAGCGCATTCCTCGTGCTGGCGAAGACCCGCTGGAGCCACGACCTCGGGCCTGCGCTGTCGCCGTACAACGCGCAGCAGATCCTGCTCGGCATCGAGACGCTCGACCTGCGCGTCCAGCGCCAGAGCACCACGGCGCGCGAGATCGCGGCGCACCTGCACGCGCATCCGCTCGTCGCCGAGGTGCACCATCCGTCGGTGCCCGGCAACCCGTATGCGGATGCCGCGGACCGGCTGCTGCCGCACGGCACGGGCGGCGTGTTCTCGTTCGAGCCCGCGGACGGCGCCGACGCGGTGCCGGGGATCGTGGATGCGCTCACGCACTTCACGCTCGCCGCCAACATCGGCGACGCGCGCTCGCTCGTCATCCACCCGTCGACGACGACGCACTCGCACCTCACCGACGCGCAGCTCGAGCTCGCCGGCTTCACGCGCGCCACCATCCGCCTGTCGATCGGGCTCGAGACGCCCGCCGACCTCATCGCCGACCTCGACCGGGCGCTCGCGCTCGCGCACGAGTCGGCCCTCAGCACGATCGACGCGTAGGAGCAGCCATGCATCTCGGACTCTGGGCACCCATCTACGGCGGATTCCTCCGCAACGTCGGCGACGAGGGCATGCCCGCGACGTGGGCGACGATCCGCGACGTCGCGCAGACGGCCGACCGGCTCGGCTTCCACACCGTGCTCGTGCCCGAGCTGTACCTCAACGACCGCAAGGGCACCGACCAGCCGAGCCTCGAGGCGTGGGCGCTCACGGCCGCGATCCTCGCGACCACCGAGCGGCTGCGCGTCATGACGGCCATCCGCCCCGGCTTCCACCTGCCTGCCGTCGCGGCGAAGACGCTCTCGACGCTGTCGGACATCGCGCCCGGCCGCATCGCCCTCAACGTCGTCGCGGCGTGGTGGGCCGAGGAGGCGCGGCAGTTCGGCGGGCACTTCCCGGCGCACGACGAGCGGTACGAGCAGGCGACGGAGTTCGTGGAGGTGCTGCTCGGCACGCTGCGCGAGTCGCCGTTCTCGTACGACGGCCGCTTCTTCCAGGCGCACGACACCGTCGTCGAGCCGAAGCCCGCGGTGCTGCCCGGCGTCTTCGCCGGCGGCGAGAGCGACGCGGGCCGTGAGGCGATCGCGGGCTTCGCCGACTCGTACGCCATCCACGGCGGCACGGTCGAGGAGGTGCGCGAGAAGGTCGCCGACGTGCACGCGCGTCGCCGCAGGCTCGTGGGGGAGCCGCTGCGCGAGGTCGCGATGAGCGCCTACGTCATCGTGCGCGACACCGAGGAGGAGGCGCAGGCCGAGCTCGAGCGCATCACGACCGTCGACCCGTCGTCGCCCGGCTATGCGTCGTTCCAGGAGTTCACGGCGAACTCGGCGCTCGACGTCGCCGTCTCGGCCCGCGAGTACTCCGTCGGCACGCGCGGCCTGCGCCCGAACCTCGTCGGCACGCCCGAGCAGGTGGCCGAGCGCATCCGCGCGTACGACAATGCGGGCGTCACGCTGCTGCTCATCCAGTCGTCGCCGCTCGCGCCCGAGCTCGAGCGCATCGCGCGCGATCTCGCGCCGCTGCTCGACCGCTCGCTCGTCGCGGCGTCGTAGAGCCCGGGCGCCTCAGCGCCCGGCGTGCCGGTGCTCGTGTGCGCGCTCGCGCCGGCGCCAGTCCGCGAGCGCGACGCCGATCGCGCCGAGCGCCGCGCCGAGCACGGACCCGATGGCGTTCGCGACCCAGTCGTCGAGCGTGCACGAGCGGCCGACCGCGGGCACGATCGCCTGCGTCAGCTCGATGCCGGCCGCGAGCACGGCGCCGAGGAGCGCCGCGAGGATGGGCTGCCGCGTCGCGACGGCGAGCAGCAGCCCGACGGGCACGAGCAGCACGACGTTCGCGAGCGGCTCGGGCGCGAGCAGGTTCGGCGACCACGACAGCTCGCAGCCGTCGAGCGCCGCGATGCCCGACGGCCACAGCGTCAGCAGGCCCACGACGACGATCGCGGCGACGGCGAGGGCGGTCGCGGCGCGCCGCCAGCCCGCGAGCGCCCACGCGACGAACGGGCCGACGACCACGACGGCCGCGAGCAGCGACGGCGCGAGCCACGGGTACGCGGCGAGGACCGTCGACAGCATCCGCTCACCTCTCCGCTCGTTGCCCGGAGCCTAGTCGCGCCTGCGTCAGCCTGTCGCGAGCAGCGCGCGCCAGCCGGCGACGACCTCGTCGGCGATCGTCGCGAACGCGCGCGTCTCGCCGTCGGCGATCCACTCGGCGAAGGCCGTGCGGAACATCGCGACGCATCCCTCGGCCGCGAGCACGGCTGTGCGCTGCGGCACGCCGCGGTCGGCGAAGGCCGTCGCGAGGGATGCGGCGAGGCCCGAGAGCTTGAGCAGCTCGCGCTCCTGCAGCGCGAGCGTCGCGTCGATGACGGCCTGCCTGCGCGCCGACCAGGCGCGGCGCTCGTCGGGGAAGAAGCCCGCGCCGCCCGCGAGCGCGGCCTGCACGAGCGAGGCGGCGTCGGCGCGGGGCTCGGCGGCGACGGCGTCGAGGAAGGCCGCGTCGAACACGCCGGGGTCGCCGAAGAGCACCTCGCGCTTGTCGGCGAAGTGGCGGAAGAAGGTGCGCTCGGTGAGTCCCGCGGCCGCGGCGATCTCGGCGACGGTCGCGCGCTCGTAGCCGGCGCTCGCGAACAGGTCGAGCGCGGCGAGCTGCAGGCGGTCGCGTGCGCCGGCTTCCCATCGAGGCATGTCTTCAGCGTAGGTGATGACAGGAACTGTCGTCGAGGTGTACCGTTCCGATGTCAGAGACTGACATGACTGGAAGGGAGCGCACCATGCGCGCATTCGTCACCGGAGCGAGCGGCTGGATCGGATCGGCCACGGTCGCCGAGCTCATCGAGGCAGGGCACGAGGTCGTCGGCCTCGTGCGATCCGACCGTGCCGCCGCCGCCGTCGAGGCGCTCGGCGCCACCGCGCTGCGCGGCGACCTCGACGATCTCGACTCGCTGCGCCGAGGCGCCGACGCAGCCGACGCCGTCGTGCACCTCGCCAACAAGCACGACTGGGCGAACCCCGCCGAGTCGAACCGCGCCGAGCGCGCCGCCGTCGAGACGCTCGCCGACGCGCTGCGCGGCAGCGACCACCGGCTCGTGCTTGCCTCCGGGCTCGCGATGCTCGGCCTCGACCGCGCCATCACCGAGGCCGACGAGACGCAGGCCATCGGACCCGACTCCGCACGCGGCGGCGCCGAGCACCTCGCGCTCTCGCTCGTCGACGAGGGCGTCGCATCCATCGCCATGCGCTTCGCGCCCACGGTGCACGGGCGCGGCGACCACGGGTTCATCGCCGAGGTCGTCGCCGCCGCTGCGCGCACGGGCGTCGCCGGCTACGTCGGCGACGGCACCGTGCCGTGGGCCGCCGTGCACCGCAGCGACGCCGCGCGACTCGTGCGGCTCGCAGCCGAGGGCGCGCCCGCAGGCGCGCGACTGCACGCCGTCGCCGAGACGGCCGTCACCGGACGCGCGATCGCCGAGGCCATCGGGGCACGGCTCGGGCTGCCGACCGCATCCATCGATCCCGCGGATGCCGTGGCCCACTTCGGGTTCATCGGGCGCTTCCTCGGGGTGCCGATGGCGGCGACGAGCACGGCCACGCAGGCGATGCTCGGCTGGACGCCCACGGGGCCGACGCTCGTCGACGACCTCGCCGCCGGCGCGTACGACCACGCCGCCTGAGCTACCAGGCGCGCAGCGGCACCTCGCGAGTCGTCGTGCCCTGCGCTGCCTGGCCGCCCGTGCGGGATCGGCGCTGCCACCGCGCGAAGCCCAGGCCGACGGCCGCGAGGGTCGCGCCGATCGCGGCGCCCGTCGTGTTCGCGATCCAGTCGCTCGTGTCGCACGAGCGACCGATCTGCGTCACGACGGCCTGCACGCCCTCGATGCCGAACGACAGTGCCGAGCCGGCCAGCGCCGCCCGCACCGGGCGTCGGGTCGCGACGGCGAGCAGCAGCACGAACGGCACGAAGAGCAGCACGTTCGCGAGCGGCTCGGCGGCCGTGAGCTGCGGGCTCCAGTCGACGGCGCAGCCGAAGGTCATCGACCGCCGCGTCGGCGACAGCGTGAGCAGCAGCAGCGGCACGAGCGCCGCGGCCGCGAGCACGCCGGCGGTGCGGCGGCGGGATGCGAGCCACCACGCCGCGAGCGGGCCGGCGATCGCGAAGGCCGCGAGCACCGTCATGCCGACGGCCGCCGACGGCAGCAGCAGCGTGGCGATCACGCTCGGCTCGCAGGGGTCGTCGGCATCCGAGCAGCGTAGGGAGCCCTGCCATGCGCCTGCCATGCGCCGCCCATGGAGCGCGCGGGGCGCGCGGGTACCGTCGGCGGTGACGGAAGGGAGCGTCGTGGCGAGGATGCCGGACTTCGAGCCGCCCGAGCCTGTGCCCGAGCCTGCCGTCGGCGAGGTGGCGGATGCGGCGGTCGACGAGGCGCCGGCCACGGCGACCGAGGCGCCGGCCGCTGAGCCCGAGCCCGCCCGCCGCGACCTCCGCGCGCTGTGGCGCCGCATCCGCGTGCCCGCGATCGCCTTCGCGGTCGGCGTCGTCGTCGCCGTCGCCGGCTCGATCGCTGCCGGCGTCGTGCAGGATCGCACCCGGCA
Source organism: Agrococcus jejuensis (assembly GCF_900099705.1). Taxonomy (NCBI): domain Bacteria; kingdom Bacillati; phylum Actinomycetota; class Actinomycetes; order Micrococcales; family Microbacteriaceae; genus Agrococcus; species Agrococcus jejuensis. Next base: position 2,245,387 of record NZ_LT629695.1, read on the forward strand.
CGACGACGTCGTCGCGGCGATCGACGCCTACGTCGCGGCCATCGAGTCCGACGGCGACCGCACGGCGGCGACCGGCCAGACGCCGTCGCTCGACGACGCCGTCGCGTCGAGCGTGCTGCTGTACGCATCCATCCGCATCGCGGTGCCGCCCCAGGTCGTGTGCGACGAGCCGCGCATCGGCGCCGACCTCGCGCTCGTCGACTGCCGCGTGCGCGTGCAGGGACGCATCGAGCCCACGACCATCGCGCTCGAGCACACGGACATGGGCTGGACGGTCGCGCGTGGTCTCGAGGTGCCCGTGCGCATCCAGTCGGGCGCGCTGCTGGTGGATGCGGTCGGCGGCGTGCCGCTCGACGAGGACGTGGCGCGCGGCGAGCGCGCCGTGTGGCTGCTGCCCGGACGGTACGACGTCGACGCGCACGCGCCCGCGCAGCTCGCGGTGCAGGTCGACGGGCTCGTCGTGTCGCCCTCAGGCGGCGCGGTGCGCTGGGAGAGCGACACCGCTGCGACCGTCGACGCCGACGTGCGGGCTGCGGCGCTCGCGTTCGTCGACGCCTGCGCCGCCGCGCCCGCCGACGGCTGCCCCGTCATCCAGGACCGCGACCCGGTGGAGCCGTTCGAGGCCTTCGCCGTCGTCGGCAGGATCGCGCTCGACGACCGATACGCCATGACGTACGACGTGAGCGTGCGGCGGCCGGTCGAGCAGCCGAGCGAGTTCCTGCTCATCACGGTGCGCGTCGACTTCGGCGAGGACCTCGACCGCTACGACGTCGCCGTCGTGCCGACGTCCTAGCCGCGAACGGGCCGCCGCATCCATGCGGATGCGACGGCCCGAGAGGCGCGTCAGGCGGCGACGAGGATCTTCGCGCCGGCACCGCCGCGCAGACGCGCGAACGACGCCACGACGTCGTCGAGACCTGCGTGCTCGACCCATCCGGTCGTGTCGTACACGCCCTGCGCCATCGCGGCGATGACGCCGTCGAAGTCGGCCTGCGTGTACGCGAGCGTGCCGACGATCGCCGTCTCGGTCATGAGCAGCGACACGGGCGCGAGCTCGACGGGGCGCTCGTGCATCGCCACGATCACGAGGCGGCCGCCGGGCGTGAGCTGCGGGATCGCGGTGAGGATGGCCGGGGCTGCGCCGGCGGCGTCGAACGCGGCATCCACGCCGTCCCCGTCGGTGAGCGCGGCGACGGCCGCGGCGAGGTCCCCCGCGACGGGGTCGACGGTCTGGGCGCCGAGCGCCTCGATGATCGCGCGACGCTCGGCGCTCGGCTCGGACACGAGCACGCGCTCCACGCCGTGCGCCTTCAGCGCGAACCACGTGCCGATGCCGATGGGGCCCGCGCCGGCGACGAGCGCCGTGCCGCCCGCGGCGATGCCCGACTGCTCGACGGCGTGCCACGCGACGGCCATGGGCTCGACGAGCGCGCCCAGCTCGAGCGACACCGACTCGGGCAGCACGTGCACCTTCGACGCGTCGACGACCGTGCGCTCGGCCATGCCGCCGCCATCCGACGTCAGGCCGTGGAAGCCGATGCGCGTGCACACGTTCGGCTTGCCGCGGCGGCACGCGGCGCACTCGCCGCACGCGTAGATCGGCCACACGGCGACGCGGTCGCCCACGGCCACGCCCTCGACGCCCTCGCCGAGCGCCTCGACGGTGCCCGAGAACTCGTGCCCGAGGATCTGCGGCGGCATCGATCCGGTGAGCGGATGCGGGTGCGCGAAGTCGAGCCCCGACGCCTCGGGGGCGAAGTACACGTGCAGGTCGGAGCCGCAGATGCCCGCGAACGCGTTGCGCAGCAGCACCTGGCCGGGACCGGGGGTGGGGTCGGCGACGTCCTCGATGCGGACGTCCTCCTTGCCGTGGAATCGCGCAGCGCGCATGGCTCTCCTCGTCGTCGATGGATGCGGTCGGTCGCGATCGCGACCTGCTGCGAGCCTACGCCTGTCTGACAGGTGTCAGATAGACGTCACGCCGTGGGGTGCTCCTCGCCCGTCGACGCGAGCCAGTAGTCGGGCGACGCCGCCATGATGAGCGACGTGCCGCGCTCCACGTCGAGCGGGGTCGACCGCATCCACGCGTCGATCGCCCCCACCGTGCCCGCCGCCGCGTACGCCGCCGCCACCTCGAGCGCGAGCGCATCCTCGCCGCCGCCCGGCTCGGCGAGCGCGTGCGCCACGAGCGCGCCGCGGATGAAGCCCACGAGCATCGCGCGCACCTCGCTCGACGCATCCGACTGCAACGCGTGCCGGTAGACGACCTCGTGCTCGGCGACGTGCGCGAGCAGCGCCCGCGTGCCGGCGCGGAACCCGCCCGACGCCGCGAGCATGCGGCCGCGCTCGTCGCCGAACGTCGCGATCACGCCCTCGAGCTCGGCGCGCAGCGCATCCGCGAGCAGCGCCGCCGGCGAGGCCGCGTGGCGATAGAACGTGTCGCGCGTGACCCCTGCCGCACGGCAGAGCGCCGCCGCGGTCACCGCTGCGATCGGCTGCTCGCGCGTCGCCTCCAGCACCGCGGCATGCAGCGCGGCACGGGAGCGAACTGCACGGGGATCCATCGCCGACGAGCGTAGCCGCGCGGGTGCTGCGGACCGATCGGGAATGCCCGCGCGCGCCATGCGCTGCATCACCGTGGACGCCGAACGAGGAGCACGATGCCGTCGATCACCGACCCGCTGACCATCCGCGGGCTCACGCTGCGCAACCGCATCTGGGTCGCCCCCATGTGCATGTACTCCGTCGAGACGCTCGACGGCGTGCCCGGCGCCTGGCACCGCGCGCACTACGGCGCGCTCGCCACCGGCGGCACGGGCCTGCTCACCGTCGAGGCGTCGGCCGTCGTGCCCGAGGGACGCATCTCGCGGCAGGACGCCGGCATCTGGGATGACGCGCAGCGCGACGCCTGGCGGCCCATCGTCGACTTCGCGCACGCGCGCGGCGCAGCCATCGGCATCCAGCTCGCCCACGCCGGCGCGAAGGCGTCGATCCGCCCCGCGTTCGGCCACGACGCCGGCACCGGCTCGCTGCCCATCGCCGACGGCGGCTGGCAGACCGTGTCGTCGTCGGCAGGCTCGGTCATGGGCCTCGCGGATGCGCGCGCCCTGAGCGTCGACGAGGCGCGCGACGTCGTCGACGCGTTCATCGCCGCCGCCGTGCGCGCCGCCGACGCCGGCTTCGACCTCGTCGAGGTGCACGGCGCCCACGGCTACCTGCTGCACCAGTTCCTCTCGCCGCTGTGGAACACGCGCGACGACGAGCTCGGCGGCGACCTCGCCGGCCGCGCGACCCTGCTGCTCGAGGTCGTGCGCGGCATCCGCGCCGCCCTGCCCGACATGCCGATGATGGTGCGCCTGTCGGCGACCGACTGGACCGACGGCGGCCTCACCGAGGACGACGCCGCCACGATCGCCGGCTGGGCGCAGGATGCGGGCGCCGACCTCGTCGACGCCTCGTCGGGCGGCCTCGTGCGCGCCGCGATCCCCGTCGGCCCCGGCTACCAGGCGCACCTCGCGCAGCGCATCGCCGCCGTCGACGTGCCCACCTCGGCCGTCGGCATCATCGAGACGGGCGAGCAGGCGCAGGCCATCGTCGACTCCGGCGTCGACGCCGTGCGCGTCGGCCGCGCCGCCCTGCGCGACCCGCACCTGCCCATCCGCTGGGCCCGCGAGCTGGGCGTCGACGTCGACTGGGTGCCGCCGCAGTACGAGCGGGCGTACTGATCCGGCGACCCGATGTGCGCGGATTCGGGCCCTGACGGCGCTCAGCGCCGCGAAGGCCCGGATTCGCGCACATTGCGTCGGGTCCGTCGTCGGTGCGCTCGCACGAGCGCCAACAGGTCGCGTTCGACCGCATCCCAGTCGTCGACGATCTGGCGATACGTGAGGCGCACGACGACGTAGCCCAGCGTCGTGAGTCGGCGGTCGCGTGCGCGATCGGCCGCTTGGGCAGCCCAGGATGCATGGTGCTCGCCGCCGTCGCATTCGATGACGAGCACGTCGCCGACCACGAGGTCGACGCGCATGTCCTCGATCCAGACCTGCGGCCGGACGCGCACGCGGTGGCTGCGAAGCCGCACGCGCGTCATCGTCTCGAGGCCCGACTCCGCGGCGTCGACCCAGCGCACCGCCTTGATGGCTCGCGCTGGCCCATCCGCGACCCACCGTTCGAGCTCGTCGCGCGTGGCCAGTCGCAGGTGCAGCAACGAGTCGGCGACGACCACGATGTCCTCCCGGGTGCCGCAGCCCAAGAGGCAGCGGAAGGCGGTCTCGACGTCGTCGACGCCATGCTCGACGGGAGGCTCCACTCCCAGAACGCGACATGCGGCTCGACCGCCGGACCGAGCGCGACGGCTGCGTCGGACGTGACCCCGGCCGAGCGACTCGGGTACCCAGGCGCCGTGCAGTCGCAGCGCGTCGGCGCAGGAGACGCACCCGCCCGCAGCCACGGCCGCGACCACGCTGGCCTCTGCACCCTCGCGAGCGAACCAGCCGCGTCGCACGCGATGGAGCGTCCCGGCTGCGATCGCCTGCTCGACGTGCTGCCTCGTCCATCCCTGCGAGCGCAGGAAGGACGTCGACACGACACCGAATCGGTCGGGACTGCGTTGCCTCATGGGTCGGAGGGTTGCGCACCGTCGACGCCACGGATGCGGTCATGTGGAGTGCCGGGCGCACTGTGCGCCTGTGGAGCCTCATGTGGCGCTGAGCGCCGCGAGAGGCTGAGATCGCGCACATTCCAGAGATCGCGCCACGATTCAGCCATTGCTGTACTGTTCAGCACATGCTGACCCATCCCGCGCCCACCGACCGCGACCGCGCCGTCGACGCCATGGTGCGCGTCGGGCGGGCGATGGGGGATGCGACGCGGGCGCGCATCCTGCTCGCCCTGGTCGAGGCGCCGCAGCACCCGAGCGGCCTCGCCGACGCCCTCGCGCTCACGCGCCCGAACGTCTCCAACCACCTCGCGTGCCTACGCGGCTGCGGTCTCGTCGTCGCCCAGCCCGAAGGGCGGCGCACGCGCTACGCGCTCGCCGACCGCCACCTGGCCACGGCGATCCAGGCGCTCACCGACACCGTGCTGGCCGTCGACGCCGGCACGACGTGCGACGACCCCGACTGCCTGCAGCGCGGATGCTGCGCATGAGCGCCCTCGCCCCGGTCCGCCGCGCCATCCTCGAACGTCGCGTGCGCATCGTCGTCGCCATCACGATCACGTGGAACGTCGTCGAGGCCATCGTGGCGATCGCCGCGGGCACCGTCGCATCGTCGGCAGCGCTCGTGGGCTTCGGGCTCGACTCCATCGTGGAGGTGCTCTCGGCCGCCGCCGTCGCGTGGCAGTTCTCGGCGCGCGATCCCCAGCGGCGCGAGCGGGTCGCGCTGCGCGTCATCGCCATCGCGTTCTTCGCGCTCGCGACCTACGTCGGCATCGACGCCGCGATCGCCCTCGTGATGCAGGAGCGCCCCGACCCGAGCCCCGTCGGCATCGCCATCGCGGCGCTCAGCCTCGCGGTCATGCCGTTCCTCAGCTGGTTCGAGCGCCGCACGGGCCGCGAGCTCGGCTCGGCCACGGCCGTCGCCGACTCCAAGCAGACGCTGCTGTGCACGTACCTCTCGGCCGCGCTGCCCGTGGGCCTGCTCGCGAACGCGCTGCTCGGCTGGTGGTGGGCGGATGCGGTCGCGGCGCTCGCGATCGCCGTGATCGCCGTGCGCGAGGGCGTGCTCGCGTGGCGCGGCGAGGGATGCTGCGCCGTGCCTGGCGGGCACGGGCGCGCCGACGACGTCGACCATGAGCATGACGGCGACCAGGCGGCGCCGACATGCTCCTGCTGCGCGGTCGCCGACCCGCGTTGACGCGCTCGGCTCGGCAGTCGCCGCGTCAGGGCTCGCGCAGCAGCACGATCGCGCCGACGTCGAGCCGGTCGACCACGAGCGCGCGGATGGCGTCGACGTCGGCGGGGGAGCAGTCGAGCAGCACCTTCACCTCGGCGTCGCGCTTGCCGAGGTCGACCGACACCGTCACGCCGACGACGCCGGCCCCCGACGCCGAGCCGCGGAACACGTCGATGCCATCGCCGTCGCCCGCGGTCGTGCCCTCGAGGTAGCCGTAGTCGACGGGGTAGACGACCTCCGCGTGGCGGGGATGCGTCGAGCCCTTCGGGCGGTCGATGACGATGCTCGACGACTCGACGAGGGCGTCGAGCGTCGCGAAGAGGTCGGCCATGCGCCCATGCTGGCACGCCGAGGCGCGCTGGGCCGATCAGCGCAGCAGGTCGTCGAACGGCGCGATCGGCACGATGCCCTCGGCTGCCGCGATCAGCGCGGGGTCATCGGTCACGAGCGCATCCGCCTGCAGCCGTGCGACGGCGAGGTGCTCGGCATCGCCGATCTCGGAGCGCCCCTGCTCGAGCGCGATCGCCCACGCCGTGCCGCGAGACACCCGATCGCCCAGCAGTCGCACCTTGAGCGCCGTCACGCGATCGAGCAGCGCCTTCGCCTCGGACTCGGAGCGCGTGCCGGCGCGCACCTCGCGGTAGAGGATGGCCATCGCGTCGCTGCGCAGCGAGCCGCGGCCCACGAGGGCGTGGCCGTCGGCGGGCGGCGTCTCCGACGCCGCGAGGCGCAGCAGCGCGGCGCCGTCGAGCGCGAACCTCGTCACGCGGCACCACCCAGCGGCGAGCCGACGACGTCGAAGCGGAAGCCGCCCATGTCGCCCGACAGCAGCGGCATCGCCTCGTCGATCGCCGCGCGCACCGACGGCAGGCCGAGCGATGCGTGGTGCGACTCGGCGTCGACCCACAGCTCGACGACGAAGACGGTGTCGGGGTGCTCGGCCGAGACGCCGACGTCGTACCGCAGGCAGCCGGCGGCGGCGAGATCGGCGCTCGGGCGCGTGAGGATGGCGACGAGCGCGTCGCGCGAGCCGGGCTGGGCACCGAGGGTGCCGACGTTCGCGAAGGTCATGCGGGCAGCGTAGGCGCGACCGCCGACGCCGCGCCCGCGGTCGGAGGCTGCGTGGAGGCGGATGCGGCACGCGAGCGCGCGCGTAGCACAGCTCGCACCGCGGCAAGCGTTACCTGTTCGTTACCTTCGCGCTCGAATCCCCGGAAAGACGGGGCAGTCGGTGGCGCTGCACCGCTCGTGAAGATTCCTCGCCGCTCGACACGCGCCGCGTCGGCTGGCAGCGTCGAACGCGGCCCCCGCATGCCGGGGGTCGCGTCATGTCGGTCGGAACGAGTGGAGCACGTGGACATCTGGCAGTTCATCGCGTCGCGATGGGAGGAGATCCTGTTCGCGTCGGCCCAGCACCTGAGCCTCGTCGCCCAATCCCTCGTCGTCGCGACCCTGATCGCGATCGCCGTCGCCGCGCTCGTCTACACGAGCCCAGGTCGCAGCGGCGTCGCGAACGCCGTGAGCGCCATCGGCCTCACGATCCCCTCGTTCGCCCTCATCGGCCTCATGGTGGCCCCCTTCGGCTTCGGCGTCGCGCCCGCGGTCGTCGTCATCGTCTTCTTCGCCGTCATGCCGATCCTGCGCAACGCCGTCGTCGGCCTCGCGGGCGTCGATCGCAGCCTCGTCGAGTCGGCGAAGGGCATCGGCATGAGCCGCATCGCCACCTTCGCTCGCATCGAGCTGCCGCTCGCGTGGCCCGTCATCCTCTCGGGCGTGCGCATCTCGGCGCAGATGGTCATGGGCATCGCGGCCGTCGCCGCCTACGTGCTCGGCCCCGGCCTCGGCGGCTTCATCTTCCAAGGGCTCTCGCGCCTCGGCGGCGCCGGCGCGCTCGAGTCGATCGTCGTCGGCACCGTGGGCGTCATCATCCTCGCCGCCATCCTCGACCTCATCCTCGTCGGCATCGGCCGGCTCACGACCTCGAAGGGCATCCGTGTCTGACACCGCCACCACCGACGCCGCAGCCGCTGAGATCACCGGCAAGGCCATCCGCCTCGACAACGTCACGAAGCGCTACCCCGGCCAGGCGCGCCCCGCGGTCGACGGCATCACGCTCGAGATCCCCGCTGGCCAGATCGTCATGCTCGTCGGCCCGTCCGGCTGCGGCAAGACGACGACGCTGAAGATGATCAACCGCCTCATCGAGCCCACCGAGGGCTCGATCATCCTCGGCGACGAGGACGTCACGACGATCGACGGCGACGATCTGCGCCGCCGCATCGGCTACGTCATCCAGGCCGGCGGCCTCTTCCCGCACATGACCGTCGCGCAGAACGTGGCGCTCGTGCCGAAGATGCTCGGCTGGAGCAAGGAGAGGATCGAGGCGCGCATCGACGAGCTGCTCGACCTCGTCTCGCTCGACCCCGCCACGTACCGCGACCGCTACCCGCGCGAGCTCTCGGGCGGCCAGCAGCAGCGCGTCGGCGTCGCCCGCGCGCTCGCCGCCGACCCGCCCGTGCTGCTCATGGACGAGCCGTTCGGCGCCGTCGACCCCATCACGCGCCAGCGCCTGCAGGACGAGCTCATCCGCATCCAGCACGAGGTGCGCAAGACCATCGTCATCGTCACGCACGACTTCGACGAGGCCGTGAAGCTCGGCGACTGGATCGTCGTGTTCCGCGAGGGTGCGCAGATCGTGCAGTACGACACCCCCGAGCGCATCCTCGCCGAGCCCGCCGACGAGTTCGTCGAGGACTTCATCGGATCGGGTGCCGGACTCAAGCAGCTGAGCCTGCGCCGCGTGCGCGAGGTCGAGCTCGCCGAGGCCGTCGTCGTGCGCGCCGGCAGCGACGCGAAGGATGCGCTCGCTCGCATCGAGCGCGCCGGCCACCACCACGTCGTCGTGACCGACGACCGCGACCGGCCCGTCGCGTGGCCGTCGCGGCGCGAGCTCGGCCGCATCCAGACGCTGCCGACGTCGCTCGTGCCCGACACCCCGATCATCGGCTCGGGAGCGACGCTCAACGACGCGCTCGACACGATGCTCGTCTCGAGCGCCGGCGCCGCGCTCGTCACGGGGCGCGGTGGCGCGTTCATCGGCGTCATCACGGTCGAGACCGTCATGGAGGCCATCACGGCCGCCCGCGAGTCCGCCTCCGAGCGCCCCGAGGGCGCTCCGGTGGGCATCAACACCGGCACCCTCGCGGTGCAGCAGCCGGCAGGCTCGGATGAGTGAGGTCGCCACGGCCGCAGCCAGCACCGGCGAGGCGACCCAGCCGTCGCGCCTGCGCGCGTGGCGACCGCTCATCGTGCAGATCGCGGTGCTCGTCGGCATCCTCGTCGCGTTCGCGATCTGGCTCGCCGTCGCGCCGCTGAGCGCGACCGAGCGCAACACGCTCAACCCGGGCACGCTGCTCGAGCTCACGGGTCAGCACCTCGGCCTCACGTTCGTGGGCGCCGTGCTCGTGCTCGTCATCGCGATCCCGCTCGGCGTGCTGCTGACCCGCAAGCCCTTCCGCGGCGCTGCCGGCCCCATCCTCGCCGTCGCGAACTTCGGCCAGGCCGCGCCCGCCGTGGGTCTCATCGTGCTGCTCGCCGCGCTCGTGCCCGACGGGTTCCAGGCGTCGATCATCGCCCTCGTGCTCTACGCGGTGCTGCCGGTGCTGCGCAACACGATGATCGGCATCCGCGGCGTCGACGAGCGCCTCGTCGAGGCCGGCCGCGGCATGGGCATGACGTCGTTCATGGTGCTGCTGCGCGTCGAGCTGCCGCTCGCGGTGCCCGTCATGCTGTCGGGCGTGCGCACGGCGCTCGTGCTGCTCGTCGGCACCGCCGCGCTCGCGGCCTTCGTCAACGGTGGCGGGCTCGGCCTGCTCATCACGACCGGCATCAACCTCTACCTGTTCACCGTGCTCATCGCCGGTGCGCTGCTCATCGCGGTGCTCGCGCTCATCGTCGACTGGCTCGGCCGCGTCGTCGAGCACGTCGCCCGACCGAAGGGACTGTGATGGCTCGCCGCCGCATCCGCCCCACCCGCATCGTCGCGGCCCTCGCCGGGCTCGGCATGCTCGCCGTCACCGGCTGCGGCCTCCAGCCCGCGACGGCGTACGTGCCCGCCGTCGCGCCCGGATCCATCGAGCCCATCGAGGGGCTGCCGGAGGGCACGCCGCTCACGGTCACGAGCAAGAACTTCACCGAGCAGCTCATCCTCGGCAAGATCGGCGTGCTCGTGGCGCAGGCCGCTGGCTTCGACGTCACCGACATGACGAACGTGCCCGGCTCCGTGCCGGTGCGCGAGCTCATGACGTCGGGCACCGCCGACATGACGTGGGAGTACACCGGCACCGCCTGGCTCACGTACATGGGCGAGGAGGAGGGCTTCGACGACCAGCAGGAGCAGTACGAGGCCGTGCGCGACGCGGATGCCGAGATCGGGCTCACGTGGCTCGAGCCGGCCGCGCTCAACAACACGTACGCCATGGCGGTGCGCACGGAGGCCGTCGAGGAGCTCGGTGGCGTCGCGACCCTCTCGGACCTCGCGGCCCTGCCCGTCGAGGACCGCACGATCTGCGTCGAGCCCGAGTTCAACTCGCGCGCCGACGGCCTCGGCCCCATGCTCGAGCTCTACGGCATCCCGCGCGGCTCGGCCGACGGCGTGCCCGACGAGAACATCTCGATCTACGACACGGGTGCCGTCTATACGGCGACCGACCGCGGCACGTGCAACTTCGGCGAGGTCTTCTCGACCGACGGCCGCATCGACTCGCTCGACCTCACGCTGCTCGAGGACGACCTGGGCTACTTCCCGGCGTACAACGCGGCAGCGGTCATCAACTCGGAGACGCTCGCCGAGCATCCCGAGCTCGAGCAGATCTTCGGTGCCGTGTCGGAGGCGCTCACCGACGAGGCGCTGCGCGAGCTGAACCTGCGCGTCGACGAGGGCGGCGAGCTGCCTGCCGACGTCGCGCTCGACTTCCTCGTGCAGGAGGGGTTCGTCACGGCCCCGTGACGCGCGCCGAGCGACGCTGAGAGGCCCTTCGTCTGCGATGTGCAGACGAAGGGCCTCTCCGCGTCGCCACGCGCCAGCGGTGCGGGTCAGACGAGCGCAGGCACCGCCTCGACGCCGAGGGCCGTCGCGACGCCCACGTTCGTGATGGCGCCGGCGTGCACGTTGAGGCCGCGGGCGAGGGCGACGTCGCTGCGCGCCGCGGCCTCCCAGCCGAGGTCGGCGATGCGCGCCACGTACGGCAGCGTCGCGTTCGTGAGCGCGCGGGTCGACGTCTCGGGCACGGCGCCCGGGATGTTCGCGACGCACGAGTAGAGCGCGTCGTGGACGGCGTACACGGGATCGGCGTGCGTCGTGGGGCGCGAGCCCTCGAAGCATCCGCCCTGGTCGATCGCGATGTCCACGAGCACCGAGCCGGGGCGCATCGCCGCGACCATGTCGTCGGTCACGAGCTTCGGGGCGGCAGCGCCGGGCACGAGCACCGAGCCGATCACGAGGTCGGCGTCGGCCACCTGGTCGGCGATCTCGAGGCGCGACGAGTGGCGCGTCTGGATCGTGGTGCCGAAGGATGCCTCGAGCTGACGCAGGCGGGGCAGCGAGAGGTCGATGACGGTCACGTCGGCACCGAGGCCCACGGCGTTGCGGGCCGCGTGCTCGCCGGCGACGCCGCCGCCGATGACGACGACCTTCGCGCGGCGCGTGCCGGGCACGCCGCCGAGCAGGATGCCGCGGCCGCCCGCCGGGCCCATGAGGTGGTGGGCGCCCATGACGATCGACAGGCGGCCGGCGACCTCGCTCATCGGCGCGAGCAGCGGCAGCGAGCGGTCGTCGAGCTGCACGGTCTCGTAGGCGATGGCGGTCGAGCCGGCGGCCATGAGCGCGTGCGCCGTGTCGGCCGCGGCGGCGAGGTGCAGGTAGGTGAAGACGACCTGGCCGTCGCGCATCCGCGAGAACTCGGGCTGGATGGGCTCCTTGACCTTCAGCAGCAGGTCGCCCTTCGCCCACGCCTCGTCGGCGTCGGCGGCGATGCGTGCGCCCGCGGCGACGTATGCCTCGTCGGAGATGCGCGAGCCGATGCCCGCGTCGTGCTCGACCCACACCTCGTGGCCGCGGGCGACGAGCGCGTCGACGCCTGCGGGGGTGATGGCGACGCGCTGCTCGCTCGCCTTGATCTCTGCGGGGACGGCGATGCGCATGGGTGGGGCCTCTCGTCGTAGGGGGCGCTGCGGTGCGCCTGCGATGCCACCCATGATGGGAGGAAGTGGCAGGATGCACGAGAGCAGCCGAAGCATTGCCCGCATCGGTGGCTGATTCCGTCGAATCCTTCGGCGGATGCGCGAGCACGGCCGAGAGGTGACGCGGATGCTGCAGGACCGAGGCGACCTCGACGAGGTCGACGCCCAGATCGTGGGCGTGCTCGTGCGCGACGCGCGCGCATCCAACCGGCAGCTCGCCCGCGCCGTAGGGCTCGCGGAGTCGACGGTGCACGCGCGCGTGCGCAGGCTCGAGGAGCGCGGCGTCATCGACGGCTACGAGGCCGTCGTGCGGCAGGAGCGCGTGGGCCACGGGCTGCAGGCGCTCGTGCACGTCACGCTGCGGCCCGGCGCGCGGCAGACGAGCATCACGGCATTCTCGGAGCGCGTGCGCGCGCTGCCCGAGGTGAGCCAGCTGTTCTTCCTCGGCGGCGTCGACGACTTCATCGTGCACGTCGCGGTGGCGGACTCGTCGGGGCTGCGCCGCTTCGTCGTCGAGCACCTGTCGGGCGACCAGACGGTGGCGTCGACGCGCACGAGCATCGTGTTCGACTACCGCCGCAACGTGTCGACGGCGTCGTTCGGCTGACCCGGTCCCCCGCTCCGTCCCCACGCAGCTGGTCGAGGAGCGCGCGAGCCCTTGGGCGAGCCCGCGTCACGAGACCACGTGACGTGCCCGCGGACGCGACCATGCGCATGGCTGGACGGGAGCGGCGCTCACGTGGTCTCGTGACGCGTGCTCGCTACGCTCGCGCGCTCCTCGACCAGCTGGTGGGGAAGCCACTCAGGACGCAGGCAGCGCCACCGCCACCACCGCCTGCGGCCTCCCGGCCACGGGTACCTCGCGCTGCTCGAGCGTCGCGAGGTCGACGATCGTGAGCCCGTCCCACCAGCCGTCGCGCGTGTAGCCGCCGGCGAGCACCGCCGACCACGCATCCGCATCCGTCGCTCGCCACGTCGCCACGGTCTCGTGCAGGCGCGTGAGCGGCACCACCGCATCCGTGCCGTCGGCCGACACGATCTCGAGGCTCGGCCCCTGCGTCGCCGAGCCGAACGCGCCGGTGCCGACGACGAGCGTCGCGCCGTCGAGCGCGTCGCCGGGCGAGCGCACCTGCGCGGCGCCGTGCTGGTGCGTCTGCGCCGTGAGCGGCGTCGAGGTCGTCGCACCTGAGACGGGATCGACCTCCACCATCACCTGCCCCTGGAACGGCAGCAGGATCGTGCCGGCAGCGGTGACGACGCCGTAGTGCGGCTTCTCCCACGAGTCGAACCCGAGGTCGCCGAACGGCGCGACCTCGATCGTGCGGGCCGCGAGCGTCGCCGTGTCGACGATCGTGACGCCGTACGTGTCGTGGTCGACGGTCGCGACCCACGCGCCCGCGGGGTCCATGAGCACGTCGAAGGGGCGCACGCCCACCTCGACGGATGCCGTGAATGCGCCGGAGGCGACGTCGAGCACCTCGAGCCACGCCGGGTCCGGCCAGCGGTGCACCGCGACGTAGACCGTGGCGCCGTCGGGCGAGACGGCGAGGCCGAGCCCGCCGTCGCGGTACTCGCCGTACCCGATCGTCGTCGGCTGATGCTGGAACGGCACGAGCGCCGTGCGCGTCATCGTCGCGAGGTCGACGACCGCGAGGCCCTCGGCGGTCGCGACGAACGCGCGCTCGTGCGCGGCGTCGGCGACGACGCCCCACGGAGCCGTGCCGACCTCGATCGAGGCGACGACGGGCTCAGCCGCCGTCGGGTCGACGACGGCGAGGGCGTTCGACGCCGCGAGCGTCGTGAGCAGCAGCGAGCGCTCCGGCTCGGGCTCCGGCGTCGGTGCGGGCGTCGTCGACGGGGATGCCGTGGGCGAGGGGGAGGCGGTGAGCGCGCCGGGTGCGCAGCCGGCGAGCGCCGCGGTCGCCGCGACGAGCGCGGCGGCGCGGGCGAGCAGGCGGCGGGTGGGCATCCGCGCATCGTACGCCCGGCGCGCATGCGCATCCGATGCGCCCGCACGCGACGACGCCCCGCGACCCGAGGGCCGCGGGGCGTCGAGCGGTGGAGGCGTCAGCCCTCGAGCGTCGCGCTCGCGAGCGTGATCTCGATGCCGGCGAGCGCCTGCGAGACGGGGCAGCCCGCCTTCGCCTCGTTGGCGATGCGCTCGAACTCGGCCTGGTCGAGGCCCGGCACCGTCGCCGTGACGGTGAGCGTCGAGCCCGTGATGCCCTGGCCGGGCACGAAGCCGACCTCGGCGCTCGTCGAGATCGTCGACGGCGTGTGGCCGGCCTCGCCGAGCGCGTGCGACAGCGCCATCGAGAAGCACGACGCGTGCGCGGCGGCGATGAGCTCCTCGGGCGTCGTCTGGCCCGTGCCCTCGGCGCGCGCCTTCCACGTCACCTGCGTCTCGATGCCGGACTTCAGCGTCGTCGTGCCCGATCCGTCGGCGAGGCCACCGTTCCAGACGGTGCTCGCGCTGCTCGTGACTGCCATGGATGGCTCCCTTCGTCGGTCATCCCAGGCTACGTCGGGTCGCGCCCGACACGTCGGGGCTAGCCTCGAACGTGGGAGGCCGACATGGAGCAGCACCTCGTCGAGGAGATCACGATCGTGGCGGTGCTCGGCGTCGTCATCGTCGGCGCCGTCTCGGCCGTCGCGGGCCGCATCGGCGTCGCGGCGCCGCTGCTGCTCACGGTCGTCGGCATCGCGCTCGGCTTCGTGCCGGGCGCTGCCGAGGTCGTCGTCGATCCCGAGATCATCCTCACCGTCGTCCTGCCGCCGCTGCTGTACGCGGCGGCGCTGCAGGTGCCGTTCGTCGACTTCCGCCGCAACCTGCGCGTCATCGCGCTGCTCGCGGTCGTGCTCGTCATCGTGTCCGCCCTCGTCATCGGCGGCATCGTCGCCTGGATCTGGCCCGCCGTGGGGCTCGCGCTCGCGGTCGCGCTCGGCGCGGTCGTCGCCCCGCCGGATGCCGTGGCGGCGACGTCGCTCGGCAAGCGCCTGGGCCTGCCGCCGCGCATCGTGACGATCCTCGAGGGCGAGGGGCTCGTGAACGACGCGACGGCGCTCGTGCTGCTGTCCACCGCCGTGGGCATCGCGGCGGGCGCCGACGACGGCGGCGGCGCCGTCGAGCTCGGCGACGTCGCCGGCACGTTCGCGTGGGCGGTCGTCGGCGCGATCGCGCTGGGCCTCGTCGTGGGGTTCCTCGCGGTCGCGGTGCGCTCGCGCATCCACGACATCGTGCTCGACACCGCGCTGTCGATCGTCGTGCCGTTCGTGGCGTTCCTCGCGGCCGAGGAGGTGGGCGCCTCGGGCGTCGTCGCCGTGGTCGTGGCGGGCATCGTGGTCGGCAACGCCGGCCCGGGGCGCATCGGCGCGCGCGAGCGGCAGAGCGAGCGCACGAGCTGGCAGACGTTCACCATGGTGATCGAGCACGCCGTGTTCCTCTACATGGGCCTGCGTCTGCGCCCCGTCGTCGAGGCGGTGGAGTCGGCCGAGCAGTCGCTGTGGGAGGTCGTGGGCGTGGGCCTGCTCGTGACGGGCGTGCTCATCGCGCTGCGCTTCGCGACCATGCCGCTGCTGCTGTGGTCGATCCGCTTCCGCGCCCGCAAGCTCGAGCAGCAGCAGCAGCGCGGCGAGCAGCGGATGGCGCAGGCCGACGAGCGCTTCGGCGCCATCGAGGACGAGCGCGTCGTCGGCAGGCTCGAGCAGTTCCGCAGGCGCCTCGAGTCGCAGGCGAACGACGTGACGGCCGAGCGCGACCAGGCGCTGTCGTGGCGCGACGGCACGGTGCTGGGCTGGGCGGGCATGCGCGGCGTGGTCACGGTCGCGGCGGTGCAGACGCTGCCGCACGACCATCCGTACTATGCGGCGCTCGTGCTCGTCGCGTTCGTCGTCGCCATCGTCACGCTGCTGTCGCAGGGCCTCACGCTGCCCGCGCTCGTGCGCGGCCTGCGCCTGCGCAAGGACTCGACGGTCGAGGAGCGCGTCGAGCTGCTCGAGCTCACGCGCCGCTGCGCCGACGCCGGCAGCGCGGCGATGGCGAAGGAGATGGATGCGCTCGACGCGCCGCTCTCCGACGACATGCGCGACGAGATCCTCGCGATGCCCGCGCGCCGCGTCGAGCGGGCGGCGACGATGCTCGGCGTCGGCGAGGACGTCGACGAGGAGCAGACGCGCGCGTTCGTGCGCGTGCGCCGCGTGCAGCTCGCCGCCGAGCGGGCGGCGCTCAAGGCCGAGCGGCAGCGGGGAGCGTTCTCGTCGGAGACGCTCGCGGCGATGCAGCGGCAGCTCGACGTGTTCGAGGTGCAGCTCGACGCGATGGCGGGCGACGACACGGGCCACTGACGCCCCGTGCGGCCCGCGCCGTCAGTCGCGGCAGTCGGCGTCGACGAGATCGCGCACGTGCGCGAGGAACGCGGCGAGGCGCTGCGCCTCGGCGGGGTCGAGGTCGGCGGCGGCGGCGCGGATGGAGGGCGCGAGCGCGTCGGCGGTGTCGGGGGCGTTGCGCGAGGCGGGCTCGAGCAGCTTGCTGCGCCGGTCGTCGGCGTGCTGTCGGGTGGAGATGAGGCCGCCGTCGAGCAGGCGGCGCACGATCGCCGAGACCGAGGGCGTCGTGAGACCGAGGTGGGTCGCGAGCTCCGTCGGCGTCACGGGCCTGCCCGCATCCGCGCGCTCGGCGATGAACCGCATGGCCTCGCGCTCGCTGTGGCCGGGGCCGCACGAGGTCTGGCGCCGGCGCGAGAGGCGCGACTCCGCGAGCCGCAGCTCCTCGACCGCCCACGTGAGCTGCGTGACGGGATCGTCGCCCGGCACGTCGGGCTCGACGTCGAGCGACACGTGCGTCGTCGAGGTCGCCATGCCCATCGCCTCCGATTCCTGCATGTCCAAGGGATTGCTAGAGACTCTAACCACATGTCCGGGCGACGGTCACGGGGCTTGGCGTCGCGGCTCGATCGTGCTGGGGGGGGGTCAGCCCGCCATGAGCGGCGCGAACGGGCTCGCTGCCAGCAGGTCGTCGGATGCGGATGCCGCGCGGGCGTCGCGGAAGTGCGCCGCGACGGCGTCGAGCGAGGCGTCGGGCACGTCGTGCATCGCGTAGCCGGCGTCGAGATCGACGTGGCTGAGCTCGAGCCAGGCGAGCTGCTCGCGGGCGTGGGTTGCGGCCTCGGCGGCCGTGGGGTCGGCGACGACCGTCGCACCCGTGTGCTCCTGCAGCGCGCCGAGCACGCTGCCGAGCGCGGCAGTGAGGGCCGCGAGCAGGTCGGCGGGGGAGAGGTCGTGCAGGCGGTCGGCGGGCTCGACGCCCGACGCGTCGCCCTCGATGGCGCGCGCCGTGCGGTCGGCGTGCCGCGTCATGCGCGCGATGACGTGGCGGCGCGTGCCGAGTCCCGAGCGTGCGGGCACGACGAGCTCGGCGTCGCCGAGCCGCAGCACGGCCGTGAGCAGTCGCAGCGATGCGGCGCGCAGCTGCGGCAGCAGCATGTCGACGGTCGCGTCGGTGCGCGGCGTCGCGGCGGAGGCGATGGTCATGATGCGGGTCCCTCGTGGTTCGTGGTGCCGTGGCGCAGCGTCGACGGCGCGACGAGCGCGGCGTCGACCTCGTCCCATGCGTCGGTCATGGCGATCCTCAGGCGGCTGCGGCGAGCGCGCCGACGGCGTGCAGGGCTCGGGCCTCGCAGCGCACGGTGAGGCCGGTCGGGCGGTTGGTGTCGACGACCATCGCCTCGAGGCGGGCGCGGTCGAGGTCGATGGCGGCAGGCGTCTCGTAGCCGTAGACGAGGGTGCTGGCCTCGTGGATCCAGATCGACTGCCGCGTCGTCTCCGAGCGGCACGTGAGCAGGAACGGCTCGCGGCGCCGGAGCTTCGCGGTCACCACCGCCGCGAGGTGCGCCAGGTCGACGTCGTCCATCGTGAACGTCGCGTCGTCTCCGTTGCCGTACTTGAGCGTGCCCATCGCGATCTCCTCGCTCTCGCTCGACCGGTTTGCCCAGTCGATCTGATTGCTAGTTCATCAAGCAAACTATCCGACTCGTGGCATCGAAGCAAACCGATCTGACTCCAGCGGTCCGTCCGACGACGCTCTCGAGCCTCGCGCAGGGTGCTTCGAAGCGCCAGCACCCCAGGGATTGCAGGAGATATCCAGGTTCGATGGCCAGCATGGCCTGTGGCGGAGATGCGGTCGACTGCCGTCATCCCTGCGCGTCCTCGACCGTCGCAGGTGAACGAATCGCGTCGATCTGCCGAATCATCTGCCATCGACGTACGATGCTCGGCATGGGGAACGACGACCGCGCGCGCGGCTCCGGGTACTGGTATCCCGAGCGCGACGGCGCATCGACGGTCGACGTGCTGAACCTGCTGCGCCGCTACCGCGCGGCCGAGACGCGCATGCGCGCCCGCACCCGTGCGTCGATGGAGATGGGCGAGACCGACCTGCTCGCGCTGCGCACGATGCTCGCGGCGCAGCGGCGTGGCGAGCTCGTGCGGCAGCGCGACCTCGCGCAGGTGCTGGGCATCACCTCCGCATCCGTCACGGTGCTCGTCGACCGCCTCGAGCAGTCCGGCCACGTCGAGCGGAAGCCGCATCCGACCGACCGTCGCTCGACGATCGTCGTCGCGACCATCGAGACCGACCACGAGGTGCGCGAGACCCTCGGCGCCATGCATCAGCGCATGATCGCCGTCGTCGACGACCTCACGCCCGCCGAGCTCGAGGTCGTCGCGCGCTTCCTGTCGGGCATGGCCGCCTCGGTCGAGGAGGCGAGCGACCTCGACGCCGAGCTGCGCGACGTCATCCGCGACGACGCAGGCGACTGACGCGGGATCGTCCGCGAGGACGAGGGGATGCGGCCGCCAGGAGGACGCGGGCGAGCGGCGCGACGCGATGGGCTTGGCAGCATGCACTCCAAGACCCTGCTCGTCGCCGCTTCCGCCGCCGGCATCCTGCTGCTCGCCGGCTGCTCGTCGATCTCCGACGGCCTCCACGACCTGCACACCGAGGCGTTCGTCGACCGCGACGCCGCCGCGGCCGGCTGGGTCGGCGTCGACGTGCCCGAGTGGCTGCCGGTCGACGCGAGAGAGATCCGCACGACGGCGACGAACGACGAGACGCACGCCGTCATCGCGGTCACGAGCGACGACGAGCCCGTCGGCTGCGTGACGGCGCAGCGGGTGGCGCTGCCGTTCGACGGCCGCTACGGCGGCTTCGAGGCGGGTGACGCGCTGCCCGACGAGGTGCTGCGCTGCGGCGCATACGAGGTCGTCGCGACCGACGACGGCTGGCTCGGCTGGTTCACCGCGACCGAGCCCGGCCAGACGCCCGACGACGTCTGACGCGAGCCTCAGCCCTCGAAGACCTTGCCGGGGTTGAGGATGCCGGCGGGGTCGAAGACGGCCTTGATCTCGCGCTGCAGCCGCAGCTGCGTGTCGCCCAGCTCGAGCCCGAGCCAGCGGCGCTTCAGCACGCCGACGCCGTGCTCGCCCGTGAGCGTGCCGCCCATGGCGAGCGCGCCCTGGAAGATCTCGTCGGCGGCGGCCCACACCGCATCCGTCGGCTCGTCCTCGTCGAAGACGAACGTGGGATGCAGGTTGCCGTCGCCGGCGTGCGCGCTCGTCGCGACCGTGACGCCGTAGCGGTCGGCGACGTCGGCGCACAGCGCGAACATCTCGGGCATGCGCGTGCGCGGCACCGACACGTCCTCCACGAGCACGGTGCCGAACGAGTCGAGCGCGAAGTGCACCTGCCTGCGCACCTCGACGAGCATCGCCGATCGCTCGACGTCGTCGGTGAGCTCGGCGTCGCCGCCGTGCGCCTCGACGATCGCGAGCGCGTCGCGGGCGATGGCCTCGGCGCCCACGTCGTCGAGCTGCAGCAGCACGAACGCGCCCTGCATGGGGCGGCCCGTGTAGGCCGACAGCATCCGCACCGACACCGTGCCGACGAGCTCCATGATCGCGGGGCGGATGTGCGCGGCCGTGATCGCGGCGCACGCGGCGGCGGCGGCCACCTCGTCGTCGAAGAACGCGCCGATGGTCCACACGCCGCCCGGCACCGCGGGGCGCAGGCGCAATGTCGCCTCGACGATGATGCCGAGCGTGCCCTCGCTGCCGATCATGAGCGCGGCGAGGTCGAGGCCCGTGACGCCCTTGACGGTGCGGTGGCCCACGTCGATGCGCTCGCCCGACGCGAGCACGACGCCGAGCGCGAGCACGGCCTCGCGCGTGACGCCGTACTTGGCGCACAGCAGGCCGCCGGCGTTCGTGGCGATGTTGCCACCCACGGTCGAGATCGCGCGGCTCGCGGGGTCGGGCGCCCACCACATGCCGTGCTCCTCGAGCGCGGCGTTGAGGTCGGCGTTGAGGATGCCCGGCTCGACGACCGCGAGCTGGTCGGCGGCCGAGACCTCGAGGATGCGGCGCATGCCCGAGACGTCGATCGACAGCTCGCCCTCGCCGGTGTTGGCGCCGCCCGCGAGACCCGTGCCAGCGCCGCGGGGCACGACGGGCACGCCGTGCTCGCTGGCCCAGCGCATCGCTGCCTGCACGTGCTCGACCTCGGTGGCGCGCACGACCGCGATCGGCCGTCCCGTCGCCCGGTGCCCCGACTTGTCGGCGCGCGCGGCCTCGAGGGCCTCGTCGGTCGTGTCGACGACGATCCCGGGCGACGCTGCCCGGAGCGAGTCGAGGTCCATCAGACCAGCACCATGCCCTCGCTCGGCACCCAGGCGCCGGGCTCGCCCTCGAAGCGGATCGACTCCGCGTTGCGCGGCGTGCGCGTCTCGAGCCCCGTGACGGCGTCGGCGAACGCGCGGATGAAGGTGCCGTGCGTCACGATCACGAGGTGCTCGACCCCGTGGCGGGCTGCGACGGCGTCGACGGCCGCGACGGCGCGCTCCTGCAGCGCCTCGTACGACTCCTCGCCGGGCCACTCGGTGCCGAAGCGCTCGGTCGCCTGCGCCTTCGTGAGGCCCTCGACCTCGCCGTACGCGCGCTCGATGAGGGCGACGTCGCGCTCGAGCACCGGCATGCCGAGCCGCTCGGCGATGATGTCGGCCGTCACCGCTGCGCGCGAGAGCGTCGACGACACGATGGCGTCCCAGTGCTCGTCCGACAGCAGCACCGCCGCCTCGAGCGCCTGGCCGCGGCCGGTCTCGTTGAGCGGGATGTCGCTGGTGCCCTGCATGCGCAGGGTCTTGTTCCAGTCGGTCTGGCCGTGTCTCACGAGGGCGATCTGCACCCACCGAGCCTACCGGCGCGGTGCATGGACGCCTGGCGGGTCGGCGGGCGCGGATGCGACCGTGGGGCATGCGATTCGCAGGCGTGCTGCCCGAGGATGCACCCGATCCCGGCGTCGCGGCGATGGCGCAGGCGCGGGCGCTGCCCGTGCCGGTGCGCACGCTCGTCGCGCAGCCGACGCTCGCGCGCATCGCGCATCCGTCGCTCATGTCGACGGGCGAGCCGCCGACGGCGGCATCCGTCTCGTGGTCGTACACGCTGTGGCGCGTGCCGGGAGCGCCCGACGACCCCGCGAACCTCGCCGACCTCGACGACGCGACGCGGGAGTCGCTCGACGCCGAGCCCCCGTGGCCGCGACCCGCGTGGCTCGTCGCCTCGCTCGAGTGGATGCGACGCCCGATGCTGTGGGAGGCGGTGCGCACGACGTGGGATCCGCCGCTCGTGGCGCGCGCCGCCGATCCGCTCGCCGACGCCCTGCGGCAGCACGTGGCGTACGTCGCGGTGAATCGCTTCGACGAGGCACGTGGGCCCGATGCGCGGTGGGATCGGCCGGAGCTCGAGGCCGCCTCCGCATGGAACCCCGCCGAGGTGCTCGTCGACGGCGTCGCGGTCGACGGGGTGCGGCTAGACGGCGACCCGCACGTGCTCGGCCTCGGCGCCGTGCTCGCCGACGGCGCGATCCTCACGGCGGCGCTGCCGCGCGCGGAGCTCGCGCACGTGCGCGTCGCGTTCGAGACCGTCGCGTGGTGACGCGCGGCTGGTGCGTCCCTCACAGATGATCGACGTGCGCACCTCACATTCCGCGGCGCTCGTGCGTCAGCAGGGTGTGAGAGGAAGTGGAGCCATGACCGACACCAAGCACGCCATCGTCGACACCCCCGTCGGCGCCATCACGATCGTCGCCGGCGCCGCCGGCATCCAGGGCCTGTACTACGCCGAGCATCGCCCCGCGCCCGACGAGGCCGGCTTCGGCGACCGCGACGACGCGGCGCTCGCCGACGCCGCCGAGCAGCTGCGCGCGTACTTCGCGGGCGAGCGCACGACCTTCGACCTCGCGCTCGACCCCGTGGGCACGCCGTTCCAGCTGCGCGTGTGGGAGGCGCTGCGCGAGATCCCGTACGGCGAGACGCGCACCTACGGATGGATCGCCGAGCGCATCGGGCAGCCGACGGCCGTGCGCGCCGTGGGGCTCGCGAACTCGCGCAACCCCATCTCGATCGTCGTGCCCTGCCACCGCGTCGTCGGCTCGACGGGCAAGCTCACGGGCTACGCGGGCGGGCTCGTGTGCAAGCGCACGCTGCTCGACCTCGAGTCGGGCGCGCTGCTCGACGTGGTCGCGCGAGAATCCATTGCGTGACGCTCCCTCCCTTCGACCGCGTCGTGCAGCAGCACGGGCCGACGGTCTACCGCGTCGTGCGGGCGGTCGTGGGGCCGTCGGATGCCGACGACGCGTGGAGCGACGCCTTCCTGGCGGCGCTCGAGGCGTACCCGCGGCTCGACGCCGAGGCGAACGTGGCGGGCTGGCTCGTGACGATCGCGCATCGCAAGGCGATCGACGTGCTCCGGCGCTCGTCGAGGTCGCTGTCGGTGGCGGAGGTGCCCGATCGGGCGGCGCCGCACCGCGACCCCGACCTCGACCTGCGGCGGGCGCTCGCGGCGCTGCCCGAGCGGCAGCGGTCGTGCGTCGTGCTGCACCACCTCGGCGGGCTGCCGTTCGACGAGGTCGCGGCATCGCTCGGCGTCTCGTCTGCGGCGGCGCGCAAGGCGTCGTCGGATGGCGTGCGCAGGCTGCGCGAGCTGCTGGAGGCGGGCGATGAGTGACCTGTTCTCGGCCGTGCCCGCCGGCGACGCCGACGCGCTCGCCGCGGCGCTCGCGGCGCGGGCGACGGATGCGGGGCTCGTCGACGTGCGGCTGCGCACGATCGACACGCGCGTGGGCACGCTGCTGCTCGCCGCGACGCCCGTGGGCCTCGTGTCGGTGACGTTCGACGGCGCCGACCCCGACGCCACGGTCGAGCGCCTCGCCGAGCGGCTCGGCTCGCGCGTGCTGCGCGACGTGCGCGGCCTCGACGATGCCGCTCGCGGCGTCGAGGCGCTCGCCGACGGCCGCACGCGCACGTTCGACGGCGACCTCGACCTCGCGCTCGCGATCGGCTTCCGCGGCGAGGTCGTGCGGGCGCTGCGCGACATCCCCTACGGCGAGACGCGCTCGTACGGCGACGTCGCCCGCGCTGTGGGCTCGCCCGGTGCCGTGCGCGCCGTCGGCACCGCGTGCCGCCTCAATCCGCTGCCCATCGTCGTGCCGTGCCACCGCGTCGTGCGCAGCGACGGCTCCCTCGGTCAGTACGCCGGCGGTGAGGCGGCGAAGCGCACCCTGCTCGCGACCGAGGGTGCGATCGCCCGCTGACCCGGGTCGGTCGGCGACGCCGGCGTCGACTACCGTCGCTGTGTGCCTGCAGCGACCGATCCCGCATCCGACGCCACCGACCTGCGCCTCGCGCGCACCACGACCATCGCGGTCGTCGACCGCGACGGCTTCGTGGAGTCGCGGCACGAGGGCATCGCCGCGGCGGTGGCGCCCGACGGCTCGGTGCTCGCCGCCATGGGCGACGTCGACGCGCCGTTCCTCGCGCGCTCGGCGCTCAAGCCGCTCTTCGCCGCGACGATCGCCGAGCGCCTCGGCCTCGCCGGCGTCGAGCTCGCGCTCGCGTCGGGCAGCATCGTCGGCCGTGCCGAGCAGGTCGAGGTCGCCACGGCCATGGCCGCGCGCCTGGGCGTCGACCCGACGACGCTGCGCTGCCCGCCGCGCACGACGCGCTGGATGGCCGAGCACTCGCGCCTCGGCGCCATCTGCGTCGGCAAGCACGTCGCCGTCGCGGCGGCCGCGGCGCTCGAGTCCGACGCGGGCGACCTCGCCTACACCGACCCGGCGCACCCCATCCAGGTCGAGCTGCGCGCCGCGATCGAGCGCCGCACGGGCGTCGCGTCGACCGCGGCCGCGACCGACGGCTGCTCGGCGCCCGTCTACGCGTCGTCGGTGCTCGGCATGGCCCGGGCCGTGCGTGGCCTCGCGGGCACGACCGACGACGCCGTGCTCGGCGCCGTCGGCGCGGCGATGCGCGAGCACGCGTGGCTCGTCGAGGGGCCGGGCACGCCCGACACCGTGCTCATGGAGCGCCTCGGCGTCACGGCGAAGTTCGGGGCAGAGGGCACGGCGGTCGTCGTCGCGCCCGACGGCACCGCGGCGGTCGTGAAGGTCGCCGACGGCTCGCGCCGACCCGGCGCTCCCGTCGCGCTCGCCCTGCTCGAGCAGGCGGGCGCCATCCCCTCGGGCTCCCTCGCGAAGGTCGCGGCGGAGCTCGGCATCCTGCAGCACGGCGGCAGCGCCGTCGTCGGCACGCTCCACCCCCTCCTCTGACCGAGAGAGTCGAGGATTTCGGCCCGATGTGACCTCGCATCGGGCCGAAACCCTCAACTCGGGTCAGAGGCGGGCGCGGCAGGACTCGGCGAACGCCGCGAAGCCCTGCTCGGCGACGCGGTGCAGGGTCGCGTCGGCGCGGTACGCCGCCACGAGGCCCGCGACGTCGCCGCCCGGCAGGTGCTCGCCGAGCGGCGGCTCGGCCACGATGCTCCACCGCCGCAGCACCTCGACGTCGACCTCGAGGTGGAACTGCAGGCCGAGCGCCGAGCCGTAGCGGAAGGCCTGCACGGGCACGAGGTCGTTCGTCGCGACGAGCGTGGCACCCGTCGGCAGGCCCACGACGTCGGAGTGCCACTGCATGGGGCGCAGCTCGCCCGTGAAGCCGCCGAGCCACGGATCGGCGGCGACGACGTCGACCGGCAGCAGGCCCGTCTCGTCGACGGCGCCCGCGCGGTGCTCGGCACCGAGCGCGACGCCGAGGATCTGGTGGCCGAGGCACAGGCCCAGCACCGGCACGTCGGCCTCGACGGCGCGGCGCACGAGATCGGTCGTGACGCCGATCGAGGGATGCGCATCCACGTCGACGGCGCTCATCTCGCCGCCGAGCACGACGATGCCCGCGATCGCGTCGAGCTGCGGCACCCGATCGGGGAAGGCGACGATGCGCGTCGGCAGGTGCGCCGTGAGGCGCGCTGCATGGCCGCCGGTCTCGAAGTCGAGGTGGTGGACGAGGAGCACGGATCGCTGCACGTTGCGATCGTCGCACGTCTCCGACGTGCCGCACGCGACCCGACGCCTGGCGCCGTCAGGCGTCCGAGGCGTCCGCCCGCGCGGATCGATCGTTAGGCGTCCGAACGATTCTGAGCGTTCCTCGCTTTCTCAGGGATCGAGGTCTACCCTGGTCCGATGCACATCGCCCCGGAGGTCCGCGAGGCGCTCGACGCGGGCGCCCCGATCGTCGCGCTCGAGTCCACGATCATCAGCCACGGACTCCCCAGGCCGCGCAACCTCGAGGCCGCTCGCGAGTTCGAGCAGATCGTGCGCGACGCCGGCGCCGTGCCCGCCACCATCGCCGTCGTCGACGGCGTCGGCCGCGTCGGCCTCGACGACGCCGCCCTCGAGCGCATCGCGGGCGAGGGCGTCGCGAAGGCGAGCGTGCGCGACCTCCCCATCCTCCGCGCACGCAGGGGCACGGGCGCCACGACCGTCGCCGGCACCGTCGCGATCGCGGCGCAGGCGGGCATCCGAGTCTTCGCGACCGGCGGCCTCGGCGGCGTGCACCAGGGCGCCACCTCGTCGTTCGACGAGTCCGCCGACATCCCCACGCTCGCGTCGCACCCAGTCGCCGTCGTCTGCGCCGGCGTGAAGTCTGTGCTCGACGTCGGCGCGACGCTCGAGCGCATGGAGTCGCTGTCGGTGCCCGTCGTCGGCTGGCGCACCGACCGGTTCCCGCTGTTCTGGCTCTCGTCGAGCACGCACGAGCTCGACTGGCGCGTCGAGACGGCCGAGGAGGTCGCCGCGATCCTGCGCGAGCAGGATGCGACGCGCGCGAACGCCGGACTCGTCGTCGCCAACCCGTTGCCCGAGGATCGGCAGTGGGATCCGATCGAGCACGACGCCGTCGTCGCCCAGGCGAGCGCCGAGGCCGAGCGCGACCGCATCCACGGCAAGGCCGTGACGCCGTACCTGCTGGGCCGCATCGTCGAGCTCTCGCAGGGCCGCAGCCTCGAGGTGAACCTCGACCTCGTGCGCTCCAACATCCGACTCGCTGCCGCGATCGCGACGGCCTACGCGGCCCGCTGATGCGCGCGCTCACCTTCGGCGACGTCATCGACGACGTGCTCGTCTTCCCCGACGGCCGCATCCGCCCCGACACCGACACCGACGCGCAGATCGTGCGCCGTCCGGGCGGCAGCGCCGCGAACACGGCGGCGTGGATGGCCGCCGCCGGCGTGCAGACGACGTTCGTCGGCCGCGTGGGCGCGTTCGACGTCGCCAGGCACACCGCGCTGCTGTCGGAGGTCGGCGTCGACGCGCGCATCGTCGGCGACCCCGATCACGAGACCGGCACGATCGTGGTGCTCGTCGACCGCGACGAGCGCACGATGCTCACCGACCGCGGCGCGAACGCGTTCGTCGACCCCGACGAGATCGGCGACGCGCTCCTCGGCGCCGTCGACGTCGTGCACGTCACCGGCTACTCGCTGCTGTCGGGGCACGCGGAGGCCGTCGGCCGCCTCGTGGATCGCGCGCACGCGCTCGGCACGAAGGTGTCGTGCACGATCGGCTCGGCGGGCTCGATCTCCGATCTCGGCGTCGACGTGGCGCTCGACGCCCTGCACGGCGCCGACATCCTCGTCGCGAACCTCGACGAGGGCGCGATGATCACCGGCAAGCAGGGCGCCGCGGCGATCGGTGCCGCGCTCGCCGATCTCGCGCCCGTCGTCGCGCTGACGCTCGGCCACACGGGCGTCGTGGTGATCGACCGCGGCGCGCGGCAGTTCGTGCCGTCGATCCCGGCGCAGCTCGTCGATCCGACGGGGGCGGGGGATGCGTTCACGGCGACGTTCGTCGCGCACGTCGTGGGCGGCGTCGACCCGGTGAACGCCGCACGACGCGGCGTCGAGATGGCGGCCATCGCGGTGTCGGTGCGCGGTGCGCGCCCGGCCCCGGCAGCGCACGCCGCCGCTGCCTGACGCGCCGCTCAGCGCAGGTCGAGCCGCATGACGACGCGCGGGAACCCGTCGAGCCGTGACGTCGTGTCGGCGGCCTTCTCGAACCCCGCCGCCTCGAACAGCGCGCGCGTGCCGACGTACGCCATCGTCATCTCGACCTTCTCGCCGGCGTTGTCGACGGGGTAGCCCTCGATCGCCGGCGCTCCGGCCTCGCGCGCGATGCGCACGGCACCGGCGAGCATCTCGTGGGCGATGCCCTCGCCGCGGTGCCCGGGTCGCACGCGGATGCACCACACGCTCCACGCGTCGAGGTCGTCGACGTGCGGGATGCGCCGGTTCGTCGCGAACGACGTCGACGCGCGCGGCGCGAGCCCCGCCCATCCCACGACCTCGCCGTCGTCGTAGCCGAGCGCGCCGATGGGCTCGCCCGCGCGCAGCAGCGCGGACACCTTGCGGCCGCGCGCCGTGCGTGTGAGCGCCTGGTTCTCCTTCGGGGTCACGCGGTACGAGAGGCACCAGCAGACGTTGCCGTTCGGATCCTTCTTGGGCCCGACCATCGTCGCGACGTCCTGGTAGTCGGTCGCGGGCAGCACCTCGATCGCCATGCCGTCACGCTGCCACGCCCCACCGACGAGCGGCAGGGGCTGGACGCCCTCCGCCGGAGCCGGGTTGCGTCGTGCAGGCGATTCGGGGGTGCCGAGGGACGATGCCCCTCCGCTCCCCCGAATCGCCTGCGATGCACAGATCCAGCCGCGGCGTCAGGCGAGCGCCACGAACGACGCGACCGCCGACGACAGCAACCCCACGATCGTCGTGAACCACTGGATGGCCGCGAGCCGCGCGTCGCGGTGGTCGAGGGCCTGCGGATGCGCGCCGCGCAGCCGACGCGCGTTCGCGAGATGCGTGCGCACGGGCGGGCGCACGCGACCGGCGAGGGTGCCGAGCACCGACACGAGGTCGACGCCGCGGTAGCGGGCGCCGTCGAGCAGCGCGAGCTGGCCGCCGTCGGCGGCGATGAGCGCGAGGTCGACGCGGCGCTCGGCGGCGTGGTCGCGCCACGCGACGGGCAGCACCTCGTGCACGTCGGCGACGTCGAACGCGGGCCATCCGGCCACGCGCACGCCGCCGTCGGCGACCGTCACGTCGCCCCGAGCGGCGCGCACGGCGGCGAGCGCCACGACGATGACGAGGCCGATCGCGGCGGGCGCGATCGTCCAGATCGACACGAGCGCCGCCTCCACGTGCACGCCCGCGAGGTCGAGCACGATCGGCATGCCCACGAGCACCGTCGGCAGCGCCGATCGCAGCAGCACGGGCCAGCGCACGGCACGCGCCGACGCCGCGTGCGTCGCGTCGTGCCGCGACCGACCCACCTCGGGCAGCACGTCGGCCAGCCGCAGCCGTCGTCCCGTGCGCCCGGCCTCGGGCGTCGACGTGCCGGTCGCAGCCATGCCGCCACGGTACTGCGCGCACCCGCCGTCGGGGAGGGGTGCGCACGGGGCCAGGATGGATGCATGCCCACCGAGCCCCGCCCCGCACCCGGCGTCGTCGTGGCCGACGACGGCACCCGCCTCGCGGTCCACGAGCTCGGCGACCCCGCCGGCTCGCCCGTGCTCATGGTGCACGGCTTCTCGTCGAGCACGCAGCGCAACTGGCTCGACGCCGGCTGGGATCGTCCGCTCGCCGAGGCGGGGCTGCGCGGCGTCGCGCTCGACCTGCGCGGCCACGGCAGCAGCGACCGGCCGGGCGCCGGCCACTACGACGTGTCGCGATTCCTGGGCGACGTGGATGCCGTGCTCGCCGCGACGGGGCTCGCGGGCGAGCAGCCCGGCTACCTCGGCTACTCGATGGGCTCGCGGCTCGGCTGGCGCTACGCGGCCGTGCATCCGGAGGCGTTCTCGGCGCTCGCGCTCGGCGGCCTGCCCGCAGGCGACCCGTTCCGCGGCCTCGACGGCGACCTGGCCAGGCGTGCGCTGGCCGGCGAGGCCGAGCCGACCGGTGCCGCGGCGTTCGTGGTGCGGCTCGCGACGGCGCTGCCCGAGAACGACCCGACGGCGCTCGTGGCGCTCGCGACCGAGGTCGCGCGCACGCCCTTCGCGCCCGCGGCGCACGCCCCCGACGTGCCGACGCTGCTCATGACGGGCGACCGAGACGACCACGCGCCCGACACCGCCTCCCTCGTCGAGGCGCTCGCCGACGGCCGCTTCGCGCCCATCCCGGGCCGCAACCATCTCAACGCCATCACGTCCCGCCACTTCAAGGAGCAGGCGCTCGCGTTCCTCGCCGCCCACGCGAGGCCTTGAGTCATGCTCGGTTCCGTGCCAGCGTGTGCAGGTGCACATCCCTCCCGGCGCCATCGCGCGCGAGTGGTCGGCGCTCGTCGAGACGGCGCGCGTCGACGAGTACCTCGCGCACATGCGCACGACGTCGTACGACGACTACGTGACGCTCGACGGCAACCTGCGCACGAGCATCCATGCGCGGGATCTGGGCGACGGGCGCACGGAGGTGCGGGTGCTGTCGGTGTGGCGCGATCTGGCGGCGATCCGAGCCATGTCGGGCGACGACCTGACGCGGCCGCTGTCCTACCCCGACGACGACGAGTACCTGCTCGCACAGCCGCAGCGCGTGCGGCTGTGGACGGTGCGGCACCACGAACGAGGAGATGGCGGCATGCAGACACCCGTGGGCGCCGTCGTGCGCGAGGCGATCGCGCTCGTCGAGACGGTGCGCGTCGACGAGTTCATCGTGCACATGCGCGCGACGAAGCACGACGACTACAGCGGCTCGCCCGGCATCATCCGCTCGGGCATCACGACGCGCGACCTGGGTGACGGTCGCAGCGAGATCCGCGTGACGTCGATCTGGGAGGACGTCGAGTCGATCCACCATCTCGTCGGCGACGACATCTCGATCGCGCTCGCCTATCCCGACGACACCGACTACCTGCTCGAGATGCCGCGGCGCGTGCTGCACTGGGTGGTGCGCTGAGCACGGCTGGCCAGATGTTCCACTAGCGGGAATATCGCATCCTCGGTACCGTACCTGCATGGCGCAGCGCATGACCGAGTCCACCTTCTGGATCCTCGCCTCTCTCGCGGAAGGCCGCAGGCACGGCTACGCGATCCTGCGCGACGTCGAGCGGATGAGCGACGGTGCCGTCGCGCTGCGGGTCACGACCCTCTACGCCGCGCTCGAGCGCATCGTGCGCGAGGGCCTCGCGGCCCCGGACGGCGAGGAGGTCGTCGACGGTCGCGCCCGCCGCTACTACGTGCTCGCGGACGCCGGCATCGACGCGCTCGAGCTCGAGGCCGCGGCCCTCGAGGCGCGCGCGAAGGCGGCGCGCGGTCGTCTCGCCTCGCGGGAGACGCGCACGGCACGAGAGTCTCACGCATGACGCTGCTCGAGGAGCGGATGCGTGCGCTGCTGCGCTGGTACCCGCGGTCGTGGCGCGAGCAGCACGGCGAGGTGATGCTCGCGACCCTGCTCGACGACGCCGAGGCGCGCGGGCTCGACGAGCCGGCGCGCGCGGACGCGTGGTCGATCCGCGTGCACGGCGTCGCGGCGCACGCGTCGCCGACGGTGGCGGCGGTCCTCGCCGCCGCGACGCTCGCGGTGGTGCTCGTGGCCCTCGGTCTCGCGCGGATCGACCCCTTCGCGGGCCCGAGCATCCCGATCCCGCCGGGATCGCAGGCGTTCGTGCCGATCCCGATCGTCGACCTGGCGACGCCGGTGCTCCTGCTCGCCGTCGCGCTCCCGCTGGTGGCGTGGAGCCTGCTCGCGCTCGTCGGAGCCCGCCGCGCCGTCGCTGCCTCCCCACTGCTGCTCGCGGCGGCCGGGCCCGCGATCGTGGGCGTCGTCCTCGCGGTCGCGAGCATCGTGGCGACGCTCTACCCGACCGTCACCGAGCACGGCGACGGGTCGACCTCCGTGTCGGGCCTGGCGCCGTCGTGGGTGACGGTGCCGGCATGCCTGCTCGTGGCCGCGTGCGCGGTGCCGCTGCTGGGCGACCTGCTGCCCGTCGGCATCGCCGCCTGGCTGCGCTGGCCGCTCGCGTTCGTCGGCGCCTGCATCGCCGGCGCCGTGACCGTCGGCCTCGCCCCGTCGACGCTGCTCGCGCTCGTCGCCATGGCGCTGCTGCTCGTCGCGTTCGCCGCGATGCGCGCGGACCGCGTCGATGCCGAGCCGTGCGCGTCGTGGTCGCCGCAGCTCGTCGGCACCCTCGGCGGCGTCGCGCTGTGCATCGGCGTGCCGACGACGGTCTTCAGCATCGTCGCCAACCTCGGCATGGTGCCGGTCGACGGCGGCGCGATGCGGCTCGTGACGGCGCTCGCGACCGCGGGGTCCATCGCGATCGTCGTCGCAGGCGCCCACATGGTGCGCTCCGTCGTCGGCGCGTGGGCGTGGGCGCCTGCCGCAGCGCTGCTCGTCGCCGTCCTCGGGGCCTGCTCCGCCATCGTGCTCGGCGAGGCCCGGCTCGCGTACGCCGCCGTCATCGCGGCATCTGCCGCGTGCGCAGGCGCAGCGCTCGCCGGCACGGCGCTGCTCGTGCTGCCGCGCGCGTCGTGGCGCCTGCCTGCGGCGCTCGCGACGGGCATCGTCGCCGCGCTGCTGCTGTCGCAGGCGTTCGCGTGGCTCGTGCCGGTGACGTGGATCGCGGGCGTGCCGCTCGTGGTCGCCGCGCTCGTGCGCGCACGCCGTGACGCGCGTGCGATCCCCGAGCCCGCCTACGGCTGACAGACGGGGCAGCGGTACGCGACGCGCTCCATCGTCGGCGGGCCGAGGTGACCGCGCTCGATCGTCGTGCCGCAGCGGCGGCACGCCTCGTGCTCGCGGCCGTAGACCCAGTACCGGTCGCGGCGCAGCGAGCCCGTGAAGGTGCGCTCGACGCGGGCGCGGTTCGCGCCGATGATGCGCCGGGCGAGCGCGACCATGCCCGGCAGGTCGTCGACCTCGCCGACCGGGCGCCACGGCGAGACGCCGCGCAGGAAGCACAGCTCGGCGCGGTAGATCGTGCCGAGCCCGGCGAGGTTGCGCTGGTCGAGCAGCGCGACGCCGATCTCGCGCTCCGGATCGCTCGCGAGGTTGGCGGCCGCGACCTGCGCATCCCAGTCCCGGCCGAGCAGGTCGGGGCCGAGGTGGCCGACGACCGTGTCCTCGTCGGCGGTGCGCACGAGGTCGACGACGCCCAGCAGGTAGCCGACCGTCTGCCACTCGGCCGTGTCGAGCACCGCCCGCACCGTGTACGCCGGGCGCTGCCAGCGCGACCCGGCGCGGTAGCGATGCCACGAGCCGTCCATCTTCAGGTGGGTGTGCAGCGTCCAGGCGTCGCCGCCGGGCTCGTCGATGCGGTGCAGGATGTGCTTGCCTCGCGCCACGACCTCGCGCACGGTCGAGCCGGCGAGGTCGGCCGTCGCGTGCTGCGGCACGCGCAGGTCGAACGTCGTGAGCGTCTGGCCCGCGAGCACCTCGTGCAGCGAGCGCGCCGTGCGCCAGACCGTGTCGCCCTCGGGCATCAGGCGCTCCGCATCCGCGAGCCGCTCATCCGAGCCGCAGCCCCTTGGGCGTGAGCGCGAAGCCCGCCTCGCGCAGCACGGGGTCGAGCGCCGAGCCCAGCACCGAGTCGCCGTCGACCCTGTGCACGGCGAGGCGGCCGAGCGCGGGGGCGACCGAGGCGAGGGATGCGGCTGCCGCGGCCAGGCGCGCGGGCTCGTCGTCGAACGTCAGCAGCGTGCGCCCGCCGCGCTCGACGAACAGCGTGAGCGCGCCGTCGACGATCGTCACGAGCGCGCCCGCCTTGCGACCCGGCCGGTGCCCTTCGTCGCGCTGCGGCCACGGCAGGGCGGCGCCGTAGGGATTCGCAGGGTCGGTCGCGGCGAGCGTGCGGGCGACGAGCGGCGGCGCCTGGTCGGGGTCCATGCCGAACGCGCGCAGCCGGTCGACGGTCGCGGGCGTCGCGAACTGCGCGGCGCCGAGGCCGAGCACGAAGTAGCCGCGGCGCGTCTGCCCCGCCTCCTCGAGCTGCGTCAGCACGCGGTACGCCGCCGCGAAGCCGCCGACCACCTGCTCCGACTGCACGGCGCCGCGCGTGACGATGCCGTGGCGCTCGAGCAGCTGCTCGGCGTTCGCGAGCCGCCGCACCGTCGCATCCGTCTCGGGCTCGGGCGTGAGCGTCCACCGACCGCCGACCTCGGGGGCCGCGGCCTGCGACGTGCCTCGCGGCCGCATGCGACCCCGGTAGGCGCGCGTGCGCACGGGCTGGCGCACGCGCCGCGACGCCGAGCCGGTGCGGATGCGCAGGGCACCGAGGGTGTCGTTCGTCACGTGGCCGCTCCACACGAGCTGCCACAGCGTCGCCGTGAGCTCGGCGTCGGGCACGTCGAGCGACTGCTGCAGCTGCCGGAAGAACCAGCCGCCGCCGTTCGCCAGCGCATCCAGGACGGCCTGCCCGGCGACGTCGGGCGCCTCGGACGGCGCGTCGATCGTGAGGTGCGCCGTGTCGGCGAGGTGCAGCCGCACCCAGCCGTCGCTGCCCGCGATCGTGCCGTCGCCGCTCCACAGCACCTCGCCGGTGCTCGTGAGCTCGTCGAGCATCGCCGGCTGGTAGTCGCGCACGCGGCTCGGCAGCACGAGCGACTCCCATGCGCTCGCAGGTACCGCGACGCCCGCGAGCTGCTCGACGACCTGCAGCACGCCGTCGACGCCGCGCAGCGACCGGTCTGCGTGCTGCCACACAGGCAGGAAGCGCGCGAGCTGCTCGGGCTCGACGGGCTCGACCTCCTTGCGCAGCGCCGCGAGCGACCGCGACCGCAGCCGCGTCAGCACCTCGGCGTCGCACCAGTCGGTGCCCGTCGACCCCGGCCGGAACTCGCCCTCGAGCACGCGCCGATCGCCCGCGAGGCGGCGCAGCGCGTCGTGCACGACGGCGACGCCGAGGCCGAGGGATGCTGCCGCGTCGCCCGGCTGGAACGGCCCGTGCGTGCGCGCGTACCTGCTCACGAGGTCGCCGACCGCATCGGGCACGGGCGCGAGGTACGCCTCGGGCAGGCCGACGGGCAGCGGCACGCCGAGCGCGTCGCGCAGGCGCGCGGCATCCTCGACGACCGCCCAGCGCTCGGCGCCGGCGATCTGCAGCCGCATGACCCGCTGCTCGCGGCGCAGCCCGTCGAGCGCGGCGTCGAGGTCGACGTCGGCGATCGACGCGGGCTCGAGGCGCTCGCGCAGGGCCGCCGTGTCCATGGGGCCGAGCAGGCGCAGCAGGTCGACGGCGCCCTCGACGCCCTTGAGGCGTCGCTCGGGATGCGTGCGCTGCAGCTGCGCCTCGGTCGTCGCGATGACGTCGGGGTCGAGCAGCTCGCGCAGCTCGGCCCTGCCGAGCAGCTCGGCGAGCATCGTCGTGTCGAGCGAGAGCGCGGCGGCACGGCGCTCGGCGAGCGGGGCGTCGCCCTCGTAGAGGAACGACGCGACGTAGCCGAACAGCAGCGACCGTGCGAAGGGCGACGCGTCGGCCGTCTCGACCTCGAGCAGGCGGATGCGGCGGCTCGCGATCGACTCGGCCACCTCGCGCAGCGCCGGCACGTCGTAGACGTCCTGCAGCACCTCGCGCACGGTCTCGAGCACGATGGGGAACGCCGGGTAGCGGCGCGCGACCTCGAGCAGCTGCGCACCGCGCTGGCGCTGCTGCCACAGCGGCGACCGGCGACCGGGGTTGCGGCGAGGCAGCAGCAGCGCGCGGGCCGCGCACTCGCGGAAGCGCGACGCGAAGAGGGCCGAGTCGCCGACGCGCTCGGTGATGATCTGCTCGAGCTCGTCGGGGTCGAACACGAAGAGCTCTGGCCCCGGCGGGTCGGCGTCGGTATCGGGCAGGCGCACGACGATGCCGTCGTCGGAGGCCATCGCGCCGCCGTCGAAGCCGTGCCGCTCGCGGATGCGGGCGGTGATCGCGAGGGCCCACGGCTGGTGCACGCGGTTGCCGTACGGCGAGTGCAGCACGACGCGCCAGTCGCCCAGCTCGTCGCGGAACCGCTCGACCACGAGGGTGCGGTCGGAGGGCAGCTGCCCCGTCGCCGCACGCTGCTCGGCGAGGAACGCCAGCAGGTTCTGCGCGGCGCGCGGGTCGAGCCCCGCATCCGCGAGCCGCGTCTGCGCCGCCTCGGGGGTCCACTGCCCGGCCTCGCGCAGGAATGCGCCGATCGCGGCGCCGAGCTCGGCGGATCGACCCATGGCGTCGCCCGTCCAGAACGGCACGCGGCCCGGTTCGCCGAACGCGGGCGTCACGACGACGCGGTCGTGCGTGATGTCCTGGATGCGCCAGCTCGTCGCGCCGAGCGCGAAGACGTCGCCGACGCGCGACTCGTAGACCATCTCCTCGTCGAGCTCGCCCACGCGGCCGCCGCGCTCGGCGCCGGCAAGGAAGACGCCGAACATGCCGCGGTCGGGGATCGTGCCGCCGCTCGTCACCGCGAGTCGCTGCGCGCCCGGGCGGCCCGTGAGCGTGCCCGAGACGCGATCCCACACGATGCGCGGGCGCAGCTCGGCGAACTCGTCGGAGGGGTAGAGGCCCGACACGAGGTCGAGCGTCGCCTCGTACGCCGAGCGCGGCAACGAGGCGAACGGCGCCGAGCGCCGCACGATCTCGAACCAGTCGTCGACGTCGACGGGGCCGAGCGCCGTGTGCGCCACGGTCTGCTGCGCGAGGATGTCGAGCGGGTTCTGCGGCACCGCGATGCGTTCGATGCGCCCCTCGCGCATCCGCTCGGTCGTCACGGTCGCGTGCACGAGGTCGGCGCGGTGCTTGGGGAAGAGCACGCCCCTCGACACCTCGCCCACCTGGTGGCCGGCTCGGCCGACGCGCTGCAGGCCCGACGCGACCGACGGCGGCGACTCGACCTGGATGACGAGGTCGACGGCGCCCATGTCGATGCCGAGCTCGAGCGACGACGTCGCGACGACGCAGCGCAGGTGCCCGCGCTTGAGGTCGTCCTCGATCTGCGCGCGCTGCTCCTTCGACACCGAGCCGTGGTGCGCACGCGCGAGCACGGGCTCGGCGCCCGAGGTCTGCCCCGACTGGCCCATCATCTGCGCCGGGATGCGGTCGGGCGCCGGCGTCGCATCCACGTCGCCCGCCTCGACCTGGCGGCCGACCCAGATCTCGTTGAGCCGCGACGTGAGGCGCTCGGCGAGACGTCGCGAGTTCGTGAACACGATCGTCGATCGCTGCTCGACGACGCGATCGACGATCGCCTCCTCGACGTGCGGCCAGATCGACTGCTGCTGCGGGCTCGTCACGTCGGTGGATGCGCTCGTCGCGCCCTCGCGCGGGGGAGCGGAGCCGAGGTCGCTCATGTCGTCGACGGGCACGACGACCTGCAGCTCGACGCGGCCGCGCGACTCGGGCGCGACGATCGTGACGGGATGCGGTCCGCCGAGGAACCGCGCGACCGCCTCGGGCGGGCGCACGGTCGCCGAGAGGCCGATGCGCTGCGCCGGCCGCTCGAGCATGGCGTCGAGCCGCTCGAGCGAGACGGCGAGGTGCGCGCCGCGCTTCGTGGAGGCGACGGCGTGGATCTCGTCGACGATGATCGTCTCGACGCCCGCGAGCGTCTCGCGCGCGGCGCTCGTGAGCATGAGGAAGAGCGACTCGGGCGTCGTGATGAGCACGTCGGGCGGCGTCTTCAGCAGTCGCCGGCGCTCGACGGGCGGGGTGTCGCCCGAGCGCACGCCGACCGTGATGTCGGGCGCGGGCAGGCCCAGCTCGGCGGCAGTGCGCGCGATGCCCACGAGGGGGCTGCGTAGGTTGCGCTCGACGTCGACGCCGAGCGCCTTGAGCGGCGAGAGGTACAGCACGCGCGTGCGACGCAGCGGGTCGTCGGGCTTCGGCTCGCTCGCCAGCCGGTCGATGGCCGTGAGGAAGGCCGCGAGCGTCTTGCCCGAGCCCGTCGGGGCGATGACGAGGGCGCTGCCGCCGCCGCGCGCCGCCGCCCACGCGCCCTCCTGCGCCGGCGTCGGCGCCGAGAACGCGCCACGGAACCACGCCGCGGTGGCGGGTCCGAGGGCGTCGAGGGCGTCGGGCATCCACCCATCCAATCCCACGCGTCCGACACGACGGGCGGGGTTGCGCGGCACCATGCCGCGGACATGCGCAAGGGCCGGTCGAGTTCACTCGACCGGCCCCAGTCCCTTGCACCAGAGTGGATCTCGGATCACACCCTCCGCTGATGGCCACAGCACAACCATCAACGTGTGCCCCACGCTATAACGGATCGGTAACGAGCGGGGCATCAGGAGCCTGTGATTTCTCTGTGGCTCTTCGGCCGCGGCTGCGAGAGGCTGGATGCCGTGGGCGAGCAGCGGATGCGATGGACCGTCGCAGCCATGCTCGCCCCGATCCGTCCGGGCGTGTCGTTCGCGTGCGCGGCGTGGCCCGCGCACGTGACGCTCGCGTCGAACCTGCGGCTCGACGACCCGACGACGCTGCCCGGCGTCGTCGACGACGCGCTGCGCGACGTCGGCTCGCTCGACGCACGGCTCGGCCGCATGGCCTGGTTCGGCGAGCGCGAGGACGTGCCGGTGCTGCTCGTCGCCTCGACGGGCATCGAGCGCGCGCACGAGCGGCTCGCGACCGCCCTCGTGCAGCTGCCCGGGTTCGCCGCCGACGCCCCGCGGCAGTGGCGCGCCGGCTACCGGCCGCACCTCACGCTCGGCGCCGCCGTGCCGATGCCGACGGGCGACCGCGTCGCGATCGCGTGCGTCGCCATCGCGCGGCTCGACGGCGCGGATGCCGTGGTCGAGGCGGTGCTGCCGCCGCCCGCCGCTCGGCGCGCCGCCTCCTGACGCCGCCGCGGCGTCCCCCACCCGCTCGGGCATGTGGCGCGCGGGTGGAGGATGCTCGCACGTCGCGTGCGGCATGCGCGCTCGCGACGCCTCCGACCGAGGGCGGACCCATGACGCAGACGACGAGCCGGGCCGACGCCGACCGCGCCCCCGAGCCCGAGCGGCCGACGGCCGACCTGCCCGCACCGCTGCGTCGCCTGCGCGACTTCGGCAGGCCACCGCGCGTCATGGGCATCGACGTCGCCCGCGGCGTCGCGGTGATCGGCATGATCGGCGCGCACGTCGGCATGACGGCGCCCTTCGAGTGGGAGCGCATCGAGACGTGGACGGCGCTGGTGCACGGGCGCTCGTCGCTGCTGTTCGCGCTCGTCGCCGGCATCTCGATCGCGCTGCTCTCGGGCGGATCCCGCAGACCCGACGTCGCCGACCTCCCGCGCCTCCGCCTCAGCCTCGTCGGGCGCGGCGCGGTCGTCTTCGCGATCGGCTGCGCGCTCGAGCTCGTCGGCACGGGCATCGCGATCATCCTCACGATCTACGGCGTGCTGTTCGTCGCGATCATCCCCTTCCTTCGGATGCGCGTGCGGTCGCTGTGGATCGCGGCGGGCGCGTTCGCGCTGCTCGGCCCCGTGTCGCTCGCGTGCGTGCGCCTGCTCTCGCCCGACGTCTACGGCGAGGGCATCGCGCTCGTGTTCGGCCCGTATCCCGTCACGGCATGGATGCCGCTGCTGCTCGCGGGCATGGCCATCGGCCGCACCGACCTGCTGCGCGTGCGCACGGGCGTCGCGCTGCTGCTCGGCGGCGCCGCGGTCACGACGGCCGGCTACGGCATCGGCACGCTGCTCGCCGGCCCCGCCGAGGCGCTCACGGCAGCGGGCGCGAACCCGTCGCCCATGCTCGAGCGGCTCGCGGCCCTCGGCATCCCGCTGCGCCCGCTGTGGGCGCTCATCGAGGTCGCGCCCCACTCGGGCGCCACGCTCGAGATCGTCGGATCGGGTGGGCTGGCCGCCGCGATCGTCGGCCTCTGCCTGCTGCTCGCGCGCCCGCTGCGATGGCTGCTGCTGCCGCTCGCCGCGCTCGGCAGCATGCCGCTCACCGCCTACTCGGCGCAGATCGTCGCGATCGCCGCGAGCGGCGGGCTCGCAGCGGCCGAGGCCAGGGAAGGGGCCATGTGGCCGCTGCTGACGGTCGTGCTGCTCGTCGCGACGACGGCGTGGATGGTGCTGCTCGGCACGGGACCGCTCGAGCGGGTCACGCGCGCCGCATCCGCATGGATGGCGGGTGCTGCGGGCGTGCGTCGCTCGTGACGGCCGCGCCGGGCGGCGGCGCGAGGACTAGAAGCGGTCGGGCGACGCGGCGTGCGGGGCGAGCACCGTGACGTCGGCGTGGCGGTCGAACCGGTAGCCGGCGCCGCGCACCGTGCGCACGATGTCGGCCCAGTCGCCGAGCTTCGAGCGCAGGCGACGCACGTGCACGTCGATCGTGCGCTCATTGGGGCGCGCCTCGTCGTCGGAGTCGGGCCACAGCGCGTCGATGATCTCGGTGCGCTCGACCGTGCGGCCCTCGCGGAGCACGATGAACTGCAGCAGCTCGAACTCCTTGTACGTGAGCGGCGCGATGTCGTCGCCGATCGCGACGCGCTTGCGCGACAGGTCGATCGTCACGTCGAGCGCGGGCTCCTCGACGGGCGTCTCGGCCTTGCGCAGCGACGGATCCTGCAGCGCACGGCGCACGACGTCGACGTCGCGACCGCCGGCGCCTGCCGGGGCGAGGGCGACGGCGGCGTGCGTCTGCGCCGACGGCGACAGGCGGGCCGTGAGGCGCTTCAGCTCGGTGACGAGCTCGGCGAGCTCGATGCCGTCGGCCTCCGACGCGTCCTCGCCGAGGCCGACGTAGAGCACGAAGCCGCGCGCCTCCGTGCCTGCGGGCACGGCGCGGACGGGGGAGCGGCGCTCGGCCTCGGGGGCTGCGGGCTGCGGCGCGAGGGCGAGGTTGCCGTCGGTGGCGAGGGTGGACTGCT
This sequence comes from Agrococcus jejuensis, assembly GCF_900099705.1. Taxonomy (NCBI): domain Bacteria; kingdom Bacillati; phylum Actinomycetota; class Actinomycetes; order Micrococcales; family Microbacteriaceae; genus Agrococcus; species Agrococcus jejuensis. Next base: position 2,285,701 of record NZ_LT629695.1, read on the forward strand.
TGGACTGGATGTGGGTGATGGCGATGGACATCGCGGTGCCTTCCGGCTGGGCGTGCGACCGACGTCGGTCTCGCACGCGGGGTGTCGAGGTTCTGCGGACCCGAGGAGACTCGGGCGAGCGACCGTTGGGGCGCTCAGCGCTGGCGGCAGCGAGGCTGCGGCCGGCGGGCGGGAGTGCGGGGCGGAACGAGCCTCACGCGCACATTCGACACATGGCGACGGCCGGCATCATCATGCCGGCATCTCCCCGGGCCACGAGCGTGGTCGAGAGAGCAAGGGTCGTCGTCATGCGCACGATCCTTGCACTGCACGCGCGAATCCGTCAACACGGGCGTGCCCCGCGCATGACGAAGTGTGACGTCATCGGGCGTCGCGGGGCGTCGCCCGGCGTCATCCCGGCAGGTCGCCCCGTTGCGAGGCGAGAGGGGTCGAGTCAGTCGACCGTGCCGTAGAGGCGGTCACCCGCGTCGCCGAGGCCGGGGACGATGTAGCCCTGCTCGTCGAGGCGCTCGTCGAGCGCGCCCAGCACGAGCGTCACGTCGTGGCCCTCGACCTCGCGCTCGACCTTCGCGATGCCCTCGGGCGCGCCGAGGATGCAGATGGCCGTCACGTCGACGGCGCCACGGTCGAAGAGGAACTGGATGGCCGCCGCGAGCGAGCCGCCCGTCGCGAGCATCGGGTCGAGCACGAAGCACTGCCGGTCGGAGAGGTCGTCGGGCAGGCGCTCGGCGTACGTGTACGGCTGCAGCGTCTCCTCGTTGCGCGCCATGCCGAGGAAGCCGACCTCGGCGGTCGGCAGCAGCTGCATGAGGCCGTCGAGCATGCCGAGGCCCGCGCGCAGGATGGGCACGACGAGCGGGCGCGGCTCGGCGATCGCGACGCCGGTCGTCTCGGTCACGGGCGTCGAGATCTGCTTCTCGACCACGCGCACGCTGCGGGTCGCCTCGTAGGCGAGCAGCGTCATGAGCTCGTTCGTCAGCGCACGGAACGTGGGCGACGGCGTCTCGCGGTCGCGCAGCACCGTGAGCTTGTGCGTGATGAGCGGATGGTCGGCCACGTGCACTCGCATAGGCTCAGGCTACCGATCCGCAGCACCAGTCAGGAGCGCGCGTGCGCCACGCCCCCGAGCACGAGGTCTGGATGCGGCTCGCGATCGCCGAGGCGCAGGCCGCCGCGGCCGCGCCGCAGGCCGACGTGCCCGTCGGTGCCGTGCTCGTCGGCCCCGACGGCGCCGTGCTCGCGACGGGCCGCAACGAGCGCGAGCTGCACGCGGATCCCACCGCCCACGCCGAGGTCGTCGCCATGCGCGCCGCGGCCGCCGCACGGGGCGACTGGCACCTCGACGACTGCACGCTCGTCGTCACGCTCGAGCCGTGCCCCATGTGCGCAGGCGCGATCCTGGCCGCCCGCATCCCGCGCGTCGTCTTCGGCGCCTGGGACGAGAAGGCGGGCGCTGTGGGCAGCGTGCTCGACGTGCTGCGCGAGCGGCGCCTGCCGCAGCGTGCCGAGGTGGTCGCGGGCGTGCTCGAGGCCGAGTGCGCGAGCCTGCTCACCGACTTCTTCGGCGAGCGCCGCTAGCGGTCGTCGCGGCCCGGGCGCTCGTCGTCGGAGGCGTCGGCGAGCTCGGGCGGCAGGTCGCCGTGCGCCCATTCGGGCTCGCCGGGCGCCTGCGACTCCTCGCCCGCCTCCTCGCGCTGCTCGCGCTCCATGCGCGCGGCGTGCTCCGTCGGCCGCCACACCTCGTCGACGTCGCCGAAGCCGCCCGGGATCGTGCCGCGCACCCGCTGCCGCTCGCGCTCGCGGCGGTGCAGGCGCGGCGCGAGCGCGATCAGCACGACGATGCCGACGGCCAGCACGACCCAGGCGACCCACTCCATCCGCTCGTCCGATCCGCGAGGGTGCGTCAGCGCCAGAGGGTGGCGACGAGCAGGTTCACGACCGCGAGCCCGCCCGCGACGTGGAAGAGCGGCTTGAGGCGCGAGTCGTCGACGACGCCGACGACGCCCTGGCCGGCCGAGACCTGCGCGATGCCGCCGTCGGCGGTCGCGACGAGGCCGGCGCGCGTCGCCTGCAGGCGGCGCTGCTGCACGAACGCGACGAGCGACGCGACGAACACCGCGACCGCGATGAGCGTCTTGATGCCGAGCTTCATGTGGTTCGGGTCGTCGAACGCGATCTGCAGCCCGTAGAGCGCGAGGCCCGAGACGAGCTGGATGCTCGCGCCGATGAGCATGAGCGAGAAGCGGAAGCCGAGCTTCGCGCGCATCTGCACGAAGAACGTGCCGACGAGCAGCGAGACGCCGATGAGGTGCGCTGCGACGAGCAGGCTGTAGACGATCTCCACGGTGGGCTCCTAGTTGCCGCTCTGGATCACGATGTGGTCGGTCGACGGCGCGATGTCGGGGCGCGCCACGTAGATGTCGGGCTCGATGTAGATGACGCGGGCGACAGGCACCGCCTCGCGCACGTGGCGCTCGAGCGCGTCGATCGAACGGGCGACGTCCTCGACGTTCGCCGACGGCGGGAAGGCGACCTTCGCCGCGACCATGAGCTCCTCGGGGCCGAGGTAGAGGGTCTTCATGTGGATGACGGCCTCGACGTCCTCCGAGCCGTTCATCGCGGCGAGGATGCGCTGGTGGTCCTCGGGCGTCGCGCCCTCGCCGATGAGCAGCGACTTCATCTCGACCGCGAGGATGATCGCGACGACGATGAGCAGCGCGCCGATCGCGAGGGTGCCGATGGCGTCGAACGTCGGGTCGCCCGTGACGACCGACAGCGTCACGGCCGTGAAGGCGAAGACGAGGCCCGTGAGGGCGGCGACGTCCTCGAGCAGGATGACGGGGAGCTCGGGCGAGCGCGACGTGCGGATGAACCGCCACCAGCCGGCGTTCCCCTTCACCTTGCGCGACTCGACGACCGCGGTGCGCAGGCTGAACGACTCGAGCACGATCGCGATGCCCAGCACGACGAGCGGGATCCACGCGTTCTCGAGCTCGTGCGGCTCCTGCAGCTTGGAGATGCCCTCGAGGATCGAGAAGAGGCCACCGACCGAGAACAGGATGAGCGCGACGATGAACGCCCACACGTACCGCTCGCGGCCGTAGCCGAACGGGTGCTCCATGTCGGCCTTGCGCTTCGCGAGGCGACCGCCGAGCAGCAGCAGCAGCTGGTTCACCGAGTCGGCGAACGAGTGGATGGCCTCGGCGAGCATCGACGCGGAGCCCGAGAGCAGCCACGCGATCAGCTTCGTGATGCCGATCCCCGTGTTCGCGAGGAACGCGGCGATCACCGCCTTCGTGCCATGCGATTCGCTCACGCGCCCACCATACGCTGGACGTCATGACCACCTCGCTGCCGTCCATCGCCATCCTCGGAGCAGGCTCGATGGGTGGTGCGATCCTCGCGGGCCTCGTCGCCGACAGGTCGGCGACGTCGCTCACCGCCACGAACCGCTCGCGGGCGAAGGCGGAGGCCGCCGCGGCCGACGGGGTGCGCTCGATCGCGCTCGAGGACGAGCCGGGCGGCAACGCGTCGGCGGCGGCCGAGGCCGACGTCGTCGTGGTCGGCGTCAAGCCGTACATGATCGCCGACCTGCTCACCGAGATCGGTCCGTCGCTGCGGCCCGGCACGATCGTCGTCTCGCTCGCCGTCGGCACGACGTGCGCCGCGATGGAGGCGCTGCTGCCCGAGTCGGTCGCCGTCGCGCGCGCGATGCCGAACACGCCGAGCCACGTGGGCCGCGGCGTCACGGGCGTCGCCGGCGGCTCGCGTGCGACGGCCGAGCAGGTGGCGCTCGCCGCATCGGTGTTCGAGGTCGTGGGCGAGGTGCTCGTCGTCGAGGAGGCGCAGATCGACGCGCTCTCGACCATCTCGGGCTCGGGCCCCGCCTACGTGTTCCTGCTCATCGAGCAGCTCACCGGCGCCGCCGAGCGCATGGGGTTCACGCCCGAGCAGGCGGCGACGATGGTGCAGGAGACGTTCGCGGGTGCGAGCGCGCTGCTCGCCGACGCGAAGGAGCGCGAGCCCGGCATCGAGCCCGCCGAGCTGCGCCGCCGCGTCACGAGCCCCAGGGGCACGACCGAGCGCGCCGTGGAGGTGCTGCAGGACGCCGGCCTCGGCGCGATCTTCGATCGTGCGACGGCTGCGGCCGCGGCGCGAGCCGCGGAGATCGCGGCGGAGTAGCGATCCGCGAGCGCGCTCAGAGCGAGGCGCGCACCGCCTCCTCGAGCTGCGGGTGACGGAACGCGAAGCCCGATGCGACGAGCCGCTCCGGCAGCACCCAACGGCTCTTGAGGATGAGCTCGGTCTCGGTGCCGATCGCGGCGGCGCCCACCTCCGACATCCACCTCGGCATCGGCGGGCCCACGCGCACGCCGAGCGCCTCGCGCACATGGCGCATGAACGTGCGGTTGTCGGAGGGGTTCGGCGCCGCGGCGTTGATGGGTCCGGCGAGCGCGTCGTGCCGTTCGATGTGGTCGATCGACCGCGCGACGTCGTCGAGGTGGATCCAGCTGAAGCGCTGCAGGCCGTGCCGCGAGCCCTGACGATGCGCGGTGCCGGCGTCGAGCCGCGCGCGCGTCGTCGGCCATCGTCCGTCCCAGTTCGCGCCGCCGAGCCCGAGCCGCGCGAGCCGGCGGAGGGTGCCGAGCACGCCGCCGTCGCCGAGCACGATCGCGCTGCGGAGCGCGACCCGGCGCGTGCCAGGCAGGTCGTCGCGGAAGAGCCGCTCCTCCCACGCCTTGGCGACCTCGACCGAGAACCCCGTGCCGAGCTCGCCCGTCGACTCGGTCTGCGGACGGTCCATCGCGTGCCGGTAGATCGTCGCGGTCGACGAGTTCACCCACAGCGCCGGCGGGTTCTCGGCGCGCGCGATGGCATCCGAGAGCGCCGCGGTGGTCTCGACGCGCGATCGCACGATCTCGCGCCGCGCGTCGGCCGTGTAGCGGCAGCTGACGCTCTTGCCGGCGAGCCCGAGCACGAGGGCGGCGCCGTCGATCGCCGCAGCGAGACGAGCGCGATCGTGCCAGTCGACGTCGGCGCCCGCGCGTCCGACGGTCACGACCTCGCGACCGCTCGCGCGGTAGCGGTCCACCAGCACGGAGCCCATGAACCCGCCGGCGCCGCCGACCACCACCCTGCCGGTCATGCTGCCTCCTGCTCGATGCGGTACGCGAACGTGCCGCGGTACTCGAAGATGCGCCCGACGAGCGGTGCGGCGACCGTCACCGACACCTCCTGCAGGCCCGTGGCCTCGTCGTACCGCTCGCGCAGCGCGACGACGGGGGCCACGGCGCGCGGGATCGGCACGCGCAGCCTGCCGACGCGCACGCCGACGCGGGTGCTCGTGAGGTGCAGCGCGCCGTCGCGCACGTCGAGCGCGAAGGCCGCGGCGAGCGTCGCAGGGGTGCCCAGCACGTCGACGAGGGTGCCGCGTGCTGTCCGATGCACGGCGTCGCGCATCGTCCACGTGCCCGTGGGCAGCTCGAGGATGCGCTCGGCGACCGCCCGCCCGGCGACGGTGCGGTTGCGCACGCGGAAGGGCACGTCGCGAGCCCACGTCGCGGCGGCGACGCCGCGCCCCTGCAGCAGACGCAGCGCGGGCCACAGCCATCGGCGCGGCGTGCCGACGCATGCGAACGTGCCCTCGCCGATGCCGACCGAGCCCTCAGGGATCGTCGAGAAGTAGCGCTGCAGCGTCGGGTGCAGCTCGCGGGCGCGGTCGCCGATCGCACGCTCGTACGGCGAGGCGAGGTCGGCGCGCATCGCCGTCACCGCGTGCCGCCGAGGGCGTGGCCGTCGACGTAGCGCCACGCGTCCGTGCGGGCGAAGCGCGACCGCTCGTGCACGACGAAGCGCTCGCCGTCCTCGACGTACGACGCGCGGAACGTCACCGTGCCCTCGCGGTCGAACGGGCCGCCGGCCTCCGTCGCCTCGATCTCGAGCCCGATCCAGCGCTCGTCGCCCGTCTCGATCGTCGCGGGCCGCGTCGCCGCATCCCACGACGCGAGCAGCCAGTCCGTGCGGTGCAGCGCGAACGCCGAGTAGCGCGAGCGCATGAGCGCCTCGGCCGTCGGCGCGGGTCGGGCGCCGTCGTGCACGGGCTCGCAGCACTCCGCGTACGGCAGGCCCGTCGAGCAGGGGCAGCGCATGCGGCTCAGGAGCCGAGCGCCGCGAAGCGCTCGATGTCGGCCTGATTGCCGGAGATGATCACGAGGTCGTGCGCCGACACGACCGTCTCGGGCGTCGCGTACGTGAACGCGCCGCCGGGGCTCTTCACGCCCACGACCGTCAGGTTGTACTTCGAGCGGATGCGCGACTCGGCCAGCGGCACGTCGCGCAGGTGCTTCGGCGGGTACATCTTCACGATCGCGAAGTCGTCGTCGAACTGGATGTAGTCGAGCATGCGGCCCGAGACGAGGTGCGCGACGCGCTCGCCGGCCTCGGCCTCCGGGTACACGATGTGGTTCGCGCCGATGCGCGACAGGATCTTGCCGTGGCTCTGGCTGATGGCCTTCGCCCAGATCTGCGGGATCTTGAGGTCGACGAGGTTCGCGGTGATGAGCACCGAGGCCTCGATCGACGAGCCGACGGCGACGACGGCGATCGAGAAGTCCTGCGCGCCGACCTGGCGCAGCGCGTCGATCGAGCGCGCATCCGCCTGCACCGTGTGCGTGAGGCGCTCCGACCACTTCTGCACGAGCGAGATGTCGTCGTCGATCGCGAGCACCTCGCGGTCGAGCCGCGCGAGCTGCCCTGCCGTCGCGGCGCCGAACCGGCCGAGGCCGATGACGAGCACGGGGGCGTCGTGCGGGATGCGCTCAACCAACGATCGGCCTCTCCTCGGGGCGGGTGAACAGCTGCTGCGTCTGGCTCGCCGCCAGCGCGGCAGCGAGGGTAACGCTACCGATGCGGCCGACGAACATCGTCGCGGCGAGCACGGCCTTCGCCGCCCAGGGCAGGTCGCCGTGCGTGAAGCCCGTCGAGAGGCCGCACGTCGCGAACGCGCTGATGACGTCGAACAGCACGTAGTCGAGCGGCTCGTGCGTGATCTGCAGCAGCAGGATCGTGGATGCGGCGACGATCGTCGCGCCCCACAGCACGACCGAGACGGCGAGGCGCAGCACGTCGGAGGGGATGCGGCGGCCGAACGCCTCCATCGACTTGCGCCCTCGTGCCTCGGCGATGGCGGCGAGGAACAGGATCATGAGCGTCGTCACCTTGACGCCGCCCGCCGTCGAGGCGGAGCCGCCCCCGATGAACATGAGCATGTCGGTCACGAGCAGGCTCGAGTTGTTGAGCTCGCTGAGATCGTGCGTCGCGAAGCCGCCCGAGCGCGACATCGTCGACATGAACAGCGACTGCAGCAGCTGCTGCCCGAAGTCCGCGTCGCCCCATGAGTCGGCGTTGCCGAGCTCGAGCACGAGGTAGGCGAGGCCGCCGGCGACGAAGAGGCCGAGCGAGCCGAAGAGCGTGAGCTTGACGTGCAGCGACCACAGTCGCGGGTGCTTGAGGTTGCGCAGCAGCACGAAGTAGACCGGGAAGCCGAGGGCGCCCATGAAGACGCCGAGCATGATGACGCCGAGGAACCACGGGTCGGTCGCGTACGGCGTGAGGCCCTCGACCGTGGGGATGAATCCCGAGTTCGTGAACGACATGAACGCGTAGTAGACCGACTGGTACAGCGCATCCCAGAAGGGCACGCCCTCGAGCAGGATGCGCGGCAGCAGCAGCAGGATGAGCACGGCCTCGATCGTCAGCACCGAGAGGGCGATGATCTTCAGCAGCCCGCCGACGTCGCCGAGGCGGATGGCCTGCCCCTCCTTCACGACGCCCTTGCGCACGCGGGAGGGGTTGGTGTCGCCTGCGGCCATGAGGCGCTGCTTGAGGCCGAGGCGGCGCGCGACGGTCATGCCGAGCAGCGACGCGAGGGTCAGCACGCCGATGCCGCCCACCTGCACGCCCACGAGCACGAGCGCGTTGCCGAAGGGGCTCCAGTGCGTCGCCATGTCGACGGTCGCGAGGCCCGTGACGCAGATGACGCTCACGGCCGTGAAGAGCGCATCGATGAACGACGCGGGCGGCTCGTCGCCGCGCGTCGCGAGCGGCGTCATGAACAGCAGCGTCCAGATGATGTTGAGCACGGCGAAGACGACGATGGCGAAGCGTGCCGGGTACTGGCTCGCGAACGCCTCGATGCGGTCGCGGACGCGTGCGAGCAGAGGACCGTCGTCCCGCTGCGCGGCCGTCTCCAACATCGCGCTCCTCACGCTGGCGCACTCGCGTGCGACCCTGAGCGTAGACCTGCCAGGCGACGCCGAGGCTCAGGCGACGGCGTCTCGCCGGGGGTCGTCTCGCGCGCGGCGTTGGACGCGGCGCATGCCGCGCTGGCAATATGTCGCCATGGCCGACATCTTCAGCGTGATCGCGGACGCCACGAGGCGCGAGATCCTCGGCGTGCTCCTCGACCGTCGAGCGACGACGGGCGAGGCGAGCGTCAGCGAGATCGTCGAGGCGCTCGGAGTGGCGCAGCCGACCGTCTCGAAGCACCTCAAGACCCTGCGCGACGTGGGGCTCGTCGAGGTGCGCGAGGAGGGCCAGCACCGCTACTACCGCATCGATCCCGCGCCGCTCGACGAGGTCGACGACTGGCTCATGCCGTTCGTGTTCGCGGGCGACGACCAGGGCCAGGAGGGCGGCCTGGGTGCTGCGGCGTTCGCGGCATGGGCGGGTGCGAACGTGTCGTTCAAGTCGGCAGCCGAGCAGGCGCGCACCGCCGCCGAGCAGGCGCTCGAGCGCGCGAACCACATGGTCGAGAACCCGGCGCCCGTCGGCGAGTCGCTCGGCCGTCGCGTCGCGGACGCGGCGCACGAGGCGCGCCAGAAGGCCGCCGAGCTGCAGACGTGGCTCGACGAGCTGCAGGCGCGCATCGACGAGCGCCGCGGCGGTGCGTCGCGAGCGATCGAGCAGGCGCGCGACCGTCTGCGTCGTCGCGACTGACGGACGTCGAGGCCGCATCCGTCGAGCATCCGCGGGTGCGATAGGCTGGTCGGCAGTGTTCTCCGGCGCGCTCCGCGGTCGGCAGAGACGTCACGACATCGGAAAGCGAGGATCGAATGGGTTCGGTCGTCAAGAAGCGCCGCAAGCGCATGGCCAAGAAGAAGCACCGCAAGCTGCTGCGCAAGACGCGTCACCAGCGTCGCAACCGCAAGTAGGCGACTGCTTCGACTCAGCGCTCGACACCTCGGTGTCGGGCGCTTCGTCGTTCCCGGAGCGTGATCGACGCACCTACCCTGGAGGCATGGTCGAGGTCACGTTCGTCGCGAAGCCCGGCTGCCACCTGTGCGACGTCGCGCGCCCGATCGTCGAGGGCGTCGTCGGCGAGTTCCCTGGCCGCGCCACGCTCGTCGAGCTCGACATGACGAAGGATGCGGCGCTCGCCGAGCGATGGAGCGAGGATGTGCCCGTCGTGCTCGTCGATGGCCGGCCGCACGCCTCGTGGCGCGTCGACGCCGCGCGGCTGCGCGACCGCATCGAGCGCGCGCTCGCCTGACGTCCGGCGAGATGTGCGCGAATCCGGGCACTCGTGACGCTCAGCGCCGCGAGACCCTGGATTCGCGCACATCGCGCCGTGCGGCGCGAGCGACGGTCAGGCGACGGGCTTGAAGAAGGGGATCGAGCCCCGCGGCCGGTGCACCTCGCCGCGGCCGGCCTTCGTGCCGCCGAGCACCATGTGCACGATCGTCGCGATGCCGGCGATCGTGATGAGCACGAACCACGGGATGAACGCGCGCGGGTCGGTCGTGACGCCGGCGGTCTCGAGCACGAGCACGACGATGCCGGTGAGGGCGAACCCGCCGATCGTGATCGTCGCGAACGTCAGCTGCCAGTTCGCCGCCTGCCGCGACACCTCGGCTGCGAACCCGCCTGCGGGGCGCAGCCGCACGTGGGTCACGACGGGCGCGACCCACGACACGATCTGCGAGACGATCGGCACGGGCACGAGGGAGACGAAGCCGATCCACCACGCGAGCGCGCCCGTGACGGGCATGGCGTGCGCCTGCGGCTCGGGGCCGCCGACGGCGCCGGGCGCCACCTCGTAGCGGTCGTGCTGCTCGGGGGTCGTCACCGCATCCGCCTGTCGTGCGTCAGGGCTCGAGGCGCGTGGGGCCGCGGAACAGGTAGGTCGTCTCGCGGATCGACGGGAGGCCGAGCATGAGCATGACGACGCGGGCGAGGCCCATGCCGAAGCCGCCGTGCGGGGGCACGCCGTAGCGGAAGAAGTCGAGGTAGCTCGACAGCTCCTCGGGGTCCATGCCCTTCGAGCGCGCCTGGTCCTCGAGCACCTCGACGCGGTGCTCGCGCTGCGCGCCCGTCGCGATCTCCGTGCCCTTGTAGAGCAGGTCGTACGAGCTCGTCAGACCCTCGCCGTGACGCATGTGGTAGAACGGCCGCACCGTGTCGGGGTAGTCGGTGACGAACACGAAGTCGTGCCCCATCGTCTCGGCGACGTGAGCGCTGACCCGGCGCTCTGCCTCGGGGTCGAGGTCGCCGTCGGCGCGCTCGATCGTGTGGCCGCGGGCCTCGACGATCTGCTTCGCCGCGGCGTGGCTGATGCGCGGGAACGGCAGCGTCGGCACCTGCAGCTCGATGCCGAAGGCGTCGCGGATCTGGTCGCCGTAGCGCTCGACGACGGCCGTGATGGCGTCGGTGAGCAGCGCCTCGTGGTGCGCCATGACGTCCTCGTGGCTGTCGATCCACGACAGCTCGGCGTCGACCGAGGTGAACTCGGTCGCGTGGCGGGAGGTGAACGACGGGTCGGCGCGGAAGGCCGGCGCGATCTCGAAGATCTTGCCGAAGCCGGCGCCCTGCGCCATCTGCTTGAAGAACTGCGGGCTCTGCGCGAGGTACGCCGTCGTCTCGAAGTACGGCACCTCGAAGAGCTCGGCGCGCGACTCCGACGCGGAGGCCATGAGCTTCGGCGTGTGGATCTCGATGAAGCCCTCGTCGATCCAGCGCGTGCGGAACGCGTGCTCGATGGCCGTCTGCACGCGGAAGATGAGCTGCGCCTCGGGGCGGCGCAGGTCGAGCATGCGGTGGTCGAGGCGCTTGTCGATGCCGGTCTCGGCGTCGATGGGCGAGTCGAGCGCGGTCGTCTCGACGACGAGCGACGCGATCTTCACCTCGAGGCCGCCGAGCTTCACGCGCTCGTCGTGCTTCAGCTCGCCCTCGACGGTCACGAACGAGCCGTGCATGAGGGCCGAGATCGACGCGGCCGTCTCGGCGGTGTCGTCGTTCACGGGGTTCACGAGCTGGGCCGAGCCCGACTCGTCGCGCAGGATGACGAACTGCACGCGCTTCTGATCGCGCACCGTCTCGACCCATCCCTGGACCTTGACGGGTCCGGCGTCGTGGGCGGCGAGGTCGGCGATGAGGGTGCGTGCAGTCACCCGTACAGCCTACGGGCGCGCGCGTGCGCCGCCAGCCGCGGCCGTCCACCCCTCGCAGGACCGCGCGCGACCACCCATGCTGGCTGCATGACGGATGCGGATGCCGACGCGATCGACGCCGAGCGCTGGCTCGTGATCGACGGTCGCCGGTGGCGGCGCACCGACCCGTCGCTGCCCGACGACGTGCAGGAGGCGCTGCGGTCGCACCTCGGGCGCGGTCGCGCGGCGGTGCGCGCGGGCAAGGCTGCCGACGACGACCGCGCGATCGCCGCTGCCCGGCGCCGCGTCGACCTCGCGAAGCACGGCCTGGGGGAGCGCGGTCCGCGGTGGTGGGACGAGCCCGAGGCCGACCGCCTCGCTCGCGCCCGCGACGCCATCCGCGAGCTCGACCGGCTCGCGTGAGTCAGCGCCCGCGCGATGCGCGCCAGCGGGAGACGCCCTCGTCGACGGGGAACGCGGACGGCAGCATCGCGACCGCGCCATCGTCCTTCGCGACGAGGTAGGGGCCGGCGCCGATGAGCATGCGGCGCGCGTCGCCCGTCGCGACGAAGTCAGCGGCGTTCCACACGACGATCCACACGTCGCCGTGGTCGAGGATGCCGTCGATGCCGCGTTCGCCGTCGAAGATCGCGTACCGCGCTCCCGACTGCGCCTCGAGGGCGTCGAGCATGAGTCGCACGATCTCGAGCGCGCGCTCGCGCGAGATGCCGGGCGACGCCTCGCGCTCGGCATCCACGGCGGTCAGCCGGCTGCGCTCGTCGCGACGATCTGCCCACCGCCGACGGCGATGAACTTCGTCGGCTCGATCGTGATGATCACGCGCTCGGCGGCGTCGTCGATCGGGTAGTCCATCCCGTAGCGGTGCTGCAGACCCTTGTAGAAGGAGGCGACGTCGTCGTCCTCGACCACGTCGACGACGCGGCCGCGCACCTCGAGCGCGCGCAGCGGCGACGCCGGGTCGTGGATCGAGAACGAGACGCGCCCCTCGTGCTCGAGGTTGCGGAACTTCTGCCGCGAGCGCGTGTGGGTGATGCGCACGACGCGGCCGTCCCAGTCGAACCACATGACGCTCGACTGCGGTGCGCCGTCCGGGCGCACCGTGGCCATGTGGGCGTAGTGCGCCTCGACGAGCAGGTCGGCGTGCGACGCGGGCAGCACGGGGTTCAGCGGGGCTCCCATGCCTCCAGCGTGGCACGCGGAGGTCGGGAGCGGGGAGGCGGGAGCGGTCGGCTCGAGACGCGCTAGTCGCCGCAGACGCCGCCAGCCGGGGCCGTCTCCATCGCGAGCATGACGTCGACCGAGCCGGTGCCGAGGCGGCCGTCGACCTCGTACGTCAGGCGCACGCCCTCGGTGCGGCTCGCGGCATCCGACGTGGGCTCGAGCGCGATCGCGACGACCATCTCGTCGCCCGGCGCGACGGTGACAGGAGCGAACACCGGGTGGAGGCCGACCTCGTCGAGCGGGAACCCGACGTAGCCGACGTCGGGCGGCGCGACGGGGAGCAGGTCGAAGCCGACGACGCGCACCGCGTCGGGGTCGACGAGGGCCGCATCGGTCACGACGATCTCGGCGTTCGTCGCGTTGCGCACCATCGGGAGCGCGATCGCGACGCGGCCGTCGGCGTGCACGGGCGTGCACACCGTCACCGAGCCGTCGGTCATCGACTGCAGCGCCATCGACGGTGCCGCCCAGCCGAATGCGAGGAAGGCCCCCGCGGCGGCGAGGGCGACCGCCGCGCTCGCCGACAGCACGGGGTTCCGCGCGAGTGCGACACGAAGGCTCATGGCGTGACAGTACCGACTCGCGCAGGGCTCGAGCGGCAGCGGCGCGCCGCGACTCGGCCACGCAGTGACGCGCAGCGGCACGCCGAGGGAAGATCGCCCTCGAGACGCCGCTCAGCGTCACATCCGGCCGTCCGCAGCGTCGGCGGTGCCGCCTACCGTCGTGGCATGACCGCATCCGCGTGCCTCGTGCCCGACTGCGACGACGCCGCGCAGCCCGAGGCGCTCGTCGCGTTGTGCGCGCACCACCTCGCGCTCGCGGCCGAGTCGGCCGTCGTCGACGACGTGCTGCCGCATCCGTGCCCCGTGTGCGCGAGCCGCATCGGCATCCGGATGCCGTCGGGCACGGTGTGCGCCACGTGCGAGTGGCGCGTCGGCGAGGTGCCCGACGCCGACCTCGCCCCGCCGCGCGTCGACGTCGTCTACGCGCTGCGGTTCGAGGACCGCGTGAAGATCGGCACGACGTCGAACCTGCGGCAGCGGCTCGGCGCCATCTGGCACGAGGAGCTCGTGGCGCTCGAGCGCGGCGACCGCTCGCTCGAGCAGCGCAGGCACGCCGAGCTCTCGGAGGCGCGCATCGGCCGCACCGAGTGGTTCCGCATCACCGACGAGGTCGCCGCGCACCTCGCGGCGATCGGCGAGGGCCGCGATCCGTGGATGCAGCACGCGCGCTGGCGCAGCGAGGCGCTCGCGCTGCGCGGGCTCGCCTGACGCTCGCCTTGTGCTGTGTTCTCAGCACAAGTTGTGCTAGCTTCATCGCACAAGATGCATCTCGCGAACGGAGCGGCATGGGCCTCCTGCAGTACCTCCTCGGCAGCCTGCCGAGTCCTGATGTCGTGGCGCCATTGGTCGCCGGGATCGCCCTCGCGGGCATCTCGTTCGTGTGGCGTCGTCCGCTGGTCACGCTGCCTGAAGGCGCGCGTCGCAGGCGCCTCCTCGTCGCGATGGGCGTGGGTGGTTCACTCGTCGTCGTGGCGACGAGCGTCGTCGCGAACGCGCTGACCGCCTCGATCGGCCCGCTCGACGCGACGGGGTACTCGGGCTGGTGGATGCGCCCGCTCGCGCTCGGTGCCGCGGGCATCGTGCTCGCGGTCGCGGCGGCCGCGCTCGCGACCGAGCACGCACCGGCACCCGGCGAACGTGCGCTGCTCCCACGGCGATCGTGGCTCGCGTTCGCGTCTGGGCCTGCGCTCGTCGCCGTGCTGGCGGTGGCGGCGCTGCTCGCCGCGACGATCGCCTGGCAGATCCGGATCGCCGTCGACGCGCCGGAGGACGGCGCGTTCTACGGCCGCACCGGCGTGCATGTCGACCTGCCGGTGTGGATGCCGTTCACCACGGGCCAGGGCTACGTCGCGGGTGTCGGCTGGCCCAACCACCTCGCGACGGGCGTCGCGCTCGCCGCCGTCCTCGCTCTGCTGTGGGCACTGCTGCGCGGCGATGCGGCACGGCCGGTGCCGGCCAGCGAGCCCGCGGCGACGACGCGGTCGACGCGCGTCGCGACGGCGAGGGTGCTCACGCTCGTCGCGCTCGGCGGCGTGCTCGCGACGTTCGGTGCGGTCTGGGCGTTCGTGGGCTTCACCGGCCAGATCGTCGTCGGTGTCGGCGACGATCTGCAGCCCGACGTCTTCCTCGGCACGGGCTACGCGATGCTCGCGCGGCCGATGCAGGCCGCGGGGCTCGCAGCGCAGGCGCTGGCTGTCGCGGTCCTCATGCGGCTCGCCATCGACACGACCCGTGCCGCCGTGGCTCGCCGCGCCGTGCCGGTCGAGACGTCGGCATGACGCCGCTCGCGCCGGACTCCGCCGACGGCATCGCCGAGCTGCTGCGCGGCGCGATCCGATCGGGTCGTCTTGGCGATGGCGATCGTCTGCCGACGGTGCGGCAGACGGCTCGCGACTTCGGCGTCGCGCAGGCGACGGCAGCGAAGGCGTATCGGGCACTCGAGCAGGAGGGGCTCGTCGTCACGCGCACGGCAGCGGGCACGCGCGTCGCGCCCGGCGCCTCCCGCGCACCGGCAGACGTCGTCGCATCCGCCCGCGCACTGGTCGAGGTGTCGGAGCACGAGGGAGTCGCGTTCGACGACGTCGTCGGCGTGCTGCGCGCGCTCTGGCCCGCACCGAGCACGGACGATGCGTCGGATGCCTGACGTACCGACGGGCTCGGGGTGGCTCGAGCACGGCGCGATCGTCGTCGGCCTCGCTCGGTCGTGCGGAGACCGGGACGTCGCCACTGGTCGGGAGGCATAGGCGCGCTCGGTACCATGACGGCCATGTCCGCCCGCCTGCATCTCGTGCGTCACGGCGAGGTCGACAACCCCGAGCGCATCCTCTACGGACGCCTCCCCGGCTACCCGCTCACCGAGCGCGGCCACCGCATGGCGGCGCTCGCCGCCGAGAGCGTCGACCGCCCGGTCGCCCGCGTCTACGCGAGCCCGCTCATCCGTGCGCAGCAGTCCGCGGCACCGTGGGTCGAGCGCGCCGGCGTCGAGCTGCGCACCGAGCACCGCATCATCGAGCCGGTCAACGCCTTCGAGGGCAAGACCCTCGCGAGCATCCGCGCCCTGCGCGACCCGAGGATGCTGCGCCTCGTGTGGAATCCGTTCCTGCCGACGTGGGGCGAGCCGTACGCGGCGATCGCCGCCCGGGTCGAGGCGGCGATGACGGATGCGCTCGACGAGCTCGCCGAGTCGGGCGACGAGGGCGACGTCGTCTTCGTGAGCCACCAGGCGCCCATCTGGATCACCCACCGGCACCTCGCGGGCCAGCGCCTCTGGCACGACCCGCGCGCCCGCCGCTGCGCGCTCTCGTCGATCACGACGTTCGAGCGGCACGGCACGCACCTCGTCGAGGTGGGCTACGACGACCCCGCGGCGTCGATCGACGCCGTCGACCTGGGAGCAGTGTGATGCGCACCACCCGCACCGTCCGATCGGCGGTCGCCGCCGCCGCTGCGCTCGCGATCCTCGCGCTCGCCGCCTGCTCGAGCGGCGACGGCATCGCGAACCAGGGCGACTCCGGGTACATCTCGGGCAACGGCGCCGTCGAGGAGTTCCCCGCGAACGAGCGCATCGACGCGCCCGACTTCGGCGGCACGCTCACGAACGGCGACGAGTGGTCGTCGCAGGACCACGCCGACGAGGTCATGGTCGTGAACTTCTGGTACGCCGCATGCCCGCCGTGCCGCGTCGAGGCGCCCATGCTCACCGAGCTCGCGACCGAGTACGACGGCGACGTGACGTTCATCGGCGTCAACGTGCGCGACGGCGCAGCGCAGGCGAACGCGTTCGACGAGTCGTTCGACATCCCCTACGAGTCGATCCTCGACGCCGACACGAGCGACGCGCAGCTCGCATTCGCGGGCACCATCACGCCGACGGCCGTGCCGACGACCCTCGTGATCGCGGCCGACGGCACGATCGCGGCGCGCGTCACCGGGGCGCTGCCCGAGGCGAGCATCCTCGCGACGATCCTCGACGACGAGCTGGCGTGAGCCCGGCCGATCCGATCTACGCGGGCCAGCTGCTGCTCGCGCTGCCCATCGCCCTCGCCGCGGGCGTCGTCGCGTTCGCGTCGCCGTGCGTGCTGCCGCTCGTGCCCGGCTACCTGGGACTCGTGTCGTCGCTCGCCGGCGGCAAGGACTCGCGTCGCCGACTGCTGCTCGGCGTCGCCCTGTTCATCGCCGGCTTCACGCTCGTCTTCGTGCTCGGCTCGTTCGTCGTCGGCGCCTCGAGCGAGTTCCTCATCCGCTACCGCGACGTGCTCATGCGCGTGCTCGGCGGCGTGCTCGTGGTCATGGGACTCGTGTTCATCGGCCAGCTGACCGTGTTCCAGCGGATGTGGAAGCCGCGACAGGTGCGCGCGGGCGGCATGTGGGCGGCGCCGCTCGTCGGCATCGTCTTCGCCGTCGGCTGGACGCCGTGCATCGGCCCGACGTTCGCCGCGATCAGCGTGCTCGCGCTCGACTCCGGCACCGCCTGGCAGGCGGCGCTCCTCGGCCTCGTCTACTCGCTCGGCCTCGGCATCCCGTTCCTGCTGCTCGCGCTCGGGTTCGGCTGGGCGTCGAAGGGCGTCGCGTTCGTGAAGCGGCACATCCGTGCCATCAACATCGTCGGCGGTGCCATGCTCATCGTGCTCGGCGTGCTCATGCTGTCGGGCATCTGGATGCAGGTGTCCGACGCGATCCAGGGATGGGTGGGGAATGTCGTCACGGTCCTCTGACGCCGAGGCGCCCAAGAAGGCGACGGCGAAGACGGCGAAGGTGCGCACGCCCTCCGCAGGCGACCCGCTGCGCCCCTCCGACCACGTCGACGGCACGCCCACGACGGAGTCCGCCGGCGGTCCGCGCCTCGGCCCCGTCGGCTGGGCGCGCTTCGCGTGGCGGCAGCTCACGAGCATGCGCACGGCCATCGTGCTGCTGCTCATGCTCGCCCTCGCCGCGGTGCCGGGCAGTCTCGTGCCGCAGCGCTCGAGCGACCCGAACGGCGTCATCGCCGTGCGCGACGCGAACCCCGACCTCGTGTGGCTCTACGACGCGCTGCAGCTGCACGACGTCTACACGAGCCCCTGGTTCTCGGCCATCACGATCCTGCTGCTCGTGTCGCTCGTCGGCTGCGTCATCCCGCGCATGCGCCACCACTGGGCGGCGATGCGCGCTCGCCCGCCGAAGACGCCCGCACGCCTCTCTCGGCTCGTCGGCTTCCAGACCGTGCCGGGCACGGCCGCCGACGTCGAGCGGGCCGAGGGCGTGCTGAAGCGGCTCGGCTACCGCACCGAGCGCTACGGCGACTCGGTGTCGGCCGAGCGCGGCTACCTGCGCGAGACCGGCAACCTCATCTTCCACGCGTCGATCGTCGTCATCGTCGTCGCGATCGTCGCGGGCAGCGGCTTCGGCTTCCAGTCGCAGCGCCTCGTCGTCGAGGGCGAGGGGTTCTCGCTCTCGGGCGCGAGCCTCGACACGCTCAACACGGGCCAGTGGGTCTCGGCCGACGACCTGCCGGCGTTCGGCATCCACCTCGACGACCTCGACGTCGTCTACGAGACCGAGAACATGAACGCCATCGGGCAGCCGCTCGACTTCACCGCCTTCGTGCAGGTGACCGAGGACGGCGACACGCACCCCGGGCAGATCCGCATCAACGAGCCGCTGCGCGTGCAGGGCAGCGACCTGTACCTCATCTCGAACGGCTACGCGCCTGAGATCACGGTGACGAACGCCGACGGCACCGTCGTGTTCGACGAGATCGTGCCGTTCCTCGCGCAGGACAACGAGATGACGAGCCTCGGCGTCGTGAAGCTGCCGGATGGGCTCGCCGAGCAGGTGGGCCTGCAGGGCTTCTTCTACCCGTCGGCGGCGCAGCTCGAGACGGGTGCGTACGCGTCGTACTACCCCGACCTGCTCAACCCGCTGCTGTCGCTGCAGGTCTACACGGGCGACCTCGGCCTCGACGACGGCGTGCCGCAGTCGGTGTACCAGCTCGACACCGAGGACATGGAGCAGGTCGCCGGCCGCGACTCCGCCGAGCCCGCGCTGCTCATCGGACCCGGCGAGACGGTCGCCCTGCCGAACGGCCTCGGCACGATCTCGTTCGAGGGCATCCGCCGCTACGCCGTCATCGACGTGCACCGCGACGTCACGCAGGGCTGGGTGCTCGGCGGTGCGATCGCGCTCGTCGCCGGCCTGCTGTCGAGCCTGCTCATCCCGCGCCGCCGCCTGTGGGTGAAGGCGACCGACCAGGGCCTCGAGCTCGCGGGCCTCGCCCGCGGCGAGGACCCGAGGCTCGAGGGTGCCGTCGACGACCTGGCGCGCAGGCTGCGCGGCGACGACGCCGACGCGGAGCCCGAACCGCCGCGAAGCACCTGACGCCCGACCGAGCGCCACGCATCCCGTCAGCTGGTCGAGGAGCGCGCGAGCGCAGCGAGCACGCGTCACGAGACCTCGTGACGGCCGCTCCCGCCGAGTCGCGCGCATGGTCGCGCAGGGCGGGTCCGTCGCGAGGTCTCGTGACGGCTGCAGCCTTCGGCTGCGGCCTCCTCGACCAGCTGCCGGGGAGGCGCCAACCCTTCGCCACCACCGGGTCGGGCGTCGTGTCGCCGTCGTCGGCGGGCACGCCGCGCAGGCCGCCCGAGATGGCGTACTCCTCCTCGGGCGACAGCACGAGCCGGTGCCTGCCGTAGATCGCGAACCCGATGAACACGAGCACGTAGATGATGACGATCGCGACGATCGCAGGCAGGAACGACGGGTTCACGAGCACGCCCACGAACACGATGCCGGCGATGATCGCCGCCGAGTAGGCGCCCGGCAACCCCCACGGGGAGCGGTACGGGCGGGCCGCATCCGGGAACCGCCTGCGCAGCAGGATGAACGCGACCATCTGCAGGAAGTACGCGACGACGGCGCCCCACACGGCGATGTTCAGCACGATCGCGCCAGCGGGGCTCGCGCTGCCACCCGTGGCATCCACGACCACGAGCGCCGCGAAGCCGAGCACGGCGCCGACGAGCAGCGCGACCCACGGCGTCTGCCGCGCGCCCGTGACCGAGAGGAACCGCGGGTAGTAGCCGGCGCGCGACAGCGAGTACATGTTGCGGCCGTAGGCGAACATGATGCCCATGAGCGAGGCGAAGAGGCCGACGAGCGCGAGCAGCGCGAGCACGGCCGCGGCCTCGGGGCCGACGATCGCCGCGAAGCCCTCGAGCAGCGGCTCGCCCGAGACGCCCGTCGCCTCAGCGCCGAGCACGCCCGTGTTGAGGAACAGCACGATGAGGCCCGTGACGATGAGCGTGCCGCGAGCCCAGAGGCCGGCGCGCGGGATGTCGCGGGCGGGGTCGTGCGACTCCTCCGCGGCGAGCGGAAGCTCCTCGATGCCGAGGAAGAACCACATCGCGAACGGCAGCGCGAAGAGGATCGGCAGGATGCCCTCCGGCAGGAACGCGGAGGCGCCGAGGGCGTCGGGGTTCGGCGCCATGTCCCACAGCGCATCCCACGAGAACGCGCCCGAGACGAGCGCCATGACGCCGAAGGCGACGATGATGCCGATCGAGATGATCGAGACGACGATCGCGAAGCCGAACGAGATGTTGGCGCCGGCGGCGTTGAGCGCGATGAAGACGGCGTAGAGGATGGCCCAGCACACGGGACCGGGCAGGCTGAAGCCCAGCAGGGCGCTCGTGATGCCGTCGGCGTAGAGCGCCGAGAAGTACACGACGACCGCGGTGGTGGCGACGTACTCGATCGTCTCGGCGAGGCCGGTGGCGAGGCCGCCCCACGGCCCCATGGCGCTGCGGGCGAACGAGTAGGCGCCGCCGGTGTGGGGCATCGCGGCGGCCATCTCGCCGATCGAGAACGTGAGGCCGTAGTACATGACGACGAGCACGGCGAAGGCGATGAGCATGCCGCCGAAGCCCGCGAAGTCGATGCCGAAGTTCCAGCCCGAGAAGTCGCCGGAGATGACGGCGGCGACGGCGAGGCCCCAGAGCCCCCACACGCCGGCGCTGCGCTTCAGCCTCCGCTTCTCGAAGTAGCCGTCGGCCGCGCGCGCGTATGTGACGCCACCGACCTTCCTCTGCTCTGCCATGACGTCCCCTCGTGCGACCGGGATGGGAGGAGGCGTGCCGGCGGGAGACCGGGCGCCTTGGCGATGAGCATGCTCCTAAAGGACTGGCGTGTCTACCTTTGCGTGTGAACTCCCTGTTACGGTGCCTGCAGCGCGACGCCACGGCAGTCGCGCTCATGGTCGGGTTCGCCGTCGAGACGGGAGTGGACGATGGGTGCACGCACAGGCATGCTGACGACCGACGAGCTGGCAGCGCTCGTCGCGGCCGACGAGGTCGACACCGTGATCGTCGCCTTCGCCGACATGCAGGGCAGGCTCGTGGGCAAGCGCGTGAGCGCGCGCCTGTTCGCCGAGGAGGTCGCGGACCACGGCGCCGAGGCGTGCAACTACCTGCTCGCGGTCGACGTCGAGATGAACACCGTCGACGGCTACGCGATCTCGAGCTGGGAGAGCGGCTACGGCGACATGGTGCTGCAGCCCGACCTCGCCACCCTGCGGCGCCTGCCGTGGCTGCCGGGCACCGCGATGGTCATGGCCGACCTGCAGCGCGTCGCGGGCGGCGACGTCGCCCCGAGCCCGCGCGCCATCCTCAAGCGGCAGCTCGACCGCCTCGCCGAGCGCGGCCTCACGGCGTTCGTCGGCACCGAGCTCGAGTTCATGGTCTTCGACGACGGCTACCGCGACGCGTGGCGCAGCGGCTACCGCGGCCTCACGCCCGCGACCGACTACAACATCGACTACGCGCTGCTCGCCTCGAGCCGCATGGAGCCGCTGCTGCGCGACATCCGCCGCGGCATGGATGGCGCGGGCATGTACTGCGAGGGCGTGAAGGGCGAGTGCAACCTCGGCCAGCAGGAGATCGCGTTCCACTACGCCGAGGCGCTCGAGACGTGCGACAACCACACGATCTACAAGAACGGTGCCAAGGAGATCGCCGACGCGCACGGCAAGGCGCTCACCTTCATGGCGAAGTTCGACGAGCGCGAGGGCAACTCGTGCCACATCCACCTCTCGGTGCGCGGTGTCGATGGCGAGGCCGTGATGGCGGGCGACGGCGAGCACGGCTTCTCGCCGCTCATGGAGCACTGGATCGCAGGCCTGCTCGCGACGATGCGCGAGCTGACGCTCTTCAGCGCCCCCAACGTCAACTCGTACAAGCGCTACGTCGAGGGCAGCTTCGCGCCGACGGCGATCGCGTGGGGCCTCGACAACCGCACGTGCGCGCTGCGCGTCGTCGGCCACGGCCACTCGCTGCGCGTCGAGAACCGCGTGCCGGGCGGCGACGTGAACCCGTACCTCGCGGTCGCGGCGATCATCGCAGGCGGCCTGCACGGCATCGAGCACGAGCTGACGCTCGACGACGTCTTCGTGGGCAACGCGTACGGCTCGGATGCGCCGCGCGTGCCGACCACGTTGCGCGAGTCCGCCGAGCTCTTCGCGGGCTCGGCGCTGGCGCGCGAGGCCTTCGGCGACGACGTCGTCGACCACTACCTGAACTACGCCCGCGTCGAGCTGGCGGCCTTCGACGCCGCCGTGACCGACTGGGAGCGATTCCGCGGATTCGAGAGGCTCTGAACGCGTGACCAAGCCCATCATCGGCGTGACGACGTACCTCGAGCAGGCCGTGAGCGGCGTGTGGGACGTGCGCGCCGCCTTCCTGCCCGAGGTCTACCTCAAGGGCGTGACGGAGGCGGGCGGCGTCGCCGTGCTGCTGCCGCCGCAGGAGGCCGACCCCGAGACGATCGCCCGCGTGCTCGACGGGCTCGACGGCCTCGTCGTCACGGGCGGCAAGGACGTCGACCCGGCACGCTACGGCGCCGCGCCGCATCCGACGACCGACGAGCCGCGGCTCGACCGCGACGCGTGGGAGGACGCGCTGCTGCAGTCGGCGATCGCGCGCGACCTGCCGTTCCTCGGCATCTGCCGCGGCATGCAGCTGCTCAACGTGTCGCTCGGCGGCTCGCTCGTGCAGCACCTGCCCGACGTCATCGGCTCCGACCGCTACAACCTCGGCGGCGGCGTGTTCGCCGAGAACCCCGTCGACGTGCATGCGGGCTCGCGCCTGTCGCGCATCCTCGGCGACGAGGGCCGCGTCATGGTGCAGAGCTACCACCACCAGGCGCTCGACCGCGTCGCCGAGGGCCTCACGGTCACGGCGCGCGGCGACGACGGCGTCATCCAGGCCGTCGAGCTCGAGGGCGTGCCGTACGGCGTCGCCGTGCAGTGGCATCCCGAGGAGGACGCGCACGACCGCCGCCTGTTCGCGAGCCTCGTCGACGCCGCCCGCGTGCACATGGAGGCGCTCGCATGACGGCGCTGACCCTGATCGACCCCACCGACGAGTCGGTGATCGGCGAGGTGCCGATGGCGACGGTCGCCGACACGGATGCGGCCGTCGCGCGCGCCGTGCGGGCGCAGGAGGGCTGGTCTCGTCTCGCGCCCGTCGACCGCGCCCGTGCGCTGCGTCGCTTCGCAGCGGTCGTCGACGCGCACGTCGAGGAGCTCGCGCAGCTCGAGGTGCGCAACTCGGGGCATCCCGTCGGCAACGCCCGCTGGGAGGCGGGGCACGTGCGCGACGTGCTCGACTACTTCGCCGCGGCGCCCGAGCGGCTCATCGGCGACCAGATCCCCGTCGCGGGCGGCATGGACGTGACGTTCCTCGAGCCGTACGGCGTCGTCGGCGTCATCGTGCCGTGGAACTTCCCCATGACGATCGCGGCGTGGGGCTTCGCGCCCGCGCTCGCGGCCGGCAACGCCGTCGTCGTGAAGCCTGCCGAGTGGACGCCGCTCACCGCGCTGCGCATCGCCGAGCTCGCGCTCGAGGCCGGGCTGCCCGAGGGGCTGCTGCAGGTGCTGCCCGGCGCGGGCGACGTCGTGGGCGAGCGCCTCGTGACGCATCCCGACGTGCGCAAGATCGTGTTCACCGGGTCGACGGCCACGGGCGCGCGCGTCATGGCGGGCGCGGCGCAGCAGGTGAAGCCCGTCACGCTCGAGCTCGGCGGCAAGAGCGCCAACGTCGTGTTCGCCGACGCCGACCTCGAGCTCGCCGCCGCCTCGGCACCCGGCGCGGTGTTCGACAACTCGGGCCAGGACTGCTGCGCCCGCAGCCGCCTGCTCGTGCAGCGCAGCGTGCTCGACCGCTTCCTCGAGCTGCTCGAGCCCGCCGTGCGCGCCGTCACCGTCGGCGACCCGCGCGACGAGGCGACCGTCATGGGGCCGCTCGTGTCGCGCGCGCACCTCGAGCGCGTGCAGGGCTTCCTCGACGGCGCCGACGTCGCGTTCCGCGGCGACGCCCCCACGGGCAAGGGCTTCTGGTGCCCGCCCACCGTGCTGCTGCCCGCATCCGCCGACGACCGTCTCGCGCGCGAGGAGATCTTCGGCCCCGTCGTGAGCGTGCTGCCGTTCGACGACGAGGCCGACGCCATCGCGATGGCGAACGACAGCGACTACGGCCTCGCCGCGTCGATCTGGACGCGCGACCTCGGCCGCGGCATCCGCGTCGCCCGCGGCGTGCAGGCCGGCAACCTGTCGGTGAACTCGAACTCGGCCGTGCGCTACGCGACGCCCTTCGGCGGCGTGAAGCGCAGCGGCATCGGCCGCGAGCTCGGACCGGATGCGGCGCGCGCGTTCACCGAGACCAAGAACGTCTTCTTCGCCACCGAATGACCCCAGAAGGACCCCACGACATGGCCATCACCCCCATCGACCTCACCCAGCGCCTCGCGGGCAAGGTCGCCATCATCACCGGCGGCGCGAGCGGCATCGGCCTCGCCACCGCGCGCCGCTTCGCGGCCGAGGGCGCGACCGTCGTCATCGCCGACATGTCCGTCGAGGCGGGCGAGGCGGCGGCGGCCGAGGTGGGCGGCGCATTCATCCGCGTCGACGTGACCGACCAGGCCCAGGTCGACGACCTGTTCGACGAGACCGCGCGCCGCTTCGGGTCCGTGGACATCGCCTTCAACAACGCCGGCATCTCGCCCGACGACGACGACTCGATCGAGACGACCGAGCTGCCCGCGTGGGAGCGCGTGCAGGACGTCAACCTCAAGAGCGTCTACCTGTGCTCGCGCGCCGCGCTGCGGCACATGACGAGGCAGCAGTCGGGCTCGATCATCAACACGGCGTCGTTCGTCGCGCTGCTCGGCTCGGCGACGAGCCAGATCTCGTACACGGCGTCGAAGGGCGGCGTGCTGGCGATGACGCGCGAGCTCGGCGTGCAGTTCGCGCGCCAGGGCATCCGCGTCAACGCCCTGTGCCCGGGGCCGGTGAACACGCCGCTGCTGCAGGAGCTGTTCGCGAGCGACCCCGAGCGGGCGCAGCGCCGCCTCGTGCACGTGCCGAAGGGACGCTTCGCCGAGCCCGAGGAGCTCGCGGCCGCCGTCGCGTTCCTCGCGAGCGACGACGCGTCGTTCATCACCGCCTCGAGCTTCGTCGTCGACGGCGGCATCACCGGCGCCTACGTCACGCCGCTCTGATGGATGCGGGCGCGCACGAGCCGCCGTCGTCGCTCATCGACGACGCGCTGCTGGGGCCCGTGCGCGCCGTCAACGCGTTCGAGGAGACCGTCGGCAGGCTGCTGCAGCAGATCCGGCTCGGCATCGTCGAGCCGGGAGCGTCGCTGCCGCCCGAGCGCGAGCTCGCGACGCGCTTCGCCGTCAGCAGGGACACCGTGCGCGAGGCGATCCGCGCGCTGACGGAGGCGGGCTACGTGCACGCGCGCCGCGGCCGCTACGGCGGCACCTTCGTGGCGTCGCAGCTGCCGGCCCCGACGGCGCTCGACGGCACGGTCGACGTCGCCGAGCTCGACGACGTCTTCGGCGTGCGCGACGTGCTCGAGCCGGGCGCCGCGCGGCTCGCGGCAGCGCGTGCGCTCTCGGCCGCCGAGCGGGCGGCGCTCACGACGCACGCGCGAGAGTCGGCGGCGGCGAGCGCCGACGACTACCGGCGCCTCGACTCGCGGCTGCACCTCGCGATCGCGGAGCTGTCGGGCGTGCCGTCGCTCGTGACGCTCGTCGCCGAGAACCGCATGCGCGTCAACGCGCTGCTCGACGCCATCCCGCAGCTCACGCGCAACATCGAGCACAGCGACGAGCAGCACCGCGCGGTCGTCGACGCGATCCTCGCCGGCGACCCCGCGGCCGCCGAGGAGGCGATGCGCGAGCACCTCGCGGGCTCGGCCGTGCTGCTGCGCGGCTTCCTCGGCTGAGCGCCCGCGATCGGGCCGAGGTCGGGGATAGGTCGACGGCGTAGGATCACGGGCATGCCCGACGTCTCGTGGGACTCGTACTCCCTGCTCGCCGTCTACTCGTCGATGGCGGTCTACGCGATCGCGTTCATCGCGTTCGCCTTCGACGTCGCACGCCGCCGCGACCCCGCGGAGGTGCGCGAGCGCGAGCTCGTCGCCGCCGGCGGAGGCTCGACCACGACGACGGTCGCACCGGCGACGGTCGCGAAGGGCGGCCGCCGCAACCTCGCGAAGGTGGGCTTCGCGCTCACGGTGCTCGCGTGGGTGCTGCACGTCGCGGGCACCGTCATGCGCGGCATCGCCGCCGAGCGCGTGCCGTGGGCCAACATGTACGAGTTCGCGCTCACGTCGATCGGCATCATCGTCGGCATCTTCGTCTTCGCGCAGCTGTGGCGCGACCTGCGCTTCCTCGGCGTCTACATCACGGGCCTCGCGACGGTGTTCCTCGGCGTCGCGACCGTCAACTTCTACGTGTCGCCCACGCCGCTGCCGCCGGCGCTGCAGTCGTACTGGCTCGTCATCCACGTGTTCGTCGCCGCGCTCGGCACGGGCTTCTTCGCGCTCGGCTCGGGGCTCAGCATCCTGCAGCTCATCCGCTCGAAGGCGTCGGGGCTCGCGTACGTCGACCGCCTGCCGGGTGCGAGCGCGCTCGAGGACCTCTCGTACCGCGTCTCGGTGATGGGCTTCATCTTCTGGACGTTCACGCTCATCGCCGGCGCCATCTGGGCCGAGCACGCGTGGGGCCGCTACTGGGGCTGGGACACCAAGGAGGTGTGGACGTTCGTCATCTGGGTCGTCTACGCCGGCTACATCCACGCCCGGGCGACGCGCGGCTGGCGCGGCACGAGATCCGCGTGGCTGCAGCTCATCGGCTTCGCGGCGATCCTCTTCAACTTCACGATCGTGAACGTCTACTTCAAGGGCCTGCACACGTACTCGGGTCTGCCCCAGTGACCCGCGCGGCCTGACCCCGGCCGGGGCTCAGGCCTGCTCGGCGAGCACGGCGTACGACGCCTCGAGCCTGCGCCGCCACCACGCGGTGCGCTCGGCCGATGCGGCGTGCCACGCGAGGCGGTGCTCGTCGACCTCGACGCGGCCCACGGGGATGCTGCCGTCGACCGGCAGCAGCGGGCCGGCGACGTCCTGCTC
The DNA here is from genome assembly GCF_900099705.1 of Agrococcus jejuensis. Classification (NCBI taxonomy): domain Bacteria; kingdom Bacillati; phylum Actinomycetota; class Actinomycetes; order Micrococcales; family Microbacteriaceae; genus Agrococcus; species Agrococcus jejuensis. The sequence goes on from NZ_LT629695.1 coordinate 2,312,878, forward strand.
GAGCAGCGCACCCGTGCCGAGGCCGCAGTCGTACGGCAGCTCGGGCAGCGCCGCGGCGAGCGCCGCGCCCTGCGACAGCCCCACCGACGTGTCGAGCGCGCTCGACACCACGGCGGGCAGCCCCGCCTCGGCGACGATCGCGAGCGCTCGGCGCACGCCGCCGAGCGGCTGCGCCTTCACGACGAGCACGTCGGCGGCGCCCGCCGCGACGACCGCGAGGGGGTCGGAGGCCTTGCGCACCGACTCGTCGGCCGCGATCGGCACGCCCATGCGGTGCACGCGCGACCGCAGCTCGGCGAGCTCGGGCACGGTCGCGCACGGCTGCTCGGCGTACTCGAGGTCGAGGCGCTCGAGCGCGCGGATGGCGGTCTCGGCCTCGTCGACGTTCCACCCGCCGTTCGCGTCGACGCGGATGCGCGCATCGGGCAGCAGCGTGCGCACCTCGCGCACGCGCGCGACGTCGTCGGCGAGCGTCTGGCCGCGCTCGGCGACCTTCACCTTCACGGTGCGGCAGCCGTCGTAGCGGGCGAGCACCCCCGCGACCGACGCGGGCGCGACGGCGGGCAGCGTGGCGTTGACGGGGATGCGGTCGCGCAGCGCGGGCGGCCGCGGCATCCACGCATCCTCGATCGCGGCGGCGAGCCACGTCGACGCCTCGTCGGGCTCGTACTCGAGGAAGGGGCTCCACTCGCCCCAGCCCTCGGGGCCGCGCACGAGGGCGGCCTCTCGGTGCTCGACGCCGCGGAAGCGGGTGGCGAGCGGCAGGTGCACGACATGGAGCGCGTCGAGCAGCGCGTCGATGGGCGGGAGCATCACGCCCATCCTGGCCGACGGGCCGCCTCCGCACCATCGATCGCTCCGCGGGTTCGCGGCTCGGCCTCAGGTGCGAGGCGCTCGCGTACGGCATGCTGGTGCGCATGACGACGACCGAGATGCCCTGGGTCACCGAGACGCGACTCGCGCCGGGGCAGCAGCTCAAGCGCAACACGGTCTTCGGGTGGATCGCCGCGGGGCTCGCGGCCATCGGCGGCGTCATCTTCCTCGTGACGATGGGCATGCTGTTCGCGGGCCTCGCGAACCTGTTCATCACGGGCCTGCCGTTCTGGGGCATCCTCACCCTCGCCACCGTCGGCTGCGCCGTGAGCGCCATCGTGCGCCGCGGCCGGCTCAACACGGCCCTCGGCGTCGGCTCGCTCGCGCTGCTCGTGCTCACGAACCCGCTCATCCCGCTCGTCGTGATCCTCGCGCTGAGCGGCGCGTGAGGCTCGCCGACGCGATCCGAGCACGTGCCCGCGGCCTCGGCCGCCTCTCGCTCGTGCTCGTGCCCATCGGGGTCGTCGGGCAGGTCGTCTCGTTCCTGCAGCAGGTGACGCACCTCTTCGCGCCCGTCGCGGGCGAGCGCCCCGGCGTCATCGCGGTGCTCGTGACCGTGACGGTGCTCGGCGTGCTGGGCGTCGGATGCGGGCTGCTCGCGGCCGCCTCGCCCGAGGGGCGGCGCACGGGGGCGCTCGGGGCGTCGCTCGGCGGCGCGACGCTCATCCTCTTCCTCGTCGCGAGCGCCTTCGCCTGGCGCTCGCTCGCCATCTTCTGACGCCCGGCGGCGCGCGGCGCCGTCCAGGAGGCGTCGGGGGACGTCTGGCATGCTCGGCGCATGTCCGCGCCGATGCCCGACTTCGAGATGCCCGAGGCGGCGTCCGAGCGTCGCGGCCGATGGCTGCGCCTGCCTCGCGGGCCCCGTGCGCGGCGCATCCTGGGCATCGGCGTCGTCGCCGCGGTGCTCGCTGCGCTCGCGATCGTGGGCGTGCCGGCGCTCGTCGACCAGCAGCGCGGCCGCGATGCCGTCGCCGTCGTCGAGCGCTACGCCGCCGACGTCACGGTGGGCGACGTGGATGCGGTCGTCGCGGCGCAGTCGCCCGATGCGACCCAGGCGTCGGATGCGCTGCTGCGCGACGACCTACTGACGCCCGCGGCGCCCTTCGCGGTCGACGACGTCGAGCTGCTCGCGCTGCAGGGCACGCGCGCCATCGTGCGCGTGCACCACACGATCGGGCCCGACGATGGCGCATCCATCGTCGAGCTGGTGCATCGCGGCGGCGAGTGGCGCATCGCCGAGGGGCTGCTCGGCATCGCGCAGGTGCCGCACGGGCTGGCGCTCGCGCTCGGCGACGAGGCGCTGGCGGGCCGCGCGTGGCTGCTGCCGGGCCGCTACAGCCTCGAGCCGGTGACGATCGGCGTCGTCGACCTCCGCAGCAACCCGTTCGTCGTCGTGCCGGGCGAGCGCGTCGACGTGTTCGCGCTGGCGTGGCCGACGATGGAGGGCTCGAGCGTGGCCTACACGGCGGTCGAGGCGTTCGTCGCCCAGCATCGCGCGGCCTGCGGCGACGCGTGCTCGGTGCTCGGTGCCGACACCGGCGTGCCGCCGAGCCTCGAATGGGACCTCGATCTCGCATCGCACTCCGGCACGATGACGGCCACCATCACGACCGAGGCACCGAGCGCGAACGCCGAGGCCATGGGGCCCATCACCGCCAGCTTCGTCGACTTCGACGTCGTGCTCGCCGACGACCTGCAGTCGCTCACGGTGACGCCCGCCAGCCCGGTGGCGGCGCCATGACCGAGCGCATGCCCGACTTCACGATGCCCTCCGACGAGGACCTCGCCGCCGAGCGCCGCGCCGAGGCGATCTCGCGCGCCCGCGCCGCCGATCCCACCTCAGGGCTGCGCGATGCGCTCGGGCTCGAGCAGGAGCCGCTCGACGAGGCGGTGCTCGCCGATGCGGCGGGAGCCGACGAGGCCGACGATGCGTCGGGGGAGCAGGGTGCTGCCGCGCTGCCCCCGCCCGACCCGAGCACCCGCATCCACTCCCGTCGCGCCGACCGACCGGTGCGCGTGCCCTCGGCCGTGCGCCGCCGCGTGCTGACGATCGTGCGCAACCCGATCGTCGCGTTCGCGACCGGCGCCTCCGTCGTCGCCGCGGGCTTCCTGGCCGCGCCGGCGATCACGGCCTGGACCGAGCGCGGCACGATGGCCGAGCTCGAGCGCGTCGTCGACGACTACGTGGCGGCGCTCAACCAGGGCGATGCCGAGGCGGCGGTCGCCGCCTTCCGCCCTGACGAGGGGATGGGATCGCTGGCACTCATCGAGGCCGGGGTCGCGCCGACGAGCCCGCCCACGGTGGCCTGCGGAGCGCCCACGCTCGACCGCGCCGGCGACGTGGCGACGGCCCGCTGCAGCCTCGAGGTCATGGGCTACGGCTCGGGCGGCATGGTCACCCCGCTGCGGATCGAGCGGGTCGACGGCAGCTGGCGACTCGGATCGAGCCTCCTGCAGCGCTCGTACGTCGCACCGGCGCTGTTCGAGCTCGTATCGGTGTCGGGCGTGCCGATGGCGGGCCTGCTCGATCCCGACGAGGAAGCCTACTGGCTGCTGCCCGGTGGCTACGACACCGAGACGCGCACCTCCGACCTCATCGACCTCACCGACTACGGCGGGCTCGTCGTCGCCGACGGCGGCGGCTACCTCAACGTCATGCCGCAGGTCTCCGAGGCCGTCATGGACGACGTCGAGGCGGCCGCGCTCGCCTTCGCGGAGGGCTGCGTCGTCGACGAGGATGCCGCCACCCGGTGCGGCATCGTGCCGCCGCCCGAGGGGCGGGGACTCTCGGCCAGCTTCTCGCAGCCGGGGTACCCGCACGACGCCCTGACGTTCGGCATCCCCGTGCGCATCGCCGGCTCGGGCGAGGCCGCCGCGCCGAACGTCGAGGTGCTCGTGCACTTCGACGAGACCTGGACGTCGTACGAGCTCGAGGTCACCGGCGTCACGGAGATGTACGGGTGACCGAGGGGATGCCCGACTTCGCGATGCCGTCGGAGGACGACGTCGCGCGGCAGCGGGCGCAGGCCGAGGACGACGCTCGGGAGGCGGCGGCGCGGGCGGCCCTCGGCGTCGAGCGAGGCCAGGCGGGCTCGGACGTGCCGTTCGCGCCCGCATCCGAGCCGGCGCCGCAGTCGGCCCCGGCCTCTCCTGGCAGGCGCCGCATCCTCACGCTCGTGCGCAACCCGGTCGTCACGTTCGTCGCAGGGGCGGCGCTCGTGGCGGCGGCGTTCGTCGCGGTGCCCGCCATCCAGCGCCAGTCGGAGGCTGGCTCGCTCGCTGAGCTGGACCGCGTCGTCGCCGAGTACGTGGGCGCGATCGAAGCGGGCGACCTCGAGACGGCGTCGCGCATGGCTCCGCCCGACCCGGCCTACGCCGACACGTCGCTCGTCGACGTCGCGACCACCACCGGGGCCCCGGCGTTCGAGTGCGCGGAGCCGTCGGTGGGCGACGACGTCGCGACCGTGTCGTGCACCGTCGCGATCCCGACGTTCGGCTCCGGCTCGACCATGCGCATGCGGCTCGTGCGCGACGGCGGCTGGCGCGTCGAGACGGGGCTCGCCGTCGCATCGCCGCTCTTCGTCGGCCTCGCCGACGTCGAGACCATCGGCGGTGCCCTCGTGCCCGACGGCTTCGACCTGTTCCGCGATCCCATCTGGCTCTACCCGGGCGCCTACGACCTCGACATCACCACGTCGCCGCGGCTCGAGACGGGCGACTCGGCACTCGGGGTGCTCGCCGACGGATTCCTCTGGTTCGGTGGCGTCTCGCCGGGGCCCGAGATGCTCGACGAGATGACGATCGCCGCCGTCGACTACGTCGCCGCGTGCTCCGAGACCGCAGCGGCCGGCTGCCCGACCGTCGCGCCGCTCGGCCCCGGCGAGCGCTTCGAGCCGCTCACCGACGGGTACTCGTCGTCGAGCGGCAGCCTCGAGCTCGTCGTCGGCATCGTCGTGCGGCGCATCGGCGGCGCGCCCGACCAGTGGGGCATCGACGTGCGCGCCGTGTTCGACGAGGACCTGCAGTCGTACACGGTCGTGCCCGCGGTGCCATCGATCTGAGCGCCGCTCGGAGATCGTTCGGAGCGCTGCCTCGGCGAGCCGTGACACCCCTGCGGCGTAGGCTGGGCGGGTGACCGTCTCCGAGCTCTTCGACCCGAGCGCGTGGGTCGTCTCGCCCGAGTCCGAGGGCTTCTCGGACATCACCTCGCACCGCTCGCACGACGGCCGCATCGCTCGCATCGCCTTCGATCGGCCAGAGGTGCGCAACGCCTTCCGGCCCTCCACGGTCGACGAGCTGCACCGCGCCCTCTCGGCCGCGCACCTCGACTCGAAGGTCGGCGTCGTGCTGCTCACGGGCAACGGGCCGAGCCCGAAGGACGGCGGCTGGGCGTTCTGCTCCGGCGGCGACCAGCGCATCCGCGGCCGCGACGGCTACCGCTACGCCGAGGGCGACTCCGCCGCCACGATCGACCCCGCCCGCGCGGGCAGGCTGCACATCCTCGAGGTGCAGCGCCTCATCCGCTTCATGCCGAAGGTCGTCATCGCCGTCGTGCCCGGATGGGCTGCCGGCGGCGGGCACTCGCTGCACGTCGTGTGCGACCTCACGATCGCGAGCACCGAGCACGCGCGCTTCAAGCAGACCGACGCCGACGTCGGCTCGTTCGACGCCGGCTACGGCTCCGCGTACATGGCACGGCAGACGGGGCAGAAGTTCGCGCGCGAGGTGTTCTTCCTCGCCCGCGAGTACTCCGCCGACCGCGCGCTCGCCGCGGGCGCGATCAACGCATCCGTGCCGCACGCCGAGCTCGAGACGACCGCGATCGAGTGGGCGCGCGAGATCCTCGGCAAGAGCCCCACGGCCATCCGCATGCTGAAGTACGCGTTCAACGCGCCCGACGACGGGCTCGTGGGCCAGCAGCTGTTCGCGGGCGAGGCCACGCGCCTCGCGTACGGCACCGACGAGGCGGTCGAGGGCCGCGACGCCTTCCTCGAGAAGCGCGACCCCGACTGGTCGCCGTTCCCCTGGGCCTACTGATGGGCGCACGCTGATGCCCGAGATCGTCGCGACGAGCGGCACCTCGGGCGTGCCCAAGCAGGTGCTGCTGTCGGATGCCGCGATCGCCGCGTCGACCGACGCCGCCAACGAGGCGCTCGGCGGCGCGGGCCAGTGGGTGCTGTCGCTGCCCGACTCGTTCATCGCCGGCCGCAACGTCGTGTGGCGCAACGCGCCGTCGGGGGCGCCGCTCGTGCGCACCGAGGGCTCGTTCACAGCCGAGGCGTTCGTCACGGCCGTCGAGTCGCTCGAGCACGAGCGCCGCTACACGTCGCTCGTGCCGACGCAGCTCGCGCGCCTCGTCGACGCCGCGCAGCTCGACCGCTCGTTCGCCGGCCCCATCCGCCGGCTCGACCGCATCCTGCTCGGCGGTCAGCGCGCGCCGATCGGCCTCATCGAGCGCGCCGCGCGGCTGGGGTGGAAGGTCACGCGCACGTACGGCATGACCGAGACGTGCGGCGGCTGCGTGTGGGACGGGCGGCCGCTGGGGCTCACGAAGGTGCGGCTCACCGACCAGATCGAGATCTCGGGGCCGCACCTCGCCGACGGCTACTCCGACGAGGAGCTCACGGCGCGACGGTTCGTGCAGGATGCGAGCGGCACGCGCTGGTTCCGCACGGGCGACGCCGGCTCGCTCGTCGGCGGCCAGCTGCAGGTCTCGGGCCGCATCGACGACGTCATCGTGTCGGGCGGCGTCAACGTGTCGCTCGCGGCCGTCGAGCACGTCGTGCAGGTCTTCGCGCCCGACGCCGTCGTCGTCGCCGGCCCCGACGCCGAGTGGGGCGAGGTGCCCGTCGTCGTGACGACGCTGCGCCCCGACCTCGCCGAGATCCGCCAGGCGGTGCAGCACGCGCTCGGCAAGCCAGCGCGCCCCAACCACGTCGTGACGGTGTCGGTGATCCCCACGACCCACACGGGCAAGCCCGACCGCAAGCGCCTCTCGCGCCTCGTCGCGAGCCGCATGCGCCAGCGCCGCACCTCGTGGTGGCGCTCGACCCCGTCGGCGCCCCGCCCGCCCCGCTGACCCGCGCGCGCGGGTCGCTGCGAACTTGCGCGTGCGCGGGTGCCGCTCGAGGTGCTCGACGAGCCGGCCACGCAGCTGGTCGAGGAGGCCGCAGCCGAAGGCTGCAGCCGTCACGAGACCACGCGAGGTGCCCGCTCGACGCGACCATGCGCATGGCTGGGCAGGAGCGGCGGTCGCGTGGTCTCGTGACGCGTGCTCGCCCAAGGGCTCGCGCGCTCCTCGACCAGCTGGTGGGAGCGCGGCCGACCCGAGCGGGGTGTACGGGTGCCGCCGGTACGCTCGATGCGTGGCGAAGACGAGCGCAGCACCCGGCGGACGCAAGCAGGACGAGCGCGCTCGCGCGCGCTCGGGCAACCCCGCCAGGCGCGGCACGACGGTGCGCGCCGCGAAGCGCCCGCCGACCTTCGGCGACTGGGTCGCCGCGACGCGGCCCCGCACGCTGTCGATGGCGATCGCGCCCGTCGCCGTCGGCGTCGGCGCCGCGTTCGCCGCCCAGGGATACCACCTCGCGATCGCGCTGCTCGCGCTCGCCGTCGCGGTCTTCCTGCAGATGGGCGTCAACGTCGCCAACGACTACTCCGACGGCATCCGCGGCACCGACGCCGACCGCAAGGGTCCGCGCCGCATCACGTCGTCGACCGCCGTCGACCCCAAGCGGGTGCGTACCGTCGCGATCGTGCTGCTCGGCCTCGGCGCCGCATCCGGCGTCGCGCTCGCGGTCGTGTCGCAGCAGTGGTGGCTGCTGCTCGTCGGCGCCGTGTGCGTCGCGCTCGCCTGGCTCTACACGGGCGGCCCGCGCCCCTACGGCTACTACGGGCTCGGCGAGCTCGTCGCCTTCCTCGTCTTCGGCATGATCGCCGTCAACGGCACCGTCTTCGCGACGCTCGGCCGCTGGACCGAGGACTCCCTCGTGCTCGGCGCCGCCATGGGCTGCTTCGCCGCGGCCCTCATGCTCGTGAACAACCTGCGCGACGTCGACTCCGACCGCGCCGCAGGCAAGCGCACGGTGCCGACGCTCATCGGCCGCATCGCGTCGAAGGTGCTGTACGGCATCCTCATGCTCGTGCCGTTCGGCATCCTCGCGATCTACTCGCTCGCGCTCGCGTACGGCCCGTTCGTGCTGCTCGTGCTCGTGGTGGCCGTGCCGGCCGTCGTCATCGTCGCGATGGCCCGCACGACGCGCGACTACGTGACGGCGCTGGGCCTCACGTCGCTCACGACGTTGCTCTACGGCCTCGGCACGGCGGTCGCGCTGTGGGGCGGCATCACGGGCTTCGCGTTCTGACCCCGCGTCGGCCGCGCGTCAGCGGTCGGTGCGGTCGTCGCGCTCGGCGGCGGATGCATCCTCGTCGGTGACGAGGTCGGGATCGGTCGTCGTCGTCGCGACGGTGCCATCCTCGGCGTCGTCCTCGGCGTCGGCGCCCGCGTCGATCGACTCGTCGTCGGTCTCGGTCGCGCGCACGGCGTCGACCGCCTCGTCCTCGACGTCCTCGTCGTCGCGGTGGCCGCGCTCGCCGCGCATCCGCGCGATCTCGGCGCTCACCGCGGCCTTCTGCCTGCGCAGGAACACGGCGCTCGCTGCGAACGCGAACAGCAGCGAGATGACGAGGGCGACGTACCACTCGACCTGCGCTGCGACGAGGATCGCGAACGGCGCGATGAACAGCGCAGCGCGCAGCAGGACGTAGGAGACGATGGCACGCACGCATCCAGCGTACGCGCGCGGCGGAACCGGCAGCATCCGCATAGCCGCGGCGCGTACAGTGTGCGGCATGGCGCGCTACCTCATCATCGGCGGCATCCTGGCCGTCGCGATGGCGGTGTACGCGATCGTCGACCTCACGATCACCGACGACCGTCGCATCCGCAGGCTCAATCGTGTGCTGTGGGCCGTGCTCATCGTGCTCGTGCCCGTCGTCGGCCCGCTGGGCTGGCTGTTCTGGGGCAAGGCGCCCCGCTCGGCCGCGCCGCCCGAGGGGCCGGAGGACTCGACGGAGTTCCGCACGCAGTTGGGCACGTGGGTGAGCGCCGACGAGTCGGATCGCCGCATCGCCGAGCTCGAGCAGCAGCTCGCCGCGCTCGACGACGAGGCGCAGGCCGATCAGGCTCGCCGCGACGAGCCCGCCGCCGAGGAGCCGACGGAGTCCGCCGACGACGAGACGGCCGAGACCGCCGACCACACGCTGCCCGCGGACGACCGCGACGACGACTCGCGCCGTGGCTGACGCGGCGGCCGCCGCCTACGCCGACCGCCTGCTCGCCGCCCTCGCCGACGCGGGCGTGCACGACGTCGTCGTGTGCCCGGGCTCGCGCTCGCAGGCGCTCGCCCTCGCTGCTGCGCGCCTCGCGCGCGAGGAGCGGCTGACGCTGCACGTGCGCATCGACGAGCGCTCGGCCGGGTTCCTCGCCGTGGGCCTCGCCCGCGAGACGCACGCGCCCGTCGCGGTCGTCGTGACGAGCGGCACGGCCGTCGCCGAGCTGCACCCCGCGATGCTCGAGGCGCACCACGCCGACGTGCCGCTCATCGCGATCACGGCCGACCGACCGCCGGAGCTGCTCGGCATCCGCTCGAACCAGACGACGACGCAGCCCGGCATCTACGCCCATGCGGCGCGTGCGGTCGTCGAGGCGCTCGCCGCCGCGGATGCGACGCCCGAGGCGGATGCGGTGCGCGCGGTGCGGGAGGCGCTCGGCGCCGACGGCACCCGCGAGCCCGGCCCGGTGCAGCTGAACGTGGCGTTCCGCGACCCGCTCTCGGGCGGAGCGGTGCACGCGCACGCAGCCGTCGAGCCCGTCGTCGTCGCACCGCGGCCGACGTTCCCGGTGTCGCCCGAGCCCGGCACCGTCGTCGTCGCGGGGGCCGACGCCGGCCCCGCCGCCTCCGAGCTCGCGATCGCGCTCGGCGCCCCGCTCATCGCCGAGCCGTCGTCGAACGCCCGCTTCGGCCCGAACCTCGTCGTGCCCGACGTCGCCGCGACCGAGCTCGCCGACGAGGTGCGCCGCGTCGTGGTGGTCGGGCACCCGACGCTCACGCGCATCGTCACCAGGCTCGTCCGCCGCGACGACGTCGAGGTGCTCGTCGCCGGACGCCGCGGCCTCGAGAACGTGCGCGGCACCGTCGTCGAGGGCGACCTCGTGGCCGAGGGCGCGCCGGGCGACTGGGCGCGAGCGTGGGTCGGCCGCTGGGTGCACACGTCGCGCCGCATCCTCGACGCCGGCGCCGAGGGCATCCCGGGCGCCGACCTGTCGCGCGAGCGCTACGCGCGCGCCGTGCTCGAGGATGCGCGCCGCCCCGTCACGCGCGCGATGCTCGCGAAGGCCGTGTGGGAGCACACGTGGCCGCACGATCGGCTCGTGCTCGGCGCATCCCGCCTCATCCGCGTGCTCGACGGCACCGTGGGCGGCAAGCCCCTCACGGTGCACGCCAACCGCGGCCTCGCAGGCATCGACGGCACGGTCTCGACGGCGATCGGCGTCGCGCTCGCCCACGACCGCGCCGGCGGTCGCGGCGTCACGCGGGCGCTCATGGGCGACCTCACGCTGCTGCACGACGTCGGCGGCCTGCACGTGCCTGCCGACGAGCCGCGGCCGCGGCTGCAGCTCGTCGTCGGCAACGACGGTGGCGGCACGATCTTCGACGACCTCGAGGTCGCCGCGACCGCCGAGCCCGCCGACTTCGCCCGCGTGCAGCGCACGCCGCAGCACGTCGACCTCGCAGCCCTCGCCGCCGCCTACGGCTGGCAGCACGTGCTGGTCGAGGACCGCGCGAGCCTCGAACGGGCGCTCACGGGAGCCGCGACGTGCATCGTCGAGGTGCGGCTCGCAGCCGACTGATCGCTCGGGGCGCGTCACTATGCTCTGGCCATGAGCGACATCCCCGCAGCAGTCCGGCACGCCCGCCGAGGCGTGCGCCTCGCCGAGATCGACCCGCGCTCGACGCCCGGCTTCACGGGCGACAAGGCCGCGGGGGAGGCGCTGCTCGCCGAGCGCGCCGAGCACCTCGCCGAGCTGCAGGAGCGGCTGCACGCATCGGCGTCGGCAGGCGACGGCCGCAGCGTGCTCCTGCTGCTGCAGGGCATGGACACCGCGGGCAAGGGCGGGCTGGTGCGGCACGTCGTCGGCGCCGTCGACCCGCAGGGCGTGCGCATCACGTCGTTCAAGCGGCCGACGCCCGCCGAGCGTCGCCACGACTTCCTGTGGCGCATCGAGCGCGCGCTGCCGCAGCCCGGCCAGATCGGCGTCTTCGACCGCTCGCACTACGAGGACGTGCTCATCCATCGCGTGCGCGGGCTGTCGAAGCCCGAGGTCATCGAGCAGCGCTACGGCCGCATCGTCGACTTCGAGCGGCAGCTGGCCGACCAGGGCGTGCACCTCGTGAAGGTCATGCCGCACATCTCGTACGGCGAGCAGGGCGCCAGGCTGCTCGAGCGCCTCGACCGGCCCGACAAGCACTGGAAGTACAACCCGGGCGACGTCGACGAGCGCACGATGTGGGCCGAGTACCAGCAGGCGTACACGATCGCGATCGACCGCACGGCGCGCGTCGCGGCGCCGTGGCACGTCGTGCCGGCGGATCGCAAGTGGTTCGCGCGCCTCGCCGTGCAGGAGCTGCTCATCGAGGCGCTCGAGGCCATCGACCCGCAGTGGCCCGTCGCCGACTACGACGTCGATGCCGAGCGTGAGCGGCTCGTGGCGCTCGGCGGCATCCCCGAGGAGGCGCTCGCGGCGTCGCCCGCGCTCGCTGCGCCGGTGGTCGCGAAGGGCGCGAAGCGCGCGAAGGCGAAGGATGCGAAGTCGAAGTCGAAGGCGGCGCCGAAGTCGAAGTCGACGGCGAAGTCCACGTCGAAGACCGAGTCGAAGGCCAAGGCAGCCCCGAAGTCCAAGGCGAAGCCGAAGGGCAAGGGCAAGCGCTGATGCTCGACCTGCGCCCCGGCTGCGAGTGCTGCGACGTCGACCTGCCGCCCGCATCCCTCGCCTTCATCTGCACGTTCGAGTGCACATGGTGCGCGTCGTGCGCCGAGCGCATGGCGCACGTCTGCCCGAACTGCGGCGGCGACCTCGCGCGGCGGCCCATCCGCCCCGAGCGCCTGCTGGCCGCGAACCCGCCGTCGACGACGCGCGTCGTCGCACCCGGCTGCGCCGAGCGGCTCGCGCTCGCGGGAGGCGCAGGGTGACCAGGAGCATCTGGCTCACGACGTGGCAGCTCGGCGACGACGGCGTGAACGTGGCGGTCGGCGACCACGTCGACTGGCTCGCCTTCCTGCCGACCCCGTGGGAGGGGCAGCGGCTGTTCGCCGGTCGTCGCACGATCGACCTCGCGGTCGACGCGCACCGGGCAGCGGGCATCTTCCGCGATGCGTACGGCGTCGTGGTCAGCGGCGACGGAGCCCTGTGGTCTGCGCGCGGGGTCGTCGCCGGCGTCGAGGCGGTGACGGTGGCGTACCGCCCGGGCGCCATGGGCGACGAGCCCGTCGAGGGCTCGGCCACGACCGAGCCGATCGAAGCCACCGACGATCGGTCGTGGGGCATGTGCCGCGCGCACGACGCCGCGGGCTTCGTCGTGACGCTGCGCGACGAGCACGTGCAGCCCATCGTGCCGACGCTCGAGCGATCGGTGTGGAACGCGGAACCGATCCCGGAGATCGAGATGGACACGTCGGACGACGGGGCGAGCACCTTCGCCGACGCGAGCGGCTGGCCAGAGACGCTCATCGACCCCGAGCCCTGGGTGCCGCTGCACGACGAGGTCCCGGAGCTCGCCGAGGGCGAGACGGTCGTGCTCGTCGCGTCGTACGACGAGCCCGACGCCGCCTCCTTCTGCCGCCACCCGTCGCACCGCGCCTGACCGGCGAGCGCACCGGGCGCATGCGTCAGTCGGCGGTCGTGTGCCCTGCAGCCGAGAGCACGCCGAGTGCGCGCTCGCGATCGTCGGCGGCGACGAGCACGAGGTCGGCCGTCGCGGTGCCGACGACGAAGACGGCGAGGCCCGCCGCCGAGAGCGGCGCCGCGATCGACGCCGTCATGCCCGGGGCGTCGAGCCCGTGCGCCGTGCCGCCGGTCCACAGCGCCACCCAGCGCTCCACGTCGGCGTCGACGGCCGCGCGGATGCTCGTCGTGCCGTCGGGCGCCCGCACGATCGCGACGACCCCCTCGGCGTCGACGTGCGCCGCGGGGTCGGCGTCGTGCTCGACGACGAGCTCGCCCGGCAGCACCTCGACGACCTGGGGCACGATCGCGAGCGTGATGGATGCGGCTGCGGCGTCGGGCATCCGACGACCCTAGCCGCGCGCCGCCCCATCTCGTTGCGCATTGCAGGCGATCGAGGGGGTCGGAGGGGCATCTTCCCTCCGCCACCCCTGATCGCCTGCGAAACGCAACCGACCCATCCCGCATTGGTTGCGTATTGCAGGCGATTCCGGGTCTTGGGGGGAATGTTCCCTTGAGAGGCGGAATCGCCTGCAGAACGCAACGAGCGAGCGGCTACTCCAGCACCGGGCGCGGGGGAGCGGGTCGCCGAAGGCGTCGACGATGGGGCGCAGCTTGATCGCCGTCTCGGCGAGCTCGTCGGCAGGCACGGAGTCGGCGACGATGCCCGCGCCCGCGAACGCGCGGATCGAGCCGTCGGGCGCGACCTGCGCGCCGCGCAGCGCGATCGCCCACTCTCCGCCGCCCGACGCATCCAGCCAGCCGACCGGCCCGGCGTAGCGGCCGCGGTCGATGCCCTCGAGCTCGGCGATGCGCGCGAGCGCGACGTCGCGCGGCGTGCCCGCCACGGCGGCGGTCGGATGCAGCGCGGCCAGCGCGTCGAGCACCGAGCCCTCGAGCGTGCCCGTGATGTCGGTCGCGAGATGCCACAGGTTCGGCAGCCGCAGCGGGTACGGGCCGCTCGTCGCGAGGTCGCGCGAGATCGGGCGCAGCGCCTCGAGCGCCGACTCGGCCGCGAGGCGGTGCTCGCCGACGTCCTTCGGATGCACCGCGAGCGCCTCGGCGGCCTCGCCATCGAGCTCGGGCGTCGCGCCGCGCGCGGCCGTGCCTGCGAGCACGCGCGTGAACGTGCGGCCGTCGCGGGCGGCGACGAGCATCTCGGGGCTCGCGCCCAGCAGGCCGTCGACCGCGTACGTGATGGCATCGGGGTAGCGGCGGCGCAAGCCGAGCAGCGCCGAGCGCAGGTCGGCGCCCGCGGGCAGCGCACCCACGAGGTCGCGAGCGAGCACGACCTTCTCGAGCTCGCCCGCGCGGATGGCCGCGACGGCCGAGCCGACGATCGTCGCGTACCGCTCGGGGTCGATGGCGCCGGGGGCGAGGGCGACGCGCACGTCGTCGACCTCGCGCTTCGGCTGCGGCTCGGGCAGCGGCTCGTCGTCGACGGCGATGCGCGTCGTCCACGCGTCGTCGCCGCGGCGGCCCAGCACGATGCGCGGCACGATGAGCACCGACTCGGCGGCCGAGTCGTCGGCGAACGCGAACGTGCCGAACGCCACGAGTCCCGTGCCGTGCGCGTCGACCTCGTCGGTCACCTCGGCGGCTGCGACGAGCGCATCCCACGCCGCGGCGGCATCCGCGATCCTGTCGGGTCCGGACACCGTGATGCGCAGCGCCTCGCCGACACCGACGAGCCCGTCGCCCGAGCGCACGAACGCGAGCGGCGCGCTCGCGTCGGCGTGGGCGATGAGTCGACCGTGGGCGGCGCGCGTCGTCACGACGCGCAATCGTCGCTGGGCCTGCACGACGACCAGCCTACGCTCGCAGCGCACGCTGGCGGATCGGCCCCGACGAGGGGATGCGCGCCACCGTAGGATGGATGCCGTGGGGGCAGCGGACCTGGGCAAGGACCCGAGCGAGGTCGCGGCGATGTTCGACGCGACCGCCAAGCGATACGACCTCATGAACGGGCTCTTCACGCTCGGCAACGACCGGCTCTGGCGACTGCAGATGAACCGCGCCGTCGCGCCGCAGCCCGGCGAGCGCATCCTCGACGTCGCCGCAGGAACGGGCACGTCGTCGGCGCCGATGGCGAAGGCGGGCGCGCTCGTGACGGCGCTCGACTTCAGCGCCGGGATGATCGAGGAGGGGCGCCGCCGCTACCCCGAGATCGAGTTCGTGCAGGGCGACGCGCAGGAGCTGCCGTTCGACGCCGACACGTTCGACGCCGTCACCATCTCGTTCGGCTTCCGCAACGTGCAGAACCCCAGGGCGGCGCTGTCGGAGTTCTTCCGCGTGCTGAAGCCCGGCGGTCGCCTGCTCGTGTGCGAGGCGTCGAAGCCGCCGCTCGGCGTCGCCCGCGCCGGCCACAAGGCGTTCATGCGCACCGTGCCGGTCATCGGCCGCCTCGCGTCGTCGAACCCCGAGTCGTATCGGTACCTCGTCGACTCGATCGAGGCCTGGCCCGACCAGGAGACCCTCTCGCGGTGGATCCGCGGCGCCGGCTTCACGCGCGTCGCCCACCGCAACCTCACGATGGGCGCGGTCGCACTGCACCGCGGCCGCAAGCCCACGGAGCAGACGATGCGCATGGCCATCATCGAGCGACCCGCCGCCGACGAGGCGACGGCGTGAGCGGCCTCGCCGCCTCGCTCGGGATCACGCTCGACGAGGCCGCCGGTCCCGAGCGCGAGCTCGTCGACGCCCTCGAGCACGGTCTGCAGCTCGTCGAGCAGGCGCTCGACCGCGACGTCGCGCTGACCGACCCCATCGCGCACTCGATGACGCGGTACCTGAAGGATGCGGGCGGCAAGCGCACGCGTCCCATGCTCGTCATGCTCGCCGCCCAGCTCGGCGACGGCGTGACCGACGACGTCGTGGCCGCCGCGGAGGTCGTGGAGATCACGCACCTCGCGAGCCTGTACCACGACGACGTCATGGACCGGGCGACGCTGCGCCGCGGCGTGCCCGCCGCGCAGGAGGTCTGGGGCAACTCCGTCGCGATCCTCGCCGGCGACCTGCTCTTCGCCCGCGCCGGCGCCGTCGGCGCCCGCCTCGGGCCGGAGTTCGCGGCCATCCACGCGAACACGTTCGAGCGCATGTGCCTCGGCCAGCTGCACGAGACCCTCGGCCCGCAGGGCGCGG
Source organism: Agrococcus jejuensis (assembly GCF_900099705.1). Taxonomy (NCBI): domain Bacteria; kingdom Bacillati; phylum Actinomycetota; class Actinomycetes; order Micrococcales; family Microbacteriaceae; genus Agrococcus; species Agrococcus jejuensis. The sequence continues at coordinate 2,328,896 of NZ_LT629695.1, forward strand.
ACCCGGTCGAGCACTACATCCAGGTGCTCGCCGACAAGACGGGCTCGCTCATCGCCTCGGCCGCCGAGCTCGGCGCGCTCATGGGCAACGCCGACCCCGCGTGCCGCCAGCCGCTGCGCGACTTCGGCGAGCGCATCGGCGTCGCCTTCCAGCTCGTCGACGACGTGCTCGACCTGTCGTCGTCGCCCGAGACCGGCAAGGTCGCCGGCACCGACCTGCGCACGGGCGTCATGACGCTGCCGCTGCTGCGCCTGCGCGCCGCCGCGGCATCCGACGCCGACGCCGCGGCGCTGCTCGCCGACATCGACCGCAAGGGCGACGACTTCCCCGACGCCGTCGCGAGGCTGCGCGAGCACCCGGCGACGCTCGACACGCTCGCCGAGGCCGAGCGCTGGCGCGACGGCGCGCACGAGGCGCTCACGGCACTGCCCGCCGGCCCCGTGCGCGACGCGCTCGACGCGTTCGCCGCATCCCTCGTCACCCGCACCCGCTAGCCGCGCGCCGCGCGCGCTCGAGAGGACCCTCCATGCCCACCACGCTCCGCGTCGCCGTCGTCGGCGCCGGTCCCGCAGGCATCTACGCCGCCGACATCCTCAAGAAGGCCGTCGCAGAGACGGGCGGCGAGGTGTCGATCGACCTCTTCGAGCACCTGCCCGCGCCGTACGGCCTCGTGCGCTACGGCGTCGCGCCCGACCACCCGCGCATCAAGGGCATCATCTCGGCGCTGCGCGAGGTGCTCGAGTCGGGCGTCGTGCGCTTCTTCGGCAACGTGCGCTTCGGCGTCGACATCCAGCTCGAGGATCTGCAGCGCCACTACAACGCGGTGATCTTCGCGACGGGTGCCGTGAAGGACGCGCCGCTCGTGATCCCCGGCGTCGACCTGCCCGGTTCGTACGGCGCCGCCGACTTCGTGTCGTGGTTCGACGGCCACCCCGACGTGCCGCGCACGTGGCCGCTCGAGGCCGAGGGCATCGCCGTGCTCGGCGTCGGCAACGTCGCGCTCGACGTGGCGCGCATGCTCGCGAAGCACCCCGAGGACCTGCTGCCCACCGAGGTGCCCGCGAACGTCGTCGAGGGCCTCGAGGCGTCGCCCGTCACCGACGTGCACGTCTTCGGTCGTCGCGGCCCGCTCGACGTGAAGTTCACGCCGCTCGAGCTGCGCGAGCTCGGCGAGCTGCGCGACGTCGACATGATCCTCTCCGACGAGGACTTCGGCGTCGACCCCGACGAGGAGGCCCGCAAGGCCAACAAGCAGATCCTCGTGATCTCGCGCGTGCTCGACCAGTGGCGGGCGCGCGAGACGGGCTCCGCATCCCGTCGTCTGCACCTGCACTTCTGGTCGCGGCCCGTCGAGGTCGTCGGCGAGGATGGCGTGACGGCGCTGCGCATCGAGCGCACGCGTCCGGACGGTCAGGGCGGCATCGAGGGCACGGGCGAGCTGCGCGACGTGCCCGTGCAGGCCGTCTACCGGGCCATCGGCTACTTCTCGTCGCCGCTGCCGGGCGTGCCGTTCGACGAGCTGCGCGGCGTCATCCCGAACGAGGCCGGCCGCGTCGTCGACGGCATCCGCCCCATGCCGGGCGTGTACGCCACCGGCTGGATCAAGCGCGGGCCCGTGGGCCTCATCGGCCACACGAAGTCCGACGCCAAGGAGACGATCGAGCAGCTGCTCGCCGACGAGCTGTCGTGGTGGACGCCCGAGGACGCGAGCGCCGAGGCCATCCCGGCGCTGCTCGCCGAGCGCGGCGTCGACTGGACCGACATCGCCGGCTGGATCCGCCTCGACGAGCACGAGATGGGCCTCGGCGAGCCGCACGGCCGCGCGCGCATCAAGGTCGTGCCGCGCGACGAGATGATCGCGATCTCGCGGGCGACGGAGCGCGCCGAGCGCTAGTCGCTCGCGGCGGCTGCGTCGCCGGCGGTCGTGTCGGCGCGCAGCGATCGCGCCATGCGCTGCAGCGCGCCCAGCACCTGGCGCTGCTCGCCGGCCGTCAGCTCGCCGAGCATGCGCCGCTCGACGTCGCGCACCGCGATGGTCGCCACCGCGAGGCTCGCGCGCCCGCGGTCGGTGAGCCGGGCGGGGAGCGCCTTGCCGACCGCGTCCTCGGCGGGGCGCTCGACGGCGCCGTCGCGTTCGAGCGTCTGCAGCAGCACGTGCATCGACTGGCGGGTCACGAACGCGCCGCGTGCGAGCTCGGAGCCCGACATGCCTGGGCGCTGCGCGAGCAGCTCGAGGCACGAGTAGTGGGTGATCGTCATGCCCAGCGGGCGCAGCGCATCCTCCATCGCGGCGCGGAGCGCGCTCGACGCCTCCTTGAGCGCGTAGCCGAGCGACGTGTCGAGGTGGATGCCGTCGGCGGGTCGCTGCATGTCAGCAGTCTGACATAGGCTGGAGCATGTCAACCAACTGACATGAAAGAGAGCACCATGCCCGTCACCGGCCCCGACTTCGTCTCGCTGCAGGTCCGCGACCTCGCCGGATCCCAGGCCTTCTACGAGCGCTACCTCGGCCTCGAGCGCTCGCCAGCCGGCCCGCCCCACGCGGTCGTGTTCACGACGACGCCCATCGCCTTCGCGCTGCGCGACCTCGTCGAGGGCACCGATCTCGACGCCTCGCAGCCCGGCCTCGGCGTCGCGCTGTGGCTGCACGCCACCGACGTGCAGCAGATCCACGACGCGCTCGTCGCCGACGGCCATGCCATCGCCGTCGCCCCGTTCGACGGTCCGTTCGGCCGCACGTGCACGCTCGTCGACCCCGACGGCTACCTCGTGACGCTGCACGACCGCGCCTGAGCGTCGGAGGGCGTCAGAGGCCGAGCGCCTCGGCGCCCTCGGCGCTCGAGTCGCGCAGGAACGTGCGGCAGCGCTCGGCCTCGGTCGCGTCGCCGAGCGCCTCGGATGCGGTCGCGAGGGCCGCGAGCGAGCGCAGGAACCCCTGGTTCGGCTCGTGCGACCACGGCACGGGGCCCTGGCCGCGCCACCCGTTGCGTCGGAGCGCGTCGAGCGAGCGGTGGTAGGCCGTGCGTGCGAACGCGTAGCCCTCGATCGTCTCGCCCGAGGCGAGCGCCTCCTCGGCGAGCATCGCCCACGCGAGCACCGAGTCGGGATGCGCGGCCGCGACGTCGCGCTCGTGCGCGCCAGCCGCGAGCGCGTGGGCACCGGAGTCGGCGGGGAGGAGCGTCTCGGGCGGGCCGTCGAGCAGGTTCTGCATGCCTCGACCCTACGGGCGCGCTGGCGTCGGCAGCGCCGCGAACGCATCGGCGAGCGCCTGGCGCACGCGCACGACGGCGGCGGCGCCGCGCGACGAGACGCGCGTCGCCGCGAACACCTCGCGCACGGGCGAGCCCGGCAGGTCGAGCAGCCGCATGCCCTCGGTGCCGCCGACGAGCGCGAGGTCGGGCAGCAGCGCGACGGCGTGTCCCGCGGCGACGAGACGCGCGTGCGCGACGAGGTCGGTGGCGTCGAAGCGCACGTCGGGCTCGAAGCCCGCGGCGCGGCACTGCTGCACCGACCACGCGCGCACGGCGGCGCCCTCGGGCTCGAGCGCCCACGCCCGATCGGCGAGGTCGGCGATCGACGTGGCCGGGTCGTCGGCGGGCACGGCGATGCGGATGGGGTCGTGGCCCAGCAGCGTGCGCTCGATGCCCTCGCGCAGCGGCCGCGCGTGGCCGGGGTACTGCTCGGCGACGACGAGGTCGAAGCCGCGGGCGGCGAGCTCGTCGAGCGCGACCTCGGGCGGCAGCTCGGCCATCGTGACGCGCACGGGGTGCGCGTCGGCGGCGAGCAGCGTGAGCGCGGGCGGCACGAGGTGCTCGGCGGCCGTGGGCATGACGGCGAGGCGCACGACGGGCGTCGCGGTGGCGGAGGCGAGGGCGACGCGCGCCTCCTCGTCGAGCGCGAGCGCCCGCGCGGCGTGCGCAGCGAGCGCGTGGCCGGCGTCGGTGAGGCGCAGGCGGCGGCCGTCGGCCTCCGTGAGCGCGACGCCCGCCTCGCGCTCGAGCAGCGCGAGCTGCTGCGACACCGTCGAGGGGCTGTAGGACAACGCCGCAGCGACGGCGGCGATCGTGCCGCGCTGCGAAAGCTCCAGCAGCAGGCGCAGGCGTCGGAGCTCGAGCACGCCGTCTCCCATCGTTCGATGCCGTCGAATGGTCATCATCGTAGACGTGCGCTGTTCACGAACGGTTCGGCGGCGCAGGATCGCATCGAGGGCAGCGTGCGCCGCCCGGAGAGCGAGGGGACGCCATGACGAGCATCCAGCCCACCCCGACCCGCAGCGCCGAGGTCGCCGACCTCGCCGACGAGGCCGTCGCGCTCGTGCGCCGCTGGCTCGACGAGAGCCGTGCCGAGCCCGTCGACGCTGCGGCGCAGCGCCTCGCGGGCGTGCTCGGCGACGAGCACGGCCTCGCGTTCACCGTCGGCTTCGTCGACGGCGTCGTGCGCCCCGAGGACCCGGCGGTCGCCGCCCGCGCCCTGCGCGAGCTCGTGCCGCTCACGCCGCGGTTCCTCGCTCCGCCGCTGCGCTGGGCCATCGCGCTCGGCGGCGCCGTCGCGCCGCTCGCGCCCCGCCCCGTCGTCGCGATCGCGCGCCGCGTGCTGCGCTCGATGGTGCGCCACCTCGTCGTCGACGCGACCGACGCGCGCCTCGGCCGCACCATCCGCACGCTGCGCGAGACCGACGGCGTGCGCCTCAACGTCAACCTGCTCGGCGAGGCGATCCTCGGCGACGAGGAGGCCGCCCGCCGCCTCGAGGGCACGCGCGCCCTGCTCGCGCGCGACGACGTCGACTACGTGTCGATCAAGGTGTCGTCGACCGTCGCGCCGCACTCGCCGTGGGCGTTCGACGAGGCGGTCGACGACGCCGTGCAGGCATTGCTGCCGCTGTACCGTCTCGCCGCGACCGCGGGCGCGACGAAGTTCATCAACCTCGACATGGAGGAGTACAAGGACCTCGACCTCACGCTCGCGGTCTTCATGCGCATCCTCGACGAGCCCGAGCTGCGCGGCCTCGAGGCGGGCGTCGTCATCCAGGCGTACCTGCCCGACGCGCTCGGCGCCATGCAGCGCCTGCGCGCGTGGGCGACGGCGCGCGTCGACGCGGGCGGCGCCCCCATCAAGGTGCGCGTCGTGAAGGGCGCGAACCTGCCGATGGAGCGCGTCGACGCCGAGGTGCACGGCTGGCCGCTCGCGACGTGGGGCTCGAAGGTCGAGACCGATGCGTCGTACAAGGCCGTGCTCGACGACGCGCTGCACCCCGACCACGTGCGCGCCGTGCGCATCGGCGTCGCGGGCCACAACCTCTTCGACGTCGCGCTCGCGTGGCTGCTCGCCGAGCGCCGCGGCGCCGCCGCGGGCATGGACGTGGAGATGCTGCTCGGCATGGCGACGGCGCAGGCCGCCGTCGTGCGCCGCACCGTCGGGTCGCTGCTGCTCTACACGCCCGTCGTGCACCCCGCCGAGTTCGACGTCGCGATCGCGTACCTCGTGCGCAGGCTCGAGGAGGGCGCGTCGCACGAGAACTTCATGTCGGCGGTCTTCGACCTCGGCGACGACCCCGTGCTCTTCGCGCGCGAGCGCGAGCGCTTCCTCGCCGCCATCGCGGCGATGCCCGTCGACGTGCCCGCGCCCGCGCGCATCCAGGACCGCACGGCCGAGCCCGTGCCGAGCCTGCGCGGCGCGTTCGACAACGCGCCCGACAGCGACCCGAGCCTCGCGGCGAACCGCGCGTGGGGCGACGCGATCCGCGCCCGCATGGCCGACTCGCGCCTCGGCGTCGCCACCGCCGAGACGCACCTCGTGCACGACGCCGCGGGCGTCGATGCGCTCGTCGCCGAGACCGTCGCGGCGGGTGCCGGATGGCGTGCGCTGGGCGCCGAGGCGCGCGCCGAGATCCTGCACCGCGCGGGCGAGGTGCTCGAGCGTCGCCGGGCCGAGCTGCTCGAGGTCATGGGTGCCGAGTGCGGCAAGGTGCTCGAGCAGGGCGACCCAGAGGTGTCGGAGGCGATCGACTTCGCCCACTGGTACGCCGAGCAGGGCCTCGCCATGCAGCGCATCGACGGCGCGACGCCCGTGCCCGTGGGGCTCACGGTCGTGACGCCGCCGTGGAACTTCCCCGTCGCCATCCCCGCGGGCTCGACGCTCGCAGCGCTGGCGGCCGGCTCGCCTGTCGTCATCAAGCCCGCCCGGCAGGCGCGCCGCTCGGGCGCCGTCATGGTCGAGGCGCTGTGGGAGGCGGGCGTGCCGCGCGACGTGCTGCGCTACGTGCAGCTCGCCGACCCGCCGCTCGGCTCGCACCTCGTCGGCCACGCGGCCGTCGAGCGCGTCATCCTCACGGGCGGCTACGAGACGGCCGAGCGGTTCCGCGCGCTGCGCCCCGACCTGCCGCTGCTCGCCGAGACGAGCGGCAAGAACGCCATCGTCGTCACGCCGTCGGCCGATCTCGACCTCGCGGCGCGCGACGTCGCCGCCTCCGCCTTCGGCCACGCGGGCCAGAAGTGCTCGGCCGCGTCGCTCGTGATCCTCGTGGGCTCGGTCGCCACCTCCGAGCGCTTCCGTCGCCAGCTCGTGGATGCCGTGCGCTCGATGCCCGTCGGCCTGCCGTGGGACGGCACGAGCAAGGTCGGACCGCTCATCGGCCCGGCCGACGGCAAGCTGCTGCACGCGCTCACGACGCTCGAGCCCGGCGAGCGCTGGGTGCTCGAGCCCGAGCGCCTCGACGAGGCCGGCTCGCTGTGGCGGCCGGGCATCAAGGAGGGCGTGCGCGCCGGCTCGCCCTTCCATCTGACCGAGTACTTCGGCCCCGTGCTCGGCATCATGACGGCGGCGACGCTCGACGACGCCATCGCCATGGTCGACGCGATCGAGTACGGCCTCACGTCGGGCATCCACGCGCTCGACGACGACGAGGTGCAGCGCTGGCTCGCGGGCGTGCAGGCCGGCAACCTCTACGTCAACCGCGGCACGACGGGCGCGATCGTGCGTCGCCAGCCGTTCGGCGGCTGGAAGCGCGCCGCGGTCGGCGCCGGCACGAAGGCGGGCGGTCCGAGCTACCTCGTGGGGCTGAGCGGATGGGCGGATGCGACCCCCGCGCCGGCCGCGCAGGCGCCGGACGCGCTCGCCGAGGCGGCGGTCGCCGCCCTGCCCGACGCGACGGCCGCCGACGAGGCGTGGCTGCGCGCCGCCCTCGCGACCGATGCCGTCGCGTGGAGCGACGAGCTGGGCGCCGTGCACGACGCGACGGGGCTCGAGACGGAGCAGAACGCCCTGCGGCACCAGGCGGTGCCGGTCACGGTGCGTGCCGCGGACGCGTCGGTCGTCGAGGTCGTGCGCGTGGCCGCGGCGGGCGTGCGCGCCGGTGGGGCGCTGACCGTGAGCGTGCGCGACGCGCTGCCGGCCGGCGTCGTCGCCTGGCTCGAGGCTGCGGGTGCGGCGGTCGTCGTCGACGACGCCGCCGCGTGGGCGACCCGCGCCGCGCGCCTCGTCGAGACCGGCGGCCGCGTGCGCCTCGTCGGCGCGACGGCAGCCGCGACCGCCGAGGCCGTCGGCGGCTCGCCCGCCGTCGCCCTCTACGTCGGTCCCGTGCTGTCGGCGGGGCGTGTCGAGCTGCTGACGTTCCTGCGCGAGCAGGCGGTGTCGATCTCGGCGCACCGCTTCGGCACCCCGCGCCGCCACGACATCCCCACCCTGGCTCCGCTGGGACGGCGGTGACGCGCGCGCCTCGCCCCCGCGGCTACTGCAGCGCGGAGGTGAGGCGCGCCACGTTGTCGAAGATCTGCCCGATGCGCGGCCGGTCGAGCCATGCCTCGAGCGTGAGCTCGCTCGACGAGCGCCGGTACCGCTCCGCGATCTCCTGCAGCCGATCCGCCATCTCGGTCCCCTCGAGCAGCATCGAGATCTCGAAGTTCAGGCCGAACGAGCGCATGTCGATGTTCGACGAGCCGAAGATCGAGTGCTCGCCGTCGAACACCATGAACTTCGAGTGCAGCACGACGGGCTCGCGGTACAGCCAGATGCGCACGCCGGCCCGCAGCAGCGTCTCGTAGTACGAGCGCTGCGCGTGGAACGTCCAGAACTGGTCGCCGATCGCGCTCGCGAACAGGTCCACGCGCACGCCGCGCATCGCCGCCGACGTGATGGCGTACGACATGGCGTCGTCGGGCACGAAGTACGGGCTCACGATGGTGATGCGGTCGACGGCCGTGTGGATGCACTCGAGGAAGAGGCGCAGGTTGTTCTCGCCCTCGAAGCCCGGCCCGCTCGGCACGACCGACGCCTCCACCTCGCCCGGCCTCGCCGGATCGCCGACGCCCTGGTCGACGAGCTCGTTCGTCTCCGCCCACCAGTCGGAGAGGAACAGCACGTCGATCTCGCGCACGACGGGACCGCGCACCTCGAGCCACGTGTCCTTCCACTCGAGGCCGCGCTTCACGTTCTTCGCCCACAGGTACGACGGGTCGATGAGGTTGAGCGAGCCCGTGAAGCCCACGTCGCCGTCGACGACCATGAGCTTGCGGTGGTTGCGCAGGTCGGGGCGCTGCCACTGGCCGCGCAGGGGTCGCAGCGGCAGCATGTCCTGCCACTGCGCGCCCATCGCATCCAGGCGGTCGAACGTCTCCTTGCGGCGCGGGTACCGCACGCTCGTGACGTGGTCGACGAGCACCTTCACCTCGACGCCGCGACCGCGGGCGCGCTCGAGGGCCGCGAAGAACGGCTCGGTCGCCTCGCTCGAGACGATGAGGTAGAACTCGGCGTGCACGTAGCGCTGCGCGCCGTCGATCGCCGTCGCCATCGCGGCGACCTGCTCGGCGAAGTCGTCGTGGACGATGCAGGCGTTGCCGCCGAGGTGGGGGAGCGACGTCTGCGCGCGCAGCATCTGCAGCACGCCGGGCAGCCACTCGGCCGATCGCTGCGGATCCTCCTCGTCGGGGATGTCGCGCGTCACCTCGCCGATGACGTCCTGCAGCGCGAGCATCTTGCGACGCCGACCACGCGGGAGGCGGTTGTGGCCGAGCGTGCCGAAGATGAGCCAGCCCGCGATGGGCTGCACCATGATGAGCAGCAGCCACGCCATCGCCGCCGGCGGGCGCCGGTTGTACGGCACCACCATCACGGCCGCGATGCGCAGCAGGATGTCGATCACGAGGAACGCGATCGCGAAGCCCTGCCCGAGCCCCGTGTCGGGCAGGAGGTCGAGCATCAGCGGAAGTTGACGAACTGCAGCGCGATGTCGACGTCGGCGGCCTTGAGCAGGCGGATGGTGCCCTGCAGGTCGTCGCGCGACTTCGACGACACGCGCAGCTCGTCGCCCTGGATCTGCGACTTCACCGTCTTCGGCGCCTGCTCGCGGATGATCTTCTGCACCTTCTTCGCATCCTCGGTGCCGATGCCGTTCTTCAGCCCGATCTCGATGCGGTGCTCCTTGCCGGAGGGGTACGCGTCGCCCACGTCGAGCTGCTTCAGCTCGATGCCGCGCTTCACGAACTTCGACTGCACGACGTCGAGCACCGCCTCGACGCGCTCCTTCGTGGAGGCCTTGAGCAGGATGCGCTCGCCCTGCCACGCGACGTCGGCGCCGACGCCCTTGAAGTCGTAGCGCTGCTCGACCTCCTTGCGCGCCTGGTTGACCGCGTTCTCGGCCTCCATGGGATCGACCTTGCTGACCACGTCGAACGAGGAATCTGCCATGCCATCGAGTATGGCGGATGCGGGTGCCGCGACCCCGGGTCGCGGGGCATCGGGCGCATGTGGTCATCGGCGCCGCTGCGTGTTGCTATCCTGATCTCTGCCCTTCGTGGGCATCGGCGAGTTACCCAAGCGGCCAAAGGGATCTGACTGTAAATCAGACTGCTCAGCATTCGGGGGTTCGAATCCCTCACTCGCCACAGCCAAGGCCCCGCTCATGCGGGGCCTTCGTCGTTCTCGTGACCACTCCTTCGTCCATCCAGCTGGTCGAGGAGCGCAGGCGCGCAGCGCCTCCGCGGCACGAGACCACGCGACGTCCCCGCTCGACGCGGCCATGCGCGTGCTGGCGCGGGCGCGGTGCCCGTCGACCGCTCCTTGAGGTGCGAGCGAAGCGAGCCTCGAAAGGTGCCTCCACGCGCCGCTGCCCGCCGCGATCGTCGCGGTCCGACGCGGTGTCGGAACCCTGTGCATCCCCCAAGGAACGTCACTCGGCCTTGCCCTCGTCGTTACCATCCTGTTACCTTGGACGCTGCTGCCTTCCTGGGTCCCCGGTACCCTCGGGAGGCAGAAGACTTTTCAGCGAGCAGCTCCGAAGGACTCCACGACGTGACGCACAGGGACGAGTCGGCCAAGGCCGACGCCGACCTCGACGCGCCGTCGACCCGTCGCAGCCGCCGCGATGGCGAGCGCGAGGCCGCGCACCGCGCCCTCTACGCCGACTCCCCGCAGCCGTCCTCGTCGATGCGCGTCGTCGACGGCGGATCGCCGATGTACCGCACGCGCCGCGAGATGCGCGAGTCCGCGTCGCGCCTCGCGCGTGACCTTCCCGTGATCGTCGAGCCCGTGCTCGAGGTGCCGCAGCCGGAGGTCGTGGCCGAGCCCGCGCCCGCCGTCGAGGCACCGGTCGCCGAGCAGTCCGCTGCCGCCGGCCGGCGCGCGCGCCGCGCGGCCGACCGCTCGCCGGTCGAGCCGACGCCCGTCGTCGCCGATGCGGTCGCCGAGCCCGCCGCCCCGCTCGCACCGTCGTCGCGTCGCGCGCGTCGTATGGCCGTGCAGGCCTCGGCACCCGAGGCGCCCGTCGAGGCGATGCCCATCGTCGCCGAGGCCACGCCCGTCGTTGCCGAGTCCGTCGTCGCGCAGACGCCGATCGAGGTCGAGCCCGCGTCCGAGCGCGTCGCTCCCGAGCGCACGACGTCGTCGCGCCGCTCGCGTCGCGCGGCCGCCCAGCCCGTCGAGGCTGCCGCCGCCTGGAGCGACCTCGTGGCTGCGTCCGTGCCGCAGGAGGACCGCGCAGACGCGCCGACGGCCGAGCCCGTCGCGATCGAGACCGCCGTCGTCGAGCCCGAGGTCGCATCCGTCGCCGTCGAGCCCGAGCCCGCCACCGTCGCGCTCGCCGCACAGGCGGCCCCCGCATCCGCTCCCGCTGCCCCCGCATCCGCGCCCGCCGCATCCGACCGCGTCGTCACGCGCGCCGAGCGCCGCGCCGCGCAGGCCGCGAGCAGCGACGAGGTGTCGGCCGCCGTCGCCGCCGTGCTCGGTGGCGAGCAGGAGGACGTCGCCTCGACGCCCGTGCGCAGCCCGCTGCGTCGCGAGGCGCGTGCGCCGAAGCCCGCGACCGTCACGCGCCGCCCGGTCGCGCACGCGCCCGTCGTGCGTCCCAGCCGCCGTGCCCGCTCGGGAGCCGCACGCAAGGCCATGCAGCGCCTCGCCGCCGCCGGCGTCATCCTCAGCATCGGCTCGTTCGTCGCCGTCACGTCGCTGCCGGCCCAGGCGTTCTCGCCGTCCGAGCCGTCGTCGACGACCGGCGCGTACGGCGACGTCGAGGTCGAGCAGGAGCTCGACGTGACGACGGGCAGCGGCGCGCACGGCGCCGAGGAGGTCACGGCGGTGCTCACCCGCGACGACTTCGGCGTCGACGACGCGCTCGCGTCGGCCCGCATGAGCCCCGAGGAGCTCGCGTCGCTGCAGGCGGTCGCCGACTCCGAGGACATCGGCCCGTACTACGGCGGCGACCCGGCGATGCCCGAGGTCTGGTCGCAGCTCGAGACGTCGTACACGCAGTCGCCGTTCCCGTCGCTGGCCGAGGTGCCGGTGTCGAGCGGCTTCGGCTACCGATGGGGCTCGTTCCACGGCGGCGTCGACCTCATCCCGGGTGCGGGCACGCCCGTGTACCCGGTCGCGAACGGCGTCGTCGTCGCGATCTGGCAGGGCAACAACCCCGGTGGTGGTGGCTACGAGGTCATCGTCGAGCACAACATCGACGGCGAGTACTTCCAGTCCTGGTACCCCCACATGCAGGCGGGCTCGATCCAGGTCGAGGCCGGCCAGGTCGTCGACATCACGACGCAGCTGGGCGCCGTGGGCTCGACGGGCCGCTCGACGGGTGCGCACCTGCACCTCGAGATCAAGAACGGCGACTACACGTCGGTCGACCCGCTCGTCTGGCTCGCGACGCGCGAGCAGATCCTCGAGCCCTAGCCGCACGATGCCTCGTCTCGTGCCGCCGGGAGCGCGCGAGTCGTGGGTGCCGCTGCGCGGTGGGCGGATGCGCGTCCTGCGCGGCGCCGACGAGGGCGCGGGAGTGCCCGTGCTGCTCGTGCACGGCGGCGGCTACGACGCCGCTGGCATCTCGTGGTTCCGGCTCGTCGAGGCGCTCGCCCCGAGCCGACCGGTCGTCGCGCCCGACCTCCCGGGCTTCGGCGGCACCGAGGGCATCGAGCCCATCGGCGACGCGGATGCGCTCGCCGACCTGCTCGCGGAGCTGCTCGACGCCCTCGCGCTGCCGCGCGTCGTCGTGATCGGCGTCTCGATGGGCGGCGACGTCGCGCTGCGCCTCGCGCTGCGGCATCCGGACGCCGTCGCATCCCTCGTCGCGATCGCGCCCGGCGGGCTCGTGGCGCGCGTCGGAGGGTCGGCGCTGCACGCGCTCGCGTGGGCGGGCACGCGGCTGCCGGATGCGCTGCTGCGACCCCTGACGCGTGCTGCAGGAAGGTTCGCGGGCGCGACGATCCGCGGCTTCGTCAGCGACCCGGCGACGCTGCCGCCCGAGGTCGTCGCCGAGTTCGCGGCCGAGGGTCGGGCACCGGGATCGGGCCTCGCCTACGGCGCGTACAACCGGTGGGCGATCGCCAGGCGCGGCATGCCGCACCACCTGCGCGACCGCGTCGCCGGCATCCGGGCCCCGACGCTGCTCGTGCACGGCACGGCCGACCCGATGGTGCCGATCGAGGGCTCGCGGCTCGCGGCCGACCGCATCCCGCACGCGACGCTCGTCGCGCTGCCGGGCGTCGGCCACTGGGCCCAGCTCGAGGCGCACGACGCCGTCCGCGAGGCCCTCGCCCCGGCCCTCGCGGCGGCCGACGCCTCCCGCTGACCGCTCCGCGGGATGCGTTGTGCAGGCGATTCCGCCTCTCGAGGGAACATTCCCCTCAAGACCCGGAATCGCCTGCAATACGCAAACGACGACGGCGTCAGCGCACCAGCACCCAGGCCGTCTCGTCGGCGCGCAGCGACGCCGCGTGCAGCTCGGTGGATGCGAGCAGCAGCTGGCCGGAGGGCAGGTCGATGGCGTCGTGCCCGATGTTCGCGATCACCACGACGTCGCCGTTGCGGAACGCGATGCCACCGGGGCCCACGTCGAGCCACTCGACCGTGCCCGCGCCGAGGCCGTGCTCGCGGCGCAGGCGCAGCGCCTGCGTGTACATCTCGAGCGTCGAGCCCGCGACACCCGCCTGCCGGTCGCGCGCGTACTCGGCCCACGACGCCGGCTGCGGCAGCCACGACTCGCCCGTGGGGCTGAAGCCGTAGCCGGGGGCGTCGGCCTCCCACGGGATGGGCACGCGGCAGCCGTCGCGGCCCCACATCTCGCCGTTCGTGCGGTGGAACGTCGGGTCCTGCCGCGCCTCGGCGGGGATGTCGACGACCTCGGGCAGCCCGAGCTCCTCGCCCTGGTACACGTATGCGCCGCCGGGCAGCGCGAGCATGAGCGCCGTCGCTGCGCGGCCGCGGCGCAGCGACACCACGGGGTCGGCCTTCGACTCCGAGGTCGGGCCGATGCCGACGCCGTGCGGCGGCTGCGGCACGAGCGCGAGGCGCGTGCGGTGGCGGATGGTGTCGTGGTTCGACAGCACCCACGTCGAGGGGGCGCCGACCGCGCCGAACTCGGCGATCGACTCGTCGATGACCTCGCGCAGGCGCCTCGCATCCCACGGCGTCTCGAGGTAGACGAAGTTGAACGCCTGGTGCATCTCGTCGGAGCGCACGAACCGCGCCATCTTCGACAGCGGATGCACCCACGCCTCGGCGCACAGCATCCGATCGCCGTCGTACTCGGCGAGCACCTGGTGCCAGCGGCGGTACACCTCGTGCACCGACTCCTGGCCGAAGAACGGCGACTCCATCGAGCCCGTCGTCACGGCGTCCTCGTCGATGTCGGGCAGGCCGGGCGCCTTCATGAGGCCGTGCGCCACGTCGACGCGGAAGCCGTCGACGCCGCGGTCGAGCCAGAACCGCAGCACGTCGTCGAACATGTCGGGCACCTCGGGATTCAGCCAGTCGAGGTCGGGCTGCGAGGTGTCGAAGATGTGCAGGTACCACTGGCCGTCGGCGAGGCGCGTCCAGGCGGGGCCGCCGAAGACCGACTGCCAGTTGTTCGGCGGCTCGGCGCCGTCGGGGCCCTTGCCGTCGCGGAAGACGTAGCGGGCGCGCTCGGGCGAGCCGGGCGCGGCGCGCAGCGCCTCCTGGAACCACTCGTGCTCGTTCGACGTGTGGTTCGGCACGAGGTCGACGACGATCTTGAGGCCCAGCTCGTGCGCCTCGGCGATGAGCCGGTCGGCGTCGGCGAGCGAGCCGAACAGCGGGTCGACGTCGCGGTAGTCGGCGACGTCGTAGCCGGCGTCGTGCTGCGGCGAGCGGTAGAAGGGGCTCAGCCACACGGCGTCGACGCCGAGCGCGGCGAGGTGCGGCAGGCGATCGGCGATGCCGGCGAGATCGCCGATCCCGTCGCCCGACGCATCCGCGAAGCTGCGCGGGTACACCTGGTAGATCACGGCGGTGCGCCACCACTCGGCGCCGGACTGCGTCGTCGTCACGTCGGACATGCCCCCAGGCTACGGGGCACGCGGGCCGCCGTTCGAGCGCATCCGCCGATTCGTCGGCGTGTGGATGGATGCCTGCGCCTGCGTCGAGACACGGGGTACGGTGCCAGACAGGTAGTTCAGAGTCGAACGACACCCGAGTCGATCGGCGCCCTCGATGGAGAGAGCGAATCCATGACGACCCCAGACCACCTCGCCGACCGCAGCATCGCGGTCCAAGCCAGCCCGGAGTTCCAAGGTCTCCGGCGATCCTTCTTCACGTTCATCCTGCCGCTGACGGTGCTGTTCCTGCTCTGGTACCTCGCGTACGTGCTGCTGGCCGGGTTCGCGCCCGACCTCTTCGCGACGCGCGTCGGCGACTCGAACATCACGGTCGGCCTGCTGTTCGGCCTCGGCCAGTTCGTGACGACGTTCGGCATCACCATGGCGTACCGCTCGTGGGCCAACAAGCGCTACGACCCGCATGCGGCGGAGATCCGCGAGGAGATGGAGCGCGGCGAGCTGGATGCGCCCGCAGCAGGCGAGGAGGCGGCGCGATGAGCGACGAGATCAACCCGGTCATCAACATGGTCGTGTTCGGCATCTTCGTCGTCGCGACCCTCGTCATCGTCTTCCGCGTGTCGAAGAAGAACGCGACCGCGACGGAGTTCTTCGCAGGCGGCCGCTCGTTCTCGGGGCCGCAGAACGGCGTCGCCATCGCGGGCGACTACCTGTCGGCCGCGTCGTTCCTCGGCATCTGCGGCGCCATCGCCGTCGCCGGCTACGACGGCTTCCTGTACTCGATCGGCTTCCTCGTGGCGTGGCTCGTGGCGCTGCTGCTCGTCGCCGAGCTGCTGCGCAACACGGGCCGCTTCACGATGGCCGACGTGCTGTCGTTCCGCCTCAAGCAGCGCCCCGTGCGCATGGCGGCGGCGCTCGCGACCCTCGTCGTCTGCTTCTTCTACCTCGTCGCGCAGATGGCGGGCGCCGGCGGCCTCGTCGCGCTGCTGCTGGGCCTCTCCGGTCCCGTGCCGACGGGCATCACCGTCGCCATCGTGGGCGTCGTCATGATCGTCTACGTCATCGTCGGCGGCATGAAGGGCACCACGTGGGTGCAGATCATCAAGGCCGTGCTGCTCGTGGCCGGCGCCGGCATCCTCACGATCGTCGTGCTGGCCATGGTCGGCTTCGACTTCGGCGAGCTGCTGCAGCGCGCCGTGGATGCGTCGCCGCAGGGCGAGGCGATCCTCGCGCCCGGCCTGCAGTACCCGAACCCGATCGACTTCCTGTCGCTGGGCCTCGCGCTCGTGCTCGGCACGGCGGGCCTGCCGCACGTGCTCATGCGCTTCTACACGGTGCCGACCGGCAAGGAGGCGCGTCGCAGCGTCGTGTGGGCGATCTGGATCATCGGCGTCTTCTACCTGTTCACGCTCGTGCTCGGCTACGCCGCGGCCGCGTTCGTGGGCCCGGAGGTCCTCACCGACCCGTCGACGCCCGGTGGCCAGAACGCCGCGGCGCCGCTGCTGGCGCTCGAGATCGGCGGGCCCGTGCTCATGGCCGTCATCTCGGCGATCGCGTTCGCGACGATCCTCGCGGTCGTCGCCGGACTCGCGATCACGGCGGCGACGTCGTTCGCGCACGACATCTACGCCTCGGTCATCAAGAAGGGACAGGCCGACCCGAAGCAGGAGGTGAAGGTCGCGCGTCGCACGGTCGTCGTGATCGGCATCATCGCGATCCTCGGCGGCATCGTGGCGCAGGGGCAGAACGTGGCGTTCCTCGTGGCGCTCGCGTTCGCGGTGGCGGCGTCGGCGAACCTGCCGACCATCCTCTACTCGCTGTTCTGGAAGCGGTTCAACACGACGGGTGCGCTGTGGTCGATGTACGGCGGCCTCATCAGCTGCATCGTGCTCATCGTCTTCTCGCCCGCCGTGTCGGGCGGCCCGAAGTCGATGTTCCCCGGAGCGGACTTCGACCTGTTCCCGCTGTCGAACCCCGGCATCGTCTCGATCCCGCTCGCGTTCGTGCTCGGCGTGATCGGCACGTTCGTGGGCAAGCCCGAGGCCGACCACGACGCGAAGCAGGCCGAGATGGAGGTGCGCTCGTTCACCGGCGCCAACGCGGCGAAGGCGAGCGACCACTGATCGGCTGACCTGTTCCGAGGTGCGGTTGCTGCACCGAGGTGCGGTTGCAACCGCACCCGAACGCAGCAACCGCACCTCGCAACCGTCCGGTGGTCACGATCCGGACACGGAACCGCTGCAGACGTGCCCTACGGCTTGCCGTGGGGCACGTCGCGCGCTTGGATCGGGGCACGCGCGACGGAGCGCGGTGCATTCGACGATGAAGGGCACGAGCCATGCGACCCATGACGATGCGACGGCGGAGGCTGCTGCAGCTCGCAGCGATCGGCACGGCAGGAGCGGCGCTCGTCGCCTGCTCGACCGGCGGCGGAGGCGGTGACGCGGGCGGCGGCGAGGACGGCGGCACGATCACGGTCTGGATGGACCAGAACCGCGCGGATGCGCTCGGCGACGTGATCGCCTCCTTCGAGGAGGAGTCGGGCACGAGCGTCGAGGTCGTCATCAAGGAGTTCGGCGACATCGCGGGCGACTTCGTCACGCAGGCGCCCGGCGGCGAGGGTCCCGACGTGGTCATCGCCCCGCACGACGCGCTCGGCAACCTCGTCTCGAACGGCGTCGTCGCGCCCATCGAGCTCGGGGATGCGTCGGGCGACTTCCAGGACATCGCGATCGAGGCCATGAGCTACGACGGCTCGGTGTACGGCGTGCCGGTGTCGATCGAGAACCTCGCGCTCGTGCGCAACACGGCGCTCGCGCCCGAGGCGCCCGCGACGTGGGACGACCTCGTGGCCACGGGTCAGGCGGCCGTCGCATCCGGCTCGGCGCAGTACCCGCTGCTCGTCGGCCTCGACCCGAACAACGCCGACCCGTACCACCTGTACCCGCTGCAGGCGTCGTACGGTGGCCCGCTGTTCGCGCTCAACGACGACGGCACGTACGACGGCAGCGACCTGCAGATCGGCAACGAAGGCAACCTGCAGTTCGCCACGCAGCTCGCGCAGTGGGGTGCCGACGGCATCCTCAACCTCTCGATCTCGCAGGACATCGCGAAGGAGCAGTTCGCGGCCGGCGCGAGCCCGTACACGATCACGGGACCGTGGAGCCTCGCGCAGTTCGACGAGGCGGGCATCGAGTACGCGATCGACCCGATCCCGTCGGCGGGCGGTCAGCCCGCGACGCCGCTCGTGGGCGTGCAGGGCTTCATGCTCTCGTCGTACAGCGAGAACCCGATCGTGGCGACGCAGTTCATCACCGACTACATGGCCTCGCAGGAGGCGCAGACGGCGATCTACGAGGCCGGCGACCGTGCGCCCGCGCTGACGGCAGCGTTCGAGGCCATGCCCGCCGACTCGCCCACGGCGGCGTTCGGCGAGATCGGTGCCGACGCGGTGCCGATGCCGAACGTGCCCGAGATGGCGGCGATCTGGGACCAGTGGGGTGCGACCGAGGCGCAGATCATCGGCGGCCAGGGCGACCCGACGCAGCTGTGGACGTCGATGGCCGAGGCCATCCAGTCCACGATCGACGCCGGCTAGGCGCCTCCCGACGCGGGTCGGGATGCGGTCGGGCACGACCGCATCCCGCCTCCCGCATCCGCTCATCGACCGATGCGAAGGAGCACGGTGGCTGCACCCGACACGACGGGCCTCGTGAGGCCGCGACGGCTGAGCGGCTCGCTCGGCCTGCTCGCGAAGATCGCCCTGCTGGCGGTCGTCGACGCGATCGCGGTCTTCGCGGTCATGCTGCTCGCGGCGCAGGGGAATTGGGTCGTCGTCGCGGTCGTGGCGCTCGTCACGGTCGTCGTGAACGTCGTCTACCTCGTGCCCGGCCGGTTCCTGCCCGCCAAGTACCTCACGCCCGGCCTCGTGCTGCTGGGCATCTTCCAGGTCTTCGTCGTGCTGTTCTCCTGCTACATCGCGTTCACGAACTACGGCTTCGGGCACAACTCGACCAAGGACGACGCGATCTCGCAGCTCATCCAGCAGTCGACGTCGCGCGTCGAGGACTCGCCCGCGTACCGCGTGACGGTGGTCGAGAACCTGTCGGGGCTCGGGCTGCTCGTCACCGACCCCGACGGCGACGTCTCGGTCGGATCGGCCGAGCAGCCGCTGCAGCGGCTCGACGAGGGCCAGGTCGAGACGGAGGCGGGCGTCGCGGTCGCCGCGGACGGCTGGACGACGCTCACGACGGGGCAGATCGTGCAGCGCCAGTCCGACATCGCGAGCCTGCAGGTGCCGTTCTCCGACGATCTCGACGACGGCTTCCTCGTCACCGCCGACGCCCGCAACGCGTACGTCTTCGTGTCGAACCTGTCGTACGACGAGGCGACCGACACCCTCACCGACACCGACACGGGCGTCGTCTACGTCGACGGCGGCGAGGGGGCGTTCGTGTCGCCCGACGGCGAGGAGCTGCGACCCGGCTGGCAGGTGCTCGTGGGGTTCGAGAACTTCGCGTACCCGTTCCAGAGCCAGGCGTTCGGGCAGGCGCTCATCGGCGTCACCATCTGGACGTTCGCGTTCGCCGCCATCTCGGTCGGCCTGTCGTTCCTGCTGGGGCTCGCGCTCGCGGTCACGCTCAACGACCCGCGGCTGCGCGGCCGCAACGTCTACCGGGTGCTCGCGATCCTGCCGTACGCGTTCCCGTCGTTCCTGTCGGCGCTCGTCTGGCTCGGCCTGCTCAACACCGAGTTCGGCTTCGTGAACCAGGTGCTGCTCGGTGGCGCCGACGTGCCGTGGCTGTCCGATCCGATCATCGCGAAGATCAGCGTCATCGTCGTGAACGTGTGGCTCGGCTTCCCCTACATGTTCCTCGTCTGCACGGGCGCGCTGCAGTCGATCCCCGAGGAGGTGACGGAGGCCGCGACGGTCGACGGCGCGAGGGGATGGGCGATCTTCCGCCTCATCAAGCTGCCGCTGCTGCTCGTGTCGATCGCGCCGCTGCTCATCTCGTCGTTCGCGTTCAACTTCAACAACTTCAACATCATCTACATGCTCACGCGCGGCGGTCCGCGCATCGGCGGCATCGACGAGAACGTCGGCCACACCGACCTGCTCATCACGCTCGTCTACAAGGTCGCGTTCGCGGGGCAGGGCGCCGACTACGGCCTCGCCTCGGCGCTCGCGATCATCATCTTCGTCATCGTCGCCGTGATCTCCGCGATCTCGTTCCGGCAGACGAAGGCCCTCGAGGACCTCAACTAGGGACGGCCACCGATGAGCACCATGCCTCCCATCCCCACCGACGCGCAGGCGGTCGGCTCGCCCTCCGACGCCGAGCGCATCGCCCGCATCCGCCAGCCGCGCATGAAGCCGGGGCGGTGGATCGCCGAGATCGGCTGGCGCCACGTCGTCGGCCTCGCCGTGGTCGTGTTCGCCACGTTCCCGCTCGTGTACGTGCTGTCGGCATCCCTCAACCCCACGGGCACGCTCACGGGGTCGAACGTGCTGTTCCGCGAGATCAGCGTCGAGAACTACGTCGAGCTGCTGTCGGATCCGCGCCGCCCGTACGCGCGCTGGTTCCTCAACACCATGGTCGTCGGCGTGATCACGAGCCTCGCGACGGTGTTCCTCGGCGCGCTCGCGGCCTACGCGTTCTCGCGGATGCGCTTCACGGGCCGCCGCGTGGGGCTGCTGAGCCTGCTGCTGGTGCAGATGTTCCCGCAGCTGCTCGCGGTCGTCGCGATCTACCTGCTCATGCAGGGCCTCGGCGACGTCTTCCCGATCCTGGGCCTCGACTCGCTCGCAGGCCTCATCCTCGTCTACCTCGGCGGCGCGCTCGGCGTGAACACCTACCTCATGTACGGCTTCTTCAACACGGTGCCGGCGTCGATCGACGAGGCGGCGAAGATCGACGGCGCCGGGCACGCGCGCATCTTCTTCACGATCATCCTGCGCCTCGTCGCACCGATCCTCGCGGTCATCGGCCTGCTGTCGTTCATCGGCACGACGAGCGAGTTCGTCATCTCGTCGGCGCTGCTCACGAGCCCCGACAACCTCACGCTCGCGATCGGCCTGTTCCGCTACGTGTCCGAGGAGACGAGCACCAACTACCCGGTCTTCGCGGCCGGCGCCGTGCTCGCCGCGATCCCGGTCGTCGCCCTCTTCCTCTACCTGCAGCGCTACATCGTCGCGGGCCTGACGGCGGGGTCGGTGAAGTGACCTGACCTCGCTCGGCAAACGAGCACCGCGCGGGGGTTGCACCGCCTCAAGACCGCCCCTTGAGGTGCGAGCGCAGCGAGCCTCGAAAGGTGCCCACCCGAGACGTCGGCCCGGCTCCTCCGATCGCGTAGCGTCGACCCCATGCTCGCGCCCCACCACGACGGCTCGCCGCTGCACGTCTCGACCCAGCATCCGCAGCTCGGCGACGCCGTGCGCCTGCGGCTGCGCATCCCCGTCACGCACGAGGAGCCGCTCGAGGTGCTCGTGCGCTCGAATCCCGACCGCGAGCCGTTCTTCAACAAGGCCGTGCACGTCGGCCGGGTCGACGGCTGGGACTGGTGGGAGGCCGAGGTGCTCGTCGCCAACCCGCTGCACCGGTACCGCTGGCTCGTGCACTACGCCTCCGGCCTCACGGAGTGGCTGAACCAGGAGGGCGTGCACCGCATCGAGACGCGCGACGACAGCGACTTCGCGCTCGTGGCGCACCCCGCCCCGCCGGCGTGGGCGGGCGACGGCATCCTGTACCAGGTGTTCCCCGACCGCTTCGGGCGGTCGGCGCAGGCGGATGCGCGCGAGACGCCCGACTGGGCCGTGCCGGCCGCGTGGGGCGACCCGGTGGTGCCGTACGGCCCCGAGGTGTCGACGCAGTGGTTCGGCGGCGACCTCGCGGGCGTCGAGGAGCACCTCGACCACGTCGTCGAGCTCGGCGCGACGATCCTGTATCTGACGCCGGTCTTCCCGGCGAGGTCGAACCACCGGTACGACGCGTCGACGTTCGACGCCGTCGACCCGCTGCTCGGCGGCGACGAGGCGCTGATCTCGCTCGTAC
Source organism: Agrococcus jejuensis (assembly GCF_900099705.1). Taxonomy (NCBI): domain Bacteria; kingdom Bacillati; phylum Actinomycetota; class Actinomycetes; order Micrococcales; family Microbacteriaceae; genus Agrococcus; species Agrococcus jejuensis. Next base: position 2,350,722 of record NZ_LT629695.1, read on the forward strand.
GCGCTGCGCACGCCCGCGGGCTCAAGGTCATCGGCGACCTCACCTCGAACCACTCGGGCGACGCGCACGAGTGGTTCCGCGCCGCGCACCGCAACCCCGGCGCGCCCGAGAGCGACTTCTACTACTTCCTCGACGACGCGAACGAGACGTACGCGTCGTGGCTGGGACACGCATCCCTGCCGAAGTTCGACTGGTCGAGCCCCGAGCTGCGGCGCCGCTTCATCGAGGGTCCGGACTCCGTCGTCGCGCGGTACCTGCAGGAGCCGTTCGACCTCGACGGCTGGCGGATCGACGTGGCGAACATGACGGGGCGCCTGGGCGCCGCCGACCACAACGCCGAGGTGCGCCGCACCATCCGGCAGACGATGGTCGACGTCGACCCCGACACGCTGCTGCTCGGCGAGTCGACGAACGACGCGACCGACGACTTCCAGGGCGACGCGTGGCACGGCGCCATGACGTACGCCGCGTTCACGCGGCCCGTGTGGGGCTGGCTGTCGGTGCCGGGCTCGGCGGCGTTCGGCGGCCTCGGCATGGCCCGATCCGTCATCCCGTCGTACACGGGCACCGACGTGCACGCGCAGCACGTGCGCTTCACCGCCGGCATCCCGTGGCGCACGCGCCTCCACACGATGCAGGCGCTCGACACGCACGACACCCCGCGCTTCGCGACGAACGCGCTGCCCGGCGCGCACCCCGTGGCGCTGGGCATGTCGGTGACGCTGCCGGGCATCCCGGTCGTGTGGGCGGGCGACGAGCTCGGGCTCACGGGCACGAACGGCGAGGAGTCGCGCACGCCGATGCCGTGGGACTCGCTGTCCGAGCACGAGGCCGACCTGACGCGCTACCGCGAGCTGCTGGGGCTGCGACGCTCGCACGTCGCGCTGCGGTCGGGCGGCATGCGCTGGCTGCACGTGGCCGACGAGGTGCTCGTCTACGTGCGCGAGGCCGAGGAGGGCTCGGTGCTCGCGGTCGCGTCGCGCGGCTTCTTCGACGTCGTGCTCGACGAGGGCACGCTGCATCTGCACGGCGCCGACCCGCAGCTGCTGTGGGGCGAGGGGCGGGCGGATGCGTTCGGCCGCGGCGGCGTGCGCCTGACGGGCTCGGGTCCGTCGTTCACGGCGTGGTCGCTGCCCGGCGTGCCGGTGCCCGTGCCGTCGCCGGATGCCGTCGCCGCCGAGGACGCGGCGCTGCTCGAGAACGCAGCCCAGGACGCCGCCCTCGTGGCCGGCGTGCAGGGCGCCGAGTCGACGGACACGGCGGCGTGGGCGCACGAGCTGCCGCCCGAGCCGGGAGCGGGGCAGCCCCAGACCTGACGCGCGCCCGTGATGATCGGCGACTTCGGCACCGATGAAGTCGCCAATCGCTGGCGGAAGTCGCCTATCCCCGGATCGCCCAACGTCGATTGGCCACCTTCTGCGGTGATTGGCCACCTTCTGCGATCGATTGGCCACGTCCTGCGACGGCGCGCCGCTCATTGGTCCACAAGTGGACCAATCGACGCCCGCGGCGACGCCGCCAGCCGAGACTACGAGCCTCAGCGCGCCCGCATCCCCGCCCACACGTCGGCGAGCGCACCGCGCAGCGTCGGATGCCGGAACACGTAGCCGGTCTCGGTCAGCACGCCCGGCAGCACCCACCGCGACTTCAGCACGAGCTCGCTCTCGGTCTGCAGCACCGCCATCGCCGGCTCGAGCATGAACCGCCAGGCGGGCATCCCGATCGGCATCCCGACCGTCCGCCGCAGCAGCCGCATGAGCTCGGCGTTCGTCACGGGATCGGGCGCGGCCATGTTCACGGGGCCGGTGATCTCGGGATGCGCCTCGACGTGCGCGATCGCGCCGACGACGTCGTCGACGTGGATCCACGAGAACCGCTGCCGCCCAGCGGTGCCGCGGCCGGCCGAGGGCGCCTTCGCGGCGGGGTCGTCCTTCGCGACGCCGATGCCGCGGTAGCGGGTGTGCGGCAGCCACGGCCCGTCGAACTGCGTGCCGCCGATGCCGAGCCGCGCGAGCCGGAACAGCATCTGCGACGCCGGCCCCTCGGCGCCGATCGCGACCGTGATGCGCATGGGCACGCGCCGCGTCGCGGGCAGGTCCTCCTCGGCGAGCGCCGCCTCCCATGCGCGCGCCACGTCCTCCATGAATCCCTGCTCGGTGGCCGGGTCGCGCTCGGTGCGCGGACGATCCGTCGCGTGCGCGTAGGTGCTCGCTGAGGATGCGTTCATCCAGAGCGGCGGGGGAGCGGTGGCGGATGCGATGGCTGCGCCGAGCTCGCGGGTCGTGTCGATGCGGGAGTCGAGGATCTCGGCGCGATTGGCGTCGGTGTAGCGGCAGTTCACGGAGCGGCCGGCGAGGTTCACGACGAGCGCGGCGCCGTCGACGAGCCGTGTCACGCCCGAGCGGTCGCCCCAGCGCGCGTCGGCCGAGGATCCGCGGCCGATGGTCGCGACCTCGCGCCCGTCGGCGGCCATGCGGGCCGCGATGGCCTGGCCGATGAATCCGGATCCTCCAGCGAGCACGACGCGACCAGTCATGCCTCCACTCTGTCGTGCTGCGCGGCACGCCGGGAGCCCCTCGCCGACGTGACGCGAGCCCTCGCGCCGGTGCTATGATCGTCCGGTTGCCTGCAGCGCTCTCGCGCGGTTCGGCTTCGCCCCGATAGCTCAGTGGTAGAGCACTTCCATGGTAAGGAAGGGGTCGCGAGTTCAATCCTCGCTCGGGGCTCGCTCCTGCTTGACGCTTCGTGCTCGGGCGGGCGCAGCGGCGGGGTAGCTCAGCTGGTCAGAGCGCACGACTCATAATCGTGAGGTCGCGGGTTCGAGCCCCGCCCTCGCTACGAAAGCCCCCGGATCTTCGCGGATCCGGGGGCATTCTTCATGTTCGGGGGTAGTGCCATCCCGCACAAACCCCGCAGATTCACTTTGGCGACAGCGCCTCACCGAGCGCGGCAGCTGCGCGCGTCGAGTCCGACCGCTTCGCCATGTACACGTCCTGCGTCATCGACGGCTGCTCGTGACCGAGGTACTCGGCGATGTCGCGTGCCGACAGGCCGGCACGGTCGAGGGCCGTGGCGACCGTCTTCCGAAACGAGTGAGTCGTGACGGTCGGGAACCCGAGTCGGTCGCGGGCCTCGGCCCAGTCTCGTGACGTGTTCCGCGGGTCGCGCAGGTTGCCCAGCACGGTCGGGAACACGAGCGACGAGCCGTGCAGCGTGCCGCGGATCCTTCGATCTCCGAGGCGGCCGGCGAGCGATTGGGGGAGCGTGATGGTGCGCTGGCCAGCCTTCGTCTTCGTGTGCTCCTGCCGGATGAGTCCCTGGCCGCGAGCGCGCACGACATTCGCGCGGATCGTCACGGTGCCGGCGGCCAAGTCCACATCGCGCCAGTCGAGGCCACACGCCTCGCTCACGCGCGCGCCCGTGCCCGCGAGGAACACGATCAGGTCGGCGACGTCGAGCTGCCGCAGACGTTCGTCCGCGATGACGCGCTCGACGAGCACGGGCAGATCCGCGAGGGGAATGGCCTCAGCACCGCCGCGCTCGGGTCGCGCGATCGCCTCGAGGTCTCGAACCGGGTTCGTTCGCAGGCTGCCCGACCGCACTGCGAGGCCGAGCATCCCGCTCAGCACGCTCTTGCACGCCTTCGCGGCGCCAGGCCCACTCTCGGCCTGCACCGACAGCAGGAAGCGCTGCAGGCGGTCGACCGTGGCCTCGCCGACTGACACCCGGCCGACGCGCGGCCGGACGTGGTGGTCGATCGTCTGCCGGTATGTGTCGATGGAACGAGGGGCGAGGTTCACCTTCGACGCGAGGAACCTGTCGGCGAGCTCATCGAGCGTCGTCGTGCGCGTCAGATCCGCAGTCGTCGACTCGGCGATCGTCGCCACGGCCTGCAGGAGCGCCGCCCTCGCCTTCGCCTTGGACGTCGCGAAGCGCTCGAGCTGCCTCAGGCTTCCGTCGTCGAATCGGAAGCGCGTGCGCGCCCGCCAGCGCTTCGGCGCGACCTCGACTGCGCTGATCGCGCCGTAGGTGCCGATCGGCGTCCTAGGCCGAGCCATCGTCGCCCTCGTACAAGGGATCGGGCTTCTCTCCTGGGGCCAGCGGGGGAGACGGGAATCGGCGATCGATCTCGAGCATCCGATGGTTGATGTCCGCGTCGACCTCGAGCCACCACGGATATGACCGCAGCTGGAAGTCGCGCGTCGCGTTCGCGACGTCGGAGAAGTCGTTCGAGCTCGCTTCACCTAGTGGAGCGACGCCCAGCGCCCAGCGCCAGACATCGAGAGCAGGGACCTGCGTGCCGATCGTGTCGGTGTCGATGTAGTCCGCCCAGCGCTGAGTGAACGGCAGGAGCAGCGAGAGCGGGGACACGTCGAGGGCGAGGGCCAAGGCGAGCAGGTCGTCGACGTCGACCTTCCGCTGGCCGCTCTCGATGCGCCCGATGCTCGAGACGGGAATGGGTCGGCCGCGGTCAGTGAGGACACGCGAGAGGTCGTGCTGCGTCCACTCGAGGCTCTCGCGGACGCGTCGAACACGATCGCCCACCGTCTTGCCGGCGGGCCCGATGTCGTTGCCCCGGACACGATCTCTCTCTTGCATACGGATGAGGCTAGTTGAGTTCTAACGCAAGTGCGAGTACCTTCGTTCTAACGCAAGTCCATCGATTGGAAGGCAGGTCTCGATGAAGATCGAGGATCTCCCCGAGCTCGCGACGCGGCAGGACCTGGCTGCGCTCACGGGCATCTCTGTGCCGACGTTCGCTCGCTGGGCAACGGCCGGCCGAGGCGAGGGGCCGCGGGTCACGAAGCTCGGCCACGCCTCGCGGTACAGGAAGGCGGACGTCGTCGAGTGGCTCGACGGAAGCCGCCAGGCGGCCTCCGCGTGAGCCCGCGCAAGAAGAAGGCCCGGCTCGCTGGTGCAACAGCGGCCGGGCATCAGTCCAAGCCTCAGGAGGCGATTCAGACCATGACCATCGTATCCAACACCACCCGCAAGGCACCAGAGAGCGCGACGCGTCTCGTCGGTCCCGGCTTCAAGGTCGAGAGCGCGCGCCACGCGACCGAGCAGCCGCGGGTCGTGCGCACCTCCGACACCGAGCGGGTCACTCGTGTCGGCTTCATCTACGGCGACTTCCTCACGCGCACGCTCCGCGCCGTCGCGTTCGGTTCGCACGAGCACTACGTGACCGACGTCGCGAACGACATCAGCAAGGGCCTCATGGCTGTCGAGTGGCGGCTGCAGGAGCTCGCGATCGGTGGCGAGTCGATCGGCGCCCGCCCTTTCGTCGACGTGGGCTTCATCGAAGACGGCGGGATCTGCGCCGAGCCGGCCTGCGTCGACCATGGCACGTTCGAGCCGTTCGACCGCGATGAGGACCGCCACCACCGTTCGGACTTCGGCGAGCGCTGCTACCTGTCGAAGATCGGCGACGAGCCGTGGTCGCTGATCGTGACCTCCGACGACGTCACCGGCCAGGCCGCGATGCAGTCGTTCGCTGACGACGTGCAGCGCGCGGTCACGCGTGCCAACGTGCTCAACCAGGGCCTGCGCTGGCGCTGCGATACCTGCTGGGGCAGCCCCGACGAGGGCCACTGCATCGAGTGCGGCGCGGTCGCGAGGGCGGCGTGACCGACGCATGAGCTGGACCCGACTCGACGACAGCTGGACCGAGCGTCAGGACATCACCGACCTCACGTTCGAGGATCGGTGGCACTACCTCGGCATCATCCAGTTCTGCTCGCGCACCGACCTCGTCGACGGGGTCGTGCGCGCAGTCGACGCGCGTCGAGCATCCGACCACCCGAACCCGGCCGCGGCGGTCGAGCGACTCGTCGCGGCCGGGCTACTCGAGGAGGTCGTGCGCGGCGTCCGCGTGAAGCAGATCGACCAGCATCTCCCCGCGCCGCACGTCCGGCGCCAGACCGAGCAAGCCAAGATCCGCAAGCGCCGCGAGCGCGCCCACCGCGCAGGCGACCACAGCCTGTGCAGCCCCGAGCGCTGCGAAGCCCTCGGAGCCCCCGCTCGTGACGTCACGCAAGAAGTCACGCCCCATGTCACGCGTGACGTCGGGACGGGACGGGACGGGACGGGCCTGGACGAACACCCACCTGCACACGCGCACGCGCGAGAGCACCCCGGCTGGCCAACAGCGGTCCCCGGGCAGAGAGAAGACGAGGAGCCGTGGAGCGCATGAAGACCATCACCCTGACCGTGCCCGACCGCATGGCCGAACGACTCGAGGGCGCCGACTGGACGATCAGCGTCGGCCAAGGCGTGCGCGTGCCGATCGTGCTGCGCGACTTCGAGGCCCGACTGCGCGACGCGCTCGGCGTGAACCGTCGAGCACGACGCCGGCAGCGACAGCGCTACGTGCTCGGCGACGCGGAGAGGCAGCGGTGACGGTCATGGAGCATCCGCGCCTCGCTGTGATCGGCGAGCAGGTGACCGCGAAGGGTCTGCCGGGCGTCTTCGAGCTCGTCGGCTTCCAGCAGGTCGACGACGAGCGCCGAGCCGTTCTCGTGCGGCCTGGGGACGTGTGGCTCGCGCCGCCGTCGACGCTCGCGCCGCACGAGCCCGGCACGCCGTCGCCCACCGGCTGGGCAACCGTCCGGCCAGGGAAGGCATCGTGAGCACATGACGAACGACACCGGCCCGAACGACGCATCCGCGATGGCGCTCACCGCCTCGTCCTGGGTGCGCGACCACATCGCATCACTGCTCGTCGACAAGATGCTCGTCACCGCGAACAGCATCGAGGTCGCCGTGACCGACATGGAGAGCCGCGACCCCGACGTGCGCCACTACGCCATCGCGCTCTACCTCACCGCGGCGCTGCAGGAAGCGACCGACTACCTGCTCGCCGCGCACGGCGGGGACCGAGCCAGAGCGCTCGAGGCCCTGCAGAAGCGTCACATCGACGCGACCATCACCCAGCTCGGCGACACCCTCGTCGACGACCCGGAGGAACCATGACCGACGCCACCACGCCCACCGAGCCGACCGCCGACCCCGCGGCACCCGTCGAGCAGCAGCCCGAGCCCGCAGGCGCCGGCCGCGAGGCCGCGAGGTACCGTACACAGCTCCGCGAGACCGAGGCGAAGCACGACGCGCTCGCCACGCGCCTCGAGGCCATGCAGCGCGCCGAGGTCGAGCGTCTCGCCTCGTCCGAGATCCGCCTGGGCTCGTCGCTTTGGGCATCCGGCAAGCAGCTCGCCGACCTGCTCGACGAGCACGGCAACGTCGACGCCGACCTCGTGCAGGCCGCCGCGATCGACGCACGCGACACCCTCGGACTCGAGCCGAAGCCGTGGGACGGCATCATCCCGAACCAGGGGAAGACCCCGGACAACGCGCCGCGCATGACGTCGTGGGCCGACGCTCTCGACCCGCACGGCGACTAGGCCCGATCTGGCGCCTGGTCCGGTACACTCGATGATGAGTCGAGAGACCGGGCCAGGTGCCCAATCTCGAGTCACGCAGCCCCTGGCGGGCAGCACGGCAAGGCCCGCGGCCGCCGCGCAGAACCTCATCCGTTCTCCGTAGGCGGCCGTTCTCATGCCGCCGGGAAGCCAGGCACTCCGTGACCATGACCACCGCAGCGGGAAACCGCGCATTCCTCCCCGAGGCGATCCATCAGCTGATCGTCGAGCCCGTCGAGCAGGCGTCGATCGCACTGCAGGTGTCGACCGTCGTCAACACCGGCCCCGCCGACTCGTACCGCGTCCCGCTCATCAAGGCGGACCCGACCGCCGCATGGGTGGGAGAGGGCGAGGAGATCCCCGAGTCCGAGGCCGAGTTCGGCGAGGACTCCTCGCGCTTCCACAAGCTCGCAGGGCTCACCATCATCACCCGCGAGCTCGCGGAGGACTCGAGCCCCGCGGCCGCGTCCCTCGTCGGGCAGGGCCTCGCGCGCGACATCGCGAAGAAGCTCGACCTCGCCTTCTTCGGAACGCGCGTCGAGGACGACATCCCGAACCCCGAGCAGCCCCGAGGCCTCGAGGACATCGTCGGCGTGAACGCGATCGCCGCCGGCAACGCGTGGGCCAACTCCGACCCGTTCGTCGATGCCGTCTACGCTGCCGAGGCGGCCGGCGTCTCGCTCACCTCGTTCGTCGCCAACCCCGCCGACGCGCTCATCCTCGCGAAGGTCAAGAAGGCGGCGGGCAGCAACGAGCCGCTGCTGGGCAACGACCCGACGCAGTCCACGCGACGCATCCTCTCGGGCATCCCGCTCCGAGTCTCGCCCGCCGTGAAGCCCGGAACCGTCTGGGGCATCCCGACCGGCCGCACGATCGCAGCCGTGCGCGACGACACCAAGCTCGACATCGACCGATCGGTGTACTTCACCAGCGACCGCGTCGCCATCCGAGCCACGATGCGCATCGGCCTGCTCTACCCGCAGCCCGCCGCCATCCAGAAGATCACCCTCGGCTAGACCGAGCACCCGCCGTGGCGTCAACGTCACCCCAGCGCAGGCCATGCGTGGCGCTGGGGAGCGATGGACAGGCGAGGGTCACCTTTCGGACCCGCACGGAGCCACCCAGCGCCACCACCAGCGGGACCGACGACGTCGAGCGTTCGTGCCGAGCGCACCGCCGTCGGTCCCGCACCCCACCACCCCCCTCCCTCCTAGGGGGAGGCGACCCCAGGGGGATAGCGCCGATCTCTCCCCGGCTGGTTTCCACAGCCCCCTCTCCACTGCATGTCACCTGTCAGGAGGGCCCGATGAGCCCCAGTCCCCAGCAACGGCGCGGCAACCTCGACGCCGAGCGACTGTCACTAGGTGGTCAGTCGTTGCACACTTCTGCGCAGTCGACTGAGCAGGTGCGCTGACGATGCGCGTCTTCGAGCTCGAGTCCCTCTTCACCGCCGACACAACGCAGATCGCCAAGGCCGAGAAGGACATCCAGGCCACCGGCAAGCGCATCGAGTCGAAGCCGATCACGGCCACGGTCGACGGCGACGCGAAGGGCGCGCTCGCGTCGATGGACCGCGTCGAGCAGGCGGCCAAGCGCATCGTCTCGAAGGAGACGGTCGCGAAGCTCGACGCCAACGTCGAGAAGGCCGAGCAGGGCATCGACCGCGTCGAGAAGCACCTCGAGTACCTCCGCTCCGTCGATGGCGCCCTGCAGGTCACCGCCGACATCAAGAAGGCGGAGGCCGACCTGCAGCGCATGCAGCGGCAGGTCGACGCGCTCAAGGGCGCACGTGCCCAGGTCGAGGTCGCCGCCGACACGGCACAGGCCGAGGCCGACCTCGATAGCGTCGCCGACGCGGCTGGCGACGCGGGAGCCGAGTCCGGTGACGAATTCGGGCAGAACCTCCTGTCGGCGCTCTCCTCCCTGCCGATCGCGGGCGCCGTCGTCGGCGTCGCCTACCTCGCCGGCAGGGCCGCATGGGAAGCGTTCAACGACGGCCTGCAGGTCGAGGTCAGCCGCGACCGACTAGCGGCGCTCACGGGGCTATCCGACGTCGACGCGGCGCGCATCGCTCGCGCAGCTGGCGAAGCGTACGCGAACGTCTTCGGGGACTCGATCGAGTCGAACATGGACACGGCCCGCCTCGGCGTGCAGTTCGACCTCATCGACGCCGACGACACCACGCGCGAGGCACAGCAGGTGATCCAGGGTCTCGCCGGCATCGCCGACGCGCTCGGCGAGGACGTGCAGCCGGTCGCTCGCGCGACGGCAGTGCTGCTGCGCACCGGGCTCGCCCGGTCGGCGCAGGAGGCCTTCGACATCATCGCCGCCGGCGAGCGCGAGGGCCTGAACCTTGGCGAGGACCTCCTCGACACGCTCACCGAGTACGGATCGACGTTCGCGCAGCTCGGCCTCACAGGCCCGCAAGCGATCGGGCTGCTGAACCAGGCGCTCGCTGCGGGCGCGCCGAACACCGACTTCTTCGCCGACGCGCTCCGCGAGCTCGGGATCCGCATCCGCGAACTCACTCCAGACACCGCCGACCTCATCCGCGAGGTCGGGCTGGTGCCGTCGGAGATGCGTGCCGCCTTCACCGAGGGCGGGCCCGCGGCCGCGGCGGCGCTCGACCAGCTGGTCGATGCGCTCCGCGAGGTCGAGGATCCCGCCGAGCGCGATCGTCTTGCGGTCGGTCTTCTGGGTACGCAGTTCGAGGATCTGCAGTTCGATCTCGACCGGCTCGACCTGACGACCGCGGTCGACGGGATGAACGGCGTCGAGGGTGCCGCGCAGCGCATGTTCGACACGCTCTCGTCGAACGACGCGACGGCCATGGAGCGCGCGCAGCGGAATGTCGAGGTCGCGGTGCAGGGCATGCAGGGCGCTCTGGCCGTGGCGTTCTCGGATCCGCTGCAGGAGGCGGCCGATTGGGTGTCCGAGAACCGCGGCCCGATGCTGCAGTTCTTCTCGGACCTCGTGAACGGCGCTCTCGACTTCGGCGAGAGCCTCGTGATCTCGGCAGCGAACGGAACGATCGCGTTCGGCGAGTTCGTGTCGGGTCCGCTGCGCGAGCTCGTGCAGACGCTCGTCGACATCTTCGCGATGCCGCAGTTCGCGATGTTCGGCTTCGAGACCGACGAGCTGCAGGCGCTCGCCGACGGCATGGGCGACTTCGACGAGACGACCGCCGCCGCCGCGCAGACGATGACCGACACCCTCCTGCCGGCGATCGATCTCGCGCGAGGCGAGTTCAACGACTTCGCCGATCCCGAGATCGCCCTCGGGCACCTCAACGACACAACGATCCGGCTCGCGTCGTCGATCGACGCAGTCGGCTACGCGGCCGACGGCGCGACGCCGCTCGTCGACGCGTACACGATCGCGCAGGACGGCAGCGTGCAGGCGGGCGCCGAGCTCGAGGCACAGGTACGCGCCGGCGTCGACGCGCTCGGCGCCCAGCTCGACGCCGCCCAAGCGGCAGGGGAGAGTCAGGAGTCGCTCGCATCGATGTACGACACGGGCACGTCCGCGCTCGCAGACCAGCTCACCCAGATGGGCCTGAACGACGATCAGGCTCGCGCGCTGATCGACACGATCCTCGCAACGCCCGAGTCCGCCGTAACGACGTTCGAGTCGAACGCCGCAGCCGAGCAGGCTGGCGTCGACGCGCTCGCCGACACGATCGTGACCCTGCCCGACGGGTCGGTCGTGGTGACGGCGAACACGCAGCCCGCTGAGGACGAGGTCGCGAACGCGATCGCTCGGATCCAGGCGCGGGCCGTGATGCTCACGGCACTCGCCACGGTCCGCTCGAGCGTGGGCAGCGGGGCGGACGCGGCAGCCGGCAGCGGGGTCTCCTGGCAGGCGCAGGGTTCGGTGCTCGAGTTCTACCGCAGCGGCGGATTCCATGGACTGACGCCGATGGCCGCGCAGGCGACGATGGTGCCGGCGAACACCTGGCGCGTCGTGGGCGATCGCTCCGACGTCGCCGAGGCCTACATCCCACTCGACGGGTCGGCCCGCTCGCTGAGCATTCTGCTCGAAGCGATGCGTCGCTTCGGCGTGCAGCCGATGGCGGACGGCGGCGTAGTGGTCCCGACCGCTCCCAGCAGCGTCGGCAGTGGCGATGCGCGCGTCTCGGTGCCGATCACCGTCTACCCAAGCCCTGGCATGTCGGAGATCGACCTCGCCGAGGCAACAGGGCGCGCAGTCGCGAGAAAGCTCAAGCAGAGGGGCTGACCGTCCGCGGCGCGCTGCGGCCGCGTCGGGTGTCAGGGCTACCGTGTCTGCCATGACGAAGACTTGCGAGCCCCACGACCTGCCGATGCAGCTGCGCAAGCCCGACAGGCTCGGCGTCGGCCTCCGCTGGATGTGTGCGAGCGGCTGCCAAGAAAAGCCCGAGCCGGGCGATCTGCCCGACGCGCCAGATCCCCGCCTCAGCCTGCGCTAGTCCACGCGGGAGTCCCCGCACTTACCCCGCAGATTCAATGAGCCCAGGCGAGTGGTCATGAGCGCTGTGGCTTCAGCGCTCGTCGCAAAGTGCGCGCCGATGACGCCCCGCGAGAACTAGTGATGCGAGCGCCCCTCGAATCGTGAGGTCGCGGGTTCGAGCCCCGCCCTCGCTACAGCCGCAGGATGGGCCCGGTCACCGCATGGTGCCGGGCCTCTTCTCGTTCACGGCACGGGGTCGTCGTCGAAGCGTCGACGCACCCGCTCGGCCTCGTCGGCGTCGAGCCGCCAGTGGCTGCCGTGCCGGTGCGCGAAGCCGGGACCGCCGTCGTCGGGCTCGCGCAGGAAGGCGCGGACGCGACTGGGGCCCGGGTGGCCGAGCTCGAGGGCGAGGCTCGACGGCGTGTCCTGCAGCGGATGTCGTGGCACGGTCGCGCCGTCGCGTCGCGCCGGGCGCTCATGCCGCGACCGAGGCAATCCGGTGGCCACGTGGCGGATGCCGTGGAGCTCGAGCAGGTCGGCATCGATCGACGTGACGAGGTGGTGCACGAGCGGCAGGTCGAGCGTGTCGAGCGGGGCGGCGGTCGGCGCATGCCCGGCGGCGAACTCCGCGTGGAGGCGGCTGGCGTCGTCGACCTCGAAGGTGAGCGCGACGTGCACGACGTGCCTCGACGGCTCGTCGCGCGTGGTGTCGCTGCGTTCGGTCGCCGTCATCGACGGGCGCTCGCGACGACGAACGCGACGAGCGCGACGCCGATGAGTGCCGCGGCTCCTGCGATGCCGGCGAGCAGGCCCGGGCGAGCGCGTCGCATCTCGGCGAGCGACTCCCCGAGCAGTCCCGGAGCCCCGCCGACGTGCAGCCGGTAGACCTCGCTCGCCGCACCGACCGCGGGCTCGCGCGGCGTCCGTTCGTCGTGATCCCTGGGATCGGCCATGCGTGCCCCCTTCGCCCCCCGGTGGGCATCCACGTTCCTCGCATCGAGCGCGCTCGGGCCAGTCATGGACTTCGACGGGGTGCGAGCGCACGCGCGCCCGCTCGCCTGCGCGTAGCACGAGGCGTGCTCGACCGACCCGTTCGCATGCCGCGGATGCGGCCGTCCTACGGTTCGACCATGGGGCAGCTGGTCTACGGGTCGACGGAGTACGAGATCGACGACCGCATGCTCGCGCATCTCGAGTCGGTGGTCGTCGCCAAGTACCGCCGCCGCGAGGGCTTCATGGTGTCGTGGACGACGCCCGCGCCCGACGATGCCCGCATCGAGCTCTGGCTCTCGCCAGGCAACCCGCTGCAGCTGCGGTACGCGGGCTCGCGCTCGCCGCTGCTGAGCCAGTCGTGGGTGCAGGCGATGATGGGCATGGCCGGCACGCTCCGCGGACTGCGGCTGGTCGGGGAGGCGCAGGCGGTGCGCGAGGCGACGATGCCGCCGGCCTGGCAGCACTGACGCCGTGATGGTGAGGGTACCCTTGCCTGCAGCCGCGACCGCATCCGCGCAGGTCGCCGACGCGAAGGGCCGCCATGCGCCGCCTCACCACGCAGTACCTGCTCACGTGCGCCGTCATCGGCGTCGCCGGCGCGGCGTTGCTCGCACCCGCCAACTGGCTGTCGACGGTGCTGTTCGCAACCGTGCCGTTCGTCTCCGTGGGGCTCGCGGGCCTGTGGCTGATGCCCGCCGTGATCGGGATGCGCCTGCTGCAGCGCCCGGGCACCGCGCTGCTCGTCGGACTCGTCTCGGGTCTCGCGACGGCGCCCTTCTCGGGCTACGGCCTCATGAGCGTCGCGACGAACGTGTGGTGGGCGTTCTTCGTCGAGATCGGCTTCCTGGTCGTCGCGTACCGCTGGTTCCGCGTGTGGCAGTACTACCTCGGCGCCGTCGTCGTGGGCGTCGCGTACCCGTTCCTCGCGTCGGCATCGTTCGGCCTCGACCAGTTCGAGCCCGTCGCCGTCGTGCTCTTCTCCGCGCTCACGCTGGTGTCGGCGGTCGCGAGCGTCGCGCTCGGCCTCGCGATCGCGAAGGCAGCCCGCCGAGCCGGCGTCGGCCCCCCGGCGTTCCAATGGAGGCGCGACCGCGTCGCCGCGCAGCCCGAGCCCGCGGTCGCGCCCGTCGACTGACGCGTCGGCGCTTGCGTTTCGCAGGCGATCAGGGGTGGCGGAGGGGTATCTTCCCTCCGCCACCCCGGATCGCCTGCACTACGCACGCCAGCGCAGCCCACGGGGTTCGTTTCGCAGGCGATTCCGCCTCTCGAGGGAAGATTCCCCTCAAGACCCGGAATCGCCTGCACAACGCAGACCCACGACCCGGCAGGCCACCCGCATCCGCAGCCCCACCCACCCCCGCCGGGTAGGCTCGCCACGTGCCTGTCGCCCCTGATCTGTCCGGGCGCACCTACCCGCCGACCGCGCCGTATGCGGTCGGTCGCGAGAAGGTGCGCGAGTTCGCCGCAGCCGTCGGAGCGACGCATCCCGTGCACCACGACGTCGACGCCGCGCGCGCCGCCGGGTACGCCGACGTCGTCGCTCCGCCGACGTTCGCGATCGTCGTCTCGCAGCGCGGCCTCGACCAGCTGCTCGCCGACGACACCGCCGGCATCGAGCTGTCGCGCGTCGTGCACGGCGACCAGCGCTTCACGATCGAGCGCCCCATCGTCGCAGGCGACGAGCTGCAGGTCGCGTTCGGCGTGACCACCGTGCGCGCGCTCGGCGGCAACGCCATGGTGTCGACCGAGGCGAAGATCACGGATGCGGATGGCACGCTCGTCGCGACCGCGTTCTCGAGCCTCGTGGTGGGAGGGGACGCATGAGCGCCGCTGAGCTCGAGGTCGGCCAGGTCGTCGCGACCCGCGACATCCACCTCTCGCGCGAGTCGCTCGTGCGGTATGCGGGGGCGTCGGGCGACTTCAACCCCATCCACTACCGCGACGACGTCGCGACGGCCGTCGGCCTGCCGGGCGTGCTGGCGCACGGCATGCTCACGATGGGACAGGCCGTGCAGCCCGTCGTCGACTGGCTCGGCGACCCGGGCCGCGTGACCGACTACCAGGTGCGCTTCACGCGTCCCGTGGTCGTCGACGCGGATGCGGGCGCCGACGTGAGCGTCGAGGCGAAGGTCGGGCAGCTGCCCGGCGACGGCACGGCGCGCATCGACCTGACGGTGTCGTTCGGCGGGCAGACGGTGCTCGCGAAGGCCCAGGTCGTGGTGCGCCTGCCATGAGGTTCGCGGATGCGACGACCATGCGCGTCGGCGGCGAGGCCGACCGTTGGATCGACGCGTCCACGCGCGACGAGGCCGTCGAGGCGTACACCGCGCTGATCACCGACGACGAGCCGCACGTGCTGCTCGGCGGCGGCTCGAACACCGTCGCCTCCGACGAGCCCTTCAAGGGCACGGTGCTGCGCATGCGCACGTCGGGCATCGCCGTGCTGCCCGCGGCGGCACGACGCGAGCGGCCGGCGGGCGACGAGGAGCCGGACGACGCATCCATCGTCATCCGCGTCGAGGCGGGGGAGTCGTGGGATGCGCTCGTCGAGCGCACGGTCGCCGAGGGTTGGGCAGGCATCGAGGCGCTCAGCGGCATCCCCGGCTCGGTCGGCGCCGCGCCCATCCAGAACATCGGCGCGTACGGGCAGGAGGTCGGCGCGTGCCTCGTCGGCATCGACCTGCTCGACGCCGACACCCTCGAGGTGCGGCACGTGCCCGCGTCGCAGCTGCGGCTCGGCTACCGCGACTCGGCGCTGAAGCGCGGCGACCTGCAGGGGCTCGTGCTGTCGGTCGACCTGCGCTTGCGACGGTCGGCGGATGCGCTGAGCCAGCCCGTCGCGTACGGTCAGCTCGCGCAGGCGCTCGGCATCGACCTCGGCCGCCGCGTGCCGCTCGACGCGGTGCGCGAGAGCGTGCTGGCGTTGCGGTCGTCGAAGGGCATGGTGCTGTCCGACGACCTCGACTCGGTGTCGGCGGGCTCGTTCTTCACGAACCCGATCGTGTCGGGGCGCTTCGCGGCGCAGCTGCCCGAGGATGCGCCGCGCTGGTCGACGGCGCCCGAGGCGACCGCGACGATCGTGCCGTTGGATGCCGACACGCACATCCCGGTGCGCGAGCCCGTGGAGTCGCGCGTGAAGCTGTCGGCGGCGTGGCTCATCGAGCGCGCCGGCATCGGCAAGGGCTATGCGCTGCCGCACTCGCAGGCGGCGATCTCGTCGAAGCACACGCTCGCGATCACGAACCGCGGCGGTGCGACGGGCGAGCAGGTCGCCGACCTCGCGCGCTTCGTGCAGACGCGCGTGGAGTCCGAGCTGGGCGTGCACCTCGTGCCCGAGCCCGTGCTCGTCGGCCTCGAGGTCTGACGGGGCTCCTGCGCGCAACGCCTTGCTCGTCGCTCGCGTGGCGAGGATGGTGGGGCGCCATGGATGCCGCAGACGCCGACCGCCCGACCGATCACGACGACGCGACGACCGACCGCGAGGATGCCGCCCCGCGCGACCACGAGCACCTCGAGCTGCACGTCTCGCGCTCTCGCGCGTTCGACGCCTACCTCCGCGATCTCGGGTCGTGGTGGCTGCACGGCCGCGCGCACCGATCCGATCTGCACGTGGAGCAGCATGCGGGCGGCGCGATCGTCGAGCATGCGGCGGGATCCGACGAGCGCGTGTGGGGCGAGGTGCACGAGATCGAGCCCGGCCGTAGCGTGCGCCACTCCTATCGCCACGCGGGCGAGCATCCTGCGATCGTGACGGCCGAGTTCCACGACGGCGACCACGGCGGCGCGACCATCGACCTGCACCACGAGCCGTGGGAGGGCGACGACGACGACCGTGCAGCGCTGCAGGCGGCGTGGACCGAGGCGCTGCGCCGCCTCGAGGCGATCGCCAGCGCCGTCTGACGAGACGTTCTGAGGTTCTCGGCCCGTTCTGACATCAGAAGGGGCCGAGAACCTCAGAACGTTGGCCGAGTCGAGGGCTTCGGCCCGATGTGACCTCACATCGGGCCGAAACCCTCGACTAGGACGCGAAGAGTCGCTGCAGGCGCTGGATGCCCTCGAGCAGCGGGGCGTCGCCGAGCGCGTACGAGAAGCGCAGGTAGCCGGAGGGGCCGAAGGCCTCGCCGGGCACGGCGGCGACCTCGGCGTGCTCGAGCATGATGTCGGCGAGCTCGAGCGACGACGTGGGCGTCGACCCCGCCCACTCGCGGCCGAGCAGGCCCTGCACGTCGGCGTACACGTAGAACGCGCCCTCGGGCGTCGGTACGGTGATGCCGTCGATCTTCGACAGCTCCGACACCGCGAGGCGGCGGCGGCGGTCGAACGCCAGGCGCATCTCCTCGACCGCATCCTGCGGCCCCGTGAGTGCCTCGATGGCGGCCTTCTGCGCGACGTTGTTCACGTTCGACGTGAGGTGCGACTGCAGGTTGGCGGCGGCGGCGATCGCGTCCTTCGGGCCGACCATCCAGCCGAGGCGCCATCCGGTCATCGCGTACGTCTTCGCGACGCCGTTCACGAGGATCGTGCGGTCGGCGAGCGCCGGCACGGCCTCGGTGATCGACACGGCGCGCACGCCGTCGTAGGTGAGGTTCTGGTAGATCTCGTCGCTCACGACCCACAGGCCGTTCGCCTCGGCCCACTCGCCGATCGCGCGCACCTCGTCGGGCGAGTACACGGCGCCGGTCGGGTTCGACGGGCTCACGAACAGCAGCGCCTTCGTCTGGGGCGTGCGGGCGGCCTCGAGCTGCTCGACCGTGACCTTGTAGCCCTGGTCGGCGCCGGCGAACACGTCGACCTGGCGCGCGCCCGTGAGGGCGATCGCCTCGGGGTAGGTCGTCCAGTACGGCGTGGGCACGAGCACCTCGTCGCCCGGGTCGAGGATGACCTGGAACGCCTGGTACACGGCCTGCTTGCCGCCGTTCGTCACGACGACCTGGCTCGCGTCGACGGTCGTGCCCGAGTCGCGCAGCGTCTTGGCGGCGATCGCCTCGCGCAGGTCGGGCAGGCCGACGGCGGGCGTGTAGCGGTGGCTCGCGGGGTCGAGCACGGCACGGGATGCCGCCTCGACGATGTGCGCGGGCGTGGGGAAGTCGGGCTCGCCCGCCGCATACGAGATCACGTCTCGCCCCTGGGCCTTGAGGGCCTTGGCCTTGGCGTCGACCTTCAGGGTCGCGGACTCGTTGATGGCGGCGATGCGCTGGGAGATGCGGCTCACGACTCCCAAGGCTAGCCATCTGCGGATGCGGCCACGAGGGCCGCGCCGACGCGGCTGGTCGGCGCTGCGGCGTCGCGTGTCCGCGTCGGGCAGGTGTTCACCGTCGCACCGTCGCGCGTTGGGCGAGTGCTCACCGCCGGGACATGGCGCATGGATGGGCTGGCGGCGCGGCCATCGCCGCGACTCCAACAAACCGAGGAAATCTCACCATGCATCGACGACCCATCGCGCGCGTGCTCACGCGCGCCCTGGCGCTCGCCACCGCGGCCGCTGCCGGCGCCGCAGCCATCGGCGTCGCCGCCCCTGCCGCGGAGGCCGCCGAGCCCTCGCTCATCGGCGCCGACACCACCTGGTCCTACCTCCAGGACGACACCGATCCCGCCCCGCTGCCCGCCGACCCTGCGTCGTGGACCACGACGTCGTACGACGACGACGCGTGGCTCGAGGGACTCGGCGGCTTCGGCGCCAAGCGCGGCGGCAACGGCCTCGACGTCGACGGCCAGCCCTACGTCACCGAGCTCGAGCGCCTCGCTCCCGGCTCGACCGACAACGTGCGCACGTACTTCTTCCGCACCACCGTGACGGTCGACGCCAAGACGCTCGCCGTCGCCGACCAGCTCGTCGGCGACATCGTCTTCGACGACGCCGCCGTGGTCTACGTCAACGGGCAGGAGGCTGCCCGCCTCAACGCCGCAGGCGTCACGCAGAACCTGCAGTACTGGGGCACGAACGGCGGTCGCCCGGTCGAGTCGACCGTGACGATCGACGGCGGCCTGCTGCAGGAGGGCGAGAACGTCGTCGCCGTCGCGCTCTACCAGGACCGCGAGACGTCGTCGGACATCTACCTCCGCTTCGACTCGCTCGTGCCCACGACCGTCGAGCCCGAGATCAGCCACGTCGGCCTCATGGTCGGCGCCGACGAGACCGAGCGCATGGTCGTCTGGCAGTCGACCACCGACGAGCCGCAGGTGGCGCAGGTCGCTCCCGCATCCACGCTCGTCGACGGCGCGATGCCGGCTGATGCGCAGGTCGCGACGCCCGAGGCCGGGCCCTCGGCGCGCGGCACGGTCTGGCACGATGCCACGCTCACGGGGCTGACGCCCGGCGAGTGGGCGTACCGCGTCGGCAGCGACGCGAACGGCTGGACCGACGTGCGCACCTTCACGGTGCAGGACGTCGCGGGCGACTGGTCGTTCCTCGCGATGGGCGACGCGCAGATCGGCTCGTCGGGCGACCGCGACGCCGACGGCATCGGCTGGCAGCAGACCCTCACGACCGCGACGGCTGCCGACCCCGACGCCGCCTTCATCTCGTCGCTCGGCGACCAGGTCGAGTCCGCGGGCTCGACGGCGGAGTACGACGCGTACTTCCAGCCCGAGGAGCTGCGCACCAACGCGTTCGCCGTCGTGAACGGCAACCACGACGTGGGCTCCTCGCTCTACAGCGAGCACTTCGCGCACCCGAACCCCACGTCGCTCGGGCAGCCGATCACGCAGACGGTCGGCGACTTCTGGTACGAGATGGGCGGCGTGCTGTTCCTGCAGCTCGACGCGAACTCGACGGCGTACGGCGAGCACGAGCAGTTCCTGCGCGAGACGATCGCCGCCGAGGGCGCCGACGCCGACTGGGTCGTCGTGCAGTTCCACCACGCGATCTACTCGGTCGCGAACCACTCGACGTCGTCGGCGACCGCCGAGCGACGCGAGGCGCTCGCGCCCGTCTTCAGCGAGCTGGGCGTCGACCTCGTGCTGCAGGGCCACGACCACTCGTACGCGCGCTCGTACCTCATGGAGGGCACGGAGCCCTTGCGCCCCGACGTCGCAGCGGCGGCGGAGCCGCAGCCAGGCGCCGCGATCGGCGACGAGCTGCGTGCCGAGGAGGGCCAGGTGCTGTACATCACGCTCAACTCGTCGAGCGGATCGAAGTACTACACGCCCAAGACCGCCGTCGCTCCGTACGTCGCGGTCTTCGATCAGGGCCGCACGCCCACCTACTCGGTGGTCGACGTCGCCGCGGGGGCCATCACGGTGACGTCGTACCGCACGCTCGACGGCGTCGTCGTCGACGAGGTCACGCTGACGCAGGATGCGGTCGCACCCGAGATCGCGCTGCCGGTCGACGACGCGCCGATCGCGCTCGGCAGCGCGTTCGACCCCATGGCGGGCGTCACGGCGACCGACGACGAGGATGGCGACCTCACGGCCGCCATCGTCGTCGAGGGCGTCGTGGACACCGCGACGGCCGGCACGTACGCGCTGACCTACCGCGTCGCGGACGCGGCGGGCAACGAGGCGGTCGCGACCCGCACGATCGTCGTCGCCGAGGCCGTGGCGCCGACGGATCCGCCCGTCGAGCCCGCGTCGACCGACGAGCCCACGCCCACGGGCGGCCCGGGTCCGCAGGCGGGCGACGACGTCGCCGACGTCGACGGCGACCTGGGCGGCCTGCCGCGCACGGGCGTCGAGCCGGCGCTCGCGGCGCTGCTCGCCGCGCTGGCGCTGCTCGCGGCCGGCATCGGCGTGCGCGCGCACGCACGTCGCCGCGCCTGAGGACCGGCGCATCCATGACCGCGAGGGCGGGGCGAACGCGCCCCGCCCTCGACGGCGCGCCGAGGGATGCGGCGCCAGGTGGACAGCACGCTGGGAAGCCACGTATGCTGGACCCTTGGTGGTTGACAACCGCCATGATCTCGCGCGCCCAGCGTGCATGATCCGCCGTGACGGGGATCTCAGGGTCATGGAGTCGATCACCCGCCGAGGGCGGTGGCTCAATTGGTAGAGCAGCGGTCTCCAAAACCGCAGGTTGCAGGTTCGAGTCCTGTCCGCCCTGCTCGGCTCGTCACTCGACGGGCATCGAGGCCCCGCGAGGGGCCTCGATCAGAAGAAGAAGGGTCCCCGTGGCACAGAACGCGATCGACGAGCAGCGCCCGTCGACGAAGCGCCCGCGCCGAGCCAACCCCTTCGCAGCGATCGGCCGCTTCTTCGGCGGCATCGTCCTGTTCCTCAAGCAGGTGATGGACGAGCTGCGCAAGGTGGTGACGCCGACGTGGCGCGAGCTCCTGGGCTACACGCTCGTGGTGCTGGTGTTCGTCGTCATCATGATGGCGCTCGTCACGGGGCTCGACCAGGTCTTCGGCCGCCTCGTGCGGTGGGTCTTCGCCGGCGTCTCGCCGCTCGAGGAACTGGGCTGAGGACTGACGGGGGAGAGACAGACATGAGCGACGCCAACGACATCGACCGCAACCTGCAGACCGCGCTCGACGACATCGCGCCGACGCCGAAGGACGAGGCGGCGGAGCCCGCCGTCGACCCGTACGCGGAGTTCAAGCGCGACCTGCGCCTCCGCCCCGGCAAGTGGTACGTCATCCACTCATACGCCGGCTACGAGAAGAAGGTCAAGGCGAACATCGCCTCGCGCGCCGAGAACATGCAGGTCGACGGCGTCTACGAGATCCAGGTCCCCACGGAGGACGTGCTCGAGGTCAAGAACGGCGTCGGCAAGCGCGTGAACCGCGTGCGCGTGCCCGGCTACGTGCTCGTGCGCATGGACCTCAACGAGGACACCTGGTCGATCGTGCGCCACACGCCCGGCGTCACGGGCTTCGTGGGCAACGCCCACAACCCCGCACCGCTGCGCTTCAACGAGGCCTTCACGATGCTGAAGCCCATCGCCGACGCCGAGCTCGCCGAGCAGCAGCAGGGCGCCCCGCAGCAGGAGCGCACCGTCGTCACCGACGTCGACTACGAGGTCGGCGAGACCATCACGATCACCGAGGGCTCGTTCGCGGGCTTCCCCGGCACCATCTCCGAGATCCAGCCCGCCTCGGGCAAGCTCACCGTGCTCGTCAGCCTCTTCGAGCGCGAGACGCCGGTCGAGCTCGGATTCGGGCAGGTCACCAAGCTCTAAGCCCCTGCCAGGGCTGGGATGCCGGCCCGAGGGCCGGCGAGAAGACAAGAAGGAAGAGACATGGCACCCAAGAAGAAGGTCACGGGTCTGATCAAGCTCCAGATCCAGGCCGGCGCCGCCAACCCCGCGCCCCCGGTCGGTCCGGCGCTCGGCCAGCACGGCGTGAACATCATGGAGTTCTGCAAGGCGTACAACGCCGCGACGGAGTCGCAGCGCGGCAACGTCATCCCCGTCGAGATCACGGTGTACGAGGACCGCTCGTTCGACTTCGTGCTCAAGACGCCGCCGGCTGCAGAGCTCATCAAGAAGGCTGCAGGCGTGAAGAAGGGCTCGGGCGTCCCGCACACCGAGAAGGTGGGCAAGCTCACCGACGCTCAGGTCGCCGAGATCGCCACGCAGAAGATGCCCGACCTCAACGCCAACGACCTCGACGGCGCGAAGCTCATCATCGCGGGCACCGCTCGCTCGATGGGCATCACGGTCGAGGGCTGAGCAGCCGCATCATCATCGGGGCGTGAGCCCCACCAGTGGGAGCGCCTGCCAGGCGCGCACCGCGAATCTCTGAAGGAGAACGAACATGGCACAGAAGTCCAAGGCGTACCGCGCCGCGGCAGCGAAGATCGAGGCTGACCGCTTCTACACCCCGGAGGAGGCCGTCGCGATCGCTCGCGAGTCGGGCTCCACCAAGACCGACTCCACCGTCGAGGTGGCGCTCAAGCTGGGCGTCGACCCGCGCAAGGCCGACCAGATGGTCCGCGGCACCGTGTCCCTTCCTCACGGCACCGGCAAGACCCAGCGCGTCATCGTCTTCGCGCAGGGCCCGGCAGCGCAGGCAGCCCTCGACGCAGGCGCCGACGAGGTCGGCTCCGACGAGCTCATCGAGAAGGTGGCCGCCGGCTACACGGCGTTCGACGCCGCAGTCGCGAGCCCCGAGCTCATGGGCAAGGTCGGCCGTCTCGGCAAGGTGCTCGGTCCCCGTGGCCTCATGCCGAACCCCCGCACCGGCACCGTGACGCCCGACGTCGCGAAGGCCGTCACGGACATCAAGGGTGGCCGCATCGAGTTCCGCGTCGACAAGCACGCCAACGTGCACTTCGTCGTCGGCAAGGCCTCGTTCTCGCAGGAGCAGCTGTCGGAGAACATCCGCGCCGCGCTCGACGAGATCGTGCGCCTCAAGCCGTCGTCGTCGAAGGGCCGCTACGTCATGAAGGCGTCGGTCTCGACGACCTTCGGCCCCGGCATCCCCGTGGACGTCGCGACCGTCTGACGCACCGCGTACGCATGAAGGGCCCCGCCATCCGGCGGGGCCCTTCGTCGTTCCCGGGTCAGGCCGCCGGGGCGTCGGCCGTGCGGAGGGATGCGGAGGCAGCCGACTCGGATGCGGCGTCGGTCTCAGGCTCGGGCTCGATGGGCTCGACGACGCGGATGCGGCGCGGATGCCCCGAGGAGCCGCCGGCGACGACCCACCGCGTGCGCGTGGCGACGGGCGCAGGCTCCACGTCGGCGAGCGTGCCGTGGACCCCGATGTCGTCGGGCATCGGATGCGCGACGGGAGCGGCGAGTGCGGCCGGCGCGGCGTTCGCGACGACCGGCTCGCCGAGCGCCTCGCGCACGATGCGGCGCGGGTCGTAGCGCTGCACCTCGCGCTGCCACTCGTCGGCGCGCACGGGCACGCCCAGGTCAGTCTCGGCGCGGGCACGGGCGGCGTCGACGAAGGTGCGCAGCCCACGCGCCCAGGCGCCGACGCGCTCGGCGTAGGCGGGCAGCCGCGTGGGGCCGAGCACGAGCGCGGCGACGACGAGCACGACGACGAGCTTCTCGAGGCTGACGCCGATCATGCGAGCACCTCCTCACGGGCGGGCGCATCCGCTCGCGCACGGCGAGCGATGCGGCGGTCGTGCAGCCACGCGATGCCGAGCGCCGCGGCCCACAGCGCCGTCATGGGCAGGGCGACGAGCAGCATCGACAGCACGTCGGCGGCGGGCGTCGCGAGCGCGCTGAAGACGACGATCGCGACGACGCACAGGCGCCAGCCGCGCGCGAGCGTCGCGGCGGGCAGCACGCCGAGCGCGTTGAGCAGCACGATCACCACGGGCACGACGAAGGCGACGCCCGTGGCGACGACGATCTTCAGCACGAAGTCGACGTAGGTCGAGGCGAGCAGCACGGTCGTGTCGCCGTCGCCCGCGAAGCCCGCGAGCAGCTCGACCATGTGCGGGAAGAGGGCGAGGCCCATCGCGCAGCCGGCGGCGAAGAGCGGCACGGCGGCCGCGATCGTGCCGAGCGCCGCCCGACGCTCGCGCCGCGTGAGGCCGGGGCCGACGTAGCGCACGGCCTCGACGAGCCACCACGGCGCCGCGAGCACGATGCCCGCCAGCACGGCGATGCGCAGCCGCAGGTCGAACGCGCCCGTGACGGAGTCGTAGTTGAGGCTCGCGTCGCGCGTCTGCGCGATCTCGAGGATCGGCGCGCGCAGCACGTCGAGCACCGCATCCGACACGAGGCATCCGACGACGGCGGCGACGGCGAACGCGATCGTCGACCGCACGAGCGCCGCGCGCGCGTCGCGCAGATGCTGCCCGAGCGTCAGGCGCGGGGCGTCGGCGGTCGTCGCGGTCACGGTCGGGCGATGGTCGGTGCGGCGGCGGACGCGTCGGCGTCGGTCGGCGCATCCGCGGGTGCGCGCGTCGGCTCGGCGACCTCGCGCTTGAGGATCGAGAGCGACTGCCCGACGCTGCGCGCGAGGGCGGGCAGGCGCGTGGCGCCGAAGACGAGCAGGATGACGGCGAGCACGACGAGGGCGTGCCAGCCCGTGAGGCCTTGCAGCATGGGTTCTCCTTGGGGGATTCGAGCGGATGGATGGGTCAGGGCTGGCCGGGGCCGCCACCCGAGCCGCCGCCGGGGGCTGCGCCGCCCGTGGGCTCGGTCGTGGTGTCGACGCGCACGACGAGCGACGCGGCGTAGCCGGAGGTCGTGTCGCCCGAGATGGTGGCCATCTGCAGCGCGGCGGAGTTCTCGCCGAAGACGTTGTCGCTGGCGAGCGTGATCTGCGCGAGGTTCTGCGCCGACGACGGGTAGTCGGACAGCTGGTACACCTCGTCGAGCACGTCCTGCGGGAAGGCGAGCTGCGACGTCGCGATGGCGTTGCCGGCGTCGTCGATCGACGCGAGGTCGGGGTAGACCTCGAAGTGGATGTGCGTCCACCGGCCCGTGTAGCAGCCGGGCACGACCGACGTGAAGGTCACGCGACCGGAGGCATCCGCCACCTGCACGCCGCGCAGCCACGACTCGTCCTCGACGCCCTCGGAGTACATCGAGTAGCGGCCCTCCGCGTCGCAGTGCCACGCGTACACGGCGACGCCCGCGAACGCTGCATCGCCGTTCGCCATGTCGGTGATCGTGAGGGTGAAGTCGAGCGGCACGCCGGGCACGGGGTCGTCGACGCCGATGCTCGAGCGGATGTCGGAGCGCTCGATGCCGGACTCGGCGAGCACGTCGGGCCAGTTGGAGCCGTCGCCCGGGTAGGGGCCGGCGGTCTCGTCGGGGATCTCGGCCGACGGCAGCGTGAGGGTCGACGTGCCGGGGCTCGCCGTCGCGGACTCGGTGGGCGTCGCGCTCGTCGCGGGCGTCGAGCTGGATGCCGTCGACGTCGAACCGGTGCTCGTGCACGCGGCCAGCACGGTCGCGCCGACGCCGAGGCCGGCGAGGCCCAGCACGGCGCGACGCGTCATGAGCGTGCGCACGTCGAACGCGGGGCCCTGGTCGACGACCTCCTCGTCGGGGCGGTCGAGCAGGCGGCCCTCGTAGGCGGGGCCGTCGGGGGTCTGGTCGGGATCGGGGATGCCGGTCGCCATGGGATGCCTCCTCCATCGGTGCCGCACCGACTGGTGCGGCGATGGAGTCCAGCATCCGCATGCGGCACTGACGACGCACAGGAGGCGCAT
Source organism: Agrococcus jejuensis (assembly GCF_900099705.1). Classification (NCBI taxonomy): domain Bacteria; kingdom Bacillati; phylum Actinomycetota; class Actinomycetes; order Micrococcales; family Microbacteriaceae; genus Agrococcus; species Agrococcus jejuensis. The sequence continues at coordinate 2,376,623 of NZ_LT629695.1, forward strand.
TCACGCTTCGTGAGAGCCCCTGGTCGAGACGTGACACCACCAGCTGGTCGAGGAGCGCGCGAGCCCTTGGGCGAGCGCGCGTCACGAGACCACGCGAGCGCCGCGCCCGCCCAGCCGTGCGCATGGTCGCGTCGAGCCGGTACGTCGCGTGGTCTCGTGACGGCTCCTCGCTGCGCTCGGGGCCTCCTCGACCAGCTGTTGGGAACGGTCCGGAGACGCCTACTGCACCAGCCGGTGCTCGTACGCGAACGCGATGAGCTGGATGCGCGACGCGAGCCCCAGCTTCGACAGGATCGCCCGCATGTGCGTCTTCACGGTCGTCTCGGCGACGTAGAGCTCCGCGCCGATCTCGGCGTTCGACCGTCCCTTCGCCGCGAGGGCGAACAGCTCCCGCTCGCGCTCGGTCAGCGCGGCGAGCACCGACCACTCGGGCTGCGGCCGCACGATCGCGGCGGCGCGCAGCAGGTCGAACGTCTCGGCGGGCGCGATGACCTGCTGCCCGTCCACGACGGCGCGGATCGCCTGCGCGAGGAACTCGGGCCGCGCGTCCTTGAGCAGGAACCCGCTCGCGCCGGCACGGATGGCGTCGAGCACGGCGCGGTCGTGCCGCACGGTCGTGAGGACGACGACGTGCGGCGGCGGCTCGGGGTGCTCCGAGCGGATGAGGCGCGTCGCGGCGATGCCGTCGACGACGGGCATCCGGATGTCCATGAGCACGACGTCGGGACGCGTCTCGCGGCACACGGCGAGCGCATCCGCCCCATCCGCTGCCGTGCCGACGACCTCGAAGCCCTCTTGCGCCTCGAGGATCATGCGCATCCCGTCGACGAACAGCGCCTGGTCGTCGACGACGACGATGCGGATCACGCGCGGCCGTCGGCGGGCGGAGGCGCCGGGGCGGAGCCGGGCGACGACAGCCCGCCCGGCTCGCCCAGCTGCACCTGACGCGCGTTCGCCTCGCCCCACGTCGCGGCGGGCGTCGGCATCGTGGGCGGCGCGGGCATGGGCCCGGTCGCGACGTCGGCGGCGGCCGGCGCCATGGGGTTCGGCACGAGCGGCGACGGCACGATCGACACCGGCACGGTCGGCAGCTGGTCCTCGCCGAGGATCGTCGAGCCGAGGGCCTCGGGCTCGTACGGCAGGTACGCCGTCACGACGAAGCGCTCGCCGTCGGCGTCGACGTCGACCCAGCCGCCCGCCTGCTTCGCACGCTCGTGCATGCCGGTGATGCCGCGGCCGATGGGGCCGAGCGCGTCGCGCTCGCGGATGGGGGAGGAGACGGCGAGCGACAGGCCGGGGCCGGTCCACGACAGCGTCACGATGGCGTCGACGTCGGGACCGCCGTGGCGCAGCGCGTTCGTGAGCGCCTCCTGCACGATGCGGTACGCGGCGATGCCGCCGATCCGCGGCAGGTGCCCGTGGCGGCCGGCGTCGTGGAACGTCACGGTCGGGCCCGCCGAGCGGGTCTGGTCGATGAGGGCCGGGATGTCCTCGATCGTCGGCTGCGGGCGGCGCGCGTCGTCGTCGACCCGCTCGAGCAGCTGCCGCACCTCGACGAGCGCGAGCCGCGCGGTGTCGGAGATCGTCGTGAGCACGGGGTCGATGCGCTCGGGATGCTCGGCGTGCGTGAGCCGCAGCCCCTCGGCCTGCGCGGCCAGCACGGCGAGGGAGTGCGCCATGACGTCGTGGAAGTCGTGCGTGAGGTCGGCGCGCAGCCGCTCGTCGCGCAGCTCGGACTCGACGACGACCGTGCGCGCCTGCACGGTGGTCTTGTCGCGCTCGGCGCGCACGGCGTCCCGGAACGCTCGCAGGCCGAAGGGCACGGCCCACGCGATGACGCCCATGATGAAGAAGCCGACCACCATGCCGCCGTCGAGGCTGACGTAGCCGTAGGAGGCGTTCATCCATGCGCCGGCGATCGCCGCGCGCACGAGTCCGCTGAGCGTCGCGACGCCGACGATCACCGCACCGATGTACAGACGCCACCGCATGGGCTCGAGGTCGAAGACCGCGATGGCGGCCGTGAGGCCGGCGACGAGCGCCGGCATCGTGAACGAGCCGCCCCACGGCTGATCGGTGATGACGGCGATCGGCATGGCGACGGCTGCCGCCACGAGCGCCCACCGCGGCCACCGGCGCGAGACGGCGAGCGCGCCGCACGCGAGCAGCATCGCGAAGAACTGGTTGTACCAGGTGAGCACCGTCGACAGGAAGGCGACGGCCGCGATGGCAGCCGGCCACCAGCGGGCGGCGATCGCGAGGTACCGGGTGAGCTTCATGGTCGTCACGCTAGCCGCGCATCCGGCGCGTTCCCCGGGTTCGCGCGCGCATCTCATCCCTGGGGAGGAGCGGGTCGTCCGCCAGACGTCGGGTTCGCCCCACCAGCTGGTCGAGGAGGCCGCAGCCGAAGGCTGCAGCCGTCACGAGACCACGCGACGTGCCCGCTCGACGCAACCATGTGCGTGATCGAGCAGGAGCGGCGGTCGCGTGGTCTCGTGACGCGTGCTCGCTGCGCTCGCGCGCTCCTCGACCAGCTGGAGGGGGAGAGCCGAGCCGCTGCGGCAGCGGCTCACCGCACCGACAGCACGACCTTGCCGCGCGCCCGACCCGACTCGACGCGCTCGAACGCGGCGACCGCGTCGTCGAGGGGGTGGATGGCGTCGATGCGCACGCGCACGTCGCCCGCCTCGATGAGCCTGCCGACGATGCCGAGGTTCGCGCCGTCGGGCTCGACCTTCACGCCCGTCGACCGCATCCCGGCCGCAGCGCACGCCTCGGCGTAGCCGGGCCACGAGCCCGTGGGCACGTTGACGTAGAGCCCGCCGGCGCGCAGCACGTCGAGCGATCGCGAGCCGGTGTCGTCGTGCACGTCGCCGACGAGGTCGATGACGACGTCGACCTTGGCGGTCGTCTCCTCGAAGCGCTGGCGCGTGTGGTCGACGACCTCGTCGGCGCCGAGGTCGCGCAGGAAGTCGAGGTTCGCCTCGGACGCCGTCGCGATGACGCGGGCCCCGAAGTACTTCGCGAGCTGCACGGCGAAGTGGCCGACGCCACCGGCGCCCGCGTGCACGAGCACGCGCTGGCCGCCGTGGGCGCGCGCGATGCGCACGACCGCATCCCATGCGGTGAGCGCGGCGAGCGGCACGGCCGCGGCCTCCTCCCACGTGAGCGACGTGGGCTTGCGCGCGAGGCAGATCGACGACACGGCGACCTGCTCGGCGAACGAGCCCCAGCCGCGCGCCGGGTTGGCCATGCCGAACACGGCATCCCCCGGCTGCAGGTCGTGCAGCTCGTACGCCGCCTCGGCGACGGTGCCGGCGACGTCGTGCCCGCCGACCCAGGGGAAGCGCTGGATGCCCGCGGCTGCGCCGCCGCCAGCGCGGGTCTTGACGTCGATGGGGTTGATGCCGGCGGCGTGCACGTCGATGAGCACCTCGGACATGAGGCGCACGGGGGCGGCGACCTCGCCGATGCGGGCGACGCTCGCGGGACCGTGCTCGTCGATGAGCACGGCGCGCATGGTGGGGGTCTCCATGTCGCGAACCTATCCGCGCGGTGTGACACCGAGGTTTCGATCGTGCATCGATCGCTAGCCTGGCTGGATGCACTCCGTGCGCGCCTCCCGAGCCGATCGCGTCGTCGGCGTGCTCGCCGTGCTCGCCCTCCTCGCGGGCACCGTGATCATCGGCACGCAGCGCGCGCGGTACGAGCGATTCCTCTACATCTCCGAGCTCGGTGCGGTGTACATGCGCTCGGAGGAATGGTTCCGCTGGGGCTTCGTGCTCGTGATCGTCGGCATCGCGCTCGTGGCGTGGGTGGTGCGCGACGTGCGGTCGCGCGGCCGCGTGCTGGACCGGTGGCGTCCGGCGATCTCGCTGCTGCTGTCGGCGGCGTGGTTCCTCGTCGCGTCGCAGGTGAACTGCACCGACGGCTGCCCCGCGCCGTTCACGCGCGACTCGACGCCGCGCGACACCGTGCACATCGTGGCGGCGGTGCTGGGCTTCGCAGCGGGTGCGTGGGCGATGCTGCAGCTCGCGACGGCCGCGGACCGGTGGATGCGGCGCATCTCGGCCGTGGGCGGCGTGCTCGTGGCGGGCATCGCGGCGACGGGCGGCCTCATCTCGCTCGCGCGCGGCAACACCGACGTTGGCTCGACGCTCGAGTACGTCGCGGCGGCGATCGGCGTCGCGTGGCTCATCACGGTCGCGGTCGTGCACCTGTGGCAGGGGCCGACGACGATCGTCGTCGAGGGTGCGGGAGCCGAGCCCGAGCGCGAGCCGGTCGACGCGACCTGATCGCGCGCGGGCGTCAGAGCCCGGTGAGGAACGAGCCCACCTGCTCGCGGTACCACGCCATCACGGCGGCGGCGCCGTCGTCGCGCGCGGGCGACACGAGCATGCGGCAGCCGAGCCCCGCCGTCCACTCCTCGGCGACGTGCAGCGGATGCACGGGGTCGCGCGGGCTCGCGAGCACGACGGATGCGGCGCCGAGCGACGCGAGCTCGCCGGGCGCGTAGGCGCGGTTGCGGGGGATCTCGAGCAGTCGCACGCGACGCTCCCACGCGAGCGGCTGCGTGACCTGCGACTCGAGCGCGTCGGCGCCGACGGGCGAGATGCCGCGCACGGCGTCGTAGGCGCCGGATGCGCGCAACGCGGCGAGGGAGCGCTTCGGCCCGTGTCGCTCGAGCAGCTCGGCGATGACGGGGAAGACGGCGAGGTTCGCGGGCAGCGCCTCGTGCGTGAACGACGGCCGCTGGAAGGCGACGCGGTCGATGACGAACCGGCCCGACAGCGCGATGCGCAGCCCGATGGCGGCACCCATCGACGTGCCCACGATCGACACGGGCGATCCGTCGTGCTCGGCGGCGAGCGCATCCGCGCATTCGGCGGCGAGCGCCTCGAGCGCGAAGTCGTCGCCCTCGCCGACGAGGGTGCTCGCGCCGTGGGCGCGCACGTCGGGCGCGACGACGTGGCTGCGCAGGTCCTTCGGCAGGTACGCAAGGGCGTTGGCGCGCGAGCCGCCGAGGCCGTGCAGGGCGAGGATCGTCACGGCAGCATCCGGCTCAGGCGGCGAGCAGCTCGAAGAGCCGGTCGGCAGTCGCGACGAGGCGGGCGATCTCGGCATCGTCGCGCTCGACCCACTGGTAGCGCGGCGGGCCCACGGGCACGAACTCGTCGTGCTGCTCCCAGACGAACAGCGTGCGCTCGGCGCCGAGCACGTGCTGCTGCCACCAGATCTGCCGCAGGTACGGCTTGGGGATGCGCGCGAGGTCCTTGACGGTCGTCTTGATCTCGGCGAGCACGAGGCCGTCGTCGGCGACGCCGTCGGGCGTCGCGAGGTGGCGGCGGTCGGCGACGGCGTGGAAGAGCGCGTTCGACGGGGCGATGGAGAAGTGGTCGGAGACCCAGCGCGCGATGTGCGGCTCGCGGTCGCGGCCGTGCTGCGTCGCGGCGTTGCCCGAGAACCAGGGGCCGCGGCCGCGCTTCTCGAGCACGACAGCGGCGATCGATCGCTCGGTCGTCATCTTGGCGACGTCGGTCGCCGTGACGCCCTGCGCGCGGGCGCGCAGCCAGGCGATGCGGTCGCTCGAGCGGCAGAGGATGCGGTCGAGGTGCGACGGCGGCGCCACCGGCGCGACGACCTCGTCGAAGAGGTCGAGCACGGGGTGGTCCATGCCTCCATCGTGGCACCGACGGCCGACGCGGGCGCACGCACGCGCCGAGGCGCGCGGATGCGTCAGGCGGCGGCGACGAGCAGGGGATCGGTCATCGCTGCGGCTCGATGACGACGCTGCCGACCTTCGCACCCGAGTCGACGAGGCGGTACGCCTCGGCGATCGCGTCGATGCTGCCGGCGCTGCGCACGACGGGGTCGAGCCGGCCGTGGGCGACGTGGTCGAGCAGCTCGGCGAACGTCTCGGCTCGCTCGTCGGCCGGGCCGGCGACGACGGGGCCGCGCGCCACGATCGTCTCGCCGAGGGTCGCGACCGCGAGCACGACCCGCCCGCCGGGTGCGAGCATCCCGAGCCCCGTGCGCCGGTCGATCGCGCCCGCCGCGTCGAGCACGACGTCGAAGCCGCCGAGGTCGGCGAGGCGCGTCGAGGCCCGGTCGCGCACGTCGTCGGCGCCGAGGCGGCGGGCGAGGTCGTGGTTCGCGGCGCTCGCGACCACGGTCACGTGCGCGCCCTGCATGCGGCCCAGCTGCACGGCGGCGGTGCCGAGGGCGCCCGAGGCGCCGACGACGAGCAGTCGCTCGCCCGCGGCGAGCGCCGCGCGGTCGCGCACGAGCGACCACGCGGTGCCGCCGCCGAAGAGCACGCCAGCGGCGTCGACGTGCGCCACGGCCTCGGGCACGCGAGCGAGCCGCGTCGCACGCACGGCCACGAGCTCGGCGTGCGCGCCCATCCGCGCACCGTTCATGCCGGCGACGCGGTCGCCGACCTGCAGCGCCTCGACCTCGGCGCCGACCGCCTCGACGACGCCCGAGAGCGTGCCGCCGAGCACGGGCTGACGCGGACCCCGGATGCCGAGCGCGAGCCGACCGGGCAGCGCGAAGCCGCGGGGGAAGCGGGCGGCGCGAATGCGGGCGTCGCCCGACGTGACGGCGGCGGCGTGCACGCGCACGAGCACCTCGCCGCGGCGCGGCGCAGGATCGGGGCGCTCGACGACGCGGGCGACCTCCGGCGGTCCGTACCGCTCGACGACGACTGCGCGCATGGCTGCTCCTCGCTCGTGCCTTACACCTGTAAGCCTGACGGCGATACCGTAGCCTTACGCTCGTAAGGAACGCAAGGAGGATCGGGTGACGAGCAGGCGACCGCTCACGGCCGAGCGCGTGGTCGAGGCCGCCGTCGCCGTCGCCGACCGCGGCGGCATCGACGCCGTGAGCATGCGAAGCGTCGGCCGCGAGCTCGGCGTCGAGGCCATGTCGCTCTACCACCACGTCGCCTCGAAGGACGCGCTGCTCGACGCGCTCGCCGACTGGATCTTCGCCCGCGTCGCCGCGCCCTCGGCCGACATGGGATGGCGCGAGGGGCTCGTGGCGCACGGTGCGTCGGTGCGCGCGGTGCTGGGCGCGCATCCGTGGGCCTTCGCGCTCGTCGAGTCCCGCCGCGACCCCGGCCCCGTGCTGCTCGCCCACCACGAGGCGGTGCTCGCGTGCCTGCAGCGCGACGGGTTCACGGTGCGCGGCTCGGCGCACGCGTTCTCGCTCGTCGACGCCTACGTCTACGGGTTCGCGCTCACCGAGCGCAACCTGCCCTTCGACCCGGGCGTCGACGGCGAGTACTTCATCGAGGCGATCGCGCAGCAGGCGACGACGCATCCGAGCCTCGCCGCCGTCGCGACGACGTGGGTCGAGGATCGCTACTCGTTCACGAGCGAGTTCGACCACGGCCTCGGCATCGTGCTCGACGCGCTCGAGCGGCAGCGGGCGGCAGGCCGCTGAGCGCGTCCCCCGTCGGCACGCGTGACACGCGCGGCCGTCCCCCCTGCATGGGTGGCGATGGGGGAGCGCATGGACGCCGGGGCTAGCCTCGGCCCATGGTGGAGCATCGCGCGGAGATCGCATGGACCGATCCCGGCGACGCGCTCGGCACCCTGGGTCGCATGTCGGGCCTCGACTACCTGCTGGGCGTCATGCGCGGCACCGTGCCGCAGATGCCGATCCTCAGCGCGTGGGGCATCGACCTCGTGGTCGCCGAGCCCGGCCGCGTCGAGCTGCGCGCCAAGCCCACGCAGATGCTCTACAACCAGGTCGGCACGGTGCACGGCGGCTTCGCGAGCACGCTCCTCGACACCGCCTGCGGCCTCGCGGGGTTCTCGACGCAGCCCGCCGGGCACATGTACACGTCGATGGACCTCGCGGTGCGATTCCTGCGCCCCGTGCTCGCCGGCGACGCCGTGCGGGCCGTCGGCGAGGTCGTGAAGCCCGGCCGCAAGGTCATCGCGACCGAGGCGCGCCTGCTCGACGCGCGCGGCCGCATCCTCGCGACGGCGACGAGCGGCCTGCTCGTGCTGCCCGTCGACCGCTGATCCGCGCCGCGCTCACCGCAGCGGCACCTCGCGCAGCGGATCGCCGCCGTCGATGAGCAGCCGACCCTCGGGCGCGAGCGCGCGGATGCGGTCGAGCGCGCGAGCGCCCGCCTCGGGATGCCGGCCGTCGAGCGCGCCGACGCGGCACGCGACGACGAGGTCGAAGGTCTCGTCGACCGCGAGGTCCTCGATCGCCGCCTGCACGACGCGCATGCGTCCGCTCGCGATCGCGTCGGCGCATCCCTCGCGCATCTGACGCACTGCCGTCGCCGATCGATCGCACGCCACGACCACGCCGTCGTCGCCGATGCGCGTCACGATCTCGCGCGCGAGCGCGCCCGGCCCCGCGCCGACCTCGAGCACCCGCATGCCCGGCTCGAGCGGCAGCGCGTCGAGCACCGCCTGCAACCGTGCCGAGAGCGCCATGCGGCCACGGTAGGCGCATCCGGCGACATCCCATCCACTCCGCATAGGAACGGCATAGGATGCAGCATGTCCGCCGCATAGGCCGCTCTGGCTGGATGGAGAGCATGATGGACACCGCTCAGCAGCAGCTCCGGGCGCAGCCGCGCCTCACGAGGCCCGATGGCTCGGCCATCCGGGTGCTCGTCGTCGACGACGAGCAGTCGCTCGCCGACCTCGTCGCCATGGGCCTCAAGTACGAGGGCTGGGAGATCAAGACCGCAGCCAACGGCCAGCAGGCGCTGCAGGCGGTGCGCGAGTTCCGACCCGACGCCGTCGTGCTCGACATCATGCTCCCCGACTTCGACGGCCTCACGGTGCTGCAGCGCATGCGCTCCGCAGGCTTCGACGTCCCCGTGCTCTTCCTCACGGCCAAGGACTCGCTCGACGACCGCGTCGCGGGCCTCACCGCAGGCGGCGACGACTACGTCACGAAGCCCTTCGGCCTCGAGGAGGTCGTGGCACGACTGCGCGGCCTCATCCGCCGCACCGCGGCGACGGCCGAGGAGTCGAGCGTGCTCTGGGTCGGCGACCTCATGATGGACGAGGACTCGTACGAGGTGCAGCGCGGCGGCACGGCCGTCGAGCTCACCGCCACCGAGTTCGAGCTGCTGCGCTATCTCATGCGCAACCCTCGCCGCGTGCTCTCGAAGGCGCAGATCCTCGACCGTGTCTGGTCGTACGACTTCGGTGGCCGCGCGAGCGTCGTCGAGCTCTACATCTCGTACCTGCGCAAGAAGATCGACACGCTCGGCGAGCCGATGATCCACACGGTGCGCGGCGTCGGCTACCAGCTGCGCGCAGCGCAGTGACGGCACTGCGGTGACGACGGCGCCGGCGCAGTCGGCACCGGATGCGCCGGCCCGCACTCGCGTCACCTCCCGGTGGTCGCTGCGACGACGACTGCTCGTGGCGGTCGTCGCCGCCTTCGTGCTGCTGACCTCCTGCATCGCCCTCGCGAGCGTGCTCGCGATGCGCGGCGTGCTCACGAACCAGCTCGACGACCAGATCAAGGGGTCGATGCGGGCGGTGCTGCTCGGCTACGTCACCACCGGTGACGCCGACGTGCAGGGCGCGCAGACCAACCCCGAGTACGGCCAGATCTACGCGGGCACGAGCTTCGTGTTCCTGCACGACGGCGAGCCGGTCACCGCGGGCACGCTCAACGGCGCGAGCCCCGAGGTGCTCTCCGACGAGAACCTCGAGCGGCTCGTCGACGGGTCGACGGTCGGCACGTGCCAGACGGTGTCGCTCACCGACGGCATGGGCGATCAGCGTGTCTGCACGTACCCCGCCGCCGTGAACGGCCAGCCGTTCGGCGACCTCGCCGTCGCGCTGCCGCTGCGCGGCACCTACCAGACGCTCCTCGCGCTCTCGTTCGTCATCGCGGTGTCGGTGTTCGTCGCGGCGCTCGCGCTCGTCGCGCTCGGCGACGTGCTCATCCGTCGCGCGCTGCGGCCGCTCACGTCGGTCATCGTCACGACCGAGCGCATCTCGCAGCTGCCGCTCGACACGGGCGAGGTGCAGCTGTCGAACCGCGTGCGGGTCTCCGATCCCGCGACCGAGGTCGGGCGCGTGACCGAGAGCGTCAATCGCATGCTCGAGCACATCGAGTCGTCGCTCGAGGCCCGTGCGGCATCCGAGCGCAAGGTGCGGCAGTTCGTCGCGGATGCGTCGCACGAGCTGCGCACGCCGCTCGCCGCCGTGCAGGGCTACGCCGAGATCACGCGCAAGCACGACGCGTCGCTCAGCGACGACGCGCGCGAGTCGCTCGGGCGCATCGAGGCGGCGGCGCACCGCATGTCGGCGCTCGTCAACGACCTGCTCCTGCTGGCACGCCTCGACGAGGGCACCGAGATCGATCGCGAGAGCGTCGACCTCTCGCTGCTCGTGATCGACGCGGTCGCGGATGCGCAGGTGGCGGGCCCCGACCATCCCGTGGCGCTCGAGCTGCCCGAGGAGCCCGTCGAGGTCGTCGGCGACCTCATGCGCCTGCAGCAGGTCGTGGCGAACCTGCTCGCGAACGCCCGCATCCACACGCCGCCCGGCACGCACGTCGAGGCGCGGCTGTCGACGGATGGCGACGACGCGGTGCTCGAGATCGCCGACGATGGTCCGGGCGTGCCTGCCGAGCTGCAGGCGACGCTGTTCGAGCGCTTCGTGCGCGGCGACGCCTCGCGGTCGCGGGCAGCGGGCTCGAGCGGGCTCGGCCTCGCGATCGTGCGCGCCATCATGACGGCGCACGGCGGCTCGATCGACATGCGCAGCGCGCCCGGCGACACGGTCTTCACGATCCGCGTGCCGCTCGTCGCGTCTGCCGCACCGGCCGGGAGCGACCGCACCGACTGAATCCGCGCATGCCTCGGCGAGCGTGATACGGCGTGTCGCACCCAATATGGTGAGGATGATTCAATCTCGCGCTAGGGTCAGGGCATCCGGGCCATCGCGCGCCGGCCCTGCGGCGCCGGTCTGATGACGATGGGCGCTGCCGATGCGGCGCAGGTCGCAGACGGAGCCCCATGACCACCCGGATCCTTCGACGCGCGGTCGCCTCCGCGCTCGCCCTCGCGATCGGCGTCGGCGGCATGTCGCTCGGCGTCGCCGCCGCGACCGCCGCCGACGTGACGCCACCGGCCGACGTCACCGTCGAGTCGTCGCAGCCGACGCCCACCGAGGCGGCGCCGGCGCCCGACGCGCAGCCGGCCGCCAGCGCGGCGGCGCCCGCACCGTCGGAGCCCCCGGCTGTCGTCGAGGAGCCGTCGGCTCCTGTCGAGATCACGGCGCCCGTCGCGCTCGACGAGCCCGCAGCGGCCGCGGCGACGGACACGGTCGACGAGTCCATCGCCACGCCCGCCGCGTCGGCCGCGCAGTCGGCTCCCGCCGTCGCAGCGGCGCAGCCGATCGCGACCGCGGCCGTGGCTGCACCGGTCACGGTGGCAGTCACCAACGCCGGCTCGTCGACGGTGACAGCGTTGCCCGCGTACTTCGACGTCACCTTCTCAGAGCCGGTGACGGGCTTCGACGCGACGGACGTCCTCGTCACGAACCTCGGCAGCCCTCCCCTGGGCGCCCAGTTCGCCGTGGAGGGCTCGGGTGCCGGCTACCGACTTCGGCTCGATTCGGTGGGTAGACCACTCCGCATCGGGACGTATGCCCTCTCGGTGCGCGCAGGCGCTGCGGTCAGCGCTGGAGGCGTCGCCAACACGGCGTCGCCCCTCGTCGGCTTCACTGGGCGGATCATCGACACTTCGCTGCAGACGACGGTGTCCCAGACCACCTACGCACCGAGCACGGTGGGCGCGTTCAGCGTCGACTTCGGTCGGCACGTCGTCGGCTTCGACGTCGACGACCTGACGTTCACGGGTGCCGTCGTCTCGGGCGTGACCATCAGCGGCAGTGGCCGCCTCTACCACGTGGCGATCGGGTCGATCGATCGACCGGCCGCGGTCACGATGGAGGTCCGAGCCGGCGCGGTGCAGTACGCGGGCGTGAGCAGCCCGGCAGCCTCCGGCACCGGCTTCATCGGCAGGACCGTGCCCACCACCATCACGCTCGCCGAGGGCCAGGAGTCGCCGACGAGCGACGGGACCGTGCGGTTCGTCGTGACGTTCGCCGATGTCGTGACGGACTTCGGCGTCGACGACGTCGAGCTCGACGCGCCGGCCGGCGCCGTCGCATCGGTGACCGGCTCGGGTCGCACCTACGAGGTCGTCGTCGACGGCTTCCAGCGCGCGGGCGACGTCGCGGTCTCCGTGCCTGCCGACAGGGTGCGCGGCAGCTTCGGCGCGCCGAACGAGGCGTCGAACGCCGTGACCGTCGCGTTCGCGCCGGCCCGTCCCGAGATCGTCGTCGCCCGCGGCTCGCAGCAGCCTGCGACGACCGACGTCGACGACGCCGTGTTCGACATCCGCTCGTCGGTGCCCGTCACGGGCCTCGAGGTGAGTGACCTCGTCATCGGCGGCACGGCCGGCGCGACGACGGTCGACCTGCTCCCCGTCGGAGATGACGCGTTCATCGCGACCGTCTCGGGCGCCGTGCGCGCGGGCACGATCACGCTGTCGGTCCTGGAGGGCGCTGCGGTGGGCCCGCTCGAGACGGAGAGCCTCGCGTCGGCGGCGTCCGACGAGGGCGTGCTGTTCGCACCGCCGGCGCCGACCGTCACCGTCGAGCAGGGCTTCTCGCAGGCCGACCCCGAGACGTTCGGGTTCATCACCTTCGAGGTGCAGCTGTCGCAGGAGGTCACGGGTCTCGAGGCGAGCGACTTCGTCGTCGGTGGCACGGCCGGTGCGTCGACCGTCTCGCTGCAGGGCTCGGGCTCGTGGTACACCGCCACCGTGTTCGACATGGTGCGCCCCGGCACGGTGACGCTCGCGCTGCCTGCCGGTGCCGCGGTGAGCCAGTACGGCGTCGCGAACCTCGCCTCGACGTCGGTGGATGCGACGGTGCAGTTCGCGCCGCCGACGCCGACGGCCTCGATCACGCTGGCCGAGGGCCAGTCGGGTTCGACGGCGGTGCAGCCGTTCGTGTTCGACGTGTCGTTCTCGGTGCCGGTCTCGGGCTTCGATGCCGACGACGTCATCGTGCTCGGCAGCGGGCGCGACATCGTCGTGGAGGTGACGCCGCGGGGCGGCCCGATGCTCGGTGACGCAGCGGCGGCGGCGACCGCCCTCGACGTTGCCGCGGCCGACGAGCTGCTCTACGACTTCACGGTGCGCGTCTCGGGCACGTTCGACGCGGGCTCGATCTCGATCGCCATCCGCGAGGGTGCCGTGGTGAGCGGCTTCGGCGTCGCCAACGCGCGGATCGAGGCGTCGACCGACGCCGCGATCGCCTACGTCCCCGCGAGCGTCGTGACGCCCGCGCCGGTCGCAGCGGCGCCCGCCGCGACGGCACCTGGCGTAGCATCCACGGCCGGCGCCGCTGCGCAGTCGACGCTGCCGCGCACCGGCGGCGAGCCGTCGTGGGCGCTCATGCTCGCGGCTGCGCTGCTGCTTGCGCTCGGCGGCGTCGTGCGCCGCACGCGCACGCGCTGACGATCAGCGTGCAGGGGCGGGCGGCGCGCGAGCGTCGCCCGCCCTCCCGCGTCCTCGGCGCACGCACCGCGCCCGCCGACGCCGCGCTCCCCGGCGACTGACACCGGCGGGGCAGCCGATGCCCAGGCTCGGTGGAGAGGATCGATGCATCCACCCACCGAGTCGAGGGAGATCTGCGTGCGCGCCACCTGGGGAGTCGTCGGAGTCGGAGCGATCGTGCTGGCGGGCCTCACGGTGCCGACGGTCGCTGCTGCGGAGGTCGTGGACGGAGGTGTGATCGTGCACGGAGCAGCGGGCGTGATCACCATGGAGACGGCGGGGACGAGCGAGACGCTCATCACCTACGATCACGCCGGCGGCGTCGGCGAGCACCTCATGGACCTCGCACTGTCAGCGGACGGCGACCGGCTCGCCTTCCAGACCCTCGACTTCCGCGACGGCGACGGGGACTATCGCACGGTCGTCGTCGACGTCGAGACGGGCGCGATCGTCCTCGACCAGGATGCGGACTGGACGACGGGCGGCTACCTCGTCGACATCTCGCCCGATGGCACGCAGCTGCTCATGGCAGGCGATGCCGGGGCGTGGACGCAGTCGATCGCGACCGGCGCGCAGACGACGCTGCCCGGCCTCGGGGCCGACGGCGTGCGCTACCCACGCGGCTTCGCGCCCGACGGCGACGAGATCATCGCCGCCGTCAATGGGGGCCACGGGATCTCGCGTTCGCTCGACGCCGTCGACGTCGCAACCGGCTCCGTGCGCGTCGTCGTCCCTGCGGTGGGGTCGGAATGGGTCACGCCCGAGACCATCTCGTACGACGGCACCGTGCAGTACTCGACCGTCGCCGACTGCGGAGCTCCGCAGCCGTCGTCGATCGTCGACGTCGACGGGTCGGGCGTCGCGCCCTTCGCGCAGCCGTCGACCGACCACACGGGCGTCTTCTCGCCGGACGGCGCCGAGGTGCTGTTCGTGCGCGATGCGCAGCCGCGCATCCACCCCTGCGCGGGCGACGCCTCCGAGCGCGTGCAGCAGGTGCTGCGGGGCGACCGCGATGGCTCGAACGCGACCGCGGCGTTCTCCGCTGCGCACTGGGACTGGGCGGGCACCGTCGTCGACGCGCCGCAGCCGCAGCAGCCGACGCGGCTCGCGGGCGCCGACCGCTTCGCGACCTCCGTCGCCCTGTCGCAGTCGGCGTTCCCGACGGGTGCGCCCGTCGTCTACCTCGTGTCGGGCACGTCGTTCCCCGACGCCCTGTCGGCCGGTCCCGCCGCGGCGCACGAGGGCGGCCCCGTGCTGCTCACGACCCGCGAGTCGCTGCCCGCCGTCGTCGGCGCCGAGATCGATCGCCTGAACCCGTCGCGCGTCGTCATCGTGGGCGGCGATCCGTCGATCAGCACGGCGGTCGCCGCGCAGGTGGGCGCGATCGTGGGCGAGGAGAACCTCGAGCGCATCGCGGGCGCGAACCGCTACGCCACGAGCGCCATGGTCGCGACCCAGGTGTTCGGCACGTCCGCCGTGGCGTACGTGGCGTCGGGGGAGAAGTTCCCGGATGCGCTTGCGGGTGGCGCGGCGGCAGGCGCTGCCGACGCGCCGCTCCTGCTCGTCTACGGCCAGGTGCTCGACCCCGACGTCGCGGGTGCGATCGCGACGCTCGGCGTCGACGAGGCGCGCGTGATCGGCAGCGCCGCGTCGGTGTCGGCGGCGACGGCCTCGGCGATCGACGCCCGCGTCGACGTCGTCCAGCGCCTCGAAGGCGCCGACCGCTTCGCGACGGCGGTCGCCGTGAATCAGGCGTTCACGACCGCGCCGGTCGCCTACGTCGCCTCGGGCCTCACGTTCCCCGACGCGCTCGCCGGCGCGGCGGTCGCCGGAGCGCAGGGCGCGCCGATGTACCTGACGCGCCCCGAGTGCCTCGAGCCGGGCGTCGTCGCCGACCTCGCCCGACTGGGCTACCCGGCCGTCACGATCCTCGGCGGCACGCCGTCGGTGTCGCCGGCGGTCGAGGCGTACGCCGTCTGCGCCTGACGGACGAACGAAGGATGGGGCCGGTCGCGTCGCGCGACCGGCCCCATCTGCGTCTCGAGCCCCCTGACGCGAACCGGGGCACGCGCCGACGGATGAGCGTCGCTCATTCGTGCCGCGGGGACATAGGGTCGCGGTAGGCCGACGTGCGTCGGCGCCGCCCCGCAGCACCGGGGCGACCCCGACGAGGAGCCATCGATGCCCCGATCCATGCGCCGCGCATCCGCGGCCGCGCTCACCGCGATCCTCGCCCTCGGAGGCATCGGCCTCGGGGCCGCCGCCGCGAACGCCGACTCGACGCAGACCTTCAGCGGCGTGCTGCAGGCGGGTGACGCCACGTGGGAGCGCACGTGGAACTGCGACGGCGAGTCGGCCGGCTTCGGGCAGCAGTACTACGACGTGCAGACGTTCACGGTGCCCGAGACCGGCGGCTACCGCATCGACATGACGAGCCACGCGCTCGCGAACGACGACAGCGTCGAGCAGAGCGCCGACGGCTACTTCCACCTCTACGAGGGCGCCTTCGACCCGACGAACCCGACGGTCGGATGCCTCGCGGCCGACGACGACGGCACGGGCTCGCTACGGCCGCGCATCGACATCGGCCTCACCGCCGGCGTCACGTACACGCTCGTGACGACGCAGTACTCGAACGGCGCCGACGCGTCGCAGTACGCGTACACGACGCAGATCGACGGCCTCTACCCGGTCACGACGTTCGCGCCTGCCGCGGGGCAGACGCGCGCGTTCACCGAGGGTCCCGCGCGGCTGTCCGTGACGTTCAGCGAGCCCGTCGAGGGCTTCGACGCCGACGACGTCGACGTCTTCGGCGCCGGACCGACCACGGTGTCGGTGACCGGGTCCGGCGCCTCCTACGAGGTGCTGGTCGACGGCTTCGAGAGCTACGGCAGCTACTTCGTGCGGGTCGAGACGCGCGCGGTGACGTCGGTCGCATCCGGTCGCCCGGCGACGCAGCCCGACGAGATCACGCTCGTCTACGTCGAGTCGCTGCCGACCGTGACGATCGCGCCCGTCGGCGACACGACGATCGCGACGGAGCCCGCGACGTTCGCCGTCACGTTCTCCGAGCCCGTCGAGGGCTTCGCCGCCGACGACGTCGTGCTCGGCGGCACCGCCGGTGCCTCGACCGTCGCGGTGACCGGCGACGAGGCCGACTACGTCGTGACGGTCGGCGGGTTCGTCGGCGCCGGCACCGTCGAGGCGTCGATCCGGGCCGAGGCCGCGTACGTGCTCGTGGGCGGCGGCGAGGGTCCGCCGCAGCAGATCGGCACCGCGCCGTCCGACACCGCGACCGTGACCTACGCACCGGTCGTCGCACCGTCGCCCACGGCCACCGCGCCCGCGCCGACGACCTCGGCGCCCGTCGCACCCGCGCCGACGACCGCCGCGCCGGCCGTGTCGCCGTCGGGCGGCGAGCTGCCGCAGACCGGTGGATCGCCGCTGTGGATCGGGCTGCTGCTCGCGGGCGCGCTCGTCGCCGCCGGCGTCGGCGTGCGCCGCATGGCACGCATCCGCTGACCCATCCGACACGAGGCCCGGCCGCGCGAGTTGCGCGGCCGGGCCTCGTGCGTCTATCCTGACGTCATACCCAAGACCGCTGGTCATCGGCGTGCGCCCAGGCGCTCGACGACGAAGGTGGATCCGAGAGGATCCCGGCCCGCGCAGGTGTGAATCCCAGCTTCTGGGCCGAGCTCCGTGCGCATGCGCCGGAGCTCCTTTCGTTTTCTCCGTCGGACCAGCATCCGATCAAGGAGCACCATGGCGAACAAGGAGACTGCGGTCGCCGAGCTCTCGAACCTGTTCGAGACCTCGTCGGCTGTCCTGCTCACCGAGTATCGCGGGCTCACGGTCGCGCAGCTGAAGACGCTGCGTCGATCGATCTCCGAGCACGCAACCTACGCCGTGGTGAAGAACACGCTCACGAAGATCGCCGCCAACAAGGCTGGCATCTCGGCGTTCGACGACAGCCTCCAGGGGCCGTCGGCGATCGCCTTCGTGCACGGCGACCCCGTCGCCGTCGCGAAGTCGCTGCGTGACTTCGCCAAGGCGAACCCTCAGCTCGTGGTCAAGAACGGCTACTTCGACGGTAGCCCGCTCACCGCTGAGGACGTCACCAAGCTCGCCGAGCTCGAGTCGCGGGAGGTGCTGCTGGCGAAGCTGGCCGGTGCCTTCAAGGCCTCGCTGTTCGGTGCGGCGTACATGTTCCAGGCACCTCTCGCGCAGGCGGCTCGCACCGTCGACGCGCTTCGTGCCAAGCAGGAGTCCGCGGCCGAGTAGGCCGTGGCAGAACCACAGGAGATAGAGATGGCAAAGCTGTCCACCGAGGAGCTGCTCGAGCAGTTCAAGGGCCTCACGCTCATCGAGCTGAGCGAGTTCGTCAAGGCGTTCGAGGAGACCTTCGAGGTCACCGCCGCCGCCCCCGTCGCCGTCGCCGCAGCCCCCGCTGCCGGTGGTGCTGACGCTCCGGCCGAGGAGGAGAAGACGGAGTTCGACGTCGTCCTCGAGGCCGCCGGCTCGGCGAAGATCCAGGTCATCAAGGTCGTGCGTGCGCTCACGTCGCTCGGCCTCGGCGAGGCCAAGGCTCTCGTCGATGGCGCTCCCGCCAACGTGCTCGAGGGCGCGAAGAAGGAGGACGCCGAGAAGGCCAAGGCCGACCTCGAGGAGGCCGGCGCGACGGTGACCGTCAAGTAGTCACCTCGTTCCTCGCGAAGCCCCGCACCGACTCGTTCGGTGCGGGGCTTCGTGCATGTGGTCGAGGGTCGGGCTCCGCGTCGTACGCTCGACGGATGCAGCCCACCGACGTCGTCGACTGGCGCCGACACGTGTTCGCGATCTATGCGGCGGTGCGCGCGGCGGCATCGCCTGAGGCGGCGCATGCGCTGTGGCGCCGCGAGCGCGACGCGCTGCTGCGCACGCATCCCGCCTCTCCCGTGCCCGCATCCGCGCGTGC
This sequence comes from Agrococcus jejuensis, assembly GCF_900099705.1. Taxonomy (NCBI): domain Bacteria; kingdom Bacillati; phylum Actinomycetota; class Actinomycetes; order Micrococcales; family Microbacteriaceae; genus Agrococcus; species Agrococcus jejuensis. The sequence goes on from NZ_LT629695.1 coordinate 2,395,144, forward strand.
CGACCTCGTCGGTGCCGACGTCGCGCCGTACGACCCCGCGTGGCGCTTCGAGTGCTCCCTCGAGCCGGCCGACGGCGTGCGGTGGGACGTCGAGACGGGCACCGACGGCATCGTGCCGTTCGAGCGCTGGGCGACGGCGACGCTGCCGGGCGTCGGCACGCTCGACGTGTGGCGCCTGCGGTCGTACGGCGGCGGGCTGTTCGTGCCCGTGCGCGACGCGCTCGCCGGGCGCGACGGCGGCACCTACGGCGGCGGCCGCTACCTCGTCGACACCGTGAAGGGCGCCGACCTGGGCATGGGCGACGGCACGATCGTGCTCGACCTCAACTTCGCCTACGCGCCATCGTGCGCCTACGACCCGGCGTGGGCGTGCCCGCTGCCGCCGGCCGGCAACCGCGTCGACGTGCCGATCCCGGTGGGGGAGCGGCATCCGTTGCTGCGGGCTGGGATCGGGCGATGATGCCGTCCGAGAGCGTTCCCGTCGAGCCCGGGCTCGTCCTGGCCACGTCCTACGTCGACGGGCCGAGCATCACGATCCTGCGCGACCTCTCCCACGCCGTGGACAGGAAGGGACGACTCGGTGCGGTCGGTGGTGCCGAGACGACGGAGCTCACCTTCGACGCCGCCACGTTCCGCTGCGACGACGGCTATCACTTCGGTGCGACGGCTGGCGGGGGCCTCCAGGCCGTCGCGCCGCGCGCGCTCTGGGCTGCCATCACCGGCACGCTCGCGGAGGATCCGACCGACCGGTGCGACTCCAGGATGGGCGCGCCGGGCCGCCCCGTGCTCGGGGCGGCGCCGCCCGAGCAGCCGGGCGACGCCTGGATCGCCGACGTGGTTCGTGGCTCGCCGCTGCTGCGCTGCCGGTGGGATCCGGCCCTGCGCGACGCCGACCTCGATCGGGCATTGCAGCGCATGCACGACGGCGATGACGCCGAAGTGCTGGCGGCTGCGCACTCGCTGCGCCCCGAGCCCGTGCGCCGCGAGTGGCGCTGGTGGCGACGCCCGCCTGCGGCGCCCGTCGTCGAGGCCACGCCGGCCGATCGCCTGCGCGACTGCTGCGTCGCAGCGGTCGATGGTCCGGACTGGCCGGTGGATGGACCATGGGACCCGGTGCGCGAGCTGCGCGGCATCGCCGCGTCGATGCTCGGCGGGCCGGCGTGGATCCCCGGGCTGTGGCCGCAGGGCATCGATCGGATCGTCGCCCGGATCGAGCGCGGATGACGTTCGCGCAGGTCGAGGTCGCGCCCGGCGTGCTCGTCGTGACGCTGCCCGAGGCGGCGATGAACGCCGTGCTCGTGGTCGACGACGGCGAGGTGCTCGTCGTCGACGTCGGCGCGACGCCGAACCGAGGTGCCGAGCTGCGCGCGCTCGCCGAGCGGCGCGGGCGCGTGGTCGCGGTCGTCGTGACGCATCCGCACTGGGACCACGTGTTCGGGCTCGGCGCGTTCGCCGACGTGCCGAGCCACGCGCATCCCGCGGCGATCGACGACCTGCGCGACACCGGCGCGCTGCAACGCGACGCGCTCGTCGCGCAGATGGCGGGCGAGGTGCCCGACTGGCTGCGCGCGTTCGTGCCGCCGCTGCCGACGCATCCCGTCGCCGAGCGCCTCGTGCTGCGCGTCGGCGGGATCGACGTCGTGCTCGACCCCGTCGGCCACGCGCACACGGTCGGCGACCTCGTGCTGCACGTGCCCGCCCGCGGGGTGAGCGTGCTCGGCGACCTCGTCGAGGTGGGCGATCCGCCGCAGCTGCACGACGCCGACCTCGCGGGCTGGGTCGCGGCGCTCGACCGGCTCGCACCCGACCTGCAGCCGATCGTCGTGCCCGGCCACGGTGACGTCACGACGCCCGGGTCCGTGGCCGAGCAGCGCGACCTGCTCGCCGCGGGGCTCGCGCACCTGCGCGGCGAGGGTCCTGCGCCCGAGGGGCTCGACCTCACGCAGCTGCCCGGCTGATCGGCGGGCGAGATGTGCACGTGAGCGGCGCGGCATCCGCCATGCGGGCCTGCCGACGCGCTCACGTGCGCATCTCGCCCGGGGTGCGCACGGCAGGATCGACGCATGGACCTCACGCTCGAGCACGCCCGCGCCCTCGACGCCGCCGACCCGCTCGCCGCGCACCGCGACCGGTTCGTGCACGCCGACGATCGCGTCTACCTCGACGGCAACTCGCTCGGGCGCCTGCCGCGCACGACGGCGGACGCGCTGGCCCGGGTCGTCGAGCAGCAGTGGGGTGCCGGGCTCATCCGCTCGTGGCCGCGGTGGCTCGAGGAGGCGCGCGCGACGGCAGACCTGCTCGGCGAGGTCGTGCTCGGCGTCGCGCCCGGGCAGGTGCTCGTGGGCGACTCGACGACGGTGAGCCTCTACCGCCTCGCCGTCGCCGCCGTGCGGGCGCGGCCCGGCCGCACGCGCATCCTCGTCGAGGCCGACGCCTTCCCGACCGACCTGTACGTGCTCGACGGCGTCGCGCGCGACCACGGGCTCGAGCTCGTGCGCATCGCGGCGCCGATCGACGACGGCGTGCGCGCCGAGCACCTCGCGCCGCTGCTCGACGAGACCGTCGCGCTCGTCTGCCTCAGCCACGTGCACTACCGCTCGGGCGCGCTGCTCGACCTCGCCGGGCTCACGACGCTCGCGCACGAGGTCGGCGCGCTCACGCTCTGGGACCTCTGCCACTCCGCCGGATCGGTCGAGGTGCCGCTCGCCGCATCCGGCGCCGACATGGCCGTCGGCTGCACGTACAAGTACCTCAACGCGGGGCCGGGTGCGCCGGCGTTCTCGTACGTGCGCGCCGACCTGCTGCCCGCGCTGCGCTCGCCCATCCAGGGTTGGTTCTCGCAGGCCGACCAGTTCGCGATGGCCCCCGACTACGACCCGGTCGCCGGCATCGACCGCATCGCCGCCGGCACGCCCGACGTGCGCGGCATCGCCGCGGTGCGCGAGGGCGTGCGCACGATCGAGGCGGCCGGCGTCGCCGCGCTGCGGGCGAAGGGCTCGGCGCTCGGCGACCTCGCGATCGCGCTCGCCGACGCGTGGCTCACGCCGTTGGGCTTCCGGGTCGCGAGCCCTCGGGATGCGGCGCTGCGCGGTGCGCACGTCGTGCTCGAGCATCCTGAGGCGTGGCAGGCGTGCCAGGCGTGGATCGACGCGGGCGTCATCCCCGACTTCCGCACGCCCGACCGCCTGCGCATCGGGCTCGCGGCCCTCACGACCTCGTTCGAGGACGTGTGGGCGGGCCTCGACCGGTTGCGCGCGATCGTCGCCGAGGGCCGGCACCTCGCGTACCCGACGGAGCGCGGCCGCGTGACGTGAGGCGGGCGGGCGCGGCGTCGATTGGCGCACATTGGCGCCAATCGACGGGCTTCGGTCGCAGAACGTGGCCAATCGATCGCACGAAGTGGCCAATCACCGCAGAAGTTGGCCAATCGCCGCAGAAGGTGGCCAATCGCCGCAGGACGTGGCCGAACGACGGCAGGCGCAAGTCGGTGCGAGCGCGACGCGGTGCTTGCCAGGATCGAGGGATGCGGATGCGCGAGCTCGGAGACCCCCGATGAGGGCAGCGCTCGTGCTCGGCACGCAGCTGCTGCCGCATCATCCGCTCGTCGACGATCCCGGCACCGACGTCGTGCTCGTCGTGGAGTCGGCGGCGCTCTTCGAGCGCCTGCCGTACCACCAGATCAAGATCGCCTTCCTGCTCGCCGCCATGCGGCACCATGTGGCCGACCTGCGCGGGCGCGGCATCCGCGTCGAGACGATCGACCTCGCCGACGGCCTGACGTTCGCCGACGGCATCGGTGAGCTCGTACGCCGCCACGACGTGACGGAGCTGCGATGGATGCGCGCCGCCGACCGCGGCACCGACGAGCGCATCCGCGCCACGTGCGAGCGCCTCGGCATCGCGCACGGCACGGTCGCCGACGCGATGTTCCTCACGCCCGAGGCCGACGTCGACGCCTGGTACGCCGAGCACGAGCACGCGCGCATGGAGGACTTCTACCGCTGGCAGCGCCAGCGCACGGGCATCCTCATGCATGGCGACGGCCCCGCGGGCGGGCAGTGGAACTACGACCACGACAACCGCGAGCCGCTGCCGAAGGGCGGCATCGAGGTGCCGACCCTGCCCGAGCCGCGGCACGACGACGTCACGCGGGCGACGATCGCCGAGGTGCGCGAGCGGTTCGCGAGCCACCCCGGCGACGCGCGCGACCTGTGGCTGCCCGTCACGCGCCGCAGCGCCCTGCACTGGCTGCAGCGCTTCGTCGACGAGCGGCTGCCGCGCTTCGGCCGGTACGAGGATGCGATGCACCGCGACGAGCCCGTGCTCTTCCACTCGGTGCTCACGCCCATGCTCAACGTCGGCCTGCTGCATCCGCAGGAGGTGCTCGACGTGGCGCTCGCGCGGGGCGGCGACGTGCCGCTGGCGTCGCTCGAGGGGTTCGTGCGACAGGTGCTCGGCTGGCGCGAGCACATGCGCGGCATGTACCGCGCGCATCCCGAGCTCGAGCATGCGAACGCGCTCGAGCTCGACCGCGAGCTCGAGGACTGGTGGTACACGCTCGACGACGTGCCGCTCACGCTGCCCGAGCCCGTGCGCGTCGTGCTGCAGCGCGTGCACGCCCTCGCGTACGCGCACCACATCGAGCGGCTCATGGTGCTGGGCAGCTGGATGCTCATGCAGGGCTACGCGCCGCGATCCGTCGACCGGTGGTTCCTGTCGCTCTTCGTCGACGCGTACCCGTGGGTCATGGTCGCGAACGTCATGGGCATGAGCCAGTTCGCCGACGGCGGGCTCGTGGGCACGAAGCCGTACGTCTCGGGCGGCGCCTACCTGCAGCGGATGGGCCGGTGGTGGTCGTCGGATCGTGCGGCGCGCGAGTCGGCGTTCACCGATGCGTACTGGGCGTTCCTCGATCGCCACGAGGACGTGCTCGCAGGCAACCACCGCCTCGCGCAGCCGCTCGCGCGGATGCGGCAGCGAAGGGCCGAGCGCGGCTGAGGGCCGGCGACGTGCGTGGACGACGCGGCGACGGCAGGCGGCTCAGCGAGTGGCGTCGAGGTCGCGCATGCGCTCGAGCGAGTAGGCGGGGGTCGCGAACGCGCCACCTTGCGGCTCGTCGGCGCCGCCCGCGATGCTCCATGCCGAGGCGTCGTCCTGCGGCACGAAGCCGACCGCCTCGCCTGCGCCGAGGTCCCACCAGGCCTCGCGGTTCGCGGACACCGCGTAGAGCACGGCATGCTGCTGCGTCGCGCGCATCGCCGCGAGCACGGCGCGGATCGCATCGTCGTGGCTCAGCCAGGTCGAGCGCTCGCGCGCCGTGGTGGGCTCGGCCTCGTAGCTGCCGATCCGCAAGACGATCGTCCGCACGCCGAACTTGTCGGCGTAGAGCCTGCACAGCGCCTCGCCTGCGACCTTCGAGACGCCGTAGAAGCCGTCGGGGCGCGGCGGCATCTCCGGGTCGACGCGCGTCGTCGTCGGGTACATCCCCGTCACCCGATTGCTGCTGGCGTAGACGACCGTCGGCACGCCGGCCCGGCGCGCGGCCTCGAGCACGTGGTACGTGCCGACGACGTTCACCGCAGCGAGATCGTGGAAGTCCGCCTCGTCGGCGAGCCCGCCGAGATGCACGATGCCGTCGACGCCCGCGAACGACCGCTCGAGGCCCGGCAGGTCGTCGAGGTCGACGAGCGAGACGAGATCGTCGGCGTCCACGGGCTCGACGTCGCGCACGTCGAGCGAGCGCAGCTGCACGCCGCGCTCGCGCAGCGCGGCGCGCACGCGTCGGCCGATCGTGCCCGCGGCACCCGTGATCGCCCAGCTGGTTCCCGCGATGTCGTGCACGCCCCCATCGTGGCAGGCCGGCGACGCGCTCACGTCCGATCCGCGCAGGTCGCGTCGCGGATTCGACGGGTCAGGCCGCGGGTGCGTCGATCGCTGCCGGCTCCACGTGGTCGACGCCGGGCTCGACCACGACGGGTGCGCCCGTGAAGGCCACGTGCACGGCGTCGCCGGGCTCGTGCACCTCGGACGCGTCGTGCTGCACGGCCACGATCGTGCCGTCGCCGAGGTCGACGGTCGTGCGGCGGATCGAGCCGAGGAACGCGCTCGTCAGCACCGTCGCCGCGATGCCCGATGCCGCGAGGCGCACGTGCTCGGGGCGCACGAGCGCGACGCCCGCGCCGACCGCGGGGGAGCCGAGGACGGGCAGGCGCTCGCCGTGCGCGACGAAGCCCGACGCATCCACGGTGCCGGGCACGCGGTTCGACAGCCCCACGAAGTCGGCCACGAACGGGTTCGCCGGCGACCGGTAGAGCTCCTCGGGGCTGCCGATCTGCTCGATGCGGCCCGCGCGCATGACGGCGACGCGGTCGGCGACCGCGAGGGCCTCCTCCTGGTCGTGCGTCACGAACACCGTCGTGATGCCGAGCTCCTGCTGGATGCGGCGGATCTCGTCGCGGAGGCTCACGCGCACCTTGGCGTCGAGCGCCGACAGCGGCTCGTCGAGCAGCAGCAGGCGCGGCCGCGTCACGATGGCGCGCGCGAGGGCGACACGCTGCTGCTGACCGCCCGAGAGCTCGTGCGCGAACCGCTCGCCCAGGTGCGCGAGGCCCACGAGCTCGAGGCCCTCGGCGACGCGCGTCTCGCGCTCGGCGCGGCCGACGCCGCGCATCCGCAGGCCGTAGCCCACGTTCTGCGCCGCCGTCATGTGCGGGAAGAGCGAGTACGCCTGGAACACGATGCCGATGTCGCGGCGCTCGATGGGCGTCGACGACACGTCGACGCCGTCCATGAGGATCTGCCCCTCCTGGATGTCCTCGAGCCCCGCGAGGCAGCGCAGCGCCGTCGTCTTGCCGCAGCCCGACGGGCCGAGCAGCGCGACGAGCTCGCCGGGCGCGAGGGTGAGGTCGACGCTGTCGAGCGCCGTGTGGCTGCCGTACCGCTTCACGACCTGCTGCAGGTCGATCGTCGTGGCGGTCTGCTGTGCGATCGCGGTCATGCGCGAGAGCCCTTCTTGGTCTTCGCCGACTTCGGCTGCTTCGAGCGCGGCTGCCCGCCGCCCGCGATCGCGATCACGAGCAGCAGCACGAACGCGAACGCGAGCGCCACGAGCGACACGATGACGGATGCGTACGCATCCGCCTGCTGGATCTGCACGAGCGCCGTCTGCAGCACGATGCGGTTGAGGAGCGCGGCGATCGTGTACTCGCCGAGCACGATCGCGACGGTGAGGATGCACGCGGTGAGGATGCCGCGGCGGATGTTCGGCACGACGATCTCGACGAGCGTGCGTGCGAAGCCGGCGCCGAGCGAGCGCCCAGCCTCCGTGAGGGTGCCGACGTCGACGAGTCGCAGCTCGGCCTGGATCGCCCGGTACGCGAACGGCAGGGCGACGACGGCGTAGGCGAGCGCGAGCGGCCACGCCGACGACCCGACGACGCGGGCGATCGACGCGTACACCGGCGCGAGGCCGACGACGAGCACGATCGCGGGGATCGAGATCGGCAGGATCGAGATCATCTCGAGCACCCGCTGCAGGCGCGGCGCGCGCAGGCGCACGAGCACCATCGTCGGCACGAGGATCGCGACGATGAGCACGGCCGTCACGACCGACAGGCCGAGCGACACCGCGATGCCCTCGCCAAGCATCCGGTAGGTGCGGCTGCCGGAGGCGAGGCCCTCGGCGAGGGCCGTCCACCGGTCGAACGTGATGCCGTCGCGCGTGCGCAGCGTGAACTCCACCATCGCCACGATGGGGATGGCGAAGAGGGCGCCGACGATGCCGAGGATCGTCCAGCGTGCCCAGGGTGCGGGCGCGACGTCGGAGGCGCGGCGGCGGCTCACCGCTGCCACCTCGCAGCGTTCGCTCGCGTCGGCGTCTCGAGGATCGAGGTCATCACCGCTGCCACCTCTCCGTGCGCTTCTGCAGCAGCGAGTAGCCCCACATCAGCACCGTCATGATGAGGATCATCGCGAGCGCGAGGGCGCCCGCGAGGCCCTCCTGGCCCAGCACCGTCTCGGACACGAGCGCGCCGCGGATCTGCAGCGTCACGATCTGCCCGCCCTGGCTGATGAGGGCCGCGGCGGTCGCGAACGACGAGAACGAGTTGGCGAACAGCAGCACGAGGCTGCCGAGGAACGCGGGGGCGAGGATCGGCCCGCCCACGTGCAGCCAGTAGCGGGCGCGCGTGCCGCCGAGCGACGCGTTCGCCTCGGCCCACTGGGCGCGCAGGCCGTCGACGGCCGGCATGAAGGTGATGACCATGAGGGGGATCTGGAAGTAGAGGTAGGGGAGGATCAGGCCGGGCACCTGGTACAGCCAGACGCCGCCCGAGTAGATGTCGATGCCGAGCGCATCCCGCATCCACACGGTCACGAGGCCCTGGATGCCGATGGTCGCGATGAACGCGAACGCGAGCATGACGCCGCCGAACTGGGCGAGGGTGCCCGAGGCGGCGTCGACGGTGCGGCGCACGAGGCTCGTGGGCGGCAGGCCCAGCAGGGCGAGGCACACGAGGGCGCCGACGGCCGCGCCGAGCACGGCCGTGAGGGCGGACACCCAGATGGATGCCCAGATCGACCCGAGCACCGTCGGCGAGAAGATCGCCGCGATCGCGTCGAGCGTGAAGCCGTCCTCGCCGACGAACGCCGATGCGACGGCGATGGCCGTCGGGATGGCGAGGAAGCAGAGGGTGAGGAGCGCGAAGGGAGTGAGGCCGAGCGCGGTGCCGAGCAGCTGCCCGGCACCGCGTCCACGGCCTACTGGATTGCGGTCGCCCACTGCTCGGCGACGAGCGCCGACGCGGCCTCGGCCTGCTCGGCCGTCAGCTGCACGAGGTCGGCCGGGGGCGTGCCCACGGCGTCGAGGGCGTCCTGGTCCACCGTGCCGTCGTCGATCATCGACTGGAGGCGCACCGGGAAGGCGCCGGCCTCGAGCCAGATGTTCTGCGCCTCGTCCGAGAACAGGAACTCCTGCCACAGACGCGCGGCCGCGGGGTGCGGGGCGTCGGCGTTGATGGCCTGGTTGTAGTACGAGCCGAGCGCCTGGCCCTCGGGGATCCAGATCTGCCAGTCGCGCTGACCCTCGAGCGCCACCTGGTTGGCGGCCTCGATGTACGACCAGTTGATGACGACGGGCGTCTCGCCCGACGCGACGGTCGCGTTCGTGGCATTGAGCGGCAGGAAGTTGCCTGCGGCGGCGAGCTCGGCGAAGAAGTCGATGCCGGGCTGCATGTCGTCGGCCGAGCCGCCCGACTGGATGGCGGCGAGCTCGACGCCCGCGAGCGCGGCGCCGGCCTGGGTCGGGTCGCCGTTCAGCGCGACGGAGCCGCGGTACTCGTCACCGAGCAGGTCCTCCCACGACTCGGGAGCCGGCACGGCGTCCGCGTCGTACGCGACGGCCATGATGCCTGTGTAGTCGTTGACCCAGAGGCCCTCGGGGTGCTTGTTCTCGTCGGCGATCGAGTCCCACGTCTCGACCTGGTACGGCGCGAACATGTCCTCGTTGGCGAGCGCGACGGCGGGGCCGAGGTCGAAGACGTCGGGGGCCGTGTCCTGGCCGGCGAGGTCCTGCGCGGCCGTGATCTCCTCGGCGCTCGACGCCTCGGGGTTCGCCGACACGATCTCGATGTCGTAGGTCTCCTCGAAGAGGTCCATGACGGCGCCGTAGTTCGCCCAGTCCTCGGGGAGGGCGATGACGTTGAGGGTGCCCTCGGCCTCTGCGGCGGCGATGAGGCCCTCCATGCCGCCGAAGTCCTCGGCGCTCGTGGTCGTCGACGCGTCGACGTCGGGAACCTCGGCGTCGGCGTCGGCCGACGACGAGCAGCCCGCGAGCGCGAGGGCCGCGATGGTGAACGCGGCGGGTGCCGCGAGGTGCTTGAGACGCATGGTGCTCCTTGGTCACTGGGCGCGCGAGAGCGCGCCTGGGGAACCGTGGCAGCGGGCGGTGTCGCCACGGTGAACGGACCGTGGACGGTGAGCGACCCTCACCTTGCGGGGTGGGTCGGGGGCGCGGAGCCCGCCGTCGTGCGGTGGATGCGCTGCGCCTCCGGCGGACGCGGCGATCGCCGTGCGCGTGCAGGCGTAGCGTGGCCGCATGAGCATGATGGCCGGCGGTCCGCGCGGCGGCGGGATGCGCATGGCGAGCCGAGACGAGTCGGTGCAGCGAGCGCAGAACGCCGACGCGCCTCGCATCCCGAACCTCCTCGGCCGCATCATGGCGCTGTTCCGACCGCATCGCCCAGCGATCGCGCTCACGATCGCGCTCGTGCTCGTCGTCGCGGCGATCGGGGTGTTCCCGCCGCTGCTGACGCAGCGCATCTTCGACGACGCGCTCTTCCCCGAGTCGGGCGGCGTGCAGATGCGGCTGCTGCTCGCGCTCGTGGGCGGCATGGTCGCGCTGCTCGTCTCGTCGAGCCTGCTCGGCATCTGGCAGACGTACCTCACCGCTCGCGTCGGCAACACGGTCATGGGCAGCCTGCGCACGCAGCTGTTCGACCACCTGCAGCGCATGGAGCTCGCGTTCTTCACCCGCACGAAGACGGGCGTCATCCAGTCGCGGCTGCAGAACGACGTCGGCGGGGTCGCGACCGTGCTGTCGAACACGGTGTCGTCGGTCGTCGGCAACACCGTCACGGTCATCTCGAGCCTCGTGACGATGCTCATCCTGTCGTGGCAGCTCACGATCGTCGCAGTGCTGCTCACGCCGCTCCTCGTCATCGCGCAGCGTCGCGTGGGGCAGGTCCGTGCCCGGATCGCCACGAAGACGCAGGAGTCGCTGTCGGAGATGACGTCGATCACGCAGGAGGCGCTGTCGGTCTCGGGCATCCTGCTCGCGAAGGTCTTCGGCAGGCAGCAGGACGAGTCGCAGCGCTATGCCGACGAGAACGGCAGGCAGATCGAGCTGCAGGTGCGGCAGCAGATGACGGGGCAGACGTTCTTCGCCGTCGTCTCCATCTTCATCTCCGTGATCCCCGCCGTCGTGTACGTCATCGCGGCGCTGCTCATCACGAACGACCTGCAGGCCGTGACCGCCGGCACGCTCGTCGCCTTCACGACCGTGCAGGCGCGCCTGCTCATGCCGCTCATGGGGCTGCTGCGCGTCGCGCTCGACCTGCAGACCTCCGGCGCGCTCTTCGCTCGCATCTTCGAGTACCTCGACCTGCGACCGCAGATCGTCGACCGGCCGGATGCGCTGCCCGTGCCCGCCGATCGCCTGGGCGCGATCGCGTTCGACGACGTCGTCTTCCGCTATCCCGATGCGCTCGAGTCCGAGCCGCCGACGCTCGACCACGTGTCGTTCGAGGTCGAGCCCGGCACGTTCGTCGCGTTCGTGGGCGCGTCCGGCGCCGGCAAGACGACCATCGGGTACCTCGTGCCCAGGCTCTACGAGGCGGCGGGCGGCGTCGTTCGGTTCGCGGGCGTCGACGTGCGCGACCTCGACCATCGCTCGCTGACCGACGCCATCGGCATCGTGAGCCAGGACGCCTACCTCTTCCACGCGACGATCGCCGAGAACCTGCGCTACGCGAAGCCGGATGCGACGGACGCCGAGCTCGAGGAGGCCGCGCGCGGCGCGAACATCCTCGACACCATCCGCTCGTTCCCGCTCGGCTTCGACACGGTCGTGGGGGAGCGCGGGTACCGGCTCTCGGGGGGCGAGCAGCAGCGCATCGCCATCGCGCGCGTGCTGCTGAAGGATCCGGCCGTGCTGATCCTCGACGAGGCGACGAGCGCGCTCGACACCGTGTCGGAGCGCATCGTGCAGCAGGCGCTCGACGCCGCGTCGCGCGGCCGCACGGTCGTGGCGATCGCGCACCGCCTCTCGACGATCCGTGACGCCGACGTCATCGTCGTGCTCGACCACGGCCGCATCGTCGAGCGCGGCACGCACGACGAGCTGCTCGCGGCGGGCGGCGCATACGCCCTGCTGCACTCCGAGCAGCGCGCCAACGCATGACGGCGACGCGCAGGTTTGCGTTCACTAGTTGACAGCAAGGGCGCGCGGGGGCGACGATGAACGCATGCAGCGACGCCCGGGATCTCAAGGCGCCCTGCGCGCGGCCAACGAGGCGCGCATCGCCGACGTGCTGCGCGACGGGCCGGCGACGCAGTCGGAGCTCGCCGAGCGCACGGGCCTCGCCAACGCGACGGTGTCGAACATCGTGCGCGACCTGCGCGAGCGCGGCATCGTCACGACCGGGCCCACGATCCACCAGGGCAGGCGCGCGACGCTCGTGACGATCGAGTCGGGCACGGGTCCCGTCGTCGTCGGCGTCGACTTCGGCAGGCGCCACGTGCGCATCGCCGCGTCGCGTGCCGACCTGCAGCCCATCGTCGAGCGCCACGTCGAGCTGCCTGCCGGGCACCACGCATCCGAGAGCCTCGCCGTCGCCGCGCACGCGCTGTCCGAGATGCTCGACGGCGAGGGGCTGCGCGACGTCGCCGCGATGTGCGTCGGCGTGCCCGGTCCCTTCGACCTGCGCACCGGCACCATCGCGGGGCACACGATCCTGCCCGAGTGGGTGGGCGTCTCGCGCGACGCGATCTCGGAGGCGTTCGGCATGCCCGTCGAGGTGGGCAACGACGCCGACCTCGGCGCGACCGCCGAGCGCACGGTCGGTGCCCACCGCGGCGTCGACGACCTCATGTTCGTGAAGGTCGGCACCGGCATCGGCACGGGCCTCGTGCTCGGCGGGCGCCTGCACCGCGGCGCCATCGGCATCGCCGGCGAGCTCGGGCACGTGCAGGTCGACCCCCAGGGGCCGCTGTGCGTGTGCGGCAACCGCGGCTGCCTCGAGACGCTCGCGTCGGTGCGCGTCATGACGCAGGAGCTGTCGGCGGCGCTGCGCCGCCCCGTCTCGACCGCCGACATCGTCACGTCGGCGCTCGCGGGCGACCCCGTCACGCGCCGCGTCATCGAGGACGCCGGCGTCGCGATCGGCCGCGCCGTCGCCAACGCCGCCAACCTGCTCGCGCCCGCCGTGGTCGTGGTGGGCGGGCCGCTGTCGGAGGTGGGCGAGCTGCTGCTCGAGCCGGTGCGCGACGGCTTCCGCCGCTTCGCGATCCACGCGCTCGCATCCTCGACCGACGTCGTCGCGACGTCGCTCGGCGAGCGGGCGGAGGTGCTGGGCGCGCTCGCGGTCGCACGCGACGCCGCGCGGTCGCCCGCGCTCGTCTGACGTACCCCGTGATCGAATCGTTGCGTTCATGCAGCGACAGAGTTTGCATCCACTGCGTTCACGACTTGACGACAAGGCGGAGTGTTTCGTATCGTGAGCCTCGGTCCGCCGACGGTGCTGGGCCAGCGAGGGAGCGAGCGTGGCACAGGCGAAGCCGGTCATCCTGTCGATGCGCCACATCACCAAGGAGTTCCCGGGCGTCCGCGCCCTCGACGACGTGAGCCTCGAGGTCGCCGCCGGCACGATCCACGCGATCTGCGGCGAGAACGGCGCGGGCAAGTCCACCCTCATGAAGGTGCTCTCGGGCGTCTACCCGCACGGCTCCTTCGACGGCGAGATCGTCTACCAGGGCGAGTCGGTCGCGTTCGGCCGCATCAACGACTCCGAGCGCGCCGGCATCGTGATCATCCACCAGGAGCTCGCGCTCGTGCCCGAGCTCTCGATCGCCGAGAACATCTTCCTCGGCAACGAGCCCCGCCGCGGCGTCGGCATCGACTGGGACACCGTGCGCGTGCGCACGATCGAGCTCCTCGCCCGCGTCGGGCTCGAGGAGGACCCCGACACGCAGATCAAGGACATCGGCGTGGGCAAGCAGCAGCTCGTCGAGATCGCGAAGGCGCTCGAGAAGGACGTGCGGCTGCTCATCCTCGACGAGCCCACCGCCGCCCTCAACGAGGGCGACTCCGCGCACCTGCTCGACCTCATCGTCGGCCTGCGCGCCAAGGGCGTCACGTCGATCATGATCAGCCACAAGCTCAACGAGATCGAGGCCGTCTCCGACGCGATCACGATCATCCGCGATGGCAAGGCCATCGAGACGCTCGACATCGCCGATGGCGCCGTCGACGAGGACCGCATCATCCGCGGCATGGTCGGCCGCACGCTGGGCAACCGCTTCCCCGACCGCGCGGGCCACGCGGGCGAGGTCTTCTTCGAGGTGCGCGACTGGACGGTGCAGCACCCGCTCTCCGCCGAGCGCCTCGTCGCCAAGCAGTCGTCGTTCACGGTGCGCCGTGGCGAGGTCGTCGGCTTCGCGGGCCTCATGGGCGCCGGCCGCACCGAGCTCGCCATGAGCATCTTCGGCCGTCAGTACGGCACGTGGCTCGGCGGATCGATCGTGAAGGACGGGCAGGAGATCCAGATCCGCTCGGTCTCCGAGGCCATCCGCCACGGCATCGCCTACGTGAGCGAGGACCGCAAGGCGCTCGGGCTCAACCTGCTCGACACGATCAAGCGCTCCATCGTCTCCGCGAAGCTCGGCAAGATCTCGCACGGCGGCGTCGTCGACGGCCTCGCCGAGACGAAGGTCGCCGAGGAGTACCGCAAGACGCTGCGCATCAAGGCCCCCACGGTCGAGATGGGCGTCGACACACTCTCCGGTGGCAACCAGCAGAAGGTCGTGCTGTCGAAGTGGATGTTCACCGACCCCGACCTGCTCATCCTCGACGAGCCGACGCGCGGCATCGACGTGGGCGCCAAGACCGAGATCTACCAGATCGTGCGCGAGCTCGCGGATGCGGGCAAGGGCGTGATCCTCATCTCCAGCGAGCTGCCGGAGCTGCTCGGCCTCGCTGACCGCATCTACACGATCTTCGAGGGTCGCATCACGGGCGAGATCCGTGCTGCCGACGCCGACCAGGAGACGCTCATGCGCCGCATGGCGCCGACGAAGGGTGAAGCCGCATGACCAACGACGTGCAGGAGCGGAGGCGATTCCGCATCTCCGACCTCTCGATGCTCTTCGGCAAGAAGGGGTCGCTCAAGGAGTTCGGCATCCTCGGCGCGCTCGTCGTGATCGTGGTCGTGTTCCAGATCGCGACCGACGGTGCGACGCTCTCGTCGGGCAACCTCATCAACGTCGTCCAGTCGTACTCGTACATCCTCATCCTCGCCATCGGCATGGTGATGGTGATCATCGCGGGCCACATCGACCTGTCGGTCGGCTCCGTCGCCGCGTTCGTCGGCGTCGTCGTGGCGTTCTCGATGGCCGACTGGAACTGGCCCTGGTACGCGAGCCTCGCGCTCGGCGTCGCGCTCGGCATGGTCATCGGCGCCTGGCAGGGATTCTGGGTCGCGTTCGTCGGCGTGCCAGCGTTCATCGTCACCCTCGCGGGCATGCTCATGTTCCGCGGCCTGCAGCAGCTCACGGGCGTCACGCGCAGCCCCGGCGTCGACCCCGAGTTCACTGCGGCGCTCGCCGGCTTCCTGCCCGAGTGGGGCCCCAACACGGGCTTCAACAACTCGACGCTCGTGCTCGGCCTCGTCGCGATCGCCGCGGTCGTGCTGCTCGAGCTGCGCGGACGCGCCCGCCGCCTCCGCACCGGCGCCGAGGTCTCGCCCGCCTGGGTGCTCATCACGCGCCTCGTGCTCGTCGGCGCCGTCATCGTCGTCGCGACGCTGCTCTTCGCGTCGGGTCGCGTCGGCCAGTCGTTCCCGCTCGCCGGCGTCATCCTCGTCGTCTTCGTGCTCGCCTACGGCTTCCTCACGAACAACACGACGATCGGTCGCCACATCTACGCCGTCGGCGGCAACCGCCGCGCCGCGGAGCTGTCGGGCGTGCGCTCGCGCTGGACCGACTTCTTCGTCATGGCCAACATGTCGACCCTCGCCGCCGTCGCGGGCATGATGTACGTCGCCCGCGCCCGCTTCGCCGGCCCGCAGGACGGCACCGGCTGGGAGCTCGACGCCATCGCCGCGGTGTTCATCGGCGGCGCGGCCGTCGCGGGCGGCATCGGCACCGTCGCGGGCTCGATCATCGGTGGCCTCGTCATGGCCGTGCTCACCAACGGCCTCTTCGCGATCGGCACCGGCGCCGACTGGATCCAGATCATCAAGGGCATCGTGCTCCTCATCGCCGTCGCGATCGACGTCGTCAACAAGCAGCAGGGCAGGTTCTCGATCATCGGGCTGCTCCTGCGCGGCATGCGGGGCAGATCCCGCGACGAGCTCTCCTCGTAGCCGCGACCCCAGACTCCCTCACCGAACAAGGAGAACCGCAATGAAGAAGTCCGCACTCGTCGCGCTGGCCGGCATCGCCGCCGTCAGCGTGGCGCTCACCGGCTGCGGCCGCACCGACCCCGGCACCGAGGGCGGCGACGACGCCGCCGGCTTCGCAGCCGACGCGTCGATCGGCGTCGCCCTGCCCGACCAGACCTCCGAGAACTGGGTGCTCGCGGGCGACCTGTTCGAGAACGGTCTCGAGGAGGCCGGCTTCGACGGCAACGTGCAGTACGCAGGCTCGTCGAACGCCGTCGGCGACCAGCAGCAGCAGATCCAGACGATGATCGACTCGGGCGTCGAGGTGATCGTGATCGGCGCCGCCGACACGAACCAGCTCGCGGCGCAGCTCGAGGCCGCCGACGCCGCGGGCGTCACGGTCATCGCCTACGACCGCCTCATCCAGAACTCCGACCTCGTCGACTACTACGTCGCGTTCGACAACTTCCACGTCGGCGAGCTGCAGGCGCAGTCGCTGCTCGAGGGTCTCGAGGAGCGCTTCCCCGGCCAGGAGCCGTGGAACGTCGAGCTCTTCTCGGGCTCGGCCGACGACTCGAACTCGGCCGTGTTCTTCGACGGCGCGATGAGCGTGCTCCAGCCCGCCATCGACGACGGCACGATCAACATCGTGTCGGGTCAGACGTCGGTGCAGCAGACGGCCACCGAGGACTGGGCAGCCGAGAACGCGCAGAACCGCATGGACACGATCCTGCAGACGTCGTACCAGGGCATCCAGCTCCACGGCGTGCTCTCGCCGAACGACAACCTCGCTCGCGCCATCCTCACGTCGGCCGACAACGCCGGGCTCGAGACGCCCGTCGTCACCGGTCAGGACTCCGAGGTCGCGTCGGTCGAGTCGATCGTCGCTGGCGTGCAGTACTCGACGATCTACAAGGACACGCGTGCGCTCGTGGCCGCGACCATCGACATGGTCTCGCAGCTGCAGGCGGGCGAGGAGGTCACCACGACCGGCGAGTCCGACAACGGCGTGACCGAGGTTCCCTCGAACCTCCTCGAGCCGGTCATCGTCACGCAGGCGAACGCTGCGGAGGCGTACGCCGAGAACCCGGACCTCGAGCCGCTCACGCAGCCGTAGTCCATCCATCCACGCCGGCGGGCGGCTCCTCCCTCGGGAGGGGTCGCCCGCCGTCGTCATGCGGCGTCGCGGAGCCGTGGCAGCGGCCGTCATGCGCCTGCGCCGCGCGGTAGCGTGGATCGGCCACGGAAGGGGAGCGATGCGCTTCGCAGAGACCATCCTCGACACCATCGGGGAGACGCCGCTCGTGCGGCTCAACCACGTCACCGACGGGATCGCCGCGACGGTGCTCGCGAAGGTCGAGTTCCTCAACCCCGGCGGCTCGGTGAAGGATCGCATCGCGCAGTCGATGATCGACGACGCCGAGCGTCGCGGCGTGCTGCGGCCCGGCGGCACGATCGTCGAGCCGACGAGCGGCAACACGGGCGTGGGTCTCGCGCTCGTCGCGCAGCAGCGCGGCTACCGCTGCATCTTCGTCTGCCCCGACAAGGTCTCCGACGACAAGCGTGCGACGCTGCGCGCCTACGGCGCCGAGGTCGTCGTGACGCCCACGGCCGTCGCGCCCGACAGCCCCGAGTCGTACTACGGCGTCGCGAACCGCCTCACGGCAGAGATCGACGGCGCGTTCCAGCCGAACCAGTTCTTCAACCCGGCAGCGCCTGCGGCGCACGAGGCGACGACGGGTCCCGAGATCTGGCGCGATACCGACGGCCGCGTGACCCACTTCGTCGCCGGCGTCGGCACGGGCGGCACCATCACCGGCACGGCGCGCCACCTCAAGCAGGTCTCGGGTGGCGCCGTGCGCGTCGTCGGCGCCGACCCGCTCGGCTCCATCTACTCCGGGGGCACCGGTCGCCCGTACCTCGTCGAGGGCGTCGGCGAGGACATGATGCCAGGCAACTACGACGCGTCGGTCATCGACGAGGTCGTCGCCGTCGACGACGCAGCATCGTTCGCGATGACGCGCCGCCTCGCCCGCGAGGAGGGCCTGCTCGTGGGCGGCTCGAGCGGCATGGCCGTCGTGGTCGCGCTCGACGTCGCCCGCGACCTGCCCGCCGACGCCGTCGTCGTCGTCATCCTCCCCGACTCCGGCCGCGGCTACCTGCAGAAGGTGTACTCGGATGCGTGGATGCGCGCCCACGGGTTCGCCGATCCCGCCGAGGGCACGACGGTGCGCGACGTGCTCACCGCGAAGGGCGGATCCGCACCGGCGCTCGTGCACGCGCATCCCACCGACACCGTGCACGACGCGATCGAGATCATGCACGAGTTCGGCGTGAGCCAGCTGCCCGTGCTGCGCGCCGAGCCGCCCGTCGTGCTCGGCGAGGTCGCAGGCTCGGTCGACGAGCGGCACCTGCTCGACGCCGTCTTCACCGGCGGCGCCCGTCTCGGCGACCCCGTGGGCGACCACGTGGGCCCGCAGCTGCCGCGCATCGGCGCCGGCGAGTCCGCCGACGACCTGCGCGCCGCGCTCGGCGAGGCCGACGCCATCCTCGTGCTCGACGAGGCTCGACCCATCGGCGTCGTCACGCGCGCCGACCTGCTGACGTACCTCGCGAAGGAGGCATGAGATGACCGGATTCTCGACGAGGGCCATCCACGACGGCCAGCCGTTCGACCCCCGTACCGGTGCGGTGGTGCCGCCGATCTTCCTGTCGTCGACGTTCGTGCAGGACGGCGTCGGCACCTTCCGCGACGGCTACGAGTACGGCCGCGGCGGCAACCCGTCGCGCGACCAGCTGCAGCAGCAGCTCGCGTCGCTCGAGGGCGGCACCCACGCGTTCGCGTTCGGCTCGGGGCTCGCGGGCGAGGATGCGCTGCTGCGCGCCATCCTCAAGCCCGGCGACCACGTGCTCATGGCGAACGACGTGTACGGCGGCACGCACCGCCTCGTGTCGCGCATGTTCGTGCCGTGGGGCGTCGAGCTGTCGACCGCCGACTTCGCCGACCTCGACGCCGTGCGCGCTGCCATCCGGCCGACGACGAAGGTGCTGTGGGTCGAGACGCCGTCGAACCCGCTCATGAAGATCACCGACCTGGCGGCGCTCGCCGAGCTCGGTCACGCGGCGGGTGCGGTGGTCGTCGCCGACAACACGTTCGCGTCGCCGTTCCTGCAGCAGCCGCTCGCGCTCGGCGCAGACGTCGTCGTGCACTCGACGACGAAGTACGTCGGCGGGCACTCCGACATCGTCGGCGGCGCGATCGTGACGGCGGATGCCGAGCTCGCGGATGCGGTCGGCTTCGTGCAGTTCGGCGTGGGCGCCGTGAACTCGCCGTTCGACGCGTGGCTCACGACGCGGTCGCTCAAGACGCTCGCGGTGCGCATGGAGCGCCACTCGTCGAACGCGCAGGCGGTCGCCGAGGCGCTCGTCGGGCACCCGGCGCTCGAGGCCGTGCACTACCCGGGCCTGCCCACGCATCCCGGCCACGAGATCGCGGCGCGGCAGATGTCGGGCTTCGGCGGCATGGTGTCGATCCAGGTGCGCGGGGGAGCGGACGAGGCGCTCGCGATCGTGCGCCGCACGGAGCTGTTCCAGCTGGCGGAGTCGCTCGGCGGCGTCGAGTCCCTCATCTGCTACCCGAGCGAGATGACCCACGCCTCCGTCAAGGGCACCGAGCTCGCCGTCCCCACGAACCTCCTCCGCCTGTCGGTCGGCATCGAGGACGCCGCCGACCTCATCACGGACATCACCACCGCCCTCCAGAGTTGAGGTTTTCGGCCCGATGTGAGGTCACTTCGGGCCGAAAACCTCAACTCCGCGCGGCCAGCGTGGCGCGGACGAGCGCGACGAGTCGCCACGGCTCCGTGAGCGTGTCCTGCGTGACGTGGATGACCTCCCACCCGATCGACCGCAGACGCACGTCGCGCGCGATGTCGGCCTGCCACTGCGTGCGGTCTGAGCGATGACCGTCGCCGTCGTACTGGATGGCGACGCGCGCGTCGCGGTAGAGCAGGTCGGGTCGGGCGACGAATGCGCCGTCGTGCAGGATCTGCTCGTTCACCTCCGGCTCAGGGAGACCGCCGTCGACCAGCAGCACGCGGGTGATGCTCTCCCATGGCGACTCGACGCCGAGGCGTACCAGCGGGAGCGCGAGGCGCAATCGGCCGATGCCCGCCATCGTGCCCCAGCCCGCGACACCGCGCGCGAGGTCCTCGATCGTGCACGCGGGGCGAGAGCCACGCAAGCCGGGGTAGTTGTCCGCGCTCGTGACGAGCGCATCTCCGACGGCGACGAGCCACGGGACGTCGTAGACGCGAGCGAGGGTCAGCCACGTCAGCAGCGGATCCGCCACGGGCAGCCCGTCGACGCGCACGGGCTGCAGCCTCGCCGCGGCGATCGAGCGCGCGCTCACGCCACGCGCCGCCGGGCGGTACGCGCCCTTCGGAACCAGGAGCTGCACGCCCCGAGGCGTTCCAGGTGGGATCGGGAGCCCGTGGAGTCGAGCGGCCGCTGCCTCGGCGATCACCTGACCCGACCGCAGACGCGGTGCGTACTGGCGCACGAGATCGATCGCATCGTCAGGCGGAGAGCTCGAGCGCACGCCCCAGAACGGCCGGTGGTACCGCTCGTCACGGAGCGCCTTCTGCGAGATGCCGTGCCCGATGGCCTCGCCGACGCCGACGGATCGGTGGTGCTCGAGCTCGGGGATGTCCGGTGTCATGCGAGCACCATGCCGCGTTGCGCCCGGACGAGACGGAGCGAGGAGGCGCACTGTGGATGGCCGCCGCACCGCCCCACCTGTGGAGACCGCAGCGTTGAGGTTTTCGGCCCGATGTGACCTCGCATCGGGCCGAAAACCTCAACTATGCGAGGGGCTTGCCTCGCTGCTCGGGGAGGAGCGCGAAGGCGGAGACGGCGGCCAGGGCGAAGGCCGCGGCGAAGACCGCGAACAGCAAGGGGGTGCCGCCGAGGGCGACGAGCGGGGTGACGATGAGCGGGGCGATGATCGACGCGATGCGGCCGAAGCCCGCCGCAGCGCCCGTGCCCGTGCCGCGCACCGACGTCGGGTAGAGCTCGGGCCCGATGGCGTAGAGCGCGCCCCACGCGCCGAGGTTGAAGAACGAGAGCGCGCATCCGGCGGCGATGATCTGCCAGTCGGCGGCTGCGAGGCCGTACGCGAACGCCGCGACGGCCGAGCCCGCGAGGAAGATCGCGAGCGTCGAGCGCCGCCCGATCACCTCGATGAGCCAGGCGGCGACGGCGTAGCCGGGCAGCTGCGCGAGCGTGATGATGAGCGTGAACTGGAACGACCGCACGAGGTCGAAGCCCTGCGCGACGAGCAGCGACGGGATCCAGATGAACGCGCCGTAGTACGACAGGTTGATGCAGAACCACACGATCCACAGCCCAGCGGTGCGGCGGCGCACGGCGGGGCTCCAGATCGACTGCGCCGAGTCGGCCTCGACGCCCGCGAGCACCTTCGGCGTCGCGGGCGGCAGCTCGGTGCGGGCGTCGCCGGCGGCGGCCTCGAACTCGCGCACGATGCGCTCGGCCTCGTCGTGCCGCCCCTTCGCCTCGAGGAACCGCACCGACTCGGGCAGCCCCATCCGCACGACGACGGCGTAGAGCGTCGGCACGATGCCGACCGCGAGGGCCCAGCGCCAGCCGTCGTCGGAGAGCGGGATGACGAACGCGCCGATCGCCGCGGCCGCGATCCATCCGACGGCCCAGAACGACTCGAGCCACACGACGACGCGGCCGCGGATGCGGCGGGGCGCGAACTCCGACACGAGGGTGGATGCGACGGGCAGCTCGGCGCCGAGCCCGAGGCCGATCACGAAGCGCAGCGCGATGAGCATCGCGACGCCGGTCGAGAGCGCGGCGGCGCCCGTCGCGATGCCGTAGACGAGCAGCGTGATCGCGAACACCTGGCGGCGGCCGAGACGGTCGGCGACGAGCCCGCCGAGCGTCGCGCCGATCGCCATGCCCACGAAGCCGATCGAGCCGATCCAGCCGAGCGTCGTGCCGTCGAGCTGCCACTGCACCGCGAGGGCGGCCATGACGAACGAGATGAGGCCGACGTCCATGGCGTCGAGCGCCCAGCCGATGCCCGAGCCGACGAGCAGGCGACCGTGCCTCCTCGTGAACGGCAGCCGGTCGAGCCGCTCCGTGCGGGTGTACGCGGCGGTGGATGCGGGTGCGTCGGGCATGCCGAGGCCTGTCTGTGCGGGCGCCGGCGGGCGGTGGCGGCGCGACCGATCAAGGGATGCCCCCACAGTACTCGCGGCCACGTGCCGGGCAGCGGGTGGGGAAGGGGGCACCGGCAGGGCCGCTCTCAGCGTCGGTGGACGGTCGTAGGCTGGAGGCACCGCCACGGAACTTGGAGAGAGCATGCTGCGCGCCGTCGTCAACGCCCACGTCATCCCGGTGGAGGGCGACCCGTTCGACGGCACCATCGTCATCCGCGACGGTCGCATCGAGGCGCTCGGCGCCGACGTCCAGGTGCCGGAGGGCGCGGAGGTCGTCGACGTGGCGGGCGCGCAGGTCACGCCGGGCCTCGTGGATGCGCACGTGCACCTGGGCGTGCACCCCGAGGGCGACGGTGGCGCGGCGAGCGACACGAACGAGATGACGGGCGTCAACCAGGCGGCCGTGCGCACGATCGACGCGATCGACCCGTTCGACGAGGGCTTCGACGTCGCGCTCGCGGGCGGCGTCACGACCGTCAACGTCAACCCGGGCTCCGGCAACCCCATCGGCGGCCTCGCCACGACGCTGCACACGCACGGTCGCATCGTCGACCGCATGGTGCTGCGCGAGCCCGCAGGCCTGAAGTCGGCGCTCGGCGAGAACCCGAAGCGCGTGTACGGCGAGCGCAAGCAGACGCCGTCGACGCGCCTCGGCACGGCGAAGGTCATCCGCGAGGCGTTCGTCGCGGCGCAGAACTACCTGCGCAAGCACGCCGACCCCGACACGACGGCCGACGTCGACCTCACGCACGAGGCGATCGCCAAGGTGCTGCGCCGCGAGATCCCGTGGCGCCAGCACGCGCACCGCGCCGACGACATCGTCACGGCCGTGCGCATCGCCGAGGAGTTCGGCTACGACCTCGTCATCGACCACGGCACCGAGGCGCACGTCGTCGCCGACCTGCTGGCCGAGCGGAACATCCCCGTGCTCATCGGCCCGCTCTTCACGACGAAGTCGAAGATGGAGCTGCGCGGCCGATCGATCGCGAACCCCGGCAAGCTGGCCAAGGCGGGCGTCGAGATCTCGATCATCACCGACCACCCCGTCATCCCCATCTCGTTCCTCGTGCACCAGGCGTCGCTCGCGGTGCGCGAGGGCCTCGACCGCGAGACGGCGCTGCGCTCGATCACGATCAACCCGTCGAAGGCGCTCGGCGTCGCGCACGAGGTGGGCTCGCTCGAGGTCGGCAAGCGCGCCGACGTCGTGGTGTGGGACGGCGACTGGATGGACCCGATGGCGCGACCCTCGCTCGTGCTCATCGACGGTGCCGAGGTGTACCGCCGCGAGGATGGCGTCGAGACGATCGCTCCGCGCTCGTGACGGCCGTCACGCATCCCGGCGATCTGCTCACGCGCCGTAGGCGCGTCGCGACCATCGTCGTGCTGGGCCTGCTCACGGCGCTCGGCCCGTTCACGATCGACCTGTACCTGCCGGCCTTCCCCGTGCTCGCCGACGATCTCGGCGCGACGGATGGGCAGGTGCAGCTGACGCTCGCCGCGACGACGCTCGGCTTCGCGCTCGGCCAGCTCGTGCTGGGCCCGCTGAGCGACCGCATCGGCCGGCGCTGGCCGCTCGTCGCGACGTCGACGCTGCACGTGCTCACGTCGATCGCGATCGCGGTCGCGCCGAACGTCGAGGTGCTCACGGTGCTGCGCGTGCTGCAGGGCCTCGGTGCCGCGGGCGGTGCGGTCGTCGCGATGGCGATGGTGCGCGACCTGTTCTCGGGCCGCTCGCTCGTCGTCTACCTCTCGCGGCTCGCGCTCATCATGGGCCTCGCCCCCATCCTCGCGCCGGTCATCGGCTCGTGGCTGCTCGAGGTCACGCAGTGGCGCGGCATCTTCTGGGTGCTCGCGCTGTACGGCGCGATCGTGATCCTGCTCGTCGCGACGCTGCTGCGCGAGACGCTGCCGCCCGAGCGTCGCCTGCGGATGGGGTCGGGCACGCTCGGCAGCTACCGCCGCGTGCTGGGCGACCGCCGCTTCGTGGGCGTCGCGATCATCGGCTCGGCCGGGTTCGCGGGCATCTTCTCGTACCTGTCGACGTCGCCGCTGCTGCTGCAGGAGGTCTACGGGCTGAGCGCGACGGAGTTCGGCGCCGTGTTCGCCGTGTGCTCGGTGGGC
Organism: Agrococcus jejuensis; assembly: GCF_900099705.1. Classification (NCBI taxonomy): domain Bacteria; kingdom Bacillati; phylum Actinomycetota; class Actinomycetes; order Micrococcales; family Microbacteriaceae; genus Agrococcus; species Agrococcus jejuensis. The sequence goes on from NZ_LT629695.1 coordinate 2,419,667, forward strand.
GTCTTCATCGGCGTGCAGACGTCGTCGCGGCTCGCGACGCGCTTCGGCCCGCAGTGGGTGCTCGCGTGGTCGACGGCCGGCATGGTCGTCGCCGCCATCCTCATGCTCGTGCTCGACCGCTCGGGCCTCGGCCTTGCGGGCTTCATCCCGGCGATGGTCACGTTCACGCTGTCGTTCGGCCTCACGATGCCGTGCGTGCAGGTGCTCGCGCTCGTCGAGCACGGCAGCGAGGCCGGCACGGCCGCGTCGCTCATCGGTGCGTCGAACATGCTGCTCGCGAGCATCGTCGGCGGCGTCATCGGCAACTTCGCCGTGCACGACGCCGTGCCGATGGGCGCGGTCATGCTGGGCGGCGGCCTGCTGGCGACGCTGTCGCTGTGGCTGCTCGTGCGCCCGCGCACCGTGCCTGCGCTCGTCGACTGACGCGGCGCCGCCGCAGCCATCACGCACGAGGCGCCCGCGACCGAGCAGGTCGCGGGCGCCTCGTGCGTGTCGTCAGCGGCTGACGGCGAGCGCCGAGCGCTCGGGCACGCCGAGCTCGGCCATGACGGCGCGCGAACGGGAGCGCACGGTGCCGAGCGGCAGGTCGAGGAGCTGCGAGATCTGCAGGTCGGTGAGGCCCGCGGAGGCGAGGCCGAGGATGTCGCGGTCGATCCACGAGCGGCTGCCGCGCAGCGCGCGCCGCGACGCGACGAGGCTCGTCTCGAGGTCGTCGGCGAGGCGTGCCGCCGCCGTGTCGCCGCCGAGCGCGGCGGCGACGTCGAGCAGGCGGCGCGTGAGGGCGGCGTGGCGTGCGGAGACGATGCCGGATGCGGCGTGCACGAGCATGCCGGCGTCGCGGTGGCGCGCGGCGGTCGCGAGCACGTGCAGCGCGCGCAGCACGGGCGTGAGGAGGCGCACGTCGATGTCGGAGACGTCGGGCACGGTGTCGCCGAGGCGCGCGTGGAGCGCGGCTGCGGCGATGCGCAGCGGCACGTGGGCCGGCACGCCGGCGTCGGCGAGGGCGGCGCAGCGGCCGAGGGTCGCGCGGGCGGCGTCGCCGTCCACGTGCTCGGCGGCGGCGACGATCTCGGCGACGTGGCCGGAGACGACGAGCAGCGTGGCGCCGGCGGCGTCGCGCACGGCCTCGGGGCCGCGGTGCAGTGCGTCGGTCGCGGCGATCGCGAGCTGCCTGGGCGCCTCGTCTGGCAGGTCGCGCAGCATCGACTCGGCGACGTGCGCATGCTCGGGCAGGCCGTCCTCGGCGACGCGCGAGATGAGCGCGAAGGCGATGGCGGCGGAGTCGTCGGTCGTCGCGGCGGTCTCGACGATGCGGTCGAGCGCGTTGTCGAGCAGCGGCAGCGGCGGCAGCGCGACGGCGCGGGCGGCCATGCGCGTCTCGGCGATGGCGCGACCGGCGGCCGAGAGCATCGTGCGCGTCCAGTCCTGCACGTGGCCCACGACGCCGTGCACGCCGTCGGCGGCGGCGATGACGCCGCGGGCGTCGCCGCGGAAGGCGGCGTCGGCGGCGAGCAGGCCGTAGGCGCGCACGCTCACGAGCGGGTCGCCGCCCACGAGCGCGGCCTGGGCGGCGAGCGCGACGGTGGCGTGGTCGCCGGCCTCGAGCGCGACCTGCGCGCGGGCGAGCTCGCCGATGCGCCGCAGGCGAGCGCCGAACTCGGCGTGCGGCGGCAGCAGGTCGACGAGGTCGCTGCCCACCGACTCCGGGGCGAGCACGGAGGCCGTGATCGTGAAGGCGACGAGCCTCGTCGAGAAGTCGTCGAAGCCTGCGGCGTGCGCGTCGTGGATGAGCGGCGCGGCGACGGCGATCTCACCCTCGGAGATCGCGGCGAGCATCGTCGGCAGCGTCTCGGGGTCGAGGGTCGCGGCGATGGATGCGGCGTCGCGCGCGCAGGTCGAGAGGCTGCGGCCCACGAGGGTGCAGGCGGCGATCGCCGCGATGCGTGCGCGGGTGGCGGTGGAGGTGCTGAGCCTGCCGGCCTCGATGGCGCGGTGCGCGGCGATGTACTCGCTCACGGTGCCGGCGTCGCGGCGCGACCAGCCGTCGGCGATGTCGGCGAGGATCGCGAGGCTGCGCTCGTCGGGCCGCTGCGTGAGCGGCGTGCGCAGGATCGCAGGGACGACGAGCGCGCCGGCGACCTCGTCGACGATGCCGACGTGCAGCAGGGCGTCGACGGTCTCCTGGCCGAGGTGGTCGACGGCGCGGGCGACGCGGATGCCGTGGATGGCCGCGATGGTCTCGGCGGCGCTGCGCAGCTCGGGCTCGAGCGCGCGCACGATCGCGGCGGCGGCTGCGCCGGCGCGGCGGGGGCGGTCGGGGCGGAGGCGGTCGTCGAGCAGGGCTGCGGCGAGCAGCGGGTAGCCGCGCGACTGGGCGTGGATGAGGCTGCGGCCGATGGCGCCGAGCCAGTCGGGGCGGAGGCCCGCGCGGGCGAGGCGGTCGTCGGCGAGCCGGTCGAACTGCCTGCGGGTGAGGCGGCCGAGGCGCACGACCATGACGGAGCACTCGTCGGGCTCCGGCAGGGTCACGGAGCGGCGGGTGTCGAGCGAGTCGTCGTCGGAGAGCACCGTCTGGGTGTCGCCGCCCGGCCCTGCGCTGCGCATGGGAAGGAAGGCGATGCTGCCGGACCCGGGGGTGCGCAGCTTCGTGTGCGTGACGCGGCGGCGCACGGCCTCCGAGCCGAGCAGCGGGTGCCCGACGAGCACGACGCGCCTGCCGGCGTCGACGGCCTCGAGGATGCGTGTGCAGTCGTCGTGCCGTCCGAGTGGGTCCACCGTGCGCATAGCTGCTCCCGTCACCTGCGCTCGTCGACGGGCGATCGGTCGGTCGGCGTCTGGGTCGGTGACGCGTCTGGCCGGGCGCTCGCCGTCGAAGAATCTTCGACTTCGGGCAGGATACCCCGCGGGTCGGTCGTTCGACCGTCGAACGATGAAATCCTCTATCGGTGGGGGACAAGCCGAACGCTGTTCGACGTGCGCAAGGATGCTGCATCGTGCGCAGCATCCATGCGCGCGAGGCTCGCGCTGCACGACCCCGTGCGCGACGGCCCCGTGCACGCCAGGATGGATGCATGAGCGACGAGCTGGAGGCCGCGCGCGCGGCCGTCGAGGAGGCGAGGCGGGCCCAAGCGGCGGCCGAGGAGCGGTTGCGAGCCATGGAGGCGGCGAGCGCGCCCGCCCCCGACGAGGGTGCTCCAGTGGGCTCCGAGACCACGGAGGGGACTGCATCGCCGGTGGGGAATGCCGAGGCTCCGGCGACCGAGGCGCCGAACCCGGCGGCGCCCGTCGACCCAGTCGAGGAATCTTCGACCGCTCCGGCCGATCGCCCCGCGGCCCCGACGGGCCCCCTCGGCCAGGCCGCCGTCGACGCCATCCGTGCCGGCTACGCCTTCGAGGGCGCCGCCCTCGAGCTCGGTGCCCTCGTCAACGGCGACGCCGACCCGTCGACGCCCATCCGCATCCCGCTCGGCATGCTCAACCGGCACGGGCTCGTCGCAGGAGCCACCGGCACGGGCAAGACGAAGACGCTGCAGGTGCTCGTCGAGCAGCTCTCGGCCGCCGGCGTGCCGGTGTTCGCCGCCGACATCAAGGGCGACCTCTCCGGCATCGCGACACCCGGCGCCTCGAGCGCGAAGCTGCTCGAGCGCACCGCGGGCATCGGCCAGGACTGGCAGCCGCTCGCCGCCCCCGTCGAGTACTTCTCGCTCGGCGGCCAGGGCATCGGCGTGCCCATCCGCGCCACCGTCACGGGCTTCGGTCCGACGATGCTCGCGAAGGTGCTCGGCCTCAACGACACGCAGGAGTCGAGCCTCGGCATCCTCTTCGCCTACGCCGACCGGCAGGGCCTGCCGCTGCTCGACCTCAAGGACCTGCGCGAGCTGCTGCTGTGGCTCACGGGCGACGAGGGCAAGGGCGAGCTGCGCGAGCTCGGCGGCATCTCGCCCCAGACGGCAGGCGTCATCCTGCGCGAGCTCACGGCGTTCGCCGAGCAGGGCGCCGAGCGGTTCTTCGGCGAGCCCGAGATCGACGTCGCCGAGCTGCTGCGCACCGCGCCCGACGGCCGTGGCCTCGTGAGCCTGCTCGAGGTGCCCGGCGTCGCCGACCAGCCGCAGCTGTTCTCCACCTTCCTCATGTGGCTGCTCGCAGAGCTCTTCGAGACGCTGCCCGAGGTGGGCGACCCCGAGAAGCCGCGCCTCGTGTTCTTCTTCGACGAGGCGCACCTCCTCTTCAAGGACGCGTCGAAGGAGTTCCTCTCGTCGATCACGCAGACCGTGCGCCTCATCCGCTCGAAGGGCGTCGGCATCGTCTTCGTCACGCAGACGCCGAAGGACGTGCCCTCCGACGTGCTCGCGCAGCTCGGCTCCCGCGTGCAGCACCAGCTGCGCGCCCACACGCCCGACGACGAGAAGGCGCTGCGCTCGACGGTGCGCACGTACCCGAAGAGCGACTACGACCTGCAGGAGGTGCTCACGAGCCTCGGCACGGGCGAGGCGATCGTGACGGTCATGGACGAGCGCGGCGTCCCGACGCCCGTCGCGTGGACGCGCCTGCGCGCGCCGCAGGGGTCGATGGACCCGACGCCCGAGGCGCAGATGCAGGCCGCGGTCGCGTCGTCGCCGCTGCAGGCCCGGTACGGCGAGGCCGTCGACCGCGAGTCGGCGTACGAGATCCTCGCGAAGCGGCTCGAGGAGACGCAGGCCGTCGCCGCGAAGGCCGACGCCGATGCTGCAGCCGCGAAGGCGGCGAAGGAGCACGAGGCCGAGGCTCGCAGGCTCGAGCAGCAGGCATCGCGCAACCGCAAGGCGTCCCAGCAGGCCGCGAAGGACAACCCCGTCGTGCAGGCGATCCGCTCGCGCACGGGCCAGACGATCATCCGCGAGATCGTGCGCGGCATCTTCGGCACCCGCCGCCGCTGAGCCGGCGGTCGCCCCGAACGCGACGATGCGCGGCACCCGAGGGTGCCGCGCATCGCGTCGTGCTGCGGAGGATGGGGGATTCGAACCCCCGAGGGCTTGCACCCAACACGCTTTCCAAGCGTGCGCCATAGGCCACTAGGCGAATCCTCCAGCGTGGCCGCGAGGCCAACCCCGCAAGTCTAGCCCGACGCGGCGGGTGCGAACGCCGAAGGGGCGGGATCTCGCGATCCCGCCCCTCCTGCGTGCGATGCGACTAGCCGCAGATCGTGTAGCTCTCCGCACCGGCGCCCAGCGATGCCGAGTCACCCATGAAGTACACGTCGGGCTGGCCGAGGCGCAGGCTCTCGCTGATGAGCTCCGACGGCACGCACTCGGGTCGCACCACGTAGAGCGGTGCGTCCATCGCACCCGCGAGGGCGGATGCCGAGAGCGCGTCGGGGAACTTCAGCCCGCTGGCCACGAACATGGTGTCGGCCGAGTCGAACACGTGCTCGTTGATGTAGACGCCCGTGAGGAACCGGTCCGCGCCGGCTGCGCGGTAGGGGTTCATCACGGCGTTCACGAGGTCGCGGTAGATGCCGTCGCTCACGGATGCCGAGCTGCCGGCCACGAGCGTCTGGGTGACGCCGAGGTCCTGCAGCGTGGCGAGCGTGGCGCCGTCGAGCGCCGAGAGCTGACCGTCGATGAGGATGACGGGAGCATCCATCGAGCCCGCGGCCGCGCCGGCCGTGAGGGCGTCGGGGAAGTTGCGCCCCGTCGCGAGGAACGCGGTGCCCGCGCCCTCGCCGAAGGCGTACTCCGCCACGAGGCGCGACGTCTCGAATCGGTCGGCGCCGCCGATGCGGTCGACCGTCTCGACGCCGTCGATGTCGCCCACCTGGGTCTCGACCGCGGCCGACACCGAGGGCGTGCCGCCCACGATCACGACGCGGCTCGCACCGAGTCGCTCGATCTCGGCGACGATCGACGCCGGCGTGGTCTCCGGACGCGTGAGGAGCAGCGGGCCGCCCTCGTACGCCGCGGCGGGACCGGCAGCGAGGCCGTCGGGGTAGTTGACGCCGCTCGCGAGGTAGACGACGTCGGCACCCTCGGGGTAGCCGAGCTGCGAGGCGGCCACGGCCGTCTCGAAGCGGTCGCCGCCCGCGATGCGCTCGGGCGCCGGGATCGTCGCCTCGCCCGTCGTGATGCGCACGTAGGTGCGCACCGCGTCGGTCGTGTCGTACGTCACGGCTCCGAGGAACGCACCGTCGAGCGGAGCGTCGGCCCACGAGACCTCGTAGGACGACTGCGCCGACTGCGTCACGGGCAGCGTGGTCGGGTCGACCTCGAAGTTGCCGATGCCGCCGGAGGTGAGCACCGATGCCACGTCGAGCGTGAAGGCGGTGGTCGCACCGTTCGAGGCGTAGACCGTCACCTGGGCGACCCACGTGCCGGGCGTCGGGTCCTCGATGAGCAGCTGCTCGTCTGCGGATCCGGTCGCGGCCTCGTAGAGCTCGACCGCGGAGCCGCCCTGGAGGCGAGCCACGACGAGGTCGAGGTCGGAGGCGTCGTCGGCGCTGTCGAGGTCGAAGTCGAGCGCGAGCTCGCCCTCGCCGACCGTGAACCCGTACTGGCGGAACTGGCCAGCGGCGGCGGAGCCCGCACCGAGCTCCTCGTACGGGAACAGACCCTCGGCGCCGAGGCCGATCTCGCCGGTGATGCCCGACGTGACCGTCACGGGGGCGACGCCGGCGGTGCCGGAGCCCTCGATCCACTGCGGCGCGTCGACGCTGACCGGGTAGACCGCGATCGGCGAGCGAGCCTCGTGCTCGGCGCTGGCCCACGTGAGCGAGCCGGTCGTCCACGCGTCGGTCGGGGCGCCCGCCTGCACCGTGAACGACACGGTGTAGGTGAGCTCCTGGCCGGCGGCCGTGAAGTCGAGCGTCGTCGGGCTGACGACGGCGTCGACGCCCTCGGGCGCGTCGATCGTGACGGCGTACGAGCCGGGCTCGAGCGCCGTGAGCGATCGCGTGACCGTCTGCGTGCCCGCGAGCGAGCCGATGCCGATCGACGGGATGTTCAGGTCGCTCGGGTCGATCGCAGCGCCGATCCACTCGTCAGGCAGCTCGTAGCCGACGCCGCGCAGGTAGCCGTACCAGTCCTCGAGCCCGTTGGCGTAGTAGACGCCGGGGTCGAGGAAGTCGGCCGTGTTCACGAAGCCGGCGCCCTGGGCGAACCAGTCCTGGTTGGGCGAGCCGTCGGCGTTCACCGTGTCGGTCGCGGTCGTCATGAGCGCCGACTTGACCTCGGCGACGGACGCGAGCGGGTGGGCGCCGAGGTAGACGGCTGCGAGGCCCGCGACGTGCGGAGCGGCCATCGAGGTGCCCGAGAGGAAGCGGAACGTGGGCGCCTCGCCCTCGCCGTTCGGACCGGCGGCGATGATGCCGGTGCCGGGGGCGGCGATGTCGGGCTTGATCACGTCGTTGCCGTCGGCCTCGACCGGGCCGCGCGACGACGAGGCGGCCACGATGGGCGCCGCCGTGTCGATGCCCGACGAGTTGCCGGCCGTGAACGACACCGTCTGCGACGGGTCGGCCTGCGCGACGGCGAGCACGGCTGCGTAGTACGCCGCGTCGATGTGCACCGTCGGGACCGCGTGGTCGTCGAGGTCGATCGAGTTCGGCGTCGGGTTGCCGAGGATCATGCCGATGCCGCCTGCGGCCTCGACGACCTCCGACTTCTCGACGCGCGCGTTGTTGCCGCGGTCGCAGAGCACGATGGTGCCCGGGTCGACGGTCGCGAGCGAGCCGGGGAGGCAGAGGGCCGCGTTGGCAGCCGAGGCGCCCGCCGCAGGGATGTCGCCCGCGTAGACGAGCGTGCCGGTGAAGGGCTCGGCGTCCTCGGCCATGTCGACCGTGATCGACGCACCGGGGATGAGCGTGCCGTCCTCGAGCTCGATCGTCGCCTCGTAGTTCGGGATCGTCGTGTTGGCGACGGTCGCGTACCAGGGGGAGGCGTGGTCGAGGGTCGTGGCGCCGGGGCCCGAGTTGCCGGCCGAGGCCGACGTGAAGATGCCGGCGGCCGCTGCGCCCAGGAAGGCCTGGTCGTAGGGCTCGAAGACGGATGCGGCTGCGCCGCCGCCGATCGAGAAGTTGATGACGTCGACGCCGTCGGCGGTCGCGGCCTCGATGCCCTGCATGAGGTCGGTGCCCGAGCAGCCGTCGTCGGTCGTCACGGCCGGGTCGGGGTTGTTGCCCGACCAGCAGACCTTGTAGACGGCGATGCGCGCCTCGGGTGCGACGCCCGACATCGTGCCGATGTCCTGGCCGCCCTCGGTCGTCACGGGCACGTCGTAGTTGCCCGCGGCGGTCGAGGCCGTGTGCGAGCCGTGGCCGTCGAGGTCGCGCGGCGAGGCGATCTCGACGCCCTCGCCGCCGATGCGCGATGCACCGAAGCCGTCGAGGAAGAACTGCGCGCCGATGATCTTCGTCGAGCACATGTCGGCGGTGAAGCCGGGGCCCGTCTCGCAGATGCCGGTGAAGGTCTCGCCATCGCCCTTGACGAAGTGGATCTCGTCGCCGGAGAGGTAGGGCTCGGCGCCGGCGGTCGTGCCGAGCGCCTCGCCTGCGAAGAGGGGGTTCTCGGGCGCGATGCCCGTGTCGAGCACGCCGACGACGACGCCGGCTCCGGCGTCCTCGACCGTGCCGACCTGCGACCACATGCCCTCGACGTCGAGGTACTCGTTCGACGGCGAGCCCTGCAGCTGCAGCATCTCGTCGGGGTAGACGCCTGCGACGCGGGAGTCGAACGCCAGCTGGCCGGCTTGGTCGGCCGAGAGGTCGGCGATGAAGCCGTTGACCGTGAGCGTGAGGCTCGCGGCGATGTCGACGCCCACCGCGTCGGCCACCGCCTCCTGCTCGCCCGCGAGGTAGTCGCTGTAGGCGACGACGGCCGGGTCGGCGTCGTCGAGGCTGTCGGTGCCCGTGGGCGCGGTCGCCTGGAGGTTGGGCACGCCGCCGGTGTAGAGCGCGGCGGCGTCGTCCTCGAGCAGCACGACGTAGCGCCCGTCGGTGAAGCTGCTGAGGTCGACGGGGGTGGCGGGAGAGGGGGTCGCAGCGGACGCGGCCGTCGTGCTCACGACGACGCCGCCGAGACCGATGGTCACGGCGGCGAGCGAGGCGAGGCAGCGACGGAGCGCGACACGACGGGGCGTGGTGGTGCTCACAGGATGATGTCCTTCGTCACGGGGTGACCCGCCCGCGCGGTCGGCGGGCAGGTGTGCTCAACCTAGGCGGGGCACACGCGCGACATGGAGAAGCGTTACCCATTCGTGATCGACCGGGGTGCATCCGGTGATGACCTGAGCATCACTCATGTCCTATGCTGCCCGACCGTTCGTGCAGGTGCGACGCCCGGATGCGGTCCCTAGGCTGGAGCCGTGACCTCACGGATGATGATCGCCTCTCCCGAGGGGCACGCGGGCAAGTCGATCGTGGCCCTCGGACTCGTCGACGCCCTCTCCCGCCGCGTCGGTCGGGTCGGGGTCTTCCGACCCGTCTCGCGGTCGACGATCGAACGCGACTCGGTGCTCGAGCTGCTGCTCGCGCACGACGCCGTGCACCTCTCCTACGAGGATGCGATCGGCACGACCTACGAGGCCGTGCACGACGACGCCGAGGCCGCGCTCGCGACGATCGTCGCCCGCTTCCACCTGCTCGAGGACCGGTTCGACGCCATCGTCGTCGTCGGCTCCGACTACACCGACGTGGGCAGCCCCACCGAGCTCGGCTTCAACGCGCGCGTCGCCGCGAACCTCGGCGCCCCCGTCGTGCTCGTGCTCGGCGGCCGCGACCCCGAGACCGGCGAGCCGCGCGCGGTCGAGGCGCTCGGCCAGCTCGGCGAGCTCACGCTGCCCGAGCTGCGCGCGGGCCACGCGCGCCTCGCCGCGCTCGTCGTCAACCGCAGCGACGTCGCCGCCACCGACATCGAGGTCGTCGCGCGGGCCGCGGGCCTCGAGGTGCCGGTGTGGGCCATCCCCGAGGACCCCATCCTCGGCGCCCCCACCGTGCAGCAGCTCTTCGACGCCACCGACGCCGAGATCGTCGGCGGGGATGCCGCGCTCACGCAGCGAGAGTCGCTCGGCACCGTCGTCGCAGGCATGTCGATGGAGCACGTGCTCGACCGGCTCATCGACGGCGGCATCGTCGTCGTGCCCGGCGACCGCTCCGACGTCGTCGTCGCGACGCTGCTCGCGCAGCGCTCCGAGTCGTTCCCGACCGTCGCCGGCATCATCCTCAACGGCGGCTTCGACCTCGCGCCGTCGGTGCAGCGCCTCATCGACGGCCTCGACCTGTCGATGCCCATCGCGCGCTCGCCGCACGGCACGTACGAGACGGCCCGGCGCATCGCAGGCACGCGCGGCGCGATCTCCACGGGCACGCAGCGCAAGCGCGACACCGCGCTCGCGCTCTTCGAGCAGCACGTCGAGGTCGACGCGCTGCTCGACCTGCTCGAGCTGCAGGACTCGACGGTCGTGACGCCGCTCATGTTCGAGCAGGGCCTCATCGAGCGCGCCCGCGCCGACGTGCGCCACATCGTGCTGCCGGAAGGCGACGACGACCGCATCCTGCAGGCCGCCTCCACGATCCTGCAGCGTGGCGTCGCGCGCCTGACGATCCTCGGCGACGAGGGCGCCGTGCGCGCCCGCGCCGCCGAGCTGGGCCTCTCGCTCGGCGACGCGCGCATCGTCGCGACGACCGACCACGCCCTGCGCACCCGCTACGCCGAGGCCTACGCGGCCGCGCGCTCGCACAAGGGCGTCACGTTCGAGGATGCGTGGGAGCGCGTGACCGACGTGTCGTACTTCGGCACGATGATGGTGCACCTCGGCGACGCCGACGGCATGGTCTCGGGTGCCGCGCACACGACGGCCCACACCATCCGTCCGTCGTTCGAGGTCGTGAAGACGAAGCCGGGCGTCTCGGTCGTGTCGAGCGTGTTCCTCATGGCGCTCGCCGACCGCGTGCTCGTCTACGGCGACTGCGCCGTCGTGCCCGAGCCGACCGACGCCGAGCTCGCCGACATCGCGATCTCGTCGTCGCAGACCGCGCGCGACTTCGGCATCGAGCCGCGCGTCGCGATGCTGTCGTACTCGACGGGGGAGTCGGGATCGGGTGCCGAGGTCGACAAGGTGCGCGCCGCGACGGCGTTCGTGCGCGAGCGCGCGCCCGAGCTGCTCGTCGAGGGCCCCATCCAGTACGACGCCGCGGCCGACCCCGTCGTCGCGGCGAAGAAGATGCCGGGCAGCGAGGTCGCCGGCCGCGCGACCGTGTTCGTCTTCCCCGACCTCAACACGGGCAACAACACGTACAAGGCCGTGCAGCGGTCGGCGGGCGCGCTCGCGATCGGCCCCGTGCTGCAGGGCCTCAACAAGCCCGTCAACGACCTCTCCAGGGGAGCCCTCGTGCAGGACATCGTCAACACCGTCGCGATCACGGCGATCCAGGCCCAGGGCCAGCTGGCGGGCGGTGCCGCATGAGCAGCGTCTTCGTGGTCAACGCCGGCTCGTCGAGCCTCAAGTACCAGCTCGTCGACCTCGAGACGGGCTCGGCGATCGCGTCGGGCCTCGTCGAGCGCATCGGCGAGGCGCGCTCGAGCGCCCGCCACGTCGTCGGGGAGGCGCGGCACGACGCCGAGCTCCACGTCGGCGACCACGAGCAGGCGTTCCGCTGGGTGCTGTCGGCCTTCGCGGAGCACGGCCCCGTGCTCGACGACGCGGACATCGTCGCCGTCGGGCACCGCGTCGTGCAGGGCGGTGCACGCTTCGACGGCGCCGTCGTGATCGACGACGGCGTCGTGGCGCAGATCGACGACCTCTCGCCGCTCGCGCCGCTGCACAACCCCGCGAACCTCCTCGGCATCCGCGCCGCCCGCGTCGCCTTCCCGACGCTGCCGCACGTCGCGGTGTTCGACACCGCCTTCCATCGCACGCTGCCGCGCGCCGCGTGGCGCTACGCCATCGACCGCTCGGTCGCCGACGAGCACCGCGTGCGCAAGTACGGCTTCCACGGCACGAGCCACCAGTTCGTCTCGCGCCGCACGGCCGAGCTGCTCGGCCGGCCCCTCGAGGACACGCGCACGATCGTGCTGCACCTCGGCAACGGCGCCTCGGCGTGCGCGGTCGACGGCGGTCGATCGGTCGAGACGTCGATGGGCATGACGCCGCTCGCGGGCCTCGTCATGGGCACGCGCTCCGGAGACCTCGACGCGGGCGTGCTCGTGCACCTGCACCGCGTCGCGGGCCTCGGCGTCGACGAGCTCGACGCCCTGCTCAACAAGCGCTCGGGCCTCCTGGGCCTCACGGGCTCGGGCGACATGCGCGACGTGCAGCGGGCCGCCGAGGCGGGCGTCGACCACGCCGTCGAGGCGCTCGAGGTGCTCGCGCACCGGCTGCGCTCGACCGTCGGCGCGTACCTGGCCGTGCTCGGCGGGGCGCACGCGATCGCGTTCACGGCAGGGGTCGGCGAGAACGTCGCGCAGGTGCGCGCCGCTGCCCTCGCGGGGCTCGAGGAGCTCGGCATCCGCATCGACGCCGAGCGCAACGCATCCGGCCCGCGCGAGCGCATGATCTCGACCGACGACTCGCGCGTGCAGGTGTGGATCGTGCCGACCGACGAGGAGCTCGAGATCGCCACGCAGTCGGCATCGGTCGTCGGCGTCTAGCCTGGATCCATGCGCACCGTCTGAACCGTCGTCGGCGTCGTCGTCGCCGTCGTCATCGCCTGGTTCCTCGTCGACGTGGCGCTGCGGGTGCTCGCGTTCGGCTTCCGTCTCGCGCTCGTCGCGGGCGTCGCCGTGGTCGTGTTCCTCGTGCTGCGGATGCTGCTGCGCAAGCCCGCCGAGTAGCGCTCGCGGCTCAGGCGGGTCGGGTCACCGCGGCGTCGTGGGCGTCGTCGCGAAGAGCTCGAGCCGGCCGCAGCCGGTGCACCGCAGCCCGGCGACGCTCCACGCGTCGCGCGAGGCCTTCACACCCCCGAAGAGCGCCTCGCGCGGCTCGCCCGTCGCCCATTGCATGTCGAAGCGACCGGAGCCGTTCGTGTCAACGAGGTAGCCAGCCTCGAGCCCCTGCGCGTCGCAGCGCGGGCAGGAGCCTGGAGGCGTGGCGGGCGTCGGTGGGGCGGCGTCGGTCATGGCGACAGCGTCGCGCATGCGGTGCCCGCGCGCCAGCCCGCAGACGTGCGAAGACTCCCCGCGCACCCGCCAGAGCCCGGTTACCCTTGCTGCGTCTCCGCCCTGGGGGAGTTGGCCTGGATGGCGCCACGCGGGGAGCCGTCGTCCATCGTACCGGCTCTCGGCCTGCCGCGGCTACGCCGAGAGGCGCGCGAGCTCGCCGGCGGTGAGCTCGACGTCCACGGAGGCGAGCAGGTCGGCGAGCTGCTCGGGCGTGCGCGCGCTCGCGAGCGGTGCGGCGACGAGCGGCTGCTGGCGCAGCCAGGCGAGCGACACGGCCGCGACGGTCGTGCCGTGCGCGGCGGCGACGTCGTCGAGCACGTCGAGCAGCGCGACGTTCGCTGGGTCCTCGAGGTACGTCGCCGCGATGCCGGCGCGCTGCGAGTCGACGTCGACGCCCGGACGGTACTTGCCGGTGAGGAAGCCGGAGGCGAGCGACGGGAACGGCACCTCGACGAGCCCGAGGTCGGCGAGCGTCGGCAGCAGCTCGGCCTCGGCGTCGCGCGACACGAGGTTGTAGCGGTCCTGGCTCGTCGTCGGGCGGGCGAGGCCCGCGGCGTCGGCGATCGCGACGAGCGAGCGCATGCGCGCGGGCTCGAAGTTCGACAGGCCGATCTCGCGCACCTTGCCTGCCTGCACGAGCTCGTCGAAGACGGCTGCGACGTCCTCCTGCGGCACCTCGTCGTCGTCGCGGTGCGCGTAGTAGAGGTCGAGGCGATCGGTCTGCAGGCGACGCAGGGAGTCGTCGACCGCGGCGCGGACGTTGTCGGGCGAGAGGCCGGGGCGCTCGGGGTGGCTGAAGACCTTCGTCGCGATCACGACGCGATCGCGCACGCCGCGCGACGCCATCCACTCGCCGAGGATCGCCTCGGACTCGCCGCCGACGTTGCCGTCGACCCACGCGGAGTAGACGTCGGCGGTGTCGATCGAGCGTCCGCCTGCGGCGAGGAAGGCGTCGAGCACCGCGAAGGACTCGTCGCGATCGCTCGTCCAGCCGAAGGCGTTGCCGCCGAGGATGAGGGGGCCGTGCTCGAGGGAGGTCATGCTGTGGCCAACGCGACGGGCCGCATCCGATTCCCTCGCGCGGATGCATCGTGCGGCTCGGGCGCGTCGCTCGCGCACGTGCGTCCACGCGCGTGGGTGGCCGCCGGTAGCCTGGCCTGCATGGTCGCTGCGCTGTACCGCCGGTATCGGCCGGAGTCGTTCGCCGAGCTCATCGGGCAGGCGCACGTCACCGATCCCCTCAGCGCCGCGATCCGCGGCGATCGCGTCGGGCACGCGTACCTGTTCTCGGGTCCGCGCGGCTGCGGCAAGACGACGAGCGCGCGCATCCTCGCCCGCTGCCTCAACTGCGCCGAGGGCCCCACGCCCACGCCGTGCGGCACGTGCGACTCGTGCGTCGAGCTGAGCCGCGATGGCGGCGGATCGCTCGACGTCGTCGAGATCGACGCCGCGAGCCACAACGGCGTCGACGACGCGCGCGACCTGCGCGAGCGCGCCGCGTTCGCCCCGGCGCGCGACCGCTTCAAGATCTTCATCCTCGACGAGGCGCACATGGTGACGTCGCAGGGCTTCAACGCCCTGCTGAAGATCGTCGAGGAGCCGCCGGCGCACGTGAAGTTCATCTTCGCGACGACCGAGCCCGACAAGGTCATCGGCACGATCCGCTCGCGCACGCACCACTACCCGTTCCGCCTCATCCCGCCCGCGCCGATGCTCGAGTACGTCTCGCAGCTCACCGAGCGCGAGGGCGTGCAGACCGAGGCGGGCGTGCTGCCGCTCGTGATCCGCGCGGGCGGCGGCTCGGCGCGCGACACGCTCTCGATCCTCGATCAGCTCATCGCGGGCTCCGAGACGCCCACGGTCGCGTACGAGCAGGCCGTGGCGCTGCTCGGGTTCACGCACGCCGAGCTGCTCGACGACGCCGTGGATGCGCTCGGCGCGCGCGACGGATCGGCGATGTTCGGCGCGATCGACCGCGTCATCCAGTCGGGCCAGGATCCGCGCCGCTTCGTCGAGGACCTGCTCGAGCGCCTGCGCGACCTCATCGTCGTGCGCGCCGCCCACGACCCCGCTGCGCTGCTGCACGGCGTGCCGCAGGAGGACCTCGACGCCATGCTGCGCCAGGTACGCGCGTTCGGCCCCGTCGAGCTCTCGCGCGCCGCCGACGTCGTGGCGAAGGCGCTCACCGACATGACGGGCGCCACGAGCCCCAAGGTGCACCTCGAGCTCATGGCGGCGCGCCTGCTCGTGCCCGCCGCGGGCGACCAGGAGCTCGGCACGCTCGCGCGCGTCGAGCGGCTCGAGCGGCGCATCGGCGTCGCCGGGGCGACGGCGGATGCGGCGCCCGCTGCTGTTGCTGCGCCCGCTGCTGCTGCCGCTGCGCCGGCTTCCGCGGCGTCGGCTCCTGCTGCCGCTCCCGCTGCAGCCGCGCCCGCGACGCCTGCACCCGAGGCGCCCGCGCCCGCCGCCGAGCCGGCTGCGCCCGCCGCGGCCGCGCCCGTCGCCGTCGGCTCGGTGAGCGTCGAGCAGCTGCGCGACGCGTGGGACGAGGTGCTCACGCACCTCGGCGACGCGAACCGCCCCGCATGGCTCGTCGTGTCGCAGTCCGAGATCGTGACGTTCGAGGGCGACGTGCTGCGGCTCGGCTTCCGCAACCGCGGCGACTTCGAGGCCTTCCCGGCCAAGCCCGGCGGCGCGAAGAGTCCCGCCGAGCACCTGCGCGCGTCGATCGAGCACGTGCTGGGCCTCACGGTGCGGTACCTCACGGTGCCGATCCAGGCCGAGGGAGCGCGGCCGCGTGCCGCCGCTGCGCCCGCCGACGCCGATGCGGAGCCTGCGTCTCGGCCGGATTCGACGAGTGCAGCGCCGACGACCGCACCGCCCACGACTGCAGCGGCAGCCCCGACGCCCGCGGCGTCCGCCCCGGCCCCCGAGCCGTCGGCGCCTGCGCAGCCCGCCCCTGCGCCCGAGGCGCCGGCATCCGCACAGGCTCCCGCGACGTCGGCCCCTGCACCGGCGCAGTCCGCGCCCGCGCAGCGGCCCCAGCCCGCCCGCCAGCAGGCCACCGTGCAGCCCACGACCGGCGGCTGGGCCGTCGCCGCCATCCCCAGCGCCGAGCCGCAGGCCGACGAGCAGCGCGAGGCCGTCGTCACGCCCATCCGCCAGGCGCCCACGTCGGCGCCGCCCGTCGCGCCGTCGAGCGCCACGGCGCCCACGCGACCCGCGTCGGCGCCCGCCTCCGACGACGTACCGGACGGCGAGGCGCCCGACGACCCGTGGGGCCCCGACGAGCAGGTCGTCGACCACGCAGCGGCCGCGGCCGCCGTCGAGGCGACCGCCGCCGCGATCCAGGCCGAGCAGCCCGTCGACGCGCGCCGCGCGGCGATGGACGACGCCCGCTACGGCGAGGCCGTCGTGCGCGAGGAGCTCGGCGCCGAGTTCCTCGAGGAGATCGCCCTCGACGGGCGCGAGGAGGTGCGCTGATGTACGACGGCATCGTGCAGGAGCTCATCGACGAGCTGGGCAGGCTGCCCGGCGTCGGCCCCAAGTCGGCGCAGCGCATCGCGTTCCACATCATCCAGACCGAGTCGTTCGACGTCACGCGCCTGTCGCGCGTGCTCGCCGAGGTGCGCGACAAGGTGCGCTTCTGCGAGATCTGCGGCAACGTCGGCGAGCAGGAGCGGTGCATCATCTGCCGCGACCCGCGCCGCGTGCCCACGACGATCTGCGTCGTCGAGGAGCCGAAGGACGTCGTCGCGATCGAGCGCACGCGCGAGTTCCGCGGCCTGTACCACGTGCTCGGCGGCGCCCTGAACCCCATGCAGGGCGTCGGCCCCGACCAGCTGCGCATCTCGCAGCTGCTGCGTCGGCTGCAAGACGGCACGGTGCAGGAGATCATCATCGCCACCGACCCGAACGTCGAGGGCGAGGCGACGGCGACGTACCTCATCCGCACGCTCGCGCCGCTCGGCATCACGGTCTCGCGCCTCGCGAGCGGCCTGCCCGTGGGCGGCGACCTCGAGTTCGCCGACGAGATGACGCTCGGCCGAGCGTTCGAGGGGCGCCGCCAGGTCACGTCCTGACGGCGGCCGGCCTCAGTCCTCGCGGTCGCGGGCTGCGCGGCCCGACGTGCCGTCGTCGAGGTGCACGGTGCGCGGTCCGGGCACGGTGTCGACGAAGCCCGTGACGTCCTGTCCCTCGTCGAACGAGGCCGCCTTGCGGCGGAAGCCGCGGGTGATGACGGCGAGGTAGACGACGCCGAGGCCCGTCCAGATGAGGCCGCCGAGCAGCGCGTGCCCGTCGAGGTTCACCCACAGCAGGCCCGTGAGCAGCATGCCGATCGCCGGCATGACGATGTAGTGGAAGACGTCGCGCGGCGTGCGGCGTCGGCCCTTGCGGATCGCGAACCACGCGATGACCGACACGTTCACGAACGTGAAGGCCACGAGGGCGCCGTAGTTGATGTACGCGGCGATCTGCTCGAGCGTGAAGGCGATGGCGAGCAGGCTCACGAGGCCCGTGAGCACGACGGCGAAGAGCGGCGTGCGCGTCCTCGGGTGCACGAAGCCGAAGAAGGGCCTCGGCAGCACGTTGTTGCGGCCCATGACGAGCAGCATGCGTGAGACGGATGCGTGCGACGCGAGCCACGAGGCGAGGGTCGCGGCGAAGCCGGCGGCGGTGAGCACGGCCTGCAGCACGGGGCCGCCGACCTGCACGCCGATCTCGGGCAGCGTCGAGTCCTCGATCGCCGCCTGCGGGAAGACCGACGAGTCGGGGAAGCGCAGCTGCGTGACGTAGGAGGCGATGAGGAAGATCGCGCCGCCCGCGACGACCGTGAGCACGATGGCGCGCGGCATGATCCTGGGCGTCTTCGCCTCCTCGGCGTACATCGTGACGGCGTCGAAGCCGATGAACGAGAAGCAGACGATCGTGGCGCCGGCGAGCACGGCGCCGAACGCGACGCCGTCGTGGCCGAACGGCTCGATCGACACGACGGTGCCGGCTCCGGCGCCACCGGCGAGCTGCGCGACGACCATGACGACGAACACCGTCATGACGACGATCGAGAACACGAGCAGGATCATGTTGACGTTCGACGTGCCGCGCATCGTGAGCGCGATGACGCCCGTCACGAGCGCCGTGAACACGACGACCCAGATCCAGCCGGGAACGTCGGGGAAGAGCGCCTCGAGGTAGCTGCGCAGGATGAGCGCGTTCACCATCGGCAGCAGCATGTAGTCGATGAGCGCCGTCCAGCCGACGACGAAGCCGACGTTCGGGTGGATCGACTCGCGCGCGTACGTGTACGCCGAGCCTGCGCTGGGGATGGCGCCGACCATCTTGCCGTAGCTGATGGCCGTGAAGACCATGACGATGAGCGCGACGGCGTAGGCGGCGGGCACGACGTTGGCGGTGCCCTCGGCGACGAGCCCGAAGGTGTCGAAGACCACGGTCGGCGTCATGTAGCCGAGGCCGAGGCCGACGATCGCGATGAGGCCGAGCGAGCGGGCGAGCGTCGCCTGCCCTGCGGGGGCTGCGGATGCGGTGGTCACGGGTGGCCTCCTCGGTGCGGTGGAGCGCGGGTGCCGATCCTGCGTCGGTCGGGACGGCCGGTGCAGGTGCGTGGCTCGACCGTACGCCGCCGTGGCCCGCATCCGCCTGCGCGACGCGTGCTCGGCACGTGCACGGTGGAGTCCGGGTGACGCCGGGTGGCCTGCGTCACAGAGCGATGGCGCGCATGTCCGCGACCGTAGACTGAGGATTCGCCCAACCACCAGGAGTCTTCGTGAGCCTCATCGTGCAGAAGTACGGCGGCTCGAGCGTCGCCGACGCCGAGAGCATCAAGCGCGTCGCGAAGCGCATCGTCGAGACGCGCAAGCGCGGCGTCGACGTCGTCGTGGTCGTGTCGGCCATGGGCGACACGACCGACGAGCTGCTCGACCTCGCGCACGAGGTCGTGCCGGGCCTCCCGGCCCACGGCCGCGAGCTCGACATGCTGCTCACCGCCGGCGAGCGCATCTCGATGGCGCTGCTCGCCATGGCCATCAAGTCCATGGGTGCCGAGGCGCTGTCGTTCACGGGCAGCCAGGCCGGCATGCTCACGGATGCGACGCACGGCTCGGCCCGCATCGTCGCCGTGACGCCCGGCCGCGTCCGCGACGCGCTCGACGACGGCAAGATCGTCATCGTGCAGGGCTTCGCCGGCTTCAACAAGGTCACGGGCGACATCACGACCCTCGGCCGCGGCGGCTCGGACACGAGCGCCGTCGCCCTCGCCGCGGCGCTCGACGCCGACGTCTGCGAGATCTACACCGACGTCGACGGCGTCTTCACGACCGATCCCCGCATCGTGCCCCGCGCCCGCAAGGTCGACCGGATCACGAGCGAGGAGATGCTCGAGCTCGCGTCGGCAGGCGCGAAGGTGCTGCACATCCGCAGCGTCGAGTACGCGCGCCGTCACGGCGTGACCCTGCATGTGCGCTCCTCGTTCACGAACCAGGAGGGCACGATCGTCTACGACCCCGAGAAGGAGGGGACGATGGAAGAGGCACAGATCGTCGGCGTCGCGAGCGACCTCGGCGAGGCCAAGATCACGATCGTCGGCGTGCCCGACGTGCCCGGCACGGCGGCGCGCATCTTCACGATCGTGGCGGAGGCCGACGCGAACGTCGACATGATCGTGCAGAACGTGTCCGCCGCGGCCACGGGTCGCACCGACATCACGTTCACGCTGCCCAAGGAGGACGCAGCCCGCGCGATCGAGGCCCTCGAGGCCGCGCGCGAGGACGTCGGCTTCGAGCAGGTGCTGCACGACGACCAGATCGGCAAGCTCGCGCTCGTCGGTGCCGGCATGCGCACGAACGTCGGCGTCTCGGCGAAGCTGTTCCGCGCGCTGTCCGACGCGGGCATCAACCTCGAGCTCATCTCGACGAGCGAGATCCGCATCTCGGTCGTCACGAGCGCCGACCAGCTGCACGACGCCGTGCGCGTCGTGCACTCCGCGTTCGGCCTCGACGCCGACGTGGATGCGGTCGTGCACGCGGGGACGGGCCGATGAGCCTGCGGCTGGGCATCGTCGGTGCGACGGGCCAGGTCGGCGGCAAGGTCATCGAGCTGCTCGAGCAGCGCGGCGTCGCGTACGACGAGCTGCGCCTGTTCGCCTCGGCGCGCTCCGCAGGATCGCAGCTCACGGTGAACGGCGTGGCCGTCACGGTCGAGGATGCGGCGGTCGCCGATCCCACGGGGCTCGACGTCGCGATCTTCTCGGCGGGCGCGACGACGTCGCGCGCGCAGGCCGAGCGCTTCGCCGCGGCCGGCGTCACGGTCGTCGACAACTCGTCGGCGTGGCGCATGGACCCCGAGGTGCCGCTCGTCGTCTCCGAGGTGAACCCGCACGCGCTCGACGAGATCCCCAAGGGCATCGTCGCGAACCCGAACTGCACGACGATGGCGGCGATGCCGGTGCTGAAGCCGCTCGACGCCGAGGCCGGGCTCACGCGTCTCACGGTCGCGACGTACCAGGCCGTGTCGGGCTCGGGCCTGTCGGGCGTCCAGGAGCTGCTCGGTCAGCTGCAGGCCGCCGTGGCGCAGCACCCCGAGCGCCTGACGCACGACGGCAGCGCGCTCGACCTGCCCGCGCCGAGCAACTACGTCGCGCCCATCGCGATGAACGTGCTGCCGCTCGCGGGCTCGATCGTCGACGACGGCGAGGGCGAGACCGACGAGGAGAAGAAGCTGCGCAACGAGTCGCGCAAGATCCTCGAGCTGCCCGGCCTGCTCGTCGCGGGCACGTGCGTGCGCGTGCCGGTGTTCACGGGCCACTCGCTGTCGATCCACGCCGAGTTCGACCGGCCGATCAGCCCCGAGCGCGCCCGCGAGCTGCTCGCCGACGCCGCGGGCGTCGTGCTGGCCGACGTGCCGACGCCGCAGGATGCAGCGGGCACCGACCCGACGATCGTCGGCCGCATCCGCGCCGACCAGTCGGCGCCGGAGGGCAAGGGCCTCGTGCTCTTCCTCTCGAGCGACAACCTGCGCAAGGGCGCCGCGCTCAACGCGCTGCAGATCGCCGAGCTGCTCGCAGCCCGCATCGCCGCCTAGCGACCACGAGCGAAGGGGCGGGACCGTGCTGGTCCCGCCCCTTCGTCGTGCCGTGCGGCCCTACGGCTGCTCGGGCGTCGGCTCATCGCCGCCGCGCAGGTCGTCGACCTTGTCCTCGACCCACTCGCGCGCGTCCTGCGCCCGCTCGCCCAGGCTCTCGCCCACGTCGTGCGCGCGCTCTCCCACGTCGCCGGCGATGTCCTTCGCCGTGTCGGTCACGTCGCCCGCGACGTCCTTCGCGCGCTCCGCGACGTCCTCGGCCACGTCCTTCGCCTTCTCGCCGATGTCGCCGGCGGTGTCCTTGACCCATTCCGCGGCGTCGCCGATCCTGTCCTTCGCGTCGTCGAGGAATCCCATGTCGACGCCCCCTCTCCTCGTGGTGGTCCGACCCTACGCGCGTGCGGCCCGCGCGTCACGGGTCGGTCGCCGCGTGACGCGTGGAGCGCACGCGCGCGGGTAGCATGGATGCCGATGAAGACGATCGACGTGGCCCTGATCGGTGGTGGGATCATGAGCGCCACGCTCGGCGCTCTGCTCCAGAGGCTCGAGCCCGACTGGAGCATCGAGGTCTTCGAGCGACTCTCGGAGGTCGCGCAGGAGTCCTCGAACCCCTGGAACAACGCGGGCACGGGCCACGCGGCCCTCTGCGAGCTCAACTACACGCCCGAGGCGGCGGACGGCACGATCTCGCCCGCCAAGGCCGTCGACATCAACGAGCAGTTCCAGGTGTCGCGCCAGCTGTGGTCGACGCTCGTCGAGGACGGCTTCCTGCCCGACCCGAGCCAGTTCATCTCGGCGACGCCGCACATGAGCTTCGTGTGGGGCGAGGAGAACGTCGACTACCTGCGCCGCCGCTACGAGGCGCTCAAGGACGAGCCGCTCTTCGAGGGCATGGAGTTCTCGACCGACGTGCGCGTGATCCGCGAGTGGGCGCCGCTGCTCATCCCCGGCCGCCGCAAGGACCAGCCGATCGCGGCGACGCGCATCACGTCGGGCACCGACGTCGACTTCGGCGCGCTCTCGCGCCTGCTCTTCGAGGGCATCGAGCGCGGCGGCGCACGCATCCGCACCGGCAAGACCGTCGAGAACCTCTCGCGCGGCAAGGACGGCATCTGGACGATCCGCCTGCGCGACGAGGTGGGCCGCACTCCCTCGCGCGTCCGCGCGCGCTTCGTGTTCGTCGGCGCCGGCGGCGGCGCCCTGCACCTGCTGCAGCGGTCGGGCATCCCCGAGGCCCACGGCTTCGGCGGCTTCCCCATCACGGGCGAGTTCCTGCGCACCGACGACCCCGCGATCGTCGAGCGCCACCTGGCGAAGGTCTACGGCAAGGCGAGCGTCGGCGCTCCGCCCATGTCGGTGCCGCACCTCGACACGCGCGTCGTCGACGGCCAGACGAGCCTGCTGTTCGGCCCGTACGCGGGCTTCAGCCCCAAGTACCTGAAGACGGGCTCGAACCTCGACCTCCTCTCGTCGATCCGGCTGCACAACCTGTACCCGATGATCCGGGCGGGCCTCGCGAACCTCGGCCTCGTGAAGTACCTCTTCGGCGAGGTGCTCTCGACGAAGGCGAAGCAGATGGAGGCGCTGCGCGAGTTCGTGCCGAACGCGAAGAGCGCCGACTGGCGGCTCATCACGGCCGGCCAGCGCGTGCAGGTGATGAAGAAGGATGCCCAGAAGGGCGGCGTGCTGCAGTTCGGCACCGAGATCGTCACGGGCGCCGACGGCACGATCGCGGGCCTGCTGGGCGCCTCGCCCGGTGCGTCGACGGCCGCGCCGATCATGCTCACGATCCTCGAGCGCTGCTTCCCCGACCGCTTCCACGGGTGGCGCGGCGAGATCGAGCGGCTCGTGCCGTCGTTCGGCACGAGGCTCAACGACGACCGCGAGGCGGCGCGTGCGAGCATCGCGCGCACGGCCGGCGTGCTGCGTCTCGACGGCGTCGCGGAGTCGGCCGTCGACGCATCCTCGACTCCCGATGTCACCCCTGCCTGACGCAGCAGACGCGTGAGGCGTCTGAAGCGGCGCGGAATCGTTGCGCCGCGAGCGTGTCGATGCACGGGTTCGCGCGTCCTGCGCTCTATTGTGGATAACTTCTGACGCTTGCTCAGTTACCTGGGGTACGATCCCCACATGGCAACGGACGCGACGAGGACTCGGGGACAGATCACCCTCGGGATCATCGACGACTTCGCGATCCTGCTGGAGTCGCTCCGCGTCTGGCTGGAGCGGAACGCGCCGGATCTCGACGTCGTCGTGTGCGCCTCGACCTTCCGCGAGTTCGCGATGGACACGTCGTTCCCGCCCGACGTGACGCTCATCGGCGAGCTGCGGCACGAGTCCACCACGATCGCCTCGCGCATCAAGGCGTGCGTCGCAGCGGGCTCGCAGGTGGTCATCGTCGCCGACGACCGCTCGGTCGACCACCACCAGGCCCTGCAGGCCGGCGCCGCCGAGGCGCTGCCGCGCAAGACGCCGATGCTCGAGATCGTGCAGGCCATCCGCCGCGCGAGCCAGCGTCAGGTGCCCGTCGTGCGCCGTGCGGCGCCGCTCGAGCGCCCGCGGCTCAGCCCGGGCGAGCGCCAGGCCCTCACGTACTACGTGCAGGGCTACTCCACGCAGCAGGTCGCCACGGCCATGAACGTGAAGTACGAGACCGCCAAGACCTTCCTGCGCCGCGTGCGGCAGAAGTACGCCGCCGTCGACCGTGCGGCAGGCAAGCGCGCCGACCTCATCGTGCGCGCGACGGAGGACGGCATCCTCTAGCCTGGTTGCTCGTGGCCAAGCTCTACTTCCGCTACGGGGCGATGAACTCGGGCAAGTCGACGGCGCTGCTGCAGGCGGCCTTCAACTACGAGGAGCGCGGTCAGCGCGTGCTGCTCGCGAAGCCCGCGACCGACACCAAGGGCGACGGCGCGATCGTGTCGCGCCTCGGGGTGACGCGGGACGCGGACTTCTGCGTCGCGCCCGACGACTCGATGCTCGCCGCGTTCGTGCACGCGGCCGGCGGCGACCCCGGCGGCGACCACGTGGCGTGCCTGCTCGTGGACGAGGCGCAGTTCCTCGGCTCCGAGCAGGTCGACGACCTGCTGCGCATCGCGGTGCTGCACGACGTGCCCGTGCTCGCGTACGGCATCCGCACCGACTTCCGCACGCACGCCTTCCCCGGCTCGGCGCGGCTCATGGAGATCGCCCACTCGCTCGAGGAGCTGAAGACGATCTGCCGCTGCGGCCGCAAGGCGCTCTTCAACGGGCGGCGCGTGGGGGACCGGTTCGTGTTCGAGGGCGACCAGGTGGCGATCGACGGCGCTGCCGTCGCCTACGAGTCGCTGTGCGCCACGTGCTACCTGCGCGAGTCGGGCGGCGCGCTCGCCTGAGCCCGCGCCGCGAGGAGACCGGGTTCCCCGCAGGACGGCCGGACGCGAAGAAGCCCCCTCCGATGGAGGGGGCTTCTGCGTGTGGTCGGGGTGACAGGATTTGAACCTGCGGCCTCGTCGTCCCGAACGACGCGCGCTACCAAGCTGCGCCACACCCCGGTGCTGCCGCTTCCGCAGCAACCTGTCCATGCTAGCCGATGCGACGGGCCTCCAGCGACACGAGCACGGCCTCGGGCGGCGTGCCGAGCCGGAACGGGGCGTAGATCGACGTGCCGATGCCCTGCGACACCTGCAGCGCGGCCTCGGCGGCGCCGTGACGCCACGTCGACAGGCCAGACGCCTGGTCGAGCGGCACGTCGCAGTTCGCGACGAGGGCGTGGCCGCCGGGGATGCGCACCTGACCGCCGTGCGTGTGGCCGGCGAACACGACGTCGGCCCCCTCGTCGACGAGCGCGTCGAGGATGCGGCGGTACGGCGCGTGCGTGACGCCGATGGCGACGGGGCCGCGCGTGCCTGCGGACCAGTCCGCCTGCTCGCGCAGCACGCCGAGCGCGTCGCGCATGGCGTCGACGCGATCCCAGCCGTGGTGGGCGTCGTGCGTGCCGAAGAGCTCGAGGCGCGTGCCCGCGAGCTCGAGCGCCCGCGCGCGGTCGTTGAGGTCGAGCCAGCCCAGGTCGGCGTAGACGGCCTCGAGCGCGGCGGTGTCGAGGTCGGGCTCGCGGTGCGCGGCCCGCTTCGACGAGGGCCCGAGGAAGTACTTGAGCGGATTCTTCAGCACGGGGCCGAAGAGGTCGTTCGAGCCGTGCACGAAGACGCCGGGGATGCCCCGCAGCGGCTCGAGCGAGTCGGCGAGCGTCGGGACGGCGTCGCGGTGGCCCAGCGCATCGCCCGTGGAGATCACGAGGTCGGGCTCGAGCGCCGCGAGCGATCGCAGCCAGGCGACCTTGCCGTGCTGCCACGGCGCGAGGTGCTGGTCGGCGAGGTGCAGCACGCGCAGCGTCGCGCTGCCGGGCGGCAGGACGCGCAGCGTCTCGTGTCGCACGCGGAACGCCGTGCGCTCGACGAGCGTCGCGTAGGCGGCCGTCACGGCGCCGACGCCGACGAGCGCGCCCACGGCGATGCCGAGGGCGCGCCCGGGAGCGTCAGCAGCCAGGATCCTGCCCGTCGCGCTGGGCGCCGACGACGATCGACACCGGCGACGACGTTGGGCCGTTCGTGCCCGGATCGGGGTTCTGGTCGAGCACCTGGCAACGTTGGCCGTTGCCGGCCTGGGCCCACGTGATCTGCAGGTTCGCGGGGTCGAACCCGGCGGCGGTCATCGACGATCTCGCATCGCCGAGCGACTGCCCCTCGAGATCGGGGATCGCCGAGTCCGGTGGCGCGTACTGCGAGCCATCGCTGATCAGCAGCGTCACCGACGTCTCGGGCAGCACGAGCGAGCCGGCGCCCGGCGACGTGTACTCGACGCGGCCGGCCTCCTGCGCGCCCGCGACCGTCGAGCCGACGACCACCGAGAAGCCGGCGCCCTCGAGCGTCGCACGCGCCTCGTCGGGCGTCATCGAGGCCACGTTGGGCAGCGCGACGGCGTTGCCCTGCAGCGTCTCGGCGTCGGGCTGCAGGAACTGGCCACCGGGGTAGCGCTCGAGGGCCGAGGCCATGACGCCCGTGAAGACCGACGATCTGACGTTCCACATCGCTCTGCCGCCGAGGCCGAAGATGCCGACCTGGCCGCGGATGTTGCCGACCCAGACGCTCGTCGCGACCGTCGAGGAGGCGCCGTTGACCCAGGTCTGCACGACGTTGTCGTTCGTGCCCGTCTTCGAGATGACGGGGGCCGAGCCCGGCGGGTTGTTCAGCGGGTTGCGGTTCGTGACCTCCTGCAGCACGAACTGCATGACCGAGGCGACCTCGGGCGTGATGGCCTGCTCGCAGTCCTGCGCCGGCGGCTGCAGCTCGGTGCCGTCGCGGGCGACGATGCGGTCGATCGCGATGGGCTCGCAGTGCACGCCGCCGTTGGCGATCGTCTGGAAGGCCTCCGCCATGCCCATGGGCGTGACGTTCGTCGAGCCACCGATGAGGGCCGAGGCGCCGATGTCGCCGCGGTCGATGTACCGCTGGTCGAGGAACGAGCCGCCCTCGGCAGGCGTCGTGCCCATCGACTCGGCCGTCTCGAGCACGTCGCACACGTCGAGGCGCGTGCCCATCTCGATCGTGCCCGTGTTGAGCGAGTTCACGAAGATGTCGGTCACGGTCGAGCGGCTCGAGTTGAGGCCCTCGTTGTTCTGCGGGTCGAAGCGCGACGGACCCACGCAGGTCGGCACGGTGCGCTCGTGGCGCGACGTGTCGAGCGACGTGTTCACCGAGTAGCCGGCCTGGATCCACGCCGCGAGCGTGAAGATCTTGAAGCCGGAGCCCGGCTGGAAGCCGTTGCCGCCGCCGTACTCGGGGCCGACGTTGAAGTTGATGCCCGTCTCGGTGAGGGGATCGTGCGCCTCGGTGTCGTCGTAGTCCTTGTTCTGGGCCATCGCCAGCACCCTGCCGGTCGACACCTCCAGCATCGTCACGGCGCCGCCGTACTCGAGGCGCGTCTCGTTGTTCGGCACGTACTCGTCGAGCGTGGCCTGCACCTCCTCGTTCAGGCCGACGTCGATCGACGTGAAGATCGACATGCCGCCGAGGGCGAGGGTGCGGGTGGCGGCCTCGCGGTCGCCGCCGAGGATGTACGAGCCGTCTGCCTGCGGATTCTGCAGCAGCTCGGTCACGTAGTCGCAGAAGAAGCCCGTGGAGCCGTAGTACGACGCGATGCAGCCGTTCTGCGCGGGCTGGATGTTCATGTACGCCTCGTCGACGGGCGTCGCGACGGCCTCGTCGTGCTGCTCCTGCGTGATGTAGCCCACGTCGAGCATCGCGTCGATGATGTAGTTGCGACGCACCTCGTTGCGCTCGTAGTTGTCGGGCGAGAAGAGGTTGAGCGTCGACGGGTTCTGCACGATCGTCATGATCGACGCGGCCTGCGCGATCGAGAGCTGGCTCGCATCGATGCCGAAGTAGCGCTGCGCCGCGGCCTGGATGCCGTACGTCGCGTTGCCGAAGTTCGCGATGTTCAGGTACGCCGCGAGGATCTCGTTCTTCGTGTAGCGCTGCTCGAGGCCGATCGCGAACCGCATCTCCTGCAGCTTGCGACCGTACGAGTCGGTCGTCTGGTCGGCGCACAGCTCGGGGTCGTAGCGCTCGTCGGTCTCGGGGTCGACGATCTGGCACGCCACCTCGACGATCTGCTGGCGCACGAGCTGCATCGTGAGGCTCGACGCGCCACCCGATCCGCCCGTGACCTGGCCGAGCGCCGCACGCGCGATCGACGGGGCGTCGACGCCGCCGTGGTCGTAGAAGCGGCGGTCCTCGCCGGCGATGGCGGCGAGCGGTGCCCACTGGCCGGCCTGCGACAGGGTGATGATCTCGCGGTTCTGGCTGTAGAACTCCGCGATCGGCACGGCGTTGCCGTCGAGCGTGCCGTAGATCGTCGAGACCTCCGACTGCTCGTCGATCTGCGCGAACTCCGGCAGGTTCTCGAAGATGTCGAGCCCGCTGTTCGCGGTGCTGGACGCGACGGCGACGGCGGGGGTGACGGTGGCGCTCACGAGGAGGCCGGCGACGACCGAGAAGCCGATCAGGCCGAGGAGGCTCCCGAGCAGGGAGCCCGGCGCGTGCTTGGCAGACGTACGGGCTGGCATGCTAGCGAGGGTACGGCACCCATCTATGAACGCCCGCGAGGCGAGGAGGCCCCATGACGACCTGGGAGTACGCGACGACACCGCTCCTCATCCACAAGGAGACGGCGATCCTCAACAACTGGGGCGCCGACGGATGGGAGCTCGTGCACATCGCCATGGGCGCCGAGGGCGGTCTCATCGCCTTCCTGAAGCGGCCGAAGGCGTGAGCGTCGCCGCTCGCCTGACCGAGCTCGGGCTCTCGCTCCCCGCCGTCGCAGCCCCCGTCGCGGCCTACGTGCCCGCCGTCGTCTCCGGCAACCTCGTCTTCACGTCGGGCCAGCTGCCCTTCGTCGACGGCGCACTGCCCGCCGCAGGCAAGGTCGGCGCCGAGGTGTCGGCCGAGGATGCCAAGGGCTACGCGGCCACGTGCATCCTCAACGCCCTCGCGGCCGTCGAGGCGCAGATCGGCTCGCTCGACCGCGTGACGCGCATCGTGAAGGTCACGGGCTTCGTGGCGAGCGCCTCCGGATTCTCGGGCCAGCCGGGCGTCGTGAACGGCGCCTCGGAGCTGCTCGGCGAGATCCTGGGCGACGCGGGCGTGCACGCCCGCTCGGCCGTGGGCGTCGCGGAGCTGCCGCTGAACGCGCCGGTCGAGATCGAGCTCATCGCCGAGTTCGCCTAGCCACCAAGAGTTGAGGGTTTCGGCCCGATGTGACCTCACATCGGGCCGAAACCCTCAACTGTCTCGTCAGCGGAGCTGCGAGCGGATCGCCTCCACGACGCCCTGGTCGGCCAGGGTCGTCGTGTCGCCGAGGTCGCGGCCCTCTGCCAGGTCGCGCAGCAGACGGCGCATGATCTTGCCGGAGCGCGTCTTCGGCAGGTCGGGCACGATGAACACCTGCCGGGGCCTCGCGATCTTGCCGATGTCGGTGCCGACGTGCTCGCGCAGCGTCGCCTCCGACTCCTCGACGCTCTGCGCATCCGCGAACCGCGCCTTGAGGATGACGAAGGCCACGACCGCCTGCCCGGTCGTCTCGTCGGATGCGCCGACGACGGCCGCCTCGGCCGTCGACTCGTGCGCCACGAGCGACGACTCGATCTCGGCCGTCGACAGGCGGTGGCCGGACACGTTCATGACGTCGTCGACGCGGCCGAGCAGCCAGATGTCGCCGTCGTCGTCCTTGCGCGCGCCATCGCCCGCGAAGTAGCGGTCGCCGAACTTCTCCCAGTACGTCTCGCGGTACCGGTCGTCGTCGCCCCAGATCGTGCGCAGCATCGACGGCCACGGCTCGGTGACGACGAGCAGGCCGCCCGAGCCGTCGGTGACGGGCGTGCCGGCGTCGTCGACGACGTCGATCGCGATGCCGGGCAGCGGCACCTGCGCGCTGCCGGGCTTCAGCGCGGTGACGCCGGGCAGGGGAGCGATCATCATCGCGCCCGTCTCGGTCTGCCACCACGTGTCGACGATCGGCGTGAGGTTCGAGCCCACGACCTCGCGGTACCACATCCACGCCTCGGGGTTGATGGGCTCACCCACCGTGCCGAGCACGCGCAGGCTCGACAGGTCCGACGACTGCACGTGCTGACGGCCGAGCTTCATGAACGTGCGGATGGCCGTCGGCGCCGTGTAGAAGATCGTGACGCCGTAGCGCTCGATCAGCTCCCACGGGCGCTCGGGGCCGGGGGTGTCCATCGTGCCCTCGTAGAGCACCTGCGTCGCGCCGTTCGCGAGCGGCCCGTAGACGACGTAGGAGTGGCCCGTGATCCAGCCGACGTCGGCCGTGCACCAGTACACGTCGGTCTCGGGGTGCAGGTCGAACACCGTGCGGTGCGTGAACGCCGCCTGCGTCAGGTAGCCGCCCGACGTGTGCAGGATGCCCTTCGGCTTCCCCGTCGACCCCGACGTGTAGAGGATGAAGAGGGGGTGCTCGGCGTCGAAGCCCTGCGCCTCGTGGTCGGCCTCCACCTCGGCCATCGCCTCGTGGTACCAGCGGTCGCGGCCCTCGAACCACTCCACCTCGTTCTCGCCGCGGCGCACCACGAGCACGCCGGACACGTCGTGGCCGGGCTCGCGCAGCGCGTCGTCGACGACGGGCTTGAGCGGGAAGACCTTGCCCTTGCGCCACGTGCCGTCGGCCGTGATCACGAACGTCGCCTTCGCGTCGTCGATGCGCATGCGCAGGTTGGATGCGCTGAAGCCGCCGAACACGACGGAGTGGATGGCGCCGATGCGCGCGCACGCGAGCATGGCGGCGACGGCCTCGGGCAGCATCGGCAGGTAGATGGCGACGCGATCGCCGTCCCCCACGCCGTGGGCGCGCAGCACGTTCGCGAGGCGCTTGACCTCGTCGGTGAGCTCGGCGTACGTGATGGTGCGCTGGTCGCCGGGCTCGCCCTCCCAGTGCAGGGCGACGCGGTCGCCGAGGCCCGCCTCGACGTGGCGGTCGAGGCAGTTGTAGGCGACGTTCAGCTGCCCGTCGGCGAACCACCGCGCGTGGGGCGGCTGCCAGTCGAGCACCTCCGTGAAGTCGCGGTGCCAGTGCAGGTCGCGGGCCCGGTCCGCCCAGAAGCCGAGGCGGTCGGCGTCGGCCTCCCGGTAGATCCCCTCGTCGGCGATGGCCTGGGCGCGGAACGCGTCGCTCGGCGCGAACGTGCGCTGCTCCGCGTCGGCGAGATGCGTGAGGTGGTCGGTCATGTCGGGTGCTCCCTTGCATCTGGACGTGACCTTCCGACCCTATGCGACGCCCGAGACGGCTCGGTTGCGAACGGTTGCGGGCTGTGGGCAGGCACGGGCTCGCGGAGTATGCTCCGGAACTGTCGATCCCGTGTCGACACGGCAGGCCTGCGTCGGATTCCCCCGATCCGTGCGCCTGCGGCGGCGCCCGTTCCCCCCAATGGGCGCCGCCTTCCATGTGCGCGCACGCTCCTGCGGGTTCCACAGGCCGGGCTCCTCCACAGATCGCGTGCGTGGCGCGTGCGGCGCGAGGGATGCGCGGCAGCATCCTCGGCATGGCTGGCATCCCGTTCGTCGCAGGGCAGGTCGCGTCGGGGCGGGCGCGCTCGGGCGCCGCGCGGCTCGGCACGGGCGGTGCGCCCATGCACGAGTTCGGCGAGCTCGCGGCGCTCGTCGGCGAGGAGGCCGTGACCGACGTGTTCGTCGCCGCCGGGCGCGCATGGGTCGATCGAGGAGGCGGGGCGACGCCGACGGCGCTCGTGCTCGACGAGGCGCGCGTGCGCGCGCTCGCGGTCGAGCTCGTCGCCGCCGGCGGACGACATGTCGACGAGGCGTCGCCGTGCGTCGACGTGCGGCTGCACGACGGCATCCGCGTGCACGTGGCGCTGCCGCCCGTCGCCGTCGACGGCACGCAGCTGTCGATCCGCCTGCCGCGGGCCGAGCGGCTCGACCTCGACGCGCTCGAGGCATCCGGCGCCTTCGCGCTCGTGCCGCGCGACCGCGTCGACGCGCTCGTCGATCGGCGGGCGAACGTGCTCGTGACGGGCGCGGGCGGCTCGGGCAAGACGACGCTGCTCGCGGCGATGCTGTCCGCTGCGGCGCCCGGCGAGCGCATCGTGACGATCGAGGACGTCGCGGAGCTGCGCATCCGCCACGACCACGTGGTGGCGCTGCAGACGCGGCAGGCGAACCTCGAGGGTGCCGGCGAGGTCGACCTCGCGCGGCTCGTGCGCGAGGCGCTGCGCATGCGGCCCGATCGGCTCGTGCTCGGCGAGTGCCGCGGCGCCGAGATCCGCGAGCTGCTCGCGGCGCTCAACACGGGCCACGACGGGGGAGCGGGCACGCTGCACGCCAACGCGCTCGCCGACGTGCCCGCACGGCTCGAGGCGCTCGGTGCGCTCGCCAGCCTGTCGCCCGCCGCGCTCGCCCGGCAGGCGGTGAGCGCGTTCGACGCCGTGCTGCACGTCGAGCGCACGCCGCACGGCCGACGCATCGCGGCCCTCGGCGCGCTCGCGATCCAGGGCGACCGGCTGGAGGTCGTGGATGCGCAGCGCTGACCTCGAGGCGGTCGCGACGCACGTGCAGCGCGTCGCGGCGGTGACGGCGGGCGGCGTGCCGCTGCATGCGGCGTGGGGCTACGTGGGCGTCGACCGCGCGACGCGCGAGCCCGCGCACGCCGAGGCGTGGCGGCTGTGCGACGCGGCGCTCGACGTCGCGGCCGAGTCGGGTGCGCCGGTCGCGGGCGTGCTCGCGAGGCTCGCCGGCACGCTGCGCGACCGGGCCGCGAGCCTGCGCGCCGTCGACGTCGCGCTCGCTGCGCCCCGCTCCACGGCGAAGGTCGTCGCGGCGCTGCCGCTCGTGGGCATCGGCTTCGGCATGCTGCTCGGGATGGATCCCGTCGGCGCGCTGCTCGGCTCGCCCATCGGGCTCGCGGCGCTCGCGGCCGGGCTCGCGCTCGGCGGCGCCGCGTGGGTGTGGACGCGGCGCATCGTCCGCGCCGCGTCCGCAGGCTCTCCGACGGCGGGGCTCGAGCTCGAGCTCGTCGCCGTCGCGCTCGCGGGCGGCGTCGGGGTGGATCGGGCGCGGGCGATCGTGGCGTCGGCGCTCGGCACGCACGCGGTCGTCGGCGTCGACGGGGAGGCGATCGACGAGACGCTGCGCATCGCGCAGGCCGCGGGCGTGCCCGCCGTCGGCCTGCTGCAGGCGGAGGCCGACGCGGCGCGCGTACGCGAGCGGCTCGCGGGGCAGGAGCGGGCCGAGCGCGCATCCGTGCGCCTCGTCGTGCCACTGGGCGTGTGCGTGCTGCCCGCGTTCGGGCTGCTCGCGATCGTGCCGCTCGTGCTCACGATGCTCGCGCAGGCGATCGTGCCGATCGCGTGAGCCGCGGCGTCAGCGCTGCGGGTCGGAGTAGGGGCCCGCCTCGGGGTGCGTGGGCTGGTACCCGGTCTGCTGCCATGCGTCCTGGCTCCAGGGCTGCTGGGGCCACGTCTGCTGCGGCGACTGCTCCGGCCATGCCTGCGCCGGCCACTGCTGCTGCGGCTGCTGGGGCCACGCCTGCGCGGGCCACTGCTGCGCCGGCCACTGCTGGCCCGGCCACTGCTGCGCCGCCTGCCACTGCTGCGGTGCAGGACCGGCAGCGCCCGCCTGCGCCCACGCCCGCGTGAGGTGCCACGTCGCGGCGTCGATCGTCGGGGGCAGCACGGGCGTCGCCGACTGCTCGTAGCGCGCGCTGCGCAGCGACGACGGCAGGAATCCGGGCACGAGCGAGGCGAGGCCCGCGAAGGTCACGACGTAGCTGGCTGCCCAGCTGCCGCAGATGAAGGCGAACGCGAGCCCGCCGTGCATGCCCGCATCCTGCAGCCGGCGCCAGGTGAGCGCGATGCTCGGCACGAGGAACGCCAGGCTCAGCAGGCTGCCGAGCGCGAGGAGGCCGAAGCCGGGCAGCAGCGGGTCGAGCGCCGGGTCCGTCGACGACGTCGAGTACGGGTTCTCGATGGCCTGACGCATGAGGTCGACGTACCCGACGACCGCGACCACGAGCCCGGGACCGAGGAGCACCATCGTCGCGGCGAAGAGCGTCAGCTGACCCCACCAGAACTCGCTGCGGCTCGCGCGGCCCCGGAACGTGGCGTACTTGCGCAGGAATCGCACCATGCCCGCGGGGCCGATGCCGTAGTGCGGCTGGTCCAGGGGCACGTCCATGCCCCCAGTCAACCAAGCGACGCCGCGTCGCGTGCGCGCGACCCGCCAGGGCTACCGCATGCGCGTCGCGGCCGCCATCGCCCGCTCGGCCTCCCACGCCTGCGCAGGCACGCCGGGTGGCAGCACGGGCGTGGTGGAGCGCTCGTAGCGCGCGCCGCGCGCCGACGAGTCGAGGAAGCCCAGCACGTACTGCGCGAGCCCCGTGATGAGCAGCACGCCCGCGAGCATGTTGCCGCCGAGCAGGAAGGCGAGCGCGACGCCGCCCGGCATCCCCGCATCCTGGGCACGGCGCCACGCGAGCGCGAGCCACGGCAGCAGCAGCCCGAGCCAGAGGACCGCACCGGCGAGCAGGAGCCCGAAGCCCCACAGCGCGTCGGCGAACGCCGCGAACGGGGCAGCGGGCGTCGTCGACGGGTCGGCCGTGGAGACCTCCATGCGGCTGAGGAAGACGGCGGGGAAGGCGATGACGCCGGGCAGGAAGAGCACGAGCGAGGCGATGGCGAGCGTCAGCTGCCCCCACCAGAACTCGCTGCGGCTCGCACGGCCGCGGAACGTCGCGTACTTGCGCAGGAATCGCAGCATGCCGGCCGGGCCGATGCCGTAGTGCGGCTGGTCGAGGGGCACGCGCATGCCTCCAGTGAAGCAGCGCGCGGCTGCGCGGATGCGCCGTGGATGCGGCTCCACAGGGCTCGGGCATCCACATCCGGCACACGACCCCGGGCAAGCGTCGGCTCGCGAGGCGACCCTGGTCGCCCGCGCGTCGAGGGCGCGCAGCGAGAAGAGAGGAGTGGACATGGACAGGCTCACGAGGCTCGTCGACGACGAGACGGGTGCCGCGACCGCGGAGTACGTCATCGCGACGATGGCGGCCGTCGGATTCGCTGGGCTGCTGGTGGTGATCCTGCGCAGCGAGGAGGTGCGCGGCATCCTCACCGACATGGTGCAGCGCGCGCTGACCGTGCAGCAGTGATGCGGCGCGCGGGCGGCGTGCGCGACGAGCGCGGTGCCGTGACGGCCGAGCTCGCCGCGGCGCTGCCCGCCGTCGTCGTGATCGCGGCGCTCGCGATCGGCGGCGTCGGGGCTGCGGCGCGGCAGGTGGCGCTGCAGGACGCGGTCGGCGACGCCGCGCGTGCCGCGGCCCGCGGCGACGCGCCCGAGCCGTACGCGGGCGACGCCGCGATCGAGGTGGCGGCGACCGGCGAGCTCGTGTGCGTCACGCTGCGGGCGACGGCCCTCGGCGGCGTCCTGCCGCTCGCGGCGTCGAGCTGCGCGGATGCGGGCGGGCGATGATCGCCGCACGGCTCGCCTCCGAACGGGGTGCGGGTGCGGTGCTGGCGCTCGCGATCGTCGCGGCCGCCGTCGTCGCGGCGGGCGTGACGCTCGGGGCATGCGGGCTCGTGGTCGCGTCGGCCCGGGTCGACGCCGCAGCCGACGCGGCGGCGCTCTCGGCGGCCGATGCGGCGGCCGGCTGGGCGTCCGACGACCCGTGCACGCGCGCTGGCATGGTCGCGGCGGCGAACGGCGCGACGGTCGTCGCGTGCTCGCTCGAGGGCCTCACGGCGACGATCGTCGCGGCCGACGCGGGCGGGCTGCCCGTGCGGGCGACGGCCGTCGCGGGGCCGCCGGACGAGGAGCGCGACGATGGATGAGGTGCGCACCGCGTCCGCACGCCTGCGGCGAACGCCGCCCGTCCTGTGCGCGGAGCCGTCGTACGGCGCATGTATGGTGAGGGCGCGTCAGCGGGAAGGACAAGAGCGTTGGCAGACGGCACGAAGCTCGTCATCGTCGAGAGCCCTGCGAAGGGCAAGACGATCGAGCGCTACCTCGGCGAGGGATACAAGGTCCTGGCATCGGTCGGGCACATCCGCGACCTCGTGAGCCCTCGCGACCTCCCTGCGGACATGAAGAAGGGTCCGTTCGGCAAGTTCGCCGTCGACGTCGACTCCGCCTTCGAGCCGTACTACGTCGTCAACGACGACAAGCGCAAGACGGTCACCGAGCTCAAGAAGGCGCTCAAGGACGCCGACGAGCTCATCCTCGCGACTGATGAGGACCGCGAGGGCGAGGCCATCGCGTGGCACCTGCTCGAGGTGCTGAAGCCCAAGGTGCCCGTGCAGCGCATGGTCTTCCACGAGATCACGAAGGAGGCCATCGAGCACGCGCGCGACAACACGCGCCAGCTCGACATGGACCTCGTCGACGCGCAGGAGACCCGCCGCATCCTCGACCGCCTCTACGGCTACGAGGTGAGCCCCGTGCTGTGGCGCAAGGTGCGCCAGGGCCTGTCGGCCGGCCGCGTGCAGTCGCCCACCGCTCGACTCATCGTCGACCGCGAGCGCGAGCGCATGGCGTTCGTGCCCGCCGCGTACTGGAGCCTCGCCGCCACGTTCGACGCATCGGGCAAGGAGTTCCTCGCCCGCCTCGTGCGCCTCGACGGCGCCCGCGTCGCCACCGGCTCCGACTTCGACGACCGCGGCCAGGTCAAGGGCGTGCGCACGATCCTCGACGCCGAGGCCGCCGCCTCGCTCGCCGAGGAGCTCGAGGCGTCGGCCTTCGAGGTCGCGAGCGTCGAGTCGAAGCCGTACCGCCGCCGTCCGTCGGCGCCGTTCACGACGTCGACACTGCAGCAGGAGGCCGGCCGCAAGCTGCGCTTCTCTGCGAAGCAGACGATGTCGGTCGCGCAGTCGCTCTACGAGAACGGCTACATCACGTACATGAGGACGGACTCGCCGTCGCTCTCGGCGCAGGCGATCTCGGCCGCCCGCACGCAGGCCACCGCGCTCTACGGCGACGGCGCCGTGCCGCAGGCGCCGCGTCTGTACTCCGGCAAGTCGAAGTCGGCGCAGGAGGCCCACGAGGCCATCCGCCCGGCCGGCGACGCCTTCGCGACGCCCTCGTCGCTCAAGGGCAAGCTCACCGACAACGAGCACCGCCTCTACGACCTCATCTGGAAGCGCACCGTCGCGAGCCAGATGATCGACGCGACCGGTCAGACGGCCACGATCACGATCGCGTCGGCGAAGACGAGCCGCGGCGTCGCCGAGCTCACCGCATCCGGCACCGTCATCACCGAGCCCGGCTTCCTGCAGGCGTACGAGGAGGGCAAGGACGTCGATCGCTACGCCGACGACGCCGAGCAGGATGCGACGCTGCCCGATGTCAAGGCGAAGGACGCCCTGGGCCTGAAGAACCTGGACCGCAAGGACCACGTCACGACGCCCCCGCCGCGCTACACCGAGGCGAGCCTCGTGAAGGCGCTCGAGGAGCTCGAGATCGGTCGCCCGTCGACGTACGCGTCGATCATCGACACGATCGTGCGCCGCGGCTTCGTCACGGTGCGCGGCGGCGCGCTCGTGCCCGAGTGGATCGCGTTCGCGACGATGAACCTGCTCGAGGAGCACCTCGGCCAGTACGTCGACTACGACTTCACGGCCGAGATGCTCGCCGACCTCGACCGCATCGCCGACGGCGACGCCGACCGCGTCGAGTGGCTCACGCGCTTCTACCGCGGGCACGACGGCAAGCCGGGCCTGCGCGACGTCGTCGGCAACCTCGGCGAGATCGACGCGCGCGCCGTCAACTCCATCGACCTCGGCGAGGGCGTCACGCTGCGCGTCGGCCAGTACGGCCCGTACCTCGAGCGCATCGACGAGCAGGGCACGATCCAGCGCGCGAACGTGCCAGAGGAGCTCACGCCCGACGAGCTGACGCTCGTGCGCGCGCAGGAGCTGCTGGATGCGCCGCCCGTCGAGGAGCGCGTGCTCGGCGAGCACCCCGAGACCGGCAAGTCGATCATCGTGAAGGACGGCCGCTTCGGCCCGTACGTGCAGGAGGTCGAGCCCGAGCCCGAGACTCCCGCCGAGCCCGAGCTCACGAAGACCGGCAAGCCCAAGCGCGTGCCGAAGCCGCCGAAGCCGCGCACGGCCTCGCTCTTCAAGACCATGACGCCCGAGTCGATCGACCTCGACGCCGCCGTCGCGCTGCTGTCGCTGCCGCGCACGATCGGCATCGACCCGGCCGACGAGTCGGCGACGCCCATCACGGTGCGCAACGGCCGCTACGGCCCCTTCATCACGAAGGGCGACGAGACGCGCTCGCTCGACAGCGAGGACGAGATCTTCACGATCACGCTCGAGCAGGCGATCGAGAAGCTCGCGCAGCCGAAGTACGGTGCCCGTCGCCAGTCGTCGGCGCTCGCCGAGTTCGACGCGGATCCCGTGAGCGGCAAGCCGATCAAGGTCAAGGACGGACGCTTCGGCCCGTACGTGACCGACGGCGAGACGAACGCGACGATCCCGCGCGGCGAGGACATCGCCGCCGTGACGTTCGAGCGCGCCGTCGAGCTGCTGCAGATCAAGCGCGACAAGGGTCCGGCGAAGAAGCCGGCGGCGCGCAAGGCGCCCGCCAAGCGACGCACGCCCGCCAAGAAGTAGGCGCGGTGGCAGGGCTCTTCGTCACGCTCGAAGGCGGCGACGGCGCAGGCAAGTCGACGCAGTCGACGCTGCTCGCCGACTGGCTGCGGGAGGCGGGTCGCACGGTCGTGACGACGCGCGAGCCCGGCGGCACCGACCTGGGCGTCGAGATCCGCCACCTCGTGCAGCACCGTCGCGGCCACGTCGCGCCGCGCGCCGAGGCGCTGCTCTACGCCGCCGACCGTGCGCATCACGTCGCGACGCTCGTGCGCCCCGCGCTCGAGCGCGGCGACGTCGTGCTGCAGGACCGCTACCTCGACTCGTCGGTCGCCTACCAGGGCGCGGGCCGCGTGCTCGGCACCGACGAGGTGCGCGACCTGTCGCTGTGGGCCGTCGACGGCCTGCTGCCCGACCTCACGATCCTGCTCGACCTCGACCCCGCCGAGGGCCGCCGTCGCATGGCTGCGCGCGTGGATGCGCCGTACGACCGGCTCGAGGAGGCGCCCGACGACCTCCACGTGCGCGTGCGCGACCAGTACCTCGCGCTCGCGGCTGCCGAGCCCGAGCGGTTCCTCGTCGTCGATGCCGCAGGCAGCCCCGACGAGATCCACGCCGCCGTGCGCGCCCGCGTCGCCGCGCTGCTGGAGGGCTGAGATGACGACGGACCCCTGGGGCGAGATCATCGGCCAGGACGACGCCGTCGCCACCCTGCGGCGCGCGGCCGCCTCGCCGGGCACGTCGGCGATGACGCACGCGTGGCTCATCACGGGCCCGCCAGGATCGGGTCGCTCGAACCTCGCGTTCGCGTTCGCGACGGCGCTGCTGTCGCCCGCCGGCACGATCGACGAGCGCGTCGCCATCCAGGTCGCGGCGCGCACGCATCCCGACCTCGTCGTGCTCGCGACCGAGGGCGTGACGATCAAGATCGACGCGGCCCGCGACGCCGTGCAGCGCGCGTCGCTGTCGCCGGCGTCGTCGCGGCACCGCGTCGTCGTGGTCGAGGACGCCGACCGCATGGTCGAGCGCACGTCGAACACGCTGCTGAAGGCGCTCGAGGAGCCGCCGGAGGACACGGTGTGGATCCTGTGCGCGCCCGGCGAGTCCGACCTGCTGCCCACGATCCGCTCGCGCGTGCGCACGGTGTCGCTCGGCGTGCCCGACGCGGATGCCGTCGCGCGCCTGCTCGTCGAGCGCGACGGCGTCGACCCCGGGCTCGCGGCGCAGGTGGCGCGCGAGGCGCAGAGCCACATCGGCATGGCGCGCAGGCTCGCGACGAACGACGAGGCGCGCTCGCGCCGTGCCGAGACGCTCGACC
This sequence comes from Agrococcus jejuensis, assembly GCF_900099705.1. NCBI lineage: Bacteria > Bacillati > Actinomycetota > Actinomycetes > Micrococcales > Microbacteriaceae > Agrococcus > Agrococcus jejuensis. The sequence goes on from NZ_LT629695.1 coordinate 2,459,358, forward strand.
TCGCGCTGCGCGTGCAGACCGCGGGCCACGCGGTGCTCGCCGCCGCCCGGTTCATCGAGATCGCGGGCGCAGACGCCGAGGCGCTCGGTGCCGACCAGGACGCCGCCGAGCGCGACCAGGCGCTGCGCCAGATGGGCATCGCGCCCGGCGGCACGGTGCCGCCGCAGCTGCGCAGGCAGCTGCGCGAGCTGGAGTCGCTGCAGAAGGAGCGCGCGAAGCGCGGCCTGCGCGACGGCGTCGACCGCATCCTCGTCGACCTGCTCTCGCTCTTCCGCGACATCCTGCTGACGCAGCTCGGCGTCGCGCACGAGCTCGTGAACGCGGCGCAGCAGCAGCGCATCGAGGAGGCGGCGCGCGGTCGCCGCCCCGAGGACACGCTCGCGGTGCTCGACGCCATCCAGGTGACGCGCGAGCGCATCGAGGCGAACGTGCCTGCGCTGCTGGCGCTCGAGGCGCTGCTCGTCGTCGTCGCCGCGCCCGACGCGCGCTGACCCGAGCGCGTGGAGGCGCGCGCCCGTAGCATGAGCGCGGACGAAGGGACCCCCTCCATGGCATCGAGGCTCCGCCGCAGCGGCATCGCCGTCGCGCTCGCAGCATCCATCGCGGTCGCGCTCTCGGGCTGCATCGTGCTGCCGCCGAACCTCGTCCCCGGCCCCGGCGGCACGACGCCGACGACGCCCGCGACCGGCCAGCCCCTCGAGTTCACGCCGACGGGGGAGGACGTGGATGCGGGCCTCGAGCCGTACTACGCGCAGGACGTCGACTGGACGCTGTGCGCCGGCGGCTACACGTGCGGCACGATCGACGCCCCGATGGACTGGTTCACCCCCGAGGACGGCCGCTCGATCGAGGTGAGCATGATCATCCGGCCCGCCGACGGCGAGGTGTGGGGCTCGATGCTCTACAACCCCGGCGGTCCCGGCGGCTCGGGCCTCGAGTACGTGCGCAGCTACGCCGACTACCTCGTCGCCCCCGAGGTGCTCGAGCACTACAACCTCGTCGGCTTCGACCCCCGCGGCGTCGGCCAGTCGACGCCGATCACCTGCTACGACGACCCGTCGACGCTGTACGACTACCTGTGGGAGATCCCCGAGGGTCCCGCGCCCGAGCCGCTGTCCGACGAGGCCCTGCAGCAGCAGCTCGACGACGCCGGCGAGTTCGGCGACGCGTGCCTGCAGTACACGGGCGAGGCGCTGGAGTTCATGGGCACCGAGCAGGCGGCGAGCGACATGGACCTCATGCGCGCGCTGCTCGGCGAGGAGCACCTGCAGTACCTGGGCGTCTCGTACGGCACGCTGCTGGGCGCGACGTACGCCGACCTCTTCCCCGACCACGTGGGCCGCTTCGTGCTCGACGCCGCCGTCGCACCCGATGCGACCGACGCCGAGGGCACGCTCTTCCAGGCGGGCGGCTTCGAGCTGGCGCTGCGCAACTGGATGGCCGACTGCCTGAGCGTGGGCACGTGCCCGTTCACGGCGGGCGACGTCGACGGCGCCATGCAGCAGGTCGGCACGCTGCTGAGCGACCTCGAGGCGTCGCCGCTCGACGCGAGCGACGGCCGTCAGCTGGGCTCGAGCGCCATGTTCACGGCCGTCGCGGCGAACCTGTACTCGCCGTCGCAGTGGGGCACGCTGCGCTCGGTGTTCGCCGACGTGCTGAACGGCTCGGCCGACTCGGCGTTCGCCGAGGCCGACCGCTACTACGGCGTGAACCCCGACGGCACGTTCGCCGACAACTCCTTCGAGGCGCTCATCGGCGTCAACTGCCTCGACGCCCCGGCGGTGACGGACTTCGACGAGGTGCGCGCGAACGCCGAGGCGATCCGCGCGGTCGCGCCGACGCTGTGGCAGCAGTTCTCGGGCATGTCGACGTGCGCGGCGTGGCCGTTCGCAGCGACGCGCGAGCCGCACGTCATCACGGCGCCGGGCGCCGAGCCGATCATCGTCATCGGCGGCCTCAACGACCCGGCGACGCCGTACGAGCAGTCGGTGTCGCTCGCCGACCAGCTCGAGAGCGGCGTGCTCATCTCGGTGGATGCCGAGGGTCACTCGCAGTACAACCAGGGCAACGCGTGCGTCGACGACCCGGTGAACGAGTACTTCCTCACCGGCACGGCGCCGTCGGGGGACATCGACGGCTGCTGACCGCATCCACGATTCGCTGCAACCTTGCAGTGACTGCAACAATGGAGCCATGACGGACGAAGGACTGCGCGCGCGCAAGCGCCGCCGCACCAGCGCTGCGATCCAGCGCGCCGCCCTCGAGCTCGCCCTCGAGCGCGGCGACCTGCACCCGCCGGTCGACGCCATCGCGTCGCGCGCCGACGTGAGCCCGCGCACGTTCTTCAACTACTTCGCGACGCGCGACGAGGCGCTCGTGGGGGAGCCCATGCAGTTCCCCGACGACGCCGACCCCACGGTCGGCACCGACCTGCTCGACATGCTCGAGACCATCTCGCTGCAGGTGCTCGGCGACCGCGAGCTCGACCGCGACCTCATCCTGCTGCGCCGCGACGTCATGCGGCAGCACCCCGAGCTCTTCGCCCGCCGCGTCGTGCAGAGCCACGAGATCGAGCAGCAGCTCATCCGCCTCGCCGAGCGGCGCGCGGCCCTCGACGGCACCGACCGCCCGCACGAGCGCGGCCGCATCGCGGCGCTCGTCGCCATGGGTGCGCTGCGCGCCGGATGGATGCGCTGGGTCGACCGCGCGGGCGGCGAGAGCCTCGAGGACGCCGTGCGCGCGACGTTCGACGAGGTGCGCACCATGGTGCGCACGGCCGTCGTCGTCTGACGCCGCCGAGCGCCGCATCGAGCGTCGTGCTGCACCGCGACCGGCGCGATCGAGCATCCTGAGACGCCCCAGGTGTCGGCGCTGGTCACGGTCCGATCACGACCTCGCCATCTCGGCGGTCTGGACCACGGGGCGCGGGTAGCGTGCAGGGAACGCGTGGCGTCCGCCGCCGACCCGGTCGGCGTCGGCCGTGCGCCTGTCACAGCACCAGACCCAGGAGGTCACCGTGTCCCGACCCGCATCCCGGCGCCGCACCCTCGCGGCGCTCGCCGGCGGCACCGCAGCAGTCGTCGCCCTCGTCGGCTGCGTGCAGAGCGACCGCGACGACTCCGGCGAGGCCGGCGACGTCGACTCGACGTTCGTCTTCGCCGCATCCAGCGACCCCGCGAGCCTCGACCCCGCCTTCGCGAGCGACGGCGAGACCTTCCGCGTCTCGCGCCAGATGTTCGAGGGCCTCGTCGGCGTCGAGCCCGGCACCGCCGACCCCGCCCCGCTGCTCGCCGAGAGCTGGGAGCAGTCGGAGGACGGCCTGTCGTACACCTTCGCGCTGAAGGAGGGCGTGACGTTCCACGACGGCACCGACTTCGACGCCGAGGCCGTGTGCTTCAACTTCGACCGCTGGTACAACTTCACCGGCGTCGCGCAGGCCGACTCGATGGCCTACTACTACTCGAGCCTCTTCCAGGGCTACGCGGACAGCCCCGAGAACGCGGTCTACGCGTCGTGCACCGTCGACGACGACCTGTCGGCGACCGTGACGCTCGCGAAGCCCTTCGCAGGCTTCATCGCCGCCCTGTCGCTGCCCGCGTTCGCGATGCAGTCGCCGACGGCGCTGCAGGAGTTCAACGCGGACGACGTCGGCGGCACGGCCGAGGCGCCGACGCTGTCGGAGTACGCCGAGGGTCACCCCGTCGGCACCGGCCCGTTCTCGTTCGACTCGTGGGAGGTCGGCGCGCAGCTGCAGCTGAGCGCATACCCCGACTACTGGGGCGAGCAGGGCGACGTGCAGGAGATCATCTTCCGCGTCATCGACGACCCGACCGCGCGCCGCCAGGCGCTCGAGGCCGGCGACGTCGACGGCTACGACCTCGTGAGCCCCGCCGACGCGGCAGCGCTCGAGGACGACGGCTACCTCATCGAGTCGCGCGACCCGTTCACGATCCTCTACCTCGGCATGAACCAGCAGGTGCCCGAGCTGCAGGACGTGCGCGTGCGCCAGGCCATCACGATGGCGATCGACCGCGACCAGCTCGTGTCGCAGACGCTGCCCGAGGGCACCGAGGTCGCCAACCAGTTCATCCCGCCGTCGGTCGCGGGCTACAACGACGACGTCACCGAGTACGCGTACGACCCGGAGGCCGCGCGTGCGCTGCTCGCCGAGGCCGGCTACCCGGACGGCTTCACGCTGCAGTTCAACTACCCGACGAACGTCTCGCGTCCGTACATGCCGAACCCCGAGGAGATCTTCACGAACATCTCCGCGCAGCTCGAGGAGATCGGCATCACGGTCGACCCGCAGCCGAACGCATGGTCGCCCGACTACCTGGACCGCATCCAGGGCGGCTCGGACCACGGCATCCACCTGCTCGGCTGGACCGGCGACTACAACGACACCGACAACTTCCTCGGCGTCTTCTTCGGTGGCGAGTCGCCCGAGTGGGGCTTCGACAACGAGCAGCTGTTCTCCGACCTGGCCGCCGCCCGCGCGGAGCCGGACCTCGACGCGCAGATCCCGCTCTACGAGGCGATCAACGAGGAGGTCGCGACGTTCATCCCCGGTGTGCCGCTCGCGCACCCGGCCCCGTCGCTGGCCTTCGCCGAGCGCGTCGAGTCGTACCCGACGAGCCCGGTGAACGACGAGGTGTTCAACGCGATCGTGCTGACGTCGTAGTCTCGACGACTGCATGACCATCGGTGGGAGGGGCCGTGATCCGGCCCCTCCCACCGCTTCTGACGAAAGGCCCTCGTGCTCCGAGTCATCGGCAAGCGGCTCGCTCTGCTCGTCCCGACCCTCTTCGGGCTGAGCCTGCTGCTCTTCCTCTGGGTCCGCGCCCTCCCGGGCGGACCCGCGACCGCGCTCCTCGGCGAGCGCGCGACCCCCGAGGCCGTCGAGCGCATCAACGCGCTGTACGGCTTCGACCGCCCCGTCTGGGAGCAGTACGTCACCTACATGGGGCGACTGCTCACGGGCGACTTCGGCAACTCGATCGAGACGGGTCGCCCCGTGCTCGAGGAGTTCGCCCGCCGCTTCCCCGCGACGCTCGAGCTCGCGACGTTCGCGATCCTGTTCGCCGTGCTGCTCGGCGTGCCCCTCGGGTACTTCGCCGCGAAGCACTACGGCAGGCTCGTCGACCACGGATCGGTGGTGCTGAGCCTCATCGGCATCGTCATCCCGGTGTTCTTCCTCGCGTTCATCCTCAAGTACCTCTTCGCCGTGCAGCTCGGATGGTTCCCCACCGACGGCAGGCAGGATGCGCGCATCGATGCCACGCACTTCACGGGCTTCTGGGTGCTCGACGGCTTCCTCACCGGCGAGCTCGACGCCGCCGGCGACGCCTTCATGCACCTCGTGCTGCCCGGCATCGCGCTCGGCACGATCCCGCTCGCGATCATCGTGCGCATCACGCGTGCGAGCGTGCTCGACGTGCTCGGCGCCGACTACGTGCGCACCGCGCGCGCCAAGGGCATCCTCGAGTCGACCATCCGCGACCGGTTCGTGCTGCGCAACGCCATGCTGCCCGTCGTCACGACCATCGGCCTGCAGGTCGGGCTCCTGATCTCGGGAGCGGTGCTCACCGAGACGGTGTTCGCGTTCTCGGGCATCGGGCAGTTCCTCGCGTCGTCGATCTTCGCGCGCGACTTCCCCGTGCTGCAGGGCTTCATCCTCTTCATCGCGATCGGCTACGCCCTCATCAACCTCGTCGTCGACGTCAGCTACTCGTTCATCGACCCAAGGGTGCGTGTCCAGTGAGCGCCGTCCTCCCTCCCGCCAGCGACGCGAGCATCGCGCCGGAGCCCCAGGAGCCGAAGGGCGGCCCCGTGCGCCGCGAGGCCGGCACGAGCGTGTGGGGTGCCGCGTTCTCGCGGATGCGGCGCAACCCGCAGGCGATCGCGGGCGCAGCCATCGTGCTGCTGTTCGTGCTCGTCGCGATCCTCGCGCCCATCCTCGCCCCGTTCTCGGGCACGGCCCTGCCGGGTCGCGCCGAGATCACGCCGACGCACATCCCGGTGCCCGGCGAGCTCGCCCAGTACCCGCTCGGCCTCGACCGCTTCGGCGGCGACGTGCTGTCGAAGCTCATCTGGGGCGCGCAGGCGTCGCTGCTCATCGGACTCATCTCGACGGCGCTCGGCCTCGTCGGCGGCATGGTGCTGGGCCTCGTCGCGGCCGGCTTCGGCGGCTGGGTCGACAACGTCGTGATGCGCGTCGTCGACATCCTGCTGTCGGTGCCGAACCTGCTGCTCGCGGTGTCGATCGCGGCGGTGCTCGGGCAGACGCCCGCGGCCGTCATGATCGCCATCGGTGCGAGCCAGGTGCCGATCTTCGCGCGCCTGCTGCGCTCGTCGATGCTGCAGCAGCGCTCGGCCGACTACGTGCTCGCCGCGCAGACGCTCGGCCTGTCGCGTCGCACGATCACGATGAGCCACGTGCTGCCGAACTCGCTCGGCCCGGTCGTCGTGCAGGCGACGCTCGCGCTGGCGACCGCGGTCATCGACGCGGCGGCCCTGTCGTTCCTCGGCCTCGGCGGCGGACGCCCCGAGACCGCCGAGTGGGGCCGCATGCTCACCTACGCGCAGAACGAGCTGGCGATCGCGCCGCACCTGGCGTTCCTGCCTGGCATCTGCATCGCGATCACGGCGCTCGGCTTCACGCTGTTCGGCGAGTCGCTGCGCGAGGCGCTCGACCCGCGCCAGCGGAAGGCGTAGCGCTCCGACGCTGATTGGGCAGTGGATGTCGTGATTCGTGCCGAATCACAGCATCTACTGCCCGCTCGCGTGCATCGAGTGCCCAGTCGCCACTGAGCCGAGGCGGATCAGGCGGCGCCGAGCTCCGCACCCGGGATGGATGCCAGCAGCTGCCGCGTGTACGGGTGCCGCGGGTTCTGGAAGAGCTCCTCGCTCGGCGCCTGCTCGACGATCTCGCCCCGCTGCATCACGGCGACGTGGTCGCTGATGAGGCGCACGACGGCGAGGTCGTGGGAGATGAAGAGGTACGACAGCCCCAGCTCGCGCTGCAGCTCGCCGAGCAGGTGCAGGATCTGCGACTGCACGAGCACGTCGAGCGCCGACACGGGCTCGTCGCACACGACGAGGTCGGGCTTCAGCGCGAGGGCGCGGGCGATCGCGACGCGCTGGCGCTGGCCGCCCGAGAGCTCGCCGGGGTAGCGGCGCAGCATCGACTGCGGCAGCGACACCTGGTCCATGAGCTCGTGCACGCGGGCGCGACGCTCGGCGCGCGAGCCGCGCTTGTACGCCTCGAGCGGCTCGCCGATGATGCGGCCGATCGTGAACGACGGGTTGAGCGACGAGTACGGGTCCTGGAAGACCGGCTGCACGCGCTGACGGAACGACCGCAGCTCGGCGCCCTTGAGGTCGGCGATCTCCTGCCCCTCGAACAGCATGGAGCCCGACGTCGGCTCGACCGCCTTCAGCAGCATCCGCGCCGTCGTGGTCTTGCCCGAGCCGGACTCGCCGACGATCGCGACCGTCTGGCCGCGCGGGATGACGAACGACACGTCCTTCGCGGCGGTGAAGTCGTCGCCGCCGCGCACGGGGTAGACCTTCGTGAGACCCGAGACCTCGACGATGTTGTCGGCGGCGGCCTGGGCGTCGTCCTGGCCGTGCTCGATGACCTCGGCGCGGGCCGCGGCGACCGAGGGCGCAGCGGCGACGAGCGCCTTCGTGTACTCGTGCTGCGGGTTCGAGAGGATCTCGGCGGCAGGGCCGGCCTCGACGACGCGGCCGCGGTGCATGACGACGACCTTCGACGCGCGCTCGGCGGCGAGGCCGAGGTCGTGCGTGATGAGCAGCACCGACGTGCCGAGCTCGCGGGTGAGCGTGTCGATCTGGTCGAGGATCGTGCGCTGCACCGTGACGTCGAGGGCGCTCGTCGGCTCGTCGGCGATGAGCAGGCGCGGCGCGCACGCGAGGCCGATGGCGATGAGCGCGCGCTGGCGCATGCCGCCCGAGAACTCGTGCGGGTACTGCTTGGCTCGTGCCTCGCCGTCGGGCAGACCCGCGGCCGAGAGCGCCTCGACGACCTTGGTGCCGACGTCGCGCTTCGTGGCCTTCTTGTGCACCAGCAGGGTCTCGGCGACCTGGGTGCCGATCTTCGAGACCGGGTTGAGGTTCGACATGGGGTCCTGCGGCACCATGCCGATCTCGTTGCCGCGCAGGTCGCGCATCCTCGACTCCGAGAGCCCCACGAGCTCGCGGCCGTCGAGCTGGATGCTGCCCGACGCGATCGTCGCGTTCGACGCGAGCAGGCGGATGATCGCCATCGCCGTCGTCGACTTGCCCGAGCCCGACTCGCCCACGATCGCCACGGTCTCGCCGTGCTCGACGTCGAACGACACGTGCTGCACGGCATCGACCGTGCCCGCCATGGTGCGGAACGTCACCTGCAGGTCGCGCACGCGCAGCAGCGGCGGGCGCTCGTCTGCGGGCTCGGGGGCGGATGCGGGAGCGGCGTGCGCGTCGACAGGGGTGGCGTCGACGGGCTCGGCAGCGGGCTCGATCATCCCGCCATCCTGCCGGAATCCGGGCGGTCGCATCCCCGCTTCCGGCCGATCGTCACACGACCGTAGCCTTCGCCGTCCGCAGGCTCCCGCGGCGGACACGCCTGGTTCGCGAGCCCTCCACGCATGCGCTAGCATTGCTTCTCGTGCCGCATGCGGCACACGCCGCCCTAGCTCAGTTGGCAGAGCGATTCACTCGTAATGAATAGGTCGAGGGTTCGATTCCCTCGGGTGGCTCCGACACCGAAGGCCCCCGCAGCAGCGGGGGCCTTCGTCGTGTGCGGCGTCAGCCGGCAGCGGGCGGGCCCGGTGGCGGGCCGGCCTGCATGGGACCCGAGAGGCCTTGCTGGCCCGCGGGGCCGGGCGACGGCGGCTGCACGGGCTGCTGGTGCTGCACCTCGGGCTTCGCGCCCAGCGGCAGGAACGCGAGCACGCCCAGCCCGAGGGCGAAGAGGCCGCAGGCGATGGCCGTGATCGCGAGGCCGCCCGAGCTCGGGGCGAAGACGAGCACGAGCGCGCACAGCACGAACAGCAGGATGAGCGACGGCAGCTTGCGGCGGATGGCGCCCTGGACGTGGTGCATGGGACTCCCCGGGGACGGTGGGTGCTGGTGCGTCGGATGCTAGGTGCAGACCCCGGGGATACGGTGAGTGTCGTGCCCGATGCTGCCCCCGACATGCGCGACTGGCCCACGGGCCGACTGCTGGCGATGGCCGCGCGCCTCGTGGAGCACGAGTGGCACGACACGCTGCAGGGCGCGGGCATCACGCACGCGGGCCTCGTCGTGCTCGACCTGCTCGGCGACGGGCCGCTCGCGCAGGCCGAGCTCGCCAGGCGGGCGCGCGTCGAGGTGCAGACCATCTCGCGCACCGTCGACCGGCTCGAGCGCGAGGGGCACGTCGAGCGCACCCTCGACCCCGCCGATCGGCGCTCGCGCCTCGTGGCGCGCACGGCTGCGGGGGAGGCGGCGTGGGCGCAGGCGCGGTCGCTCGAGGCGCGCGCGATCCCGGCCGTCGACGACGCGGATGCGCTGCGGGCGCAGCTGCTGCAGATCGTGCAGGCCCTCAGCGCCAGGCGCTGGTCGTAGGCGCGGCTCGCATCCGCTTCGCTCTGGCGCCTGAAGGTCAGCCAGCGTAGGATCTGACGCATGGCCCGTGCGCTCCTCATCGTCGACGTCCAGAACGACTTCACCGAGGGCGGAGCCCTCGGCTGCGAGGGCGGCGCGGCCGTCGCGGCCGCCATCACCGACCACGTGCGCGCGAGCGCCTACGACCTCGTCGTCGCGAGCCGCGACTGGCACCACGGCGACGACGACAACGGCGGCCACTTCGCGACCGGCGAGCCCGACTTCGTCGACACGTGGCCCGTGCACTGCGTCGCAGGCACGCCCGGCGCCGCGTACCACCCGGCGCTCGACCGGTCGCTCGTCGACGTGCACGTCTACAAGGGCCAGGGCGAGCCCGCCTACTCGGCGTTCGAGGGCGAGACCGAGGATGGCGCGACGCTCGCGAGCATCCTCGACGCGCGCGGCATCGACGAGCTCGTCGTCGTCGGCATCGCGACCGACTACTGCGTGAAGGCGTCGGCGCTCGACGGCCTGCCCGTCGTGCCGACCGTCACCGTGCTCGACGCCCTCACCGCCGCCGTCGCCCCCGGCACGCGCGCCGCGGCCCTCACCGAGCTCGCCGACGCGGGCGTCGCGGTCCGGTGACCGCGCCCACTCGCGCCGAGCCGCAGCGCTCGGCCACGCCTCGCGTGCCCAGGTGGCTGCGCGCCGTCATCCCCGCCGTGCTCATCGTCGGCTGGATCGCGGCGCTCGGCGTCGGCGGCCCGACCTTCGGGCGCCTCGACGAGGTCGTCGAGAACGATCAGGCGGCGTTCCTGCCGCAGTCGGCGGATGCGACGGCCGTGCAGGAGGCGCTGCCGGGCTTCCTGGGCGACGATCGCATCCCCGCGATCGTCGTGCTCGAGGGCGACGGCGCGCTCACCGACGACCAGCTCGCCGACGCGCAGACGCTCGCCGAGGCGGTGGCCGCGGTCGACGGCGTCGTCGAGGCGTCGCCCGCGATCCCGAGCGACGACGGCGAGGCCGTGCAGATCGTCGCGATCGTCGACTCGAGCGAGTCGGAGGCGGTCGACGTCGCCGTCGACGCCATCCGCGACCTCGTCGCCGACGCGCCCGACGGGCTCACGGGCGCCGTGACCGGCCCCGCGGGCTTCGCCGCCGACATCGCCGAGGCGTTCAGCGGCATCGACGGCATCCTGCTGCTCGTCGCCCTCGCGGCCGTGCTCGTGATCCTCGTGATCGTGTACCGCTCGCCGCTGCTGCCGATCCTCGTGCTGCTCACGTCGGTCGCGGCGCTGTGCCTCGCGATCCTCGTCGTGTTCTCGCTCGCGAAGGCCGGCATCCTGCAGCTCTCGGGGCAGACGCAGGGCATCCTCTTCATCCTCGTCGTCGGCGCCGCGACCGACTACGCGCTGCTCTACACCGCGCGCTACCGCGAGGCGCTCGCGCAGCACGCGAGGCGGTGGGATGCGACGCTCGCGGCGTGGAAGGGCTCGTTCGAGCCGATCCTCGCGTCGGGCGGCACGGTCATCGCGGGCCTGCTGTGCCTGCTGCTGTCGGACCTGCAGTCGAACCGCCAGCTCGGCCCCGTCGCCGCGATCGGCATCGCGATGGCGCTGCTCGCGGGCCTCACGATGCTGCCCGCGCTGCTCTACGCCGTCGGCCGCGTCGCGTTCTGGCCCGTCGCGCCGCGCCACCACGGTGCGCACGAGCACGCGCCGACGCACGCGAAGGCCGAGAAGGTGGGACTGTGGGGCCGCGTCGCCGCGCTCGTCGGGCGCCGCCCGCGCCCCGTGTGGATCGTCACGGCGATCGTGCTCGCCGCCGGCGCCGTCGGCATGACGCAGCTGCAGCCGAACGGCGTGCCGTCGAGCGAGTTCGTCGTGGGGGAGTCGCAGGCGCGCGACGGCCAGGCCGTGCTCTCCGACCACTTCCCCGGCGGGTCGGGCGCGCCGACGTACGTGCTGGCCGCCGAGGGCGACCTCGAGGCCGTCGCCGACGTCGCCGTGGGCGTCGACGGCGTGGACGCCGTGGCAGCGACGAGCGAGGACGCGCCGGGCGGCACCGTGCCCGTCGACGACGCCGCGCCCGTGCCCGGCATGCCGACGGGCGAGCCGCAGGTCGTCGACGGGCGGGTGCTGCTGCAGCTCACGCTCGACGCCGCCCCCGACTCCGACGCCGCGCAGCAGGCGGTGCGCGATCTGCGCGCCGCGCTCGCCGACGCCGACCTCGGCGACGCGCTCGTCGGCGGCACGACCGCGACGGCCGTCGACACGAACGACACGGCCATCCACGACCGCGCGCTCATCATCCCGATCGTGCTCGCCGTGATTCTCGTGATCCTCGCGCTGCTGCTGCGGGCGATCGTCGCGCCGATCCTGCTCATCCTCACGACCGTGCTGTCGTTCGGCACGGCGCTGGGCGTCGGCGCGCTCATCCTGCACGCCATGGGGCGCGAGGCGATGGATCCGTCGGTGCCGCTGTTCGCGTTCGTGTTCCTCGTCGCGCTCGGGGTCGACTACAACATCTTCCTCATGACCCGGGTGCGCGAGGAGGCGCTGCGGCGTGGGCACCGCGAGGGCGTGCTCACGGGCCTGCGGGTCACGGGCAGCGTCATCACCTCCGCAGGTGTCGTGCTGGCGGCGACGTTCGCGGCGCTCGCGGTGATCCCCGTGCTGTTCCTGCTGCAGATCGCGATCATCGTCGCGCTCGGCGTGCTCATCGACACCGTGCTCGTGCGCTCGCTGCTCGTGCCGGCGCTGTCGCTCGAGATCGGGCGGGCGACGTGGTGGCCGTCGCGGCTGTCGCGGGGCGTGCCGAAGGACTGAGCTCCGTTGCGAGGTGCGGTTGCTGCACTGAGGTGCCGTTGCAACCGCACCCGAGTGCAGCAACCGCACCCGAGTGCAGCAACCGCACCTCGCAACCGTCAGCCGGGCTCCGCGGTCGCCTGCAGCCACGCCCACAGGGTCGCGCGGTCGGCGAAGCCCTGCAGGTCGAGGCCCAGCGCGCGGCCGAGGGCGAGGATGCGGTCGCGCAGCGAGTGCCGGTGCATGCCGGCGGCGCGGGCCGCGGCGTCCCACGCGCAGTCGTGCGCGAACCACACGCGGGCGAGCGCGAGGGATGCGCGCCCGTCGTCGGTCGCGAGCAGCGCGCCGAGGTGCGCCGCGGCGGCGGCGCGCACGGCCTCGTCGCCGAGCAGGCCCAGCAGGCCGTCGTCGCCGGGGGAGAAGGTGGCGGATGCGGTGCCGTCGCGGCGCGCGCGGTCGAGCGCCGTCGACGCCTGGGCGACGGCGGTCGCGGCGTGCGCCCACGTGGTCGGCAGGCTCCAGCCCGCGGTCGCGTCGATCGCGCTCGCGACCGCCGCCCGATGCACGTCGGCGGCGACGACGAGCGTGCGCTCGTCGCGGGTGGCGGCGAGGACCGGGCCCGGCGCTTCCGCGTCGATGGGCGCCGTGCCGTCGACGGCGGCGACGACGATGGGCTCGGCGGGCAGCGCCTCGCCGACGCGGGCGAGCAGCACGGCCGCCTGCTCGGCGCCGCCGGCGAGCGCGTGCTCCACGATGGCGCCCTCGAACGCCGCGACGCGGTCGCGCGCGCCCTGCGACGACGCGAGCGCGAGGTCGAGCAGCGCCGCTGCCGTCGTCACGACCGAGCGTGCGGGGGCGTCGAGCGCCTCCGTGCCGGCGAGGGCCAGCGCGCCGTGCACGCGGCCCGCGCCGCCGAGCGACTGCACGAGCATCCACCCGCCGTCGTCGCGCTCGATGGTGCGCGCCGTGCGGCGGCCGGTGCGCAGCGCCGCGCGCACCTCGTCGACGAGCGCCTCGTCGACGCTCGCCGTCGACGCGGCGCGCGTGCGGGCGCGCTCGTCGAGCAGCGCGACGTCGGCACCCAGCTCGCGCGCGACCGTGCGCACGACCGCGGCGGCGCCGTCCGCGCGGCTCGCGGCCGCACCGATCGCGCGCTGCGCGTCGGCTGCCCACCGCTCGCGCGCGGCGCCGCGCTCGGCGTTCCAGCGGATGATCGCGAGGAACGACGTGTCGTACGGCACCTCGAAGAGCGGCAGGTCGGCCGCGAGGGCGGCGTCGACGAGCGCGGGCGGCACGTCGGGGGAGTGCAGGCCCGTGCCGAAGCCGAGGCCCAGCACGCCGGCGTCGACGAGCGCGCGCACGTAGCGCGGCGCCGTCGTGTCGCCGCCGACGAGCTGCCTGCCGGTCGTGAGCAGCACGTGCTCGGGCGCGAGGAACGGCGTGGGGTCGGCGAGGTCGGAGCTCGCGATCCACGAGATCGGCCGCGCGTGCCGGTCGTCGCCCGCGACGACCGCGTGCAGCGCGAGCGACGGCTCGGCGACGAGCGCCTCGACGGTCGCGAGCGTGGGCGTGCGGGTGGCCATGCGGCCATCGTGCCACGACGGCATCACTCACGCATGAATCTGCCGACATGGCACCCGTGAATCAGGGATGCGCTGCCTACCGTGAGCAGCACCACACCTCGACAGGAGCCCGCGATGACGCTGCACGCCCCCGCCCCCACGACCCCGCACGGCGGCCCGTCGCTGCCGCAGGAGCGTCGCCTCGTCACCGCCATCCCCGGCCCCGCATCCCAGGCGCTCCTGGCTCGCAAGTCCGACGCCGTCGCGCGCGGCGTCGGCATGACGATGCCGGTCTTCGTCGCCGCGGCCGGCGGCGGCGTCATCGTGGACGTCGACGGCAACTCGCTCATCGACCTCGGCTCGGGCATCGCCGTCACCTCCGTCGGCAACGCCGACCCCGGCGTCGTCGCCGCCGCATCCGCGCAGCTCGAGCAGTTCACGCACACGTGCTTCACCGTCACGGGCTACGAGGGCTACGTCGAGGTCGCCGAGGCGCTCAACCGCCTCACGCCCGGCGACTTCGCCAAGCGCACCGCCTTGTTCAACTCGGGCGCCGAGGCCGTCGAGAACGCCGTGAAGATCGCCCGCTCGGCCACGCGCCGCTCGACGATCGTCGCCTTCGACCACGCCTACCACGGCCGCACGAGCCTCACGATGGCCCTCACCGCCAAGTCGATGCCGTACAAGCGCGGCTTCGGCCCGTTCGGCGCCGAGGTGCACCGCGCCCCCATGTCGTACCCGTTCCGCGACGGCCTCTCGGGCGCCGAGGCGGCCCGCATCGCCATCGAGCGCATCGAGCGCCAGGTCGAGACCGACGAGATCGCCGCCGTCATCATCGAGCCCATCCAGGGCGAGGGCGGCTTCGTCGTGCCCGCCGACGGCTTCCTGCCCGCGCTCGGCGACTGGGCGCGCAGCCACGGCATCGTCGTGATCGCCGACGAGGTGCAGACGGGCTTCGCCCGCACCGGCGCGATGTTCGCCTCCGAGCACTTCGGCTTCGAGCCCGACCTCGTCGTGACCGCCAAGGGCCTCGCCGGCGGCCTGCCGCTCTCGGCCGTCACGGGTCGCGCCGAGATCATGGATGCGGCGCACGCCGGCGGGCTGGGCGGCACGTACGGCGGCAACCCCGTCGCCTGCGCCGCAGCGCTCGCGGCCATCGCCGCCTTCGAGGACGGCCTCGTCGACCGCGCCCGCGAGATCGAGGCCATCGCCCTCGAGCGCCTCCTCGCGGCGCAGGCCGGCGACGCCCGCATCGGCGACGTGCGCGGCCGCGGCGCCATGCTCGCCATCGAGCTCGTCGACCCCGCCACCGGTCGCCCCGACGCCGACCTCACGAAGCGCGTCGCCGCCGCCGTGCACGCGCAGGGCGTCGTGCTGCTCACGTGCGGCACCGACGGGAACGTCGTGCGCCTCCTCCCGCCGCTCGCCATCGGCGACGACCTGCTGCGCGAGGCGCTCGACATCCTGTGCGCGGCCATCGCCGACGCCTGAGCCGCACCCATCCATCCGCATAGGCTGAAGACAGATCTGCGAAGGAGCATCATGACGCACCACGACGAGACCGCGCTGCTCGAGGGCGTGCACGGCGCGCTGTACATCGATGGCGAGTGGGTCGCCGGCGAGGACGGCACGATCGACGTGACCGACCCGTCCACCGGCGAGGTCATCAAGACGATCGCGAACGGCTCGGTCGCCGACGGCGTGCGCGCCCTCGACGCCGCCGTCGCCGCGCAGGACGACTGGGCCCGCACGCCCGCACGCGTGCGCGGCGAGATCCTGCGCAAGGCATGGGAGCTGCTGCAGGAGCGCAAGGAGGACTTCGCGCTGCTCATGACCCTCGAGATGGGCAAGCCGCTCGCCGAGGCGCGCGGCGAGGTCGCCTACGGCGGCGAGTTCCTGCGCTGGTTCTCGGAGGAGGCCGTGCGCATCGGCGGCCGCTACGCGCAGAACCCCGAGGGCACCGGCCAGATGATCGTGACGCACCGCCCCGTGGGCCCGTGCTACCTCATCACCCCGTGGAACTTCCCGCTCGCGATGGCGACGCGCAAGATCGCCCCCGCGATCGCCGCCGGCTGCACCGCGGTCGTGAAGCCCGCGACGCTCACGCCGCTCACGACGCTCGCGTTCGCGCAGCTGCTCGAGGACGCCGGCCTGCCCAAGGGCGTCATCAACGTCGTCACCACGAAGTCGACGGGCGCGCTCACCGACCGCATCATGAGCGACGACCGCCTGCGCAAGGTGTCGTTCACGGGCTCGACGCCCGTCGGCGTCGGCCTGCTGAAGCAGGCGGCCGACAACGTGCTCAAGGCATCCATGGAGCTCGGCGGCAACGCCCCGTTCGTCGTGTTCGAGGATGCGGACCTCGACAAGGCGGTCGAGGGCGCGATGCTCGCGAAGTTCCGCAACATCGGCCAGGCGTGCACGGCGGCGAACCGGTTCATCGTGCACGAGTCGGTCGCCGACGAGTTCTCGGCCCGCATCACCGAGAAGGTCAAGGCCATGAAGGTCGGCCGCGGCACGGAGGACGGCGTGCAGATCGGCCCGCTCGTCGAGCAGAAGGCCGTCACGAACGCCGTGCGCCTCGTCGACGAGGCCGTCGCCGCCGGCGCCGTCGTCACGACGGGCGGCAAGGCGATCGAGGGCGCGGGCTCGTTCTTCGAGCCGACGGTCATCGACCGCGTCTCTGCCGACATGTCGGTGTCGGTCGAGGAGATCTTCGGACCCGTCGTCGGCATCCAGCGCTTCTCGACCGAGGCGGAGGCGGTGTCGCTCGCGAACGCGACCGAGTACGGCCTCGTCGGCTACGTCTTCACGCAGGATGCGGCGCGCGGCCAGCGCATGATCGACCTCATCGATACGGGCATGATGGGCCTCAACGTGGGCGTCGTGTCGAACGCGGCCGGCCCGTTCGGCGGCGTGAAGCAGTCGGGCCTGGGCCGCGAGGGCGGCGCCGAGGGCATCTACGAGTACCTCGAGACGAAGTACACGCTCATGCCCAACCCCTACGCCTGATCCCGCGCCTCCGGGCGCCAAACCTTTGGAGGTTCTCGGCCCTTTCTGACATCAGAAAGGGCCGAGAACCTCCATTCGTCTGCCGGGTTGAGGGTTTCGGCCCGATGTGACCTCGCATCGGGCCGAAGCCCTCAACGCTGGGCGACGAGGAGCTGGTGCTCGGCGAGCTCGCGGTAGAGCGGGCTCGAGGCGAGCAGCTCGGCGTGCGTGCCCGTGGCGGCGACGCGGCCCTGGTCGAGCACGACGATCTGGTCGGCGTCGACGACCGTCGACAGGCGGTGGGCGATGACGAGCAGCGTGCGGCCCGCGGCGACCTCGTCGATCGCGCCCTGCAGCTGCGCCTCGTTGCGGCCGTCGAGGCTCGACGTCGACTCGTCGAGCAGCAGCACCGCCGGCGCCGACAGCAGCGCGCGGGCGATCGCGAGCCGCTGGCGCTCGCCGCCCGACAGGCGCACGCCGCGCTCGCCCACGACCGCATCCAGCCCCTCGGGCGAGCGGTCGACGACCTCGCGCAGGTTCACGCGCCCCAGCACCTCGAGCAGGCGCTCGTCGGTCGCGTCGGGGGAGGCGAGCAGCAGGTTGTCGCGGATGGTGCCGGCCAGCACGGGCGCATCCTGCTCGACGTAGCCGATGCCGGCGCGCAGCGCGCGGCGCTCGACCGAGCGCACGTCGCGGCCGCTCACGACGATGCGACCGTCGGTCGGGTCGTAGAACCGCTCGACGAGCGCGAAGAGCGTGGACTTGCCTGCGCCCGACGGGCCCACGATGGCCGTGCGCGTGCCGGGCGCGACCGTGAACGACACGTCGTGCAGCACCGTGGGCGACTCGACCGGCGCATCCTCGTCCGCCGCATCCGCCGACGCACCGTCGGCCTCGAGGCGCGAGCGCACGACCGACTCGGGGTAGCGGAACGAGACGCCCTCGAACGCCACCGCGTCGCCCGTGGGGGCCTCGTCGACGGCGAGGTCGCCGGCGTCCTCGGGGGCGAGGCGCACGATCTCCTGGATGCGGCCGAGCGCGCCGAGCGCCGTCGACACCGCGGTGACGGCGCCGATCATCTGGCCGAGCGGGAAGATCATGTACGACAGGAACATCAGGAAGCCGACGAGCGCGGCGATCGACAGGTCGCCCGTCGCGACGCGCAGGCCGCCGACGCCGATGACGACGAGGAACGCCACCTGCACGGCGATGCCCGCGATCGGCACCACGAGGGCCGAGATGCGCGCGACGCGTACGCCGGCGTCGAACGCGGCCTCGCTGCGCTCGCCGACGACGGCGACCTCGCGGTCGGTCGCGTTCGACGCGCGCACGGTGCGCACGGCCGAGATCGCCCGCTCGAGCGCGCTCGTGAGGTGGCCGACCTGCTCCTGCGCCTGTCGCGTGGCGCGCGTGAGCATCGGCATGACGACGAGCACGGCCGCGAACGCGACGACGACGACGAGCAACGTGAGGCCGAAGAGCGCGGGGTCGATGACGAGCATCGCCACGATGGCGCCGACGAACGTCAGCAGGCCGCCGACCGACTCGACGAGGCCCTGCGTGAGCACGGCGCGCAGCAACGTGGTGTCGGAGCCGACGCGCGAGACGAGGTCGCCCGTGCGGCGCTGGTCGAACTCCGCGATCGGCAGGTGCAGCAGGCGCGCGACGAGCTGCGTGCGCGTGCGCAGCACGACGTGCTCGCCGAGGATCTGCAGCAGGAAGTGCTGGAAGCCGCCGAGCGCCGCGTCGGCGAGCACGAGGATCACGAGCACCCACGGCAGCCAGCGCAGCGGCTCGGAGTCCTGCACGGCCGTGATGATCTGCTGCACGAGCAGCGGCTGCACGAGGCTCGTGACGGCGCCGAGCACCGACAGCACGAGCGCGCCCGCGAGCAGGCCCTTCTTGGGGAAGAGGTAGGGGAGGAGCTCCCGCACGGATGCCGTGGGGCCGCCGTCCTGCTTGGGTCGCCGCAGGAATCCTCGTCGCTCGCTCATCGACATCCATCCTCCCACCGCGGGCATGACCTGCCCGCCGGATGCGGTGTCGGCGGCCGGGGCTACAGTGAGTGCTCGTGCCCGCCGTCATCTCCGCAAGAGGACTCGTCAAGCGCTACGGCGACTTCACCGCCGTCGATGGCATCGACTTCGACATCGAGCAGGGGGAGTCGTTCGGCTTCCTCGGCCCCAACGGGGCCGGCAAGTCGACGACGATGCGCATGATCTCGGCCGTCTCGACGCGCACCGACGGCACGCTCGACGTGCTCGGGCTCGACACGAACGACCACGGGCCCGAGATCCGCGCGCAGCTGGGCGTCGTGCCGCAGGCCGACACGCTCGACACCGAGCTGCGGGCGCGCGACAACCTCGTCGTCTACGGCCGCTACTTCGGCCTGCCGCGCGCGGTCGTGCAGCAGCGCGCCGACGAGCTGCTCGCGTTCGCGCAGCTCGAGGAGAAGGCGAAGGCGCGCGTCGACGACCTCTCCGGCGGCATGAAGCGGCGCCTCACGATCGCGCGCGGCCTCATGAACGAGCCGCGCATCCTGCTGCTCGACGAGCCCACGACGGGCCTCGACCCGCAGGCGCGCCACATCCTGTGGGATCGCCTCTTCCGGCTCAAGGAGCGCGGCACGACGCTCGTGCTCACGACGCACTTCATGGACGAGGCCGAGCAGCTGTGCGACCGCCTCGTGGTCGTCGACCACGGCCGCATCGTCGCCGAGGGCAGCCCGGCGTCGCTCATCCGCGAGCACTCGTCGCGCGAGGTGCTCGAGGTGCGCTTCGGCTCGAGCCGCAACGCCGAGGCCGCCGCCGCGATGCAGGGCATCGGCGACCGCCTCGAGGTGCTGCCCGACCGCATCCTCGTCTACGCGCACGACGGCGACGCCGCGCTGCAGGCCATCCATGCGAAGGACCTCAAGCCCATCACGAGCCTCGTGCGACGCTCGAGCCTCGAGGACGTGTTCCTCAGGCTCACCGGCCGCACGCTCATCGAATGAGCGCTGCGACCAGCGCCCAGGCCGACCAGGTGGCGCTCGGCATCGCCGCGGCGCGCCGCTCGCGCCGGCTCGGCTGGTGGTACGTCGCCGAGCAGCGCATCCGTGCCATGCGCGCGTACGTGGGCACGTGGATCGGCCTCGGGCTCGCCTCGCCGTTCCTCTACGTCGCGGGCCTGGGCTTCGGGCTCGCGATCGTCGTGAACGACGCGCAGGGCGGGCAGGACGTCGGTGGCGCCGACTTCCTGCTGTTCCTCGCACCGGCGCTCGTGCTCGGCTCTGCGATGCAGACGGCGGCGCAGGAGTCGACGTACGGCGTCTTCGGCGGCTTCAAGTGGGTGCCGATCTTCCTCGCGATGCGCTCGAGCCCCGTGAGCCCGGCGCAGATGGTCGTCGGGTACACGATCGGCACGCTCGTGCGCGTCATCCCGCTGTCGATCGTCTACGTCGTCGCGATCTGGCTGCTCGGCGTCACCGACTCGCCCCGCGCGCTGTGGCTCGTGCCGATCGCCTGGATGCTCGTGCTCGCCGTCGCCCTGCCGGTCACGGCGTGGGCGGCGCACCAGGAGCAGGACCGCGGGCAGCTGAACTTCATCGACCGATTCGTGACGCTGCCGCTCATGCTGTTCTCGGGCACGTACTTCCCGCTCGAGACGCTGCCGTGGTTCCTGCAATGGATCGGATGGATCTCGCCGCTGTGGCACGCGGTCGACCTCGGCCGCTGGGCGCTGTACGGCGCTCCGGTCGCGGCGTGGCTGCTGGCCGTGCACGTCGCCGTGCTCGTGGGCTTCGCCGTCGTCGGCTTCCTGCTCGCGGTGAAGGTGTTCCGGAGGAGGCTCGACCTGTGACCGTGCACACCAGCGAGCCGCTGCTGACGCAGCGCCCCCGCGGCCCGCTGTCGGGCATCTACGCAGGCAACGCGCGTGCCGTCATCGGCCGCGGCATGCACGTGATGCGTCGCAACAACCTCACGGTCGTGGTGTCGGGGTTCTTCGAGCCGATCTTCTACCTGCTGTCGATGGGCATCGGCCTCGGCACGCTCATCGGCGTGCTCGAGTACCGCGGCGTCGAGGTGCCGTACGCCGCGTACATCGCGCCGGCGCTCATGGCGGTGTCGGCGATGAACGGCGCCGTCTTCGACTCGACGATGAACGTGTTCTTCAAGATGCACTACGGCAAGCTCTACGACGGCATGCTGTCGACGTCGCTCGGCCCGCTCGACGTCGCGCTCGGCGAGATCTTCATGGCGCTGTTCCGCGGCTTCCTCTACGCGTGCGGCTTCATGGCCGTGACGACGATCATGGGGCTCAACCTGTCGCCGACGGCGCTGCTCGCCATCCCTGCCGCCGTGCTCATCGCGTTCGCGTTCGCGAGCCTCGGCATGGCGATCACGAGCTACATGAAGACGTTCCAGCATCTCGACTACGTCTACTTCGTCATGATGCCGATGTTCCTGCTGTCGGCCACGTTCTTCCCCATCGAGGTCTACCCGCCGACCATCCAGTGGATCATCATGGCGATGCCGCTGTGGCACGGCGTCGACATGATGCGGCAGCTCACGCTCGGGGTCGTCGACTGGTCGCTCGCGATCCACGTCGGCTACCTCGCGGTGATGTCGGTGCTCGGCATCGTCTTCACGACGTCGCGGCTCAAGGCGCTCTTCCTGCGCTGACGCCGCACGGCGGTCACGGCACCGGCGTGCCGACGCCCGCGTCGTGCCAGCCGGAGACGGGGTCGTCGACGTCGTCGGCGAGCGGATCGCCCGTGCAGGTGTCGACGAGCACCGTGACGGTGCCGAGGGTCGCGGACTCGACGACGAGCTCGGTCGTGCGGCCGCCGTCGCAGTCGCCGAGGATCGTGACGTCGCCCCGCACCCGGCTCGACAGCAGCGCGTCGAGCTCGGCGAGCGCGGCGTCGTCGGTCACGAGGTAGGTGGCGCTGTCGAAGTCGGGCAGCGCCTGCGTCTGCGCGTAGGTGGCCGACTCGGCAGCGAGCATCGGCATCTGCGTGCACGCGGGCAGCGGATGCACGGCCACCGCGCCGCAGGGCACGTCGGGCTCGATGACGTCGGGCGTGACGACGCAGCCGCCGAGCGCGAGCGCTGCGGCGGCGAGCGGAGCGACGACGATGAGGCGGATGCTGCAAGCCATGTCGGCGACGCTACGCCGCGCATCCGCACGCCACCCGCGACCTGCGCGAACGACAGGAGGGGATGCGATCCGCATCCCCTCCGAGTCGTCGATCCCGCCCCAACCGGGGGCGAGGCTCGTGCGTCAGGCCGACGTCGTGTTGACGTAGTCGTTGTCGCGCGTGTCCTTCGACACGAGCAGCACGACGAGCGTGATCGCTGCCGCGGCCGACAGGTAGAGGCCGACGAGCAGCGGCGAGCCGCCGGCGGCACCCCAGAGGGCGACGGCGACGAACGAGGCCGGTGCGGCGCCGATGACGCTCGACAGGTTGTACGCGAGCGCCGAGCCCGTGTAGCGCACGTTCGCGGGGAACAGCTCGGGCAGGAACGCCGCCATCGGGCCGAACGTGAGGCCCATGAGCGTGAAGCCGAGGATGAGCGCGAGCATGATGCCCACGAAGCCGCTGCCGAACAGCGGCACCCACAGCAGGCCGAACACGACGATGAGCGCCGAGACGCCGGCGAGCATCCACTTGCGGCCGAAGCGCTCGGCGAGCGGGCCGGCGACGAGCGTGAAGATGCCGAAGAACACGACGCCGATGATGAGCAGCCAGAGGAAGTCGATGCGCTGGAAGCCGAGGCCCGGCACGAACGTGTCGGGGTTGAACGGCTGGCCGGCGGCCTCGGCGGCGGCGGCCGCCTGCTCCTCGGTCGCGGCACGGGTGCCGAACGTGAGCGTGAACGTGGTCATGAGGTAGAAGAGCACGTACGTCGCGAACATGATGAGCGTGCCCTGGATGAGCTGCACCCAGTTGTGCTTGAAGACGCGGCCGAGCGGCACCTTCACGACCTCGTTGCGCTCGACGACCTTCGTGAACGCGGGCGTCTCGATGAGCTTGAGACGCACGTAGAGGCCGACGGCGACGAGGATCGCCGAGAGGAGGAACGGGATGCGCCAGCCGAACTGCTGGAACTGCTCGGGCGTGAGCGTGTAGGTGATCGCGATGAAGATCGTGTTCGCGAGGATGAATCCGATGGGGGCGCCGAGCTGCGGGAAGGTGCCGTAGATGGCGCGCTTGCCAGCGGGGGCGTTCTCGGTGGCGAGCAGCGCGGCGCCCGACCACTCGCCGCCGAGGCCGAGGCCCTGGCAGAAGCGCATGAGCGCGAGGAGCGCGGGGGCGGCGATCTCCCAGCCGGGCGTGAGCGCCGTCGGCAGGCAGCCGATGAGCACGGTCGCGATGCCCATCGTCAGCAGCGAGGCGACGAGGGTGGTCTTGCGGCCGATGCGGTCGCCGAAGTGGCCGAAGAGGATCGAGCCGATCGGGCGGGCGACGAAGGCGACGCCGAACGTCGCGAGCGACGACAGCAGCTGGGCCGTCTCGTTCTCGGCCGGGAAGAAGAGGGCCGGGAACACGAGCACGGCGGCGGTCGCGTAGATGTAGAAGTCGTAGAACTCGATCGACGTGCCGATGAGGCTCGCGAAGATGACCCGGCCGCGCGAGTTCGCGGGCTTCTCGGCGGTCGTGGTGGGGGATGCGTCAGCCATGAGGCTCCTTCAGAAGTGCTGGGAAGAGCCTAGCCACGCGGATGTGCGGCGGTGCGCACGCGCGGCTGCGCGTCGTCAGGCGTCCTCGGCCGCCCACTCGGCCACGAGCTGCCCGAGCGCCTGGTCTCGGCCGGTCGCGCCGCACGACGATGCCTCGAACGTCGCGGTCGCGCCGGTCGCATCGGTCGCGATCACCGACGTGGTGGTCGTCCACACGCACTCGATGTCGTCGGGCTCGGTCTCGGGCTGCGTGAGCACGTCGGCGAGGGCGGCGAGCGAGGCGGCGTCGGCGCGCTGCAGCCCTGCGGTGCCGTCGCCGAGCGGCCCCTCGGACTGCACGGCGGTCGCGAGCGTGAGGCCGGCGTCGAGGTCGAGGCTCGGCCCGGTGCCGGGCTGGGGGATCGGCGGGTGCTCGACGGTCAGCTCGTCGGCGGCGATCCAGCTGGCGACGAGCGCGTCGACCTCGCGCTCGAAGTCGCTCGAGTCGTCGTCGAGCCGGAATCGGATGTGCACCGCCTCGCCGGTCTGCAGCGTCCAGTACGTGAGGCTCGTGCGCTGCCCGTCGGCGTGGATGGGCTCGTCACCCTGGTCGCCGAACGCGTCGTGCTCGACGATGAGCGCCTCGAGCGCGGCGAGGTGCTCGGGATGGTCGACGCGGTACGTCGTCGGCGCCGTGACGTCGTCGGGGTCGTCGTCCTGCGAGACGAGCGCGCGATCGATGAACGGCTCGTGGTGCGTCGTCTCGGGCGCGGGCCCCGCGACGCACGCAGCGAGTGGCACGACGAGCACGGCGATCGCGACGGCGATGACGGCTCGGATGCGGGGCATGCGGCGACGCTACGCGCCGCCGCCGGGAGCGCGCGGGGCACCGCATCCGCATCCCGTGCGAGTCACGTGCGGACTCGACGCGAGCGAGGCAGCGTCAGAGCGCGCGGATCGCCAGCGCGGCGCCGACGGCGGCCTCGGCCGCCTTCGCACCCGTGTCCTCCTTCGAGCCGGGCAGGCCGGCGCGGTCGATGCCCTGGCTCTCGTCGTCGATCGTGAGCACGCCGAAGCCGACGGGCTTGCCCGTGCGGATCGCGACGTCGGTGAGCCCGGCGGTCGCGGCGTGGGCGATGTAGTCGAAGTGAGGCGTGCCGCCGCGCAGGATGACGCCGAGCGCCACGACGGCGTCGGCGCCGCGCTCGAGCGCCGCCTGCGCCACGACCGACAGCTCGAAGGCGCCGGCGACGGGGATCTCGGTCACGGTCGCGCCCATCGCCGCGAGCGAGCGGCGCGCGCCGCCCAGCAGGCCGCCGGCGATGAGGTCGTGCCACTGGCCGTAGACGATCGTGACCTGCAGCCCTGAGGCGTCGAGGTCGAGGTGCGGTGCGCCGGAGCCGGCCATGTCAGTCTCCCGTCGTGATGGGTGCGGCGACGATCTGCTCGGGCAGCACGTGCCCCATGCGGTCGCGCTTGGTCTCGAGGTAGCCCTCGTTGAAGTCGCCGACGCCGACGACGAGCGGCTCGCGCGCCGCGATGGCGATGCCGTGCCGCTCGAGCTGCGCCGCCTTCTCGGGGTTGTTCGACAGCAGGCGGATGCTCGCGAGGCCGAGCTCGCGCAGGATGGCCGCGGCGGCGCCGTACTCGCGGGCGTCGGCGGGCAGGCCGAGGGCGAGGTTGGCGTCGAGGGTGTCGAGGCCGTCCTCCTGCAGGCGGTACGCCTTCAGCTTGTTGATGAGGCCGATGCCGCGCCCCTCCTGGCCGCGCAGGTACACGACGACGCCCTCGCCGGCCTCGTGGATGCGCTGCAGCGCTGCGTCGAGCTGCGGCCCGCACTCGCACTTCAGCGAGCCGAACGCCTCGCCCGTGAGGCATTCCGAGTGGATGCGCACGAGCGCGCCGTCGGCGACGGGGTGGCCGGCGACGATCGCGACGTGGTCGGCGCCCGTCACGAGGTCGCGGTAGGCGAACATGCGGAAGTCGCCGTGCACGGTCGGCACGGTCGTGCACACCTCGTACCGCACGCGGGTCGCGAGCGCGGGGTCGACGGGCGCGATGGTGGCGACGGCGCCGGCGTCGAGATGGGCGACGAGGTCCTCGATCGTCACGACGACGAGGTCGTGCTCCTCGCCGAACGCGATGAGCGAGGGCAGGCGACGCATCTCGCCGGTGTCCTCGACGAGCTCGCCGATGACGCCGACGGGCTGCAGGCCCGCGAGGGCGAGGAGGTCGACGGTCGCCTCGGTGTGGCCGGGGCGCACGCGCACGCCGCCGTCGACGGCGCGCAGCGGCACGACGTGGCCGGGGCGACGCAGGTCGCCGGGGCCCGAGGCCGGGTCGGCGAGCACGCGCAGCGTGTGCGCGCGGTCGTCGGCGGAGATGCCCGTCGTGGCGCGGTCGGCGGCGTCGACCGTCACCGTGTACGCCGTCTGGCGCAGGTCCTCGTTCGCCTCGACCATGAGCGGCAGCTGCAGCCGGTCGGCGACGGCGCCCGTGAGCGGCGCGCAGAGGAAGCCGGAGGAGTGGCGCACGAGGAACGCGATCTGCTCGGGCGTCGCGAGCTCGGCGGCGAGCACGAGGTCGCCTTCGTTCTCCCGGCCCTCGTCGTCGACGACGACGACGGGGCGGCCGTCGCGCAGCGCGCGCACCGCCTGCTCGATGGTGCCGATCATGCCTGCGCTCCTGCGGTCGTGATGCGTCCTGCCTGCTCGAGGCGCAGCATGCGTGCCACGTGGCGCGCGACGACGTCGGTCTCGACGTTGACGCGGTCGCCGGGCACGAGCGCCCCGAGTGTCGTGGCCTCGAGGGTCTCGGGGATGAGCGACACCTCGAGCCACTGCGCAGCCTCGGTCTCGTCGCTCAGGCCCGAGACCGTGAGGCTCACGCCTTGCAGCGTGATGGATCCCTTGCGCGCCACGTAGGGCGCGAGGTCGTCGTCGAGCGTGAGGCGCACGCGACGCCACGCGTCGCCGTCCTCGGTCTCGAGCACCGTCGCGGTGCCGTCGACGTGGCCCTGCACGATGTGGCCGCCGAGCCGGTCGCCCACCTGGGCGGCGCGCTCGAGGTTGACGCGGTCGCCGACGGCGAGGTCGCCCAGCTGGGACATGCGCAGCGACACCGCCATGACGTCGGCGGTGAAGGCGTCGGCCGTCTGCTCGACGACGGTGAGGCACAGGCCGTTGACGGCGATGGAGGCGCCGTGGGTGACGTCGGAGACCGCGAGCGGTCCGCGCACGGTGAGCCTGGCGGAGTCGCCGTCGTGGTCGAGCGCGACGACCTCGCCGATCTCCTCGATGAGCCCGGTGAACATGGGGTCAGCCCTCCTTCGCCGCGGTGGCGGCAGGTCGGATGGTGGCGGGTCGTGGGATGGCGCTGACGAGCAGGTCGCGGCCCAGGGCCTCGACCTGCACGTCGTCGAGCAGCAGCTGCTCGTCGATCGTGGCGACGCCGACGTCACCCATGGCGGTGCGCGGTCCGCCCAGCAGCGTGGGCGCGACGTAGCAGTGGATGCGGTCGGCGAGCCCGGCGGCGACGACGGCGGAGGCGAGCGTGGGCCCGCCCTCGACGTAGAGCGACTGGATGCCGTGCTTCGTCCACAGCTCGCGGAGCCACTCGTTCGGGAGGCCGTGGACGTGGAGGTGGCGGCGTGGGTGGTCGCGGAGGCGTGCGAACGACGGCACGCTTCGATGGCCGACGACGACGGGCACCGGCTGCGGCGTCGCGGGGTCGTCGCTGCCGTCGGCGAGCGGCACGCGGGCGGTGAGCTGCGGGTCGTCGGCGATGAGGGTGCCGGTGCCGACGGCGATGGCGTCGTGGAGCGAGCGCTGCCGGTGCACGTGCGCGCGGGCGTCGGGGCCGGTGATCCACTGGCTCGTGCCGTCGGCGGCGGCGGCGCGACCGTCGAGCGACTGCGCCCACTTCACGGTCACGCGAGGGCGCTCGTGCTGCAGCGCGAAGCGCCAGCCGTCGATGAGGGCCTCGGCATCGTCGTCGGGCGCGTGCACGACGTCGACGCCCGCGTCGCGCAGACGCTGCGCGCCGCCCGACGACGCCTTGCCTGGGTCGACGACGGCATAGACGACGCGGGCGATGCCGGCGTCGATGAGCGCCTCGGCGCACGGGCCCGTGCGACCGGTGTGGTTGCACGGCTCGAGCGTCACGACCGCCGTGGCGCCACGCGCGGCGCCGCAGGCGAGGTGCGACAGCGCGTCCACCTCGGCGTGCGGCGTGCCCGCGCCCCGGTGCCAGCCCTCGGCGAGCACGGCGCCGTCGGCGGCGAGGATGACGCAGCCGACCTGCGGGTTGTGGCCTCGCGGACCCTGCGGCGCGAGCGCGACGGCCAGTCCGAGCGCGGCGCGCTCGGCACCGGTCGGGGCGGCTGCCGCCACCTGTCCTGTCGCCACGAATCCTCCGGCGTCGAGGCCGTGGGCGCGCGGAAGCATCCCACCTCGGAGTGTCACTTCCATCCGGACTCTCACCGTCGGTGCAGGAATTCCACCTGCTCGGCCTCCCGGGATGGGAGGTTCGCGGACTCTGACCGCCGGTTCAGACTTGCACTGACCCCGTGAGCACTCGACGTGTATCGGAAGCCTACAACTCGCGCCCGTCGGGGTTCATTCCCGATCGTCTCGCGGCGCAACCCACCGGCTGTTGGGAGCCGAGCGCCCTACCGCAGCCCGATCGCCCGGTACGCGCGGTCGAGCGTCGCCTCGGCGACCTCCGACGCGCGAGCGGCGTTCGAAGCGAGGATGCGGTCGAGCTCGGCCGGGTCGGCCAGCAGCTCGAGCGCACGCTCGCGGATCGGCGCGACCTCGGCGACCACCGCATCCGCGACCTCGGCCTTGAACGCGCCGTACTGCTGGCCCTCGAAGCGGGTCTCGAGCTCGGGCACGGGCGTGCCCGTGATCGACGAGAGGATCGTGAGCAGGTTCGTGACGCCGGGCTTCTGCTCGCGGTCGGCGCGCACGACGCCCTCCATGTCGGTCACGGCCGAGCGGATCTTCTTCGCGACCTTCGTCGGCTCGTCGAGCAGCGACAGCAGGCCCTTGTCGGTCGCGGCCGACTTCGACATCTTCGCCGTTGGCTCCTGCAGGTCGTAGATGCGCGCCGACTCCGCCTGGATGACGGGCTTCGGCACGACGAACGTGTCGCCGAAGCGCGCATTGAATCGGGTCGCGAGGTCGCGGGTGAGCTCGACGTGCTGCTTCTGGTCGTCGCCGACGGGCACGGCGTCGGTGTCGAACAGCAGGATGTCGGCGGCCATGAGGATCGGGTAGGTGAAGAGGCCGACCGACGCGGCGTCGGCGCCCTGGCGGGCCGACTTGTCCTTGAACTGCGTCATGCGGCTGGCCTCGCCGAAGCCCGTGATGGTCGACAGCACCCACGCGAGCTGCGCGTGCGCGGGCACGGCCGACTGCACGTAGAGCACCGAGCGCGACGGGTCGATGCCGGCGGCGATGTACTGCGCGGCGACGGTGCGCACCTGCTCGCGCAGCACCTTCGGGTCCTGCGGCACGGTGATGGCGTGCAGGTCGACGACCGAGAAGGTCGCGTCGTACTCCTCCTGCATCCTCCTCCACTGGAAGATGGCGCCGATGAGGTTGCCGATGTGCAGCGAGCCCGACGAGGGCTGCATGCCCGAGTAGAGGCGGGGCTTGGTCATGGTGGTTCCTCGGATCTCAGGAGCGCGTGGAGCTCAGAGCGCGTAGTCGACGACGACGGGAGCGTGGTCGGACCATCGCGTGTCCCACGCGCTCGCCTTCGCCACCTCGTAGTGGGTGACGGTGGCGGCGAGCGCCGGGGTCGCGAGCTGGTAGTCGATGCGCCAGCCGGTGTCGGTGTCGAACGCACGGCCGCGCTGCGACCACCACGTGTAGGGGCCGTCGACGTCGCCGGACTGCGCACGGCCCACGTCGACCCATCCCTGACCCTTGCCGCGCACGCCGTCGACGCCCGTCACGAGCTTGCCCTCAGGCCCGAGGATGCGGTCGAGGTGCGAGCGCTCCTCGGGCAGGAAGCCCGCGTTCCTCCGGTTGCCCTTCCAGTTGCGGATGTCGCGCTCGGTGTGGCCGACGTTGAGGTCGCCCATGACGACGGCGAGGTCGGTCGTGGCGCGCACCTGGGGGAGGCGCTTGAGCATGGAGCCGAGGAAGCGCATCTTGTCCTCCTGCTTCGGCGTGCCCGCCTCGCCGGAGTGCACGTACGCCGAGATGACGGTGAGGACGCGGTCGTCGTCGAGCGCGAAGTCCGCCTCGAGCCAGCGGCCCTTCGTGTCGAACGTCTTGAGCCCGATGTCGGTGCGGTGGCCGATCGACGGCATGCGCGACGCGACGGCGACGCCGGCGCGGCCCTTGGCGGTCGCGGCGTCGTGCAGCACGTGCCAACCCTCGAGGATGCGCAGCACGTCCTCGTCCTGCGCGCGCACCTCCTGCAGGCAGAGGATGTCGGGCTTCGCCTCGTCGAGCCACTCGAGCATGCCCTTGCCCGATGCTGCCCGGATGCCGTTGACGTTGACGGACACGATGCGCATGCCCCGAGCCTATCGGCGCGCCACCGACAGGGCGGCGGCGCTCAGCGCTTGCGCGCCTGCTTCGCGAGGCGCCTCTGCAGGGACTTCGCGAAGAGCCCCTGCTTGGGGTCGTCCTTCTTGCGCTCGGCGATCTCGGCCTTGATGGCGGCGCGGTCGGCGCGCAGCTCGGCGATCGCGTCCTCGCGCGCGTTCATCGCATCCACGTGCTGCACGTACTCCTTGCCGGTCTCGCCGACCGCGAGCCACGAGAGCGCGACGAGCAGGATCTGGTTCACGAAGCCGAGCCACACGAGGATGCCGAGGATGGCGGCGAACGACGCGACGAGCGGGTTCGAGCCGCCCGTGAGCAGCAGCGCCGCGAACTGCTTGAGCACGGCGAAGGCGACGGCGCACGCGAGCGAGGCGCCGATGAGCTGCGACCAGGGCAGCCGCAGCCGGCCGGCGAAGCGGTAGAGCAGCGCGACGATCGCGGCGTCGAGCGCGAGCTGCGCCAGCAGACCCACGACCTGGCCGACGCCGCCGATGCCGAGCGCGTCGGCGACGGCGCTCGTGACGACGAGCAGCGCGGCCGAGGCGAGCACGAGCAGGCCGATGCCCACGGCGACGCCGAGGTCGCCCGCCTTGAGGGCGATGGCGTTCGAGCGCACGTCGGGCAGATGGAACACGGCCCGGAAGCCCTCGCGGCTCACGCCGATCCAGCCGATCGCCGTGATGAGGATGGCGACCGCCGCGATCGCGGATCCCCAGCTCAGCACGCTCGACTGCAGCAACGTGTCCACCGGGATGACGCCGCCCTCGCCCTCGGGGCCCGTGCCGAGCAGCCCGGGCACCGATCCGGCGACGGCCTCGATCACCCGGTCGCGCAGCGCGTCGTTGCCGCCGAGCACGGCCGCGAAGATCGCGAAGCCGATGAAGAGGGCCGCGAAGAGCGACAGGAAGGCGCTGAGCGTCATGCCCTGCGCGAAGACGGGTCCCTTCGCCGCACCGTAGTGCTGCAGAGCCCGCACGGGTCGCGACCCGATGATGCGTTGCGCCGTCGTCGTCACCGCAAGGCCCCCATCCGTCGCGTCCCCTGACCGCTTCGACAGCGTAGTCTTGCGGCATGGCAGAGCTGCGTGGAGTCGGTGTCGGTCGCGGAATCGCTGCAGGCGTGGTACTGCGGATGCCGGAGCCCCTGGCTCCGCCGTCGACGGAACCGCTCGTCGGCGACGCCGCCGACGAGACGCAGCGCGTGCAGACGGCGCTCGCCGAGGTCGCCGCCGAGCTCTCGGAGCGCGGCCGCGCAGCCGGTGGCGAGGCGCAGGAGGTGCTCGAGGCCGCGTCGCTCATGGCGCAGGACCCGGCGCTCGCCGACGACATCGCCGGCCGCATCGGCCAGGGCACGAACGGCGAGCGCGCCGTGCACGACGCGTTCGACCAGTTCAAGACCATGCTCATCGCGCTCGGCGGCTACATGGCCGAGCGCGCCACCGACCTCGACGACGTCTCGCAGCGCGTCGTCGCGCGCCTGCGCGGCGTGCCCGCGCCGGGCGTGCCCGAGTCCGACGTGCCCTTCATCCTCGTCGCGCGCGACCTCGCGCCCGCCGACACCGCGACGCTCGACCTCGAGCGCACCCTCGCGCTCATCACGCAGGACGGCGGCCCCACGAGCCACACCGCGATCCTCGCCCGCTCGAAGTCCATCACGGCCGTCGTGGGCGTCGAGGGCCTCCTCGGCGCCGTCCAGGACGGCACCCGCGTCGTCGTCGACGCCAAGACGGGCGCCGTGACGCTCGACCCGTCGGATGCCGAGGTCGAGGCCGCGACCGCCGAGGCCGCCTCGCGCGCCGCCCGCGCCGACGCCCCGATCACCGACGGCGCGCTCGCCGACGGCACGAAGATCCCGCTGCTCGCCAACGTCGGCCGCCCCGAGGATGCTGCGAAGGCGCTCGAGCTCGGCGCCGAGGGCGTGGGCCTCTTCCGCACCGAGTTCCTCTTCCTCGACGCGAAGCAGGCGCCGACCGTCGCGTCGCAGACCGACTCCTACACGCGCATGCTGCAGGCGTTCGAGGGCAAGAAGGTCGTCGTGCGCGTGCTCGACGCCGGCGCCGACAAGCCGCTCGCCTTCCTCAACGACGCCGAGGAGGAGAACCCGGCGCTCGGCCTGCGCGGCATCCGCGCCCTGCGCGCGAGCGAGCAGATCCTGCGCGACCAGCTCGAGGCGCTCGCCGCCGCCGACGCCGCGACGAACGCCGACCTGTGGGTCATGGCGCCGATGATCGCGAACCAGGAGGAGACGGAGTACTTCGTCGCCCTGGGCCGCGAGCACGGCCTCAAGACCGTCGGCGCGATGGCCGAGGTCCCCTCGATCGCCGTGCTCGCCGACCAGGTCATGGAGGCGGCCGACTTCGTGTCGATCGGCACGAACGACCTCACGCAGTACACGTTCGCCGCCGACCGCATGCTCGGCACGGTCGCGTCGTTCCAGGACCCGTGGCACCCCGCCGTGCTGCGCCTCATCCAGCTGCTCGGCGACGCCGGCACCGAGGCGGGCAAGCCCGTGGGCGTGTGCGGCGAGGCCGCGGCCGACCCCGCGCTCGCGGTCGTGCTCGTGGGCCTCGGCGTCACGACGCTGTCGATGAGCCCCGCCGCGTTCGCCGACGTGCGCGCCGAGCTGCTCGAGCACACGATCGAGCAGGCGAAGGCCAAGGCGGCCGCCGCGCTCAAGGCGACGTCGGCGCAGGGCGCGCGGGACGCAGCCGCGGCGGCGTGACCTCCCCGCCGCGGTACCTCGCGCTGCTCGATCAGCTGCGGGGTCTCGCGGCGGCCTCGGTCGTCGTCGCCCACCTCGTCGGAGGGTTCCTCGCCGACCACGGGCGCGACTGGCCGCCCATGACGCTGCTGCGTCGGTTCGCGCTCGACCCGCTCGTGATCGTGCAGGACATGGGGTGGCTCGGCGTCGCCGTGTTCTTCCTCATCTCGGGCTACGTCGTCACGCAGGCCAGGCAGCGCGAGCGGGCGTGGGCGTTCGGCGTGCGCCGCATCCTGCGCATCTACCCGCCGCTCATCGCGACGATCCTGCTCGTGCTGGCGATCACGCCGGCGCCGACGCCAGCGGGGCTCTCGGTCGTGAGCGCGGGTGCGGGCGTCGAGGACTGGCTCGTGGCAGGCACGCTCGCGAACTACGTGCTGCCGGGCTTCACGCCCATCGTCGGCGTCGCGTGGACGCTCGCGGTCGAGGTGGTCTTCTACGCGCTCGTCGCGGCGATCGGATGGCTGCGCGGCCGCGCCGTGTGGCTCATGCCCGTGCTCATCCTCGTCGTGTGCGCGGCAGCGGTGCTCACGGCGCGGTCGTTCGGCGACGTCTACTTCCTCGTCGCGGCGAACCTGTCGTACGTGCCGCTGCTCGTGCTCGGGCAGCTGACGTTCCTCTGGCACCGCGGCCAGGTGCGCGCGTGGGTGGCGATCGCGCTGGGCGTCGCGGCGTGGGTCGTGTTCGTGCTCGGCCTCGAGGGCATCCAGCCGATCTTCCTCGACCCGCCGACGTCGTACGGCCCGAGCCTGCTGCTGGCCGGGGCGCTCTTCGCTGGCGCGATCGCGCTCGAGGGGCGGCTGCGGTCGCGTCGGGCGTTGCGGGTGCTGGCGGCGCGCAGCTACAGCCTCTACCTCGTGCACGGCCCCGTGGGCCTAACGGTGCTGTGGATGGTGGTGCTCGAGCTCGGCCTGCCGTACGAGCTGGGGCTCGCGCTCGCGCTCGCGGCGGTCGCCGCCGCGACGGAGCTCGTGCACCGTGCCGCCGAGGTGCCGGGCATCGCGATCGGCAGGCGCATCACGCGCTCCGCGCCGTCGGTGCGCGGCACGGCCGTCGCGGCGTCGACCGACGCGTCGGCGCCCGCCGCGACCTGACGTCAGCCGCGGGCGCGGCGCACGGCGTCGCCGAACGCCTCGGCACGGTCGCGCTCGAGCTCGATCGGCTCGACGACCTCGGCGCGGGCGACGTCGGCGACCGCCGCGCGCAGCCGTCGCCGAGCGCGAGCGCGCCTGGCGGCGCCGATCGCACCGCCGAGCGCCGCGCCCAGCAGCCCCGTGAGGATGCCGAGCAGCACGCCGGCGGCGATGAGCAACGTCGGCACGGGCCAGCCCTGCTCCACCGGCACCTCGGGCGCGGGCAGGCTCCAGATCGGCAGCAGCGCGGCCGCGAGCAGCCAGCCGACGCCCACGAGCGCGGCGCCGAGCGCGATCCACTGCACGATCGCGAGCACGACCCACCACCACGAGCCGCGGGCACCGAGGTCGGTGCGGGCGACGGCGCGGTCGAGCGCGTCGGGCACGACCGCGAGCGCCTCGTTCGCCGCCTGCCGCACGGCGGCGCGCCAGCCGTCGCCGAGCCCCTCGGAGGCGGCGTCGCCGTACGCGCGCACGGCGAGCGACGCCTGCGCACGCTCGGCCGACGACTGCGGCGGCAGCGCCGTGCGGTGCACGTCGGCATCCCGGCCGCGCGCTCTGGTCGACGGCAGCAGATGGAGACGGCGCAACGGGTCGGCGCGCAGGCGCAGCAGCCACGCCGTGAGGATCCAGCCCGTCGTCTGTCCGGCGCGCTTGCGGTAGCTCGCGCCCGCGGCGCGCGAGACGGCGTCGACGCGTGCCGCGGTGGCGAGGCCGTCCGTGAGCCGTGCACGCACCGGCGCGGCGACCTCGGGCGCGATGTCGGGCGCCTCGAGCCTGCCGGCGGCCGCGGCGACGTCGGCGGCGAGCCGTGCCGACTGCGCCGCGCGCTCGCGCGCGAACCTGGCGATCGTGGCGCGCACCGCATCCACGCCCTCGCCCGTCGCGGCGCTCGCCGGCAGCACGCGCACGTCGGCGAGGCCGTCGGCGGCCAGCAGGCCGCGCAGCGACGCCACGACGTCGGGCACGGTACCCGCCGGCAGCAGGTCGACCTGGTTGAGCACCGCCGCCGTCACGGCGCCGTGCGTCGCGAGCGGCGCGACGAACGAGCGATGCAGCACGGCGTCGGCGTACTTCTGCGGGTCGACGACCCACACGAGCACGTCGACCTGGCCCGCGAGACGTTCGGCGATCGCGCGGTGCTGCGGCTCGACCGAGTCGAAGTCGGGCAGGTCGAGCAGGATGAGCGAGAGCGACTCGTCGCCCGCGAACGGGGCCTCGACGTGACGGCGGTCGGTGACCTGCAGCCAGTCGAGCAGCGCCGCCGACCCCCGCGCGCCCCACACGGCCGCGAGCGGCTCGGAGGTCGTGGGCCGACGCACGTGCGCCCTCGCGAGCTGCTCGCCGACCACGGCGTTGAGCAGCGACGACTTGCCGGAGCCCGTCGCGCCGAAGAAGCCGACGACGGTGTGCTCGCTCGACAGCGCGCGCCGCGACGCCGCCCGCTCGAGCACGACGCGGATCGCCGCGACGTCGGCGTCGTCGATGCGGCCCGCGCCGAGCTCGGCGGCGTCCTCGAGCGCCTCGAGCGCCGCGTCGAGCGTCACGCGCGTCCCTCGGCGGCGTCGGTGGCGACGGTCGCCATCGCCCGCTCGAGCGCGTGCGACGCATCCTCGAGCTCGGCGGGCGTCGTGCCGTCGCGCACCGGGTCGAGCAGCGGCGCGTAGCGGGCGGCCTCCTCGGCGAGCAGCGCGCGCACGCGCTCGTCGAGGTCGTCGCGCGCGTCCTTCGCCATGCGGCGCACGGCATCCTCGCCGAAGATCGTCTCGAGCAGCTTCTGCCCGACGATCGCCGAGCCGCCCGCGATGGCGATCTCACCGCCCGTGAGCCCGCCGGTCGACGCGAACACGATGACCATGAGCGTCACGGTGACGGCATTGAGGCCGAGCGAGAGGATGCGCGCCTTCACGCGCTTGTCTCCCGCCTGGTCGGAAATGCGCTGCACGAGCGCGGCCTGCCACTCGCGCACGAGCCGCGAGGTGCGTGCCGCCACGTCGTCCGACTCGCGCGACAGGTCGACGTCGGCCGTCAGCCACCGCCCCGCCTGCGTCGCCCGCACCCGCTGCCACGCGTCGCCCGCAGCGCCGCCGGCCTCGTCGACGACGACGGCGTGCAGCCCGTGCTCGATGGCCGTCTCGACCTGCACCACCGACGCCGGCCTGCCCTGGAAGAAGGCGCCGATGCGGTCGCGCGTGCGCGAGAACCAGCCCTCGATCGTGCGGAACACGTCGGACGTGCCCACGAAGTCCTGCCACCGCGCCAGCACCTCGCCGCGCAGCAGCGTGCCATCGCTCGTCGCGGCGTGGATGCGGTCGGCCGCGTCGTCGTACCGGCTCTGCACGACGCGGGCGAGCTCGTCGGCCGCGGCGACCTGCAGCGTGCGCGCCGCCGCGACCTCGCGCGCTGACGCCGCGAGCCTCGTGACGGCGCCGCCGAGCGTGCGGCCCGCGATGCGGGCGCGCTCGGCCCGGTCGCCGGCGATGCCCGCGAGCCACGCGCGGATGCCCGCGACCGCATCCGCAGGCAGCATGCCGAGGTCGTCGAGCGGCGACTCGACGACCGTGAAGATCGGGGCGGCACCGAGGCCGCGCTCGCCGAGCATGCGCCGCAGGTCGCCCTCGACCTCGGTCGCCGCGGCGGCGGGCACGCGGTTGAGCACGACGCCGACCGTGACGTCGCGACCGGCGGCATCCTCGAGCGCCGCCCACGGCACCGCGTCGGCGTAGCGGTTGGCGGTCGTGACGAAGAGCCACAGGTCGGCGGCGGCCAGCAGCTGGCCAGCGAGGGCGCGGTTCTCGTCGGCGACGGAGTCGAGGTCGGGGGCGTCGACGATCGCGAGCTCGGCGGGCACGCGCTCGTCGCCCACGAGCACGACCGCCCCGATTTTCGTGGCATCCGGCTCCTCGCCCGCGGCGCTCGCCGGCAGCGGCGTCGCGCGCACCTCGCCCGTGATGCGCGCGAGATCGGGCAAGATGCGCGTCGACGCGAACCAGCCGCGGTCGCTCGGCGCGTGCAGCAGGATCGGCTGCCGCGTCGTAGGACGGATGACGCCCGTGCGCGTCACGGGCAGGCCCACGAGCGCGTTGACGAGCGTCGACTTGCCGGCACCCGTCGAGCCGCCGACGACGGCGAGCAGCGGGGCGTCGAGGTTCGCGAGGCGCGGCTCGACGTAGTCGTCGACCTGCTTGAGCGCGCGCGATCGGAGGTCGCGCGCCGCATCCACGCCTTCGACCGCGAGCGGCAGGCGCGTGCCGTCGAGCGCGCGACGCAGGGCGCCCAGGCGCTCGAGCGCGGCGATGGTGGCGTCGGTCACGCGACCAGCATGCCGCAGCGGCCTGCGCGGCGGCAGAGGAGCCCGCTAGGCCTTCGCGGGCTGGCGGTGCGTACGCAGGCGCGCGCCGACCGTGACGGCGGCCACGACGACGCACACGATCGCCGCGACGACCGCGATGGTCGTCGACGCCGGCTCGCCCGTCGCGCGGGCCACGCCGATCCATGCGACGCCCCACACGATCGCGAGCATCGGCCCGATGCGCCCGTGGCCGCGCAGCGCCACGGCGACGCCGATCGCCGCGACGACGACGAGCACCACGGTCGCGGGCGCTGCGAACGCCTCGGGCCGCAGCCCCATGTCGGCGAGCCACGCCGCCACGTTCGCGACCGTCGCGACGCACACCCAGCCGAGGTAGAGGCCGAACGTGCCGTCGACGACGACCGTCTCGACGAGCGACCGGGCGCGGATGCCACGCAGCACCTCGAAGATCGCGACGAGCGACAGCAGCAGCGCCACGATGATGACCACCGTGAGCGCGACGGCGCTCGCGAGGCTCGCCGTGATCCACGCCGCGTTCAGCACCATCGACGCGAGCGCGAGCCACCCCATCCAACGCTGCCGCTGGTCGGCGTGGTTGCGCGGCAGCACCTGCCAGATGCCGTAGACCGCGAGGCCGAGGTAGATGACCGACCAGATCGAGAACGCCGGTCCCGCGGGCGCGAGCGGGGTCGCATCCGAGGCGAACGCGCCCTGGCCGACGCCCTCGGCCGTGCCGCCGCCGAGCAGGCCCGAGCCGAGCGCGGCGCCGAGCAGCGTGGCGGGCACGGCGACGAGCACGAGGATCGCGCGCACGCGATCGAGCGTCGTCGGGGTGGATGCGGTGGTCGGCGCGGCGGTCATGCTCCGACGCTAGGCCCGAAGGAGCGGGCCTCGCGCGGGGTTGACAGCCGGCTGACTACTTGGCTGCTTGACGACCGCTCAGGCAGCGACGACCGAGGGCTGCGCGATCGCGTAGCGGTGGTCGCCCGGCCTCGTCGGCACGACGACGATGGCATCGGGCTCGATGCCCGTCGCCTCGACGGATGCGCGCAGGGCCGTGCGGTCGCGGATGACGTGGGCGGGCAGCTCGACGGTCTGCACGTCGTCGCCGTAGGCGTTCACGAGCATCGCGAACGGGGCGACGTCCTCGGCGACGATCACGACGTCGGCGCCGTGGGCGAGCAGCCAGTCGGCGGCGGCGACGGGGGAGGGGTCGGCCACGACGACGTGGCGGAAGCGCGGCGTCGCGACGGGTGAGGCGGGGGTGATGGAGGCTCTGTCTGGGTCCATGCATCCATCTAACGGTTCGATGATGTCAAACTGTCATGACTCGTCTACCTGTCTGATCGGAGGCCACGATGCCCGCATCCGCCCGCACCGCCCTCGTCGAGCGCTTCCTCGCCGACCGCAGCGCCCTCGGCCGCGTCATGGCGCTCGAGCGCATGCAGCCGTGGCTCGACGTGCCGCTCACGATGGCGCAGCTGCGCGTGCTGCTGCTCGTCGCCGGCGGCGTCGCCACGACGGGCTCCGCGCTCGCGACCGCCCTCGACGTCACGCCCGCCACCGTCTCCACGAGCGTCGATCGCCTCGTCGAGGCCGGCTACCTGCGTCGCGAGGAGTCGGCGGATGACCGCCGCGTACGGCACCTCGCGCCCACCGAGCGGGGCGCCGAGCTGCACGCGCGGCTCGCCGACCGCCACGAGGCGACCGACGAGGTGCTCGACCTCGTCGCCGACGACGACCTCGCCGCGCTCGTGCAGGGCTTCGCCGCGCTGCGCGCCGCGATCGAGACCGTCGCCGAGCGACGACGATCGGCGGAGCGCGACTAGAGGATCTGCCCGATCGGCTCGCGCTTCTCGGCCTGGAAGCGGTCCTCGGTGCGGCCGTGCGCCCAGTAGCCCGACAGCGACAGGTCCTCGCGCGCGATGCCCTGGCGCTTCACGACGTCGCGGATGGCCTTCATCGCCTCGCGCTCGCCGTGCGCGAAGACGTGCGTGCGGCCGTCGACGAACGCGTGGCCGGCGACGGCGTCGGCGAGCACGGGGGAGGTGCCCGCCGTCACGGCCTCGCCGCGGTGCAGCCACACGAGGTCCACGCCCGCAGGCCTCGGCAGCGCGAGCTCGTCGGCGGTGCCGTGCACCTCGACGTACGCCGTGCCGACCGCGGCGGGCGCGTGCTCGGCCATCCACGCGAGCGCGGCGCCGATGGCCGGGATCGCCGACTCGTCACCCGCGAGCAGGTGCGCGTCGGCGGAGGCGTCGGGCGCGTAGCCGCCGCCCGGACCCGAGAAGACGATGCGGTCGCCGGGCTTCGCAGCCGCTGCCCACGGGCCTGCGAGGCCCTCGTCGCCGTGCACGACGAAGTCGATCGCGACGCGGTCGGCCTCGACGACGGGCACCGAGTACGTGCGCGACACCGGCAGCTGCTCGGGCGCGAGCGTCTGGCGCAGCTCCTCGACGTCCCACGGGGCGTCGAGGTCGTGGCCCGGCTGCGTGAACCAGATCTTCACGTAGCGGTCGGTCGCGTCCGAGCCCTCGAACGCCTCGAGCCCCTCGCCGCCCGCCCAGATGCGTACGAGGTGCGGGGCGAGCTGCTCGACCGCGACCACCTCCAGCACGTTCGTCGGACGACTGCGGCGCGCGGGCGTGGACATGGAGCTCCTCGGGTTAGGCGAACCTAACCACTCTATCCGTCTTGCGTTTCGCAGGCGATTCCGCCTCTCGAGGGGAATGTTCCCTCGAAGCCCGGAATCGCCTGCACGACGCAGCTCGACGCAGC
Organism: Agrococcus jejuensis; assembly: GCF_900099705.1. Taxonomy (NCBI): domain Bacteria; kingdom Bacillati; phylum Actinomycetota; class Actinomycetes; order Micrococcales; family Microbacteriaceae; genus Agrococcus; species Agrococcus jejuensis. The sequence goes on from NZ_LT629695.1 coordinate 2,499,501, forward strand.
CATCCCGCACCCGCATCCGGGAACGCGAGACGGCCCGGAGCCGCAGCTCCGGGCCGTCGCGAACGGTCAGCGGTGGGTCAGGACACGCGGCCCGACGTCATCGCCGCCTTGACCTCGGCGATCGCCTTCGTCACCTCGATGCCGCGGGGGCATGCGTCGGTGCAGTTGAAGGTCGTGCGGCAGCGCCACACGCCCTCCTTGTCGTTGAGGATGTCGAGGCGCACCTGCGACGCCTCGTCGCGGCTGTCGAAGATGAAGCGGTGCGCGTTCACGATCGCGGCCGGGCCGAAGTACTGGCCGTCGGTCCAGAACACGGGGCACGACGTGGTGCACGCTGCGCAGAGGATGCACTTCGTGGTGTCGTCGAAGCGCTCGCGCTGCGCGATCGTCTGGTGGCGCTCCTTCTCGGGCTTGCCCGTGGCCTGCAGGAAGGGCTGGATCTCGCGGAAGGAGTCGAAGAACGGCTCCATGTTCACGATGAGGTCCTTCTCGAGCGGCAGGCCCTTGATCGCCTCGACGTAGATGGGCTTCGAGATGTCGAAGTCCTTGATGAGCGCCTTGCACGCGAGACGGTTGCGGCCGTTGATGCGCATGGCGTCGGAGCCGCACACGCCGTGGGCGCACGAGCGGCGGAACGCGAGCGTCGAGTCCTGCTCCCACTTGATGCGGTGCAGGGCGTCGAGGATGCGCTCCGTCGGGTACATCTCGACGTCGTAGTCGACCCACTTGGGCTCGTCGTCGGCCTCGGGGTCGTAGCGGCGCACGTTGAGCGTCACCGTGAACGACTTGGGCTCCTCGATCGCCTCGACCTCGGTGGCCTGGTCGTCGGAGGTCGTCGCCTCGAGCGTCTGCGTGTCGGTCATGCTCGTCTCCTAGTACTTTCGCTCGGTGGGCTCGTAGATCGTCTTCCGCACCGGCTTCCAGTCGAGGCGGATGTGGTCGGTCGAGTCGGACGAGTGGGCGTCTCCGGAGAGGTACGCCATCGTGTGCTGCATGTAGTTCTCGTCGTCGCGCTTCGGGTAGTCGTCGCGCATGTGACCACCGCGCGACTCCTTGCGGTTGAGGGCGCACGCGACGAGCACCTCGGCGAGGTCGAGCAGGAAGCCCAGCTCGACGGCCTCGAGGAGGTCGGTGTTGAAGCGCTTGCCCTTGTCGCGCACGGCGACGCCGAGGTAGCGCGTGCGCAGGTCGCGCACCGCGGCGGCGGCCTCGGTGAGCGTCTCCTCGGTGCGGAAGACCTGCGCGTTGCGGTCCATCGTCTCCTGGAGCTCCTTGCGGATCTCCGCGACCGACTCGGTGCCCGTCGATGCGCGCAGCTGCGTGAGCCAGCCCACGACGTTGTCCGCGGCGTCCGCGGGCAGCGGCACGAAGTCGGCGGACTTCGCGTACGTCACGGCGTTGTTGCCCGCGCGCTTGCCGAAGACGTTGATGTCGAGCAGCGAGTTCGTGCCGAGGCGGTTCGAGCCGTGCACCGAGACGCACGCGCACTCGCCGGCGGCGTAGAGGCCGGGCACGACGGTGTCGTTGTCGCTCAGCACCTCGGCGTCGTTGTTTGTGGGGATGCCACCCATGGCGTAGTGCGCCGTCGGGTACACCGGCACGCGCTCGACGACCGGGTCGACGCCCAGGTACGTGCGGGCGAACTCGGTGATGTCGGGCAGCTTCGTCTCGAGCACCTCGGCGCCCAGGTGGGTGCAGTCGAGGTACACGTAGTCCTTGTGGGGACCGGCGCCGCGGCCGTCGAGCACCTCCTGCACCATCGAGCGCGCGACGATGTCGCGAGGTGCGAGGTCCTTGATCGTGGGGGCGTAGCGCTCCATGAAGCGCTCGCCCGAGGCGTTGCGCAGGATCGCGCCCTCGCCGCGAGCACCCTCGGTGAGGAGGATGCCGAGGCCCGCGAGGCCCGTCGGGTGGAACTGGTAGAACTCCATGTCCTCCAGCGGCAGGCCCTTGCGCCAGATGATGCCGACGCCGTCGCCCGTGAGGGTGTGGGCGTTCGACGTCGTCTTGAAGATCTTGCCGAAGCCGCCGGTGGCGAAGATGACCGACTTGCCCTGGAAGACGTGGATCTCGCCAGTGGCGAGCTCGTAGGCGACGACGCCCGCGACGCGCTTCACGCCGTCGACCTCGGTCATGACGAGGTCGAGCGCGTAGAACTCGTTGAAGAAGTTCACGCCGTGCTTGACGCAGTTCTGGTACAGCGTCTGCAGGATCATGTGGCCGGTGCGGTCGGCGGCGTAGCAGGCGCGGCGCACGGGCGCCTTGCCGTGGTCGCGCGTGTGACCGCCGAAGCGGCGCTGGTCGATCTTGCCGTCCTCGGTGCGGTTGAACGGCAGGCCCATGTTCTCGAGGTCGAGCACGGCGTCGATCGCCTCGCGCGTGAGGATCTCGGCAGCATCCTGGTCGACGAGGTAGTCGCCGCCCTTGACGGTGTCGTACGTGTGCCACTCGGCGTTGTCGTCCTCGACGTTCGCGAGGGCTGCGGCCATGCCGCCCTGCGCGGCGCCCGTGTGGGAGCGCGTCGGGTACAGCTTCGTGATGACGGCGGTCGAGGCGTTCGGTGCCGCCTCGATGGCGGCGCGCATGCCTGCGCCGCCTGCGCCGACGATCACGACGTCGAACTGGTGGTAGTGGATGCCGTCGGACACGGTCGACTCAGTCATGTGCTGAAGGGACTCCTGGATCAGAGATCGGCGCAGAACGACGCCAGCAGCTCGGGGTCGGCCCCCACGGGGCACGGGTCGAACGTGAACGTGATGAGCGTCCCGAGTGCGATGAGGATGATGGCGCTCGACGCGATGGCGCCGAGGGCGAGGCGGCGGAGCGGCTCGCGGTGCACGTAGTCGTTGACGATCGTGCGCATGCCGTTCGAGCCGTGGAGGATCGCGAGCCAGAGCATCGCGACGTCCCACCACTGCCACAGCGGGTTGGCGAACTTGCCGCCGATGAACCCGAAGTCGATGGCGTGGATGCCGCCGGGCGTGAACAGCAGGTTGTACGCGAGGTGGCCGAAGATCAGCACGACGAGCACGACGCCCGAGGCGCGCATGAAGATCCAGCCGGCCTTCTCGATGTTGGGGCCGCGGCGGCCCTTCGAGCGGGCGGGGTACGCGTAGGGGGTGCGGGGGCTCTCGACGGTGGCGGTCATCAGTGCTCCCCGAAGACGTTCGCGAGGTGCGTGGGCGTGAAGCCGGCCATGAGCACGATGACGAGCCCGATGACGACCCAGAAGAGGATGCGCTGGATGCGCGTCGCCGCCGGGAAGGCGTCGACGGCGATGATGCGCAGGCCGTTCATCGCGTGGAACACGACGGCGCCCACGAGTGCGACCTCGCCGAGCCCCATGATCGGGTTCTTGTACGTCGCGATGACGGCGTTGTAGGCCTCCGGGCTCACGCGGATGAGCGACGTGTCGAGCACGTGCACCAGGAGGAAGAAGTAGATGCCGATGCCGGAGATGCGGTGGAGGACCCACGACCACATGCCCTCGTTGCCGCGGTAGAGCGTGCCAGCGATGCGCAGGCGCGACGGCTTGGGATCGGCGAGGGTCGGGGTGCGGGAGCTTGCCACGCGTTCCCTCCTCACGAGATTCGTATCGAGCGGATGCCGTCATCGATCCTATGCCCGCCGCGAACGGTGCCTGACCAATCGTTCGGCAAGAACCGGGGTTCTTCGCCTCGGGACGGCGTGACGCGCCGGTTCGCGGAGTTTCCGTACCGAGTGCAGAAACGCTATCGTCACGGCATGCGAGTGATGAGGCTCGGCCGCGAGGTCGACTACCAGGAGGCGTGGACGCTGCAGCGGCGCCTGCACGACGAGGTCGCCGCCGGCGGCGAGGATGCGCTGCTGCTGCTCGAGCACGCATCCGTCTACACGGCGGGCACGAGCACGCAGGACGCCGACCTGCCGACCGACGGCTCGCCCGTCGTGCACGTCGACCGCGGCGGCCGCATCACCTGGCACGGCCCCGGCCAGCTCGTCGCCTACCCGATCGTCGCGATCGGCGACCTCGGCGTCGTCGACTGGGTGCGCAGGCTCGAGCAGGCCATCCTCGACACGCTGCACCCCCTCGGCCTCGACGTCGAGCGCGTGCGAGGCCGTGCGGGCGTGTGGCTGCGCGGCGACGGCACGCCCATCCTCGGCGGGCACGGCTCGAAGGATCGCAAGATCGCCCAGGTGGGCGTGCGCGTGGCCGGCGGCGTCTCGACGCACGGCATCGCGATCAACGTCGCCCCCGACCTCGCCGAGTTCTCGCGCATCGTGCCGTGCGGCATCACCGACGCCGGCGTCACGTCGATCGCCGTCGAGCTCGGCGCCGCGCCCTCCGTCGAGGAGGTGGGGGATGCGTTCGCCGCGGCGCTGCTCGCGCTCGGGGTGGCGGCGGTGACGCCCGCTGCTGTGCCCGCGTCCGTGCCTTCGTCCGCATCCGCATCCGCCGCTGCATCGCTGGAGGCCGCCGCATGAGCTGCGCAGGACCCGCAGGCGTCGTGCAGGAGACGACGCCCGCGCAGGCGCCCGCCGGTCGCAAGCTGCTGCGCCTCGAGGTGCGCAACGCCGAGACGCCCATCGAGAAGAAGCCGCCGTGGATCAAGACGCGCGCCCGCATGGGGCCCGAGTACACGGCGCTCACGGAGCTCGTCCAGGACCAGGATCTGCACACCGTCTGCCAGTCGGCGGGCTGCCCCAACATCTACGAGTGCTGGGAGGACCGCGAGGCGACGTTCCTCATCGGTGGCGACCAGTGCACGCGCCGCTGCGACTTCTGCCAGATCGACACGGGCAAGCCCGCGCTGCTCGACCGGCTCGAGCCCGGCCGCGTCGCGGCCTCCGTGCGGCAGATGGGGCTGCGCTACGCGACCGTCACCGGCGTGTGCCGCGACGACCTCGAGGACGAGGGCATCTGGCTCTACGCCGAGACGGTGCGGCAGATCCACGCCGTGAACCCCGGCGTCGGCGTCGAGATGCTCGCGCCCGACTTCACCGGACACAAGCACCTGCTCGACGAGCTGTTCTCGACGCGTCCCGAGGTCTTCGCGCACAACGTCGAGACCGTGCCGCGCATCTTCCGCCGCATCCGCCCCGGCTTCCGGTTCGAGCGGTCGCTCGACGTGCTGCGCTGGAGCCGCGAGGCGGAGCTCGTGACGAAGTCGAACCTCATCCTCGGCATGGGCGAGACGGATGCGGAGGTGCTCGAGACGCTGCAGGAGCTGCACGACGCGGGCTGCGACCTCATCACGATCACGCAGTACCTGCGACCGTCGCCGCGGCACCACCCCGTGGAGCGCTGGGTCGAGCCGGCGGCGTTCGCCGACTTCGCCGAGGCCGCGACCGAGATCGGCTTCGCCGGCGTCATGTCGGGGCCGCTCGTGCGCTCGTCGTACCGCGCCGGCACGCTCTACCGGCAGGCGCTCGCCGCGCGCGGCACGGGTCATACGGCGTCGATCCTCGCGGGCATGGGTGCGGGCGCTGCTGCCCCCGTCTCGGCCCCGGGCATCACGAACGGCGGCCGCGCGGCGTAGGTCGTCGCCGGTCGCCGATCGGTCACCTTCTGCGGCGATTGGCCACCTTCTGCGATCGAGTGGTCACCTTCTGCGATGACATGCCGTCGATCGGCGCACATCGGCGCCAATCGATGCCCGGCCGTCGCGCTGCCCGCCGGCAGCGAGTTCGAGCGTCAGACGACCGCAGGCGCCCGCACGGGCTCGACGCCCGTGAGCGCGTGGCGCTGCGCCGCGGCGTAGTGCTCGAGCAGCTGGTCGCACACGCGCGGCCACGTGCGCTGCAGCACGCGGCGGCGACCCGCCTCGCCCATGCGCGCGCGCATCGCGGGCGACTCGGCGAGCGTGCGCACCGCATCCCGCAGCCCGCGCTGCGAGTCCGGTTCGAACAGGAAGCCCGTGATGCCGTGGTCGACGAGGTCGATCGGACCGCCGGCGCGCGGCGCGATCACCGGCAGGCCGGCCGCGGCTGCCTCCTGCAACGTCTGCCCGAAGGTCTCCTCGGCGCCCGTGTGCACGAAGACGTCGAGCGCCGCGTACGCAGCGGCGAGCGCGGCACCCGTGCGCTGCCCGAGGAACACGGCGCCGAGCGGTGCGAGCGCACGCTTCGCGGCCGCCATCCCGGGTCCGTCGCCCACGATCACGACGCGGATGCCCTTCGTGCCCTGCAGCGCCCGCAGCCGCTCGAGGCCCTTCTCGGGTGCGACGCGGCCGACGTAGCCGACGATCGTCTCGCCCTTCGGCGCCAGCTGCGCGCGCAGCGCCTGCGCCGCGGGGCCGACGCGATGGTCGGGGTGGAACGCGTCGAGGTCGACGCCGCGCGCCCAGTGCGCGACGCGCTCGATGCCCGCCGCATCCAGGTCGGCGATGGATGCCGACGACGGCGCGAGCGTGACGTCCGCCTGGTTGTGGATGCGCCGCAGCACCTTCCACGCGACCGGCGCGCCCGCCGAGAGCCGATTGCGGCGCGCGAAGCCGGCGATGTCGGTCTGGTAGATCGCGACCGACGGCACGCCCATGCGTCGCGCCTCCGCGATCGCCTGCCCGCCGAGCAGGAACGGGGATGCGGCGTGCACGACGTCGGGCCGGAACCGCTGCAGCAGGCCATGCACCTGCGGGCTCGGCATGCCGACGGGGAACTCGCGGTACGCGATCGACGGCACCTCGAACACGGGCGCGCCGTGCAGCTGCGTCGGGGCGCCGCAGCGCGGGGCGATGACCATCGCCTGTCGTCCGGTGGCCTGCAGGTGCTCGAGGACGCGAGTCACGGATGACGTGACTCCGTTGACCGTGGGCAGGAAGCTCTCGGTGACGATGGCGACGCGTTCGATCTCCACGCTGCCGACGGTAGGCACGCAGGGTGGCGACGGGGCGGTGGATGGCGTGAATGGCGTGTGAACGCTCCGCGTCGGTCAGGGGCCGCATCGCGAGGGCCGATAGCGTGACGGACCATGACGATCGACGGGTTCTACGGCATCATCCCCGCCGGCGGGGTCGGCTCGAGGCTGTGGCCGCTCTCGCGGGCCGACGCCCCGAAGTTCCTCCACGACCTCACCGGATCGGGCCGCACGCTGCTGCAGTCGACGTTCCAGCGCCTCGCGCCGCTCGCGGGCGAGCAGCGCATCATGGTCGTCACCGGCCGCGCGCACCGCTCGGCGGTCGAGGCGCAGCTGCCGGCGCTCACCGACGCGAACATCGTGCTCGAGGCCGAGCCGCGCGAGTCGACCGTCGCCGTGCTGCTCGCCGCCGCCATCCTCGAGCGCCGCGAGCCGGGCGTGATCGTGGGTTCGTTCGCTGCCGACCACGTCATCGGCGACGAGCGCGGCTTCCGCCGTGCCGTGACGGATGCGGTCGCCGCGGCACGCACGGGCAAGATCGCGACGATCGGCATCACGCCGACCGAGCCGGCGATCGGCTTCGGCTACATCCAGGCGGGCGAGCCCGCCGGGGTGCCGGACGCGCCGCGCGTCACCGAGGTCGTGCGGTTCGTCGAGAAGCCGAGCGCCGCGGATGCGCGCACCTACGTGGAGTCGGGCGACTTCCTCTGGAACGCCGGCATGTTCATCGCCCGCGCCGACGTGCTGCTCGCCGAGCTCGCCCGCACGGAGCCCGAGCTGCGCGCGCACATCGACGACCTCGCTGCCGCGTGGGACGACCAGGCGACGCGCGGCCCCGCCGTCGACCGGCTGTGGCCGCAGCTGAAGAAGATCGCGATCGACTACGCCGTCGCCGAGCCCGCGGCGGAGCGCGGCGGCATGGTCGTCGTGCCCGGCGACTTCGACTGGGACGACGTCGGCGACTTCTCGGCCGTCGCCAAGCTGCACAACGGTGCGCTCGGCGCCGACCGCCTCGCGATCCTCTCGGGCAACGCGACCGTGCTGGCCGACGGCGCGTCCGGCATCGTCGTGTCGACGACCGACCGGGTGATCTCGATGGTCGGCGTGCGCGACATCGTCGTGGTCGACACGGGGGATGCGCTGCTCGTGACGACGACCGAGCATGCGCAACGCGTGAAGCAGGTCGTCGACGCCATCCGTCGGTCGGGCAACGCGACGGTGCTGTAGCCGCGTCGCGCTCGCGATCCGCCGGCCGGCTGGCCGCGTGGGTCGATCGATTGGCGCCAATGTGCGCCAATCGACGGGGTCCGGTCGCAGAAGGTGGCCACTCGATCGCAAGAGTTGGCCAATCGCGCAGAAGGTGGCCAATCGACGCGCACAGACACCCGTCCCCCGAGGCGCTCCACGGGGCGGCGCGCATGCGGGGGATGCGCGGTGTGCGCGGGCTAGGGTGACACCACCCGCACCGCCGCACCCTGGAGCACCGATGTCCCGCACCGCCCTCCGTCTCGTCGCGCCCGTCGCCCTCGTCGCGCTCGCGCTCACCGCGTGCCAGGCCGCGCCCGAGCAGAGCGGAGACGGCGACGCCGCCGCCTCCGACGTCTGCGCGCAGATGGTCACGAACTCCGGCGGTCTCGAGGACCGCTCGTTCAACCAGGCCTCGTGGGCCGGCATGGAGCAGGCCGAGGACGAGCTCGGCGTCGACGTCAACGTGCTCGTCTCGACGAGCGAGTCCGACCTCGCGCCCAACGTCGAGGCCGCCGTCGGCACCGGCTGCGACTTCGTGCTCACCGTCGGCTACGAGCTCGCCGCCGCGACGGGCGAGGAGGCCGAGGCGAACCCCGACGTGCAGTTCGCGATCGTCGACGAGGTCGTCGAGGCCCCGAACGTGCGCCCCATCGTCTTCGACACGGCGCAGGCGTCGTACCTCGCCGGCTACCTCGCCGCCGGCGTGACCCAGACGGGCGTCGTCGCGACGTTCGGCGGCGGCAACCAGCCGCCCGTCACGCTGTTCATGGACGGCTACGTGCAGGGCGTCGACGCCTACAACGCGGCCCACGGCACGAGCGTGCAGGTGCTCGGCTGGGACGTCGAGGCGCAGGACGGCATCTTCACCGGCGACTTCGAGAACGTGCAGCTCGGCCAGGCGACGTCGCAGTCGCTCATCGCCCAGGGCGCCGACGTCATCCTGCCCGTCGCGGGCCAGGTCGGCGAGGGCGCGTTCCTCGCGTCGATCGACGCCGGCTCGTCGGCCCTCGTGATCTGGGTCGACTCCGACGGCTACGAGACGCTGCCCGAGGAGTACCACCCGCTGCTGCTCACGACCGTCGAGAAGAACACGCAGGCGTTCGTCGTGCAGGCGATCAGCGACCTCGTCGACTCGGGCGAGGTCACCGACGAGCCGCTGATCGGCACGCTCGAGAACGAGGGCGTCGGCCTCGCCGACTACCACGACCTCGCCGACCGCGTGAGCCCCGAGCTGCAGGCCGAGCTCGACGCGCTGCGCGAGCAGATCGTCTCGGGCGAGGTCACGGTCGAGAGCCCCAGCGCCCCGTAGGCCAGCCTGCGCCGTGCGCGCAGGATGAAGGCCCCGGATGCCGATGTGGGAGGCGTCCGGGGCCTTCGTGCGTCCCCGTGTCGCAGGCCGGGGATGCGACCCGCCCGTGCCGGGATCGGCGCGGGCGGGAGTCTTCGTCAGGCGTGCACGCGAGCCCTCGCGACGCCGCCCGTGAGGCGCTCGACGTACGCGCGGTGGTCGGCGACCTCCTGCTCGGTGCGCGCCGCATCCCAGCCGAGCATCGGGGCGACGAACGCGGCGACGTCGCGGTCGACGTCGGTGCCGAGCGCGGGCTCGAGGCCCACCATCGTGCGACGGTGCAGCAGGTCGACGAGCGTGGATGCGCCCTCGGCGCGGATCGCGTGGGCCAGCTCGGCGCCGACGACGGCGCCGCGGCCCTGGCCGAACGTCGTCTGCAGCGCCGGCTCGGCCTCGTGCAGCGCGGCGATGGCCTCGGCGGCGGAGCCGTAGACGGCGACGAGCCGCTCGGCGATCGCACCGCGCCACGGCAGCCGCGATGCGAGCGCCGACGCCGCGCGGCGGCCGCGCGCCCAGCGGTCGGTCGTCGCGCCCGGCAGCGCCTGCTGCGCGGTCTGCGACTTCGGCAGCGTGCGGCCGAGCACCTTCGCGACGACGTCGGTCGTCTGCCGGCCGAGCGAGATGTGCGGCGTGAGCTTGCCGCCGACGATGGTCACGAGGCCGGGCACCTCGTCGTGGCGAAGGATGAGGTGGCTGCGGGGGATCGCGCCCGCCTTGACGCCGGGCCGGTACGGCAGCGGCCGCACGCCCGTGTACGTCAGCAGCACGTCGTCGACCGTGAGACCGGCGCCGGGCACGAGCGCGTTCGTCTCCTCGAGCAGGTACGCGACCTCGTCCTCGGTGCCGCGCACGGTCGCGGGGTCGCCCTCGAACCGGTCGTCGGTCGTGCCGATGAGGTAGCGGCCGTTCCACGGGATGACGAGGATCGCGCGGTTGTCGCGGCGCGCCTCGAAGTAGATGCACGAGTCGGGGGCGCCGGGGAACGGATCCACGACGAGGTGCGTCCCGGTCGTGCCGCCGATCTGGCGCGCGATGCCCACGCGCTCGCCGAGCTCGTCGACCCACGGGCCCGCGGCGTTGACGACGCACGCGGCGTCGATCGAGAGCTCGTCGCCGGTCAGCGTGTCGCGCGCGTCGATGCCCGTCACTCGGGCGCCCTCGCGACGCAGCGCGACGGCCTCGACGTACGTGGCGACGTCGGCGCCCGCGTGCGCGGCCGAGATCGCCGTCTCGAGCACGAGGCGCTCGGGGAAGGTCACCTGGCCGTCGTAGTAGCGCACGGCGCCGCCGAGGTGGCGCTTGTCGAGGCCGGGCAGCTCGGCGTCGAGCGACTTGCGGCCCATGTGCCGCGTCGCAGGCATCGACTTGCCGGCCGACAGCACGTCGTACAGGGTCACGCCGGCGCGGAACATCCATCCGGGCAGGTGGTTGTGGCGGTACAGCGGCACGACGAAGCCGAGCGGCTGCACCAGGTGCGGCGCGATGCGCAGCAGGCTCTCGCGGTCGTGCAGCGACTCGTAGACGAGCGGCACCTCGCCGTGCTCGAGGTAGCGCAGGCCGCCGTGGATGAGGCGCGAGTTCCACGACGACGTGCCGATGGCGAGGTCGCCGCGCTCGACGAGGGCGACGGAGAGGCCGCGCGTCGCTGCGTCGCGCGCGATCGCGACGCCGTTGATGCCGCCGCCGACCACGAGGAGGTCGTAGGAGCCGGCGCTCAGGCGAGCGGCGTCTGCACGGGCGAATCCGGTCATGCTCTGTCTCCATCGACGGCGCATCGCGCGTCCCTGCGCGTGCGGCTAGGCTGTCTATACAACCATACACAACCTCGACGAAGAGGAGCCAGGGTGACGACGCAGCTGCCGACGACCATGACCGGATGCAGCCCCAAGGGGTACCTGACGGCGGATGCCGCACGCGAGTGGATCGCGGTCGTGCGCGACGGTCTCGCCGCGACCGGTGGCGTGGGCGCGTTCGCGTGCATGCCGTATCCGCTCGTCGCGCAGACGGTGGAGGCGCTCGCGCCGCTCGGCGCGCTCGTGGGCACGCAGGACGTGTCGGCGCACCCCGTCGGCCCCTTCACCGGTGAGGTCAGCGCCGAGCTGCTCGCGGGCCTCGGCTCGACGCTCGCGATGGTCGGGCACCCCGAGCGCGTGCGCCACGTCGGCGAGGGACCCGAGGACTTCGCGGCGAAGTCGGAGGCCGCCGCCGCGCACGGCATCGTGCCCATCCTCATCGTCGGCGAGCCCGAGCGCGGCCGCGACCCCGAGGAGGTCATCCGCCCGCAGCTCGACGTCGCCTTCGCGCGCGTGCCGTCGGATGCGCCGGTCGTCGTCGCGTACGAGCCGACCTGGGCGATCGGGGCGCCGGAGCCGGCGCCGCCGAGCCATGTCGTGGACGTGGTGGAGCGCATCCGCGGCATGCTCGCCGAGCGGGCGGGGGAGTCGCGCGTGCTCTACGGCGGCAGCGCCGGCCCCGGCACGTTCGCGGCGATCGCGGCGCACGGGCGCGAGGTGGGGCGACCGGCGGGCATCCCCGACGGCGTCTTCCTGGGGCGTGCAGGCGTCGACCCGCGCGGCTTCCTCGCGGCGGTGGCCGAGGTGCGCGAGGCGACGGCCAGCTGAGCCCCGCCAAGACCCTCCCCGAGACCGGTCCGTCCCCAAGGCCGATCCTCAGGGAGCGGTGGGGGTGCAGCCCGCGGATGGGTGCGTGGCGCGCTCAGGCGTGCAGCCGAGCGCTGGCCTCAGTCCAGCGCACCCCACGCGTCGATCGCCTGCCGCAGCTCCTCGTGCTCGGCGACGGCATCCGCCAGCGGCACGCCCGCGACGCGCGCGTCGATCGCCTGCCGCATCGCCCGCACGCCGGCGGCAGCGCCGCCGGGGTGGCCCTGGATGGCGCCGCCGGCACCGAGGATCGTGTCGACGCCGAGGTCGGTGACGTAGCGGTCGACCGTGCCGGGGTGCACGCCGCCGCCGATGATCGGCATCGTCGGCTTGAGCCCGGGCCGCGGCAGCAGCATCTGGTGCGCCGTGCGCACGTACGACAGCCTGCGGATCGAGCCGCCGCCGTACGGCGTCTGCACGAGCGCCATGTCGGCGCCGGCCATGCGCGGCAGCAGCCCCATGGCGATGGGTGCGGACATGCCCGTCGCGGGCCCCTCGAAGAACGGCGCCGCGCCGGCGAAGTGGCCGAGCACCGGCACGTCGACGGCCTCGGCGAGCGCCTCGAGCGAGCCGTAGCCAGCCGTCGCGTACGTCACCATGACGGCGCGGGCGCCCGCATCCACGGCCCGGCGCGCGGTGTCGAGCATGCGGTCGGGTCGGTCGGTGACGTTGGGCACGTAGATCGTCTCGACGCCCGTCTCGCCCGCCGCCTCCTTCGCCGCCGCCGTGAAGAGGCGCACGCGCTCGACGACGGGGGAGTAGGGCGGGTTGGCGATGAGCTCGTCGTCCTTGATGAGGTCGATGCCGCCGAGGGCCGTCTCGCGGAAGATGTCGCGCGCCGCCTCGGGCGTGAGGCCCGCGCACGGCTTGATCATGTTGAGCAGCAGCGGCCGCCCCTGCACGCCCGTGAGCGCGCGCAGCCCCTCGACGCCGAGCTTCGGCCCCGACAGGGTTGCGCTGAGGGAGTCGGGCAGCTCGACGTCGACGAGCTTCGCCTCGACCGACGTCGACGAGTCGTTGCCGAGCAGCGTCGTGAGCAGCATGGGGATGGAGTCGCCGACGTTGATCGTGGGCAGCGCGATGCGCACGAGGTAGCCGAGCCGCTCGGGCGCCTCGCCGACGTCGATCGGCGGCACGGAGAGCACGCTGAGCACGCGCGCCTCGTGGCGGGCGCGCATCTCGGCGGTGATGCCCGGCACCGGCAGCCACGTGCCGATCGTCTGACCCACGGCGAAGCCCGTCATGCGTGCGAGCGCGTCGGCGTCGGCGGGCAGGTCGAGCGCGTACGTGGCGACGACGTGGTCGCCGCCGCGCAGCTGCTCGGGGGTCGCGAAGAGGTCGAGGGCGGAGGGCATGCGGATGCCTTTCGTGGCGCGGCGCGGCTCAGGCCGCGGCGAGATGGTCGACGAGGGTCTCGAGGATCTCGGCGGCGCCGTCCTCGGCGTGGTGCCCCGTCTGCCTGGTGGTGACGGCGAGCACCTCGTCGCGGGCGTTGCCCATCGCGACGGGGTGGCCGATGCGGCGCAGCCAGATCACGTCGTTGCCGCCGTCGCCGAGGCCGAGCACGTCGCCGTGGTCGATGGCGTCGCCCAGCAGCAGGTCGAGCGCGGTCGCCTTCGTCGCGTGGGGCGCGACGACCTCGAAGAACACGTCCATCGAGCGCGTCGCCTGCGGCACGCGCTGCAGGATCTCGGCGGCGGCGTCGTCGAGCTGGTCGGGGGTGCCGTGCAGCATGATCTTCACGATCTCGCCCGGCGCGACGGCCTCGACGTCGCCGATGCGCACGTCCTGCTCGTTGAGCTCGACGAGGGTGTCGGCGAGCAGGCCGGGCGCGTCGACCCAGATGTCGTCGCGCGTCCACCACGTGAGCCCGAGGCCCAGGTCGTGGTGCAGGCGCACGAGCTCCGCCACGTCGTCGTCGCCGAGCGGGATCGTGCGCAGGTCGCGGTCGTCGACCGGGTCGAAGACGATCGACCCGTTCGACGCCGCGACGGGGTTGTCGATGCCCAGCTCACGGGCGAGGCCGAGCACGCTGCGGCGCGACCTGCCCGTGAGGAGGTAGACCGGGAGCCCGGCGTCGAGCACGCCGCGGATCGCGGCGGCCGTGCGGTCGCTCACCCTGTGATCGGCGCCGGCGATCGTGCCGTCGACGTCGACTGCCACGGCGCGCACGCCTGCGAGGCTCCCGGTCATCGTGTCGTGCCCTCCCGGCTCAGACCAGCGCGCCGAGCGCGAGCACGAGCGTCGTCGCCGGGAAGATCGCGAAGGCCGGCGGGTCGATGTGGGTGTCGCCGTGGCTGAGCGAGATGCGGGCGAACAGCTCGCCGAGCCATGCGCCGATGAGGCCGACGACGGCGCCGATGAGCACGGCGAGCCACGTCATCTCGCCGACGAGCGGCAGGAACGTGACGGCGGCGAGGCCGGCGGGCAGCGTGATGTGGTGGGTGACGGGCATCGCGTGGCCGGCGGAGGCGAACGCGAGCGACACGGCCGAGACGCCGAACATGAGCACCTGCGCGTTGCCGGCGACCTGCGGGTACGCCTCGAGCACGGTGACGGATGCGAACGCGGCCAGCAGGCCGGCGAAGACGCCGAGGGCCGTGAGCGGGCCGAAGCGCTCCTGGTGCTCGACCCAGCGGCCGGTCTCGGTCGGCTCGTACGCCGCCCATCCGCTCTTGCCGGAGTCGTTCTTGGGGAACAGGCCCTTCTTGCCGAACGCGAGGCGGGCGATGAGCGCCGAGATCACGACGGTGAAGGCGACCGAGTCGGTGTTGGCGCCGAACCAGGGGATGATCGCGACGACCTTCTGGATGAGGTAGCCGAGCACGCCGAAGCCGGCGCCGACGAGCAGCACGTCGGGCTTCGCGAGGCTCGCGAGCGGCAGCGCGATGTCGCGTGCGTTCGTGCCGTAGCGGCGGCCGGCGTACGCGACGGCGGCGACGCCACCCGCGAAGGCGATGTGGGGGCCGAAGACCGGACCGAAGGCGACGTCCCCCAAGAAGGCGGCGTCCCCCGATCCGATGAGCACGGCGAAGCCCGTGAGCACCATGAAGCCGGTGAAGATGAAGGCGTGGAGGCCTCCGATCGCGGCGCCGAAGAAGCCGCCAGCGGCCGCTCCGAGGATCGAGATCAGGTCGATGTCCATGCAGTTGTCCTTTGCGTCACGTCATCGTGGACGGCGGATCCTGCGTGATCCGCACTCGGGGTGGCCCCCGAGCGTACCGATCGTATCCATGCCCATCAGACAGGGCAATACTTGACTAGACAAGTGGAGTCCGCCTAGGTTCCTGACCAGCCAGCCGCACCGTCGCGGCACCGGCGTCCATCACGACGAAGTGAGCACGACCATGGTCAAGTACATCCTGGGCATCGACGAGGGCACCACGAGCGCACGCGCGTTCGTCATCGATCAGGACACCAACGTCGTCGGATTCGGCCAGGCCGAGCTGACGCAGATCTACCCGCGCAACGGCTGGATCGAGCACGACCCCATGCAGATCCTCAACGTGCAGCTCGAGGTCATCCGGGCCGCGCTGCGCGACGCGAACATCACCCCTGACCAGCTCTCGGGCGTCGGGCTCACGAACCAGCGCGAGACCGGCATCGTGTGGGAGAAGGACACGGGCCGCCCCATCCACAACGCCATCGTGTGGGCGTCGCGCCACTCGGTCGACATCGTGCAGGGATGGGTCGACCAGGGGATCGGCGACCAGATCCAGGAGAGCACGGGCCTCATCCCCGACGCGTACTACACGGCCTCGAAGATCCGCTTCATCCTCGACGCCGTGCCCGGCGCCCAGGCGCGCGCCGAGGCCGGCGAGCTGCTCGCCGGCACCGTCGACACGTGGCTCATCTGGAACCTCACCGGCCGCCGCTCGTTCGTCACCGACTACTCGAACGCGTCGCGCACGATGATGATGAACCTCGAGACGCTGCAGTGGGACGAGGAGCTGCTCGGCCACTACGGCATCCCCAAGGCGATGCTCGCCGAGATCGTGCCGTCGGACTCCGACTTCGGCTCGATCGAGCCCACGTTCGGCGCCGACGTGCGCATCGGCTCGAACCTCGGCGACCAGCAGGCCGGCCTCTTCGGCCAGGCGGCGTTCGAGCAGGGCCAGGTGAAGATGACGTACGGCACCGCCGGCGTGCTCAACATCAACTGCGGCACGACGCCGCAGCGCATCGAGGGCCTCACGCCGTCGCTCGCCTGGGGCGTGCAGGGCAAGACCGCCTACGAGGTCGAGGGCGTGCTCTTCGCCATGGGCAAGACCATGCAGTGGCTGCGCGACGACCTGCAGCTCATCCACGCCGCGCCCGACTCCGAGTGGTACGCCGGCCAGGTGCAGTCGACGGAGGGGGTGTACCTCGTGCCCGCCTTCACGGGCCTCGCCGCCCCCACGTGGGACCCGCACGCGCGCGCCGCGATCATCGGCATGTCCAACGCGACGAACCGCCTGCACATCATCCGCGCCGCCGTGGAGTCGATGGTGTTCCAGACGCGCGACGTCTACGAGGCCGCGCTCGCCGGCGCACCCGACCTGCGCATCCCCGAGCTGCGCGTCGACGGCGGCGCCGTGAAGAACAACCTGCTGTGCCAGCTGCAGTCCGACCTGCTCGGCATCCCCGTCATCCGTCCGAAGAACGCGGAGGCGACGATCTTCGGCGCCATGCTGCTCGCGGGCCTCACGACCGGCGTCTACGACAGCCTCGACGAGATCGCCTCGAAGTGGGCCGTCGACCGCGTGTTCGAGCCGCAGATGAGCCGCGACGAGGCCGACGCGAAGTACGCCGGCTGGCGCGCCGCGCGCGAGCTCACGAAGGGGTGGACCAAGAAGGTCGACGTCTCGTAGTCGTTCGGATGCGCCGGGTCGCGCTCGCGGCCCGGCGCATCGCTGCGACCCCCATCCATCGCCAGATCCACCGCAGACCCAGATCCACCGCAGAGAAGAGACCCCATGACCCAGTACATCCTCGGCATCGACGAGGGCACGACGAGCGCCCGCGCCTTCGTGATCGACGAGTCCCTGAACGTGCTCGGCCTCGGGCAGGCGGAGCTGACGCAGATCTACCCCAAGGCCGGCTGGCTCGAGCACGACCCCATGCAGATCTGGCACACGCAGAAGGACGTCATGGAGCAGGCGCTGTCGCAGGCCGGCATCACCGCCGACCAGCTGACGGCCGTGGGCCTCACGAACCAGCGCGAGTCGGCGCTCGTGTGGGATCGCGAGACGGGCCGCCCCATCCACAACCTCATCGTGTGGGCGTCGCGGCACTCCGACGAGATCGTCGAGCGGTGGGTGGCGTCGGGCTTCGGCGAGCTCATCCAGGAGCGCACGGGGCTCGTGCCGGATGCGTTCTACGCCGCGTCGAAGATCCGGTGGATCCTCGACCACGTCGAGGGCGCGCAGGAGCGGGCCGAGCGCGGCGAGCTGCTCGCCGGCACCGTCGACACGTGGCTCATCTGGAACCTCACGGGCCGCGAGGTGTTCGCGACCGAGCCGTCGAACGCGTCGCAGACGATGCTCATGAACCTCGACACCGTCGACTGGGACGACGACCTGCTGCGCGAGATGCGCATCCCGCGCTCGATGCTGCCCGAGATCCGGAACTCGGACTCGCACTTCGGCACGATCGAGGCGACGTTCGGCGCGCCCGTGCCGATCGCGTCGAACCTCGGCGACCAGCAGGCGGGCCTCTTCGGCCAGGCCGCGTTCCGCCAGGGCCAGGTGAAGATGACGTACGGCACCGCCGGCGTGCTGAACATCAACAACGGCGACACGCCGTTCCGCCCCGAGGGGCTCACGCCGAGCGCGGCGTGGAACGTGCAGGGCAACCTGCAGTACGAGACCGAGGGCGTCGTCTACGCCATGGGCAAGACGATGCAGTGGATGCGCGACGACCTGCAGCTCATCCACGCAGCGCCGGACTCCGAGTGGTACGCGGGGCAGGTGCAGTCGACCGACGGCGTCTACCTCGTGCCCGCGTTCACGGGCCTCGCGGCACCCACGTGGGACCCGACCGCCCGCGCGGTGATCGTGGGCATGTCGAACGCGACGAACCGCCTGCACATCATCCGCGCCGCCGTGGAGTCGATGGTGTTCCAGACGCGCGACCTCGTCGAGGCGGCGGTGGCGGGATCGGGCTTCGCGATCCCCGAGCTGCGCGTCGACGGCGGCGCCGTGAAGAACAACCTGCTGTGCCAGCTGCAGGCCGACATCCTGGGCATCCCGGTGATCCGGCCGAAGAACTCGGAGGCGACGATCTTCGGCGCCATGCAGCTCGCGGGCCTCTCGACGGGCGTCTACAAGGACCTCGCCGAGCTCGAGTCGCTCTACGCCGTCGACCGCGTCTTCGAGCCCGCGATGAGCCGCGACCAGGCCGACGCGCAGTACGCCGGCTGGACGGCCGCCCGCGACCTCACGAGGGGCTGGACGAGGAACGTGGCGGCGTAGCGGCTCGGGTCGCTCCGAACCGCACCTCGAGGTACGAGCCGTCCCTTCGCTCCTTCGTCGTATCGGGGCGATCCCTCCCAACCGCTCCTTGAGGTGCGAACGAAGTAAGCCTCGAAAGGAGCACGCGCGCAGCCCGGGACGATCCGTCTCGGCTGCGGCACCCTTCGAGGCTCACTTCGTTCGCACCTCAGGGAGCGGTCTTGGGGACCACTCGTGGTGGTGGGGTGGCGTCAGCCCAACGACGCCGGCCGCCACCGCGTCACGACGTCGGTCGTCGCGGCGAGCACGGCGTCCACCGCGCCGCGGGCGTCGATGCGGCGAGACTCGAGCGAGGCAGTCTCGAGCGCGTACGAGAGCCGCAGCAGCGGCCCCAGCGCGCCGGGATCCTCCAGGTCGACGACCTCCGGCACCCACGTTGCGATCGACGCCAGCGACCGCACCCCGGCGAGGTGCTCCCGCAGCAGCTCCCGCGCGACGATCGCCACCGCCTCCTGGAACGTCATCGGCGCGAGGTCGATGCCGAGCGCGGCGTACGCGCTCGCGATCGTCGCGTCGACGACCGAGGGCGTCTCGTCGGGATGCATCGCGGCGAGCGCCGTGACGCGCTCGTCGTCGATGACGTCGAGCAGCGCCATCGTCGCGGCGTCGATCGCAGGCTGCACGGCGCCGAGCACGAGCCGGTGCGCGTGCGCACGCGCGCAGGCGTCGGCGGTCGCAGGATGCATGCGCTCATCCCACCACGCGTGCGCCCCCAGCTGGTGGGGAGCGCTACGGCGCCACGTCGAAGACGACCTTCTCGCCGCGGGCGACGCGATCGAGGCCGTCGGCCCACGACTCGAGGGGGAGGCGGGCCGAGATGAGCGGCTCGACCCGCACGGCGCCCGACGCCATGAGCGCGAGCGCCGTGCGGTAGCTCGACGGGCGCTTGCCGCGCGAGCCCACGATCTCGAGCTCGTGGTGGATGAGCCGGTCGACGTCGAACGCCGGCGCGGTCTGGAAGAACGCGACGAGCACGAGCCGACCGCCGCGCCGCAGCAGCGGCAGCGAGGACTCCGCGACCGACGTCGCCCCCGAGCACTCGAACACCGAGTGCGCGCCGCGGCCATCCGTCAGCGAGGCGACGATCGTCTCGAGGTCCTCGGTCTCGGCATCCACCACCACGTCGACGCCCGCGTTCCGTGCCCTCGCGAGCGACGCCGCGTGCCGCGAGCGCCCCACGAGCACGACCGTCGCGCCCACCGCCCGAGCGACGCGGGCGCAGAGCTGTCCGATCGCGCCGGGCCCGATCACGACGACGACCTCGCCGACGAGCGACGGCGACTGCTCGACGACGGCGTGCACCGCGATCGCGAGCGGCTCGGTCAGTGCGGCCTCGACGAGCGAGACGGCGTCGGGCAGCACGTGGATCGCCCGCTCGGGCATCGCGATGCGGTCGGCGAGCGCGCCGTCGGCCGTCGTGCCGATCCCCTTCCGGTTCGGGCACCGGTTGTACTGCTCGGTGCGGCACGCGTCGCAGCGCATGCAGAGGTACGCATCCGTCTCGAACGTCACGCGGTCGCCCACCCGCAGGTCGTCGCGCACGCCGCCGGGCGCGATCGCCGCGATGCGACCGGAGGCCTCGTGGCCGAGCGTGCGCGTGCCGGTGCCCACGTCGTGGCCGCCGTCGAGCGCGGCGCGGTCGGTGCCGCAGACGGCGGCGTGGGCGACGTCGACGAGCACGTGCCCGGGCTCGAGCTCGGGCTCCGGCACCTCCTCGATGCCGACGCCTGCTGCATGCTTCACGAGCGCTCGCATGGGTTCGCTCCTTCGCGATCGATGCCCCGTCGGGGGATGCCCATCCCCATCCTGCATGTGGGACTAGAGACAAGTCCATACATGTCTATATGATTGCCGACAGTCGCGCACCGCCGCCCGGCGGCGCCCGGCCCAGATCAGACCTCAACGACGAGGAGGAGCCCCGATGGGCGAGTACATCCTGGGAATCGACGCCGGCACGTCCGTGCTCAAGGCCGCGGTCTTCGACCGCGCAGGCACCGAGCTCTCGCGCGGCGCCCACAGCGTCGGCATCGACAGCCCCGAGCCGCACCTGGCCGAGGAGGACATGGACCAGGTGTGGGAGGCCGCGGCCGACGCCATCAAGGACGCGATCGCCGGCTCCGGCGTCGACGCGAGCGAGATCGTCGCCGTGTCGGTCACGGGTCAGGGCGACGGCGTGTGGCTCGTCGACACCGCGACCGGCCGCCCCAAGGGCCCCGCGATCCTGTGGACCGACGGTCGTGCAGGCGGCATCATCGACGACTGGTACGCGAACGGCACCGTCACGAGCCAGTTCGCCATCACCGGCACCGGCCCCTACGCCGGCACGACCTCGGCCGTGCTGCGCTGGCGTGCCGACAACGAGCCCGAGGTGCTCGAGGGCGCCACGACGCTCTGGTGCAAGGACTGGGTCGAGTACAACCTCACGGGCGACCTCTCGACCGACCCCTCCGACGCGAGCCTCTCGGGCATCGACACCGCCGGCCGCCAGTGGTCGAAGCAGGTGAACACGATCTGGGGCATCGACCGCGTCGGCTCCGTGCTGCCGCCCATCAAGGCGCCGACCGACCTCTCCGGCACCGTCACCGAGGCCGCCTCGGCGCGCACGGGCCTCACGGCAGGCACGCCCGTCTACAAGGGCCAGATGGACATCACCGCCTCGTCGCTCGGCGTCGGCGTCGTGCGCCCCGGCGACTGCATGGCCGTCATCGGCACCGCGGGCATCGTCACGGTCTGCACCGACGACCTCTCGAAGGGCTTCGAGCCGCAGGACGTGGGCTGGACGATCCCGCACGGCCCCGACACGTGGGTGCGTGCCATGGGCATGAACTCGTGCACGCCGAACCTCGACTGGTTCCTGCGCGAGTTCGGCGCGGCGTTCGAGGCGGATGCCGCTGCAGCCGGCCAGGGCCTGTTCGCGCACCTCGAGGAGCGCATCCTCGCCACGCCCATCGGTGCGCGCGGCGTCATCTTCCACGGCTACCTCGCGCCCGGTGGCGAGCGCGCGCCGTTCGTGAAGCCCTCCGCCCGCGGCTCGTTCTCGGGCCTCACCGGCACGCACGACCGCAGCGACATGCTGCGCGCCATCTACGAGGGCGTCGCCTACGGCATCCGCGACTGCCTCGACTCCATCCCCACGGTGGTCGAGACGGTGCGCCTGGCGGGCGGCGGCGCGAACAGCGCCGTCTGGTGCCAGATCTTCGCCGACGTGCTCGGCCGCCGCATCATCGTGCCCGCGGGCTCGGAGTTCGGCGCCAAGGGCGCGGCGATCGTCGCGGGCGTCGGCTCGGGCGTCTACGCCAGCTACGCCGAGGGTGCGGATGCGACGGTCGAGATCGTGCGCGAGTACGAGCCCGACCTCGAGAAGACCGCGGTCTACACCGAGCTCTTCACCGCCTACCGCGCCATCCGCGAGGCGAACGCGAAGGTCTGGGACCAGCTGCAGGTCGCGACGCGGACGGCGGCGGCGTACGCTGCGGCCACGAAGCAGCAGGCGGGCGCGACGGAGCAGCCCGAGCCCATCGCCGTCTGACCCATCCATCGACCGGCCGGCCCTGCTGCAGGGCCGGCCGGTCGCACGATCCGAAGCGAAGGAGCTTCCGACGCCATGACGGAGCCGACCCCCATCGACGCCATCGACGAGTTCGACGCGTACCTGTTCGACCTCGACGGCACGATCTACCTCGGCGAGGGCCTGCTGCCCGGCGCCCAGCGCCTCGTGGAGACGCTGCGCGCGCACGGCAAGCGCGTGCTCTTCTGCAGCAACAACCCCACGAAGTCGCCGCAGGACTACGCCGACCGCCTTGCGCGCCTCGGCCTGCCGACGCCGGTGGAGGACGTGTACACGAGCCTCGTCGCGACGGTGCACTGGATCGAGCGCGAGATGCCGGGCAAGGTCGTCTTCCCCATCGGCGAGCAGCCGCTCGTCGACGCGCTCGCCGCGGCGGGCATCCCCATGAGCGACGACCCCGAGCGCATCGACCTCGTCATCTCGTCGTACGACCGCACGTTCGAGTACCGCAAGCTGCAGATCGCGTTCGACGCGCTGTGGTTCCACGAGCGCGCCCGGCTCGTCACGACGAATCCCGACCGCTTCTGCCCGTTCCCGGGCGGCAGGGGAGAGCCGGATGCGGCGTGCATCACCGCCGCGATCACGGCGGGCACGCAGGTGGAGTGCGAGGCGGTGTTCGGCAAGCCGTCGAAGGACCTCTTCGACATCATCCAGCGCGACACGGGCATCGACCCGGCGCGCACGGTCATGGTGGGTGACCGCCTCTCGACCGACATGCTCTTCGCCCGCAACTCGGGCATCGCGTCGGCGCTCGTCATGACGGGCGAGACCGACGACGCCATGCTCGCGGCCGCGCCCGACGAGCACCGCCCCGACATCGTGCTGGGGCGCATCGACCACCTCGTCGACGCGTTCGTCGACGCCGATCGGGAGGCCCGCGCATGACGGATCTCGCGCGCGCCTCGCTCGAGCACTCGGGCGGCGCCATGACCACGACGTCGCGGCCCGGTGCGCTCGACGCCGTCGGCTCGCTCGCCGCGTCGCTGCTCGCGGGCGGCTCGGTCGTGCTGCTGGGCGACGGCGTGCCGAAGTGCGTCGGCGGCGACGACGTCGACGCGCGCGTCGAGGCGCAGCTCGCCGAGCGCTACGAGCTGCGGCACGTCGTCGCGCCCGCGGGCGCGCACGGCGTCGTGCTCGACGAGTCGACGGTGGATGCGACCGCAGCGGACGCCGAGGGCGCCGAGCTCATCGTCTCGGTCGGCTCGGGCACCGTCACCGACCTCGCGAAGGTCGTCGGCGCCCGCCTGGCCGTGCCCGTCGTCGCGGTGCAGACCGCCGCATCCGTCAACGGCTTCGCCGACTCCCTGTCGGTGCTCGTGCAGAAGGGTGCGAAGCGCACCTCGCCGAGCGCGTGGCCCGCCGCCCTCGTCATCGACCACGACGTGCTCGCCGACGCCCCCGACCGCCTCACGCGCTCGGGCGTCGGCGACGCCGTCGCCGTGTGGACGTCGCCGGCCGATTGGTACCTCGCGTGCGCTCTCGGCGTCGACCCCGGCCCGTACTCGGATGCGTTCACGGCACCGGTGCGCGACGCGGTCGTCGCGATGACGGCGCCCGAGGCGACCGACGCCGAGCGCATGTCGGGGCTCGTCGACGCGCTCACGCTGGGCGGCCTCATGATCGGCGCCGCCGGCTCGACGGCGCCGCTGTCGGGCTGCGAGCACCTGCTGAGCCACGTGCTCGACATGCGAGCGATGGCCGAGCACGTCGAGCACGACCTGCACGGCGCCCAGGTGGGCGTCGCGAGCGTCGTCGCCGCCGCGCTGTGGGACGTCGCGCTGCACGACGAGCGCATCCTCGACGTGTCGGTCGACGACTTGGCACCGCCCGCCGACCTGCGCGAGCGCGTGCTCGCGACGTGGGCGCCCGTCGATCCGTCGGGCGCGCTGGGCGAGGAGTGCTGGATCGCCGTCGAGCGCAAGGTCGTCCGCTGGCAGGAGCAGCGCGGCGGCGTCGCGGCGTTCCTCGCCGACCGCGAGCGGCACCGCGGCGAGCTCGAGCGCCTCGCGGGCGACCCCGCGTCGTGCGCGGCGGCGCTCGCGGCCTGGGGCGCGCCGACCACGTTCTCGGCGCTCACGCCGTCGGTGGACGCCGACCGTGCGCGCTGGGCGCTCGCAGCGCTGCCGTTCATGCGCGACCGCATGACGCTCGCCGACCTCCTGCTGTTCGCGGGCCGGTGGGACGACGCGCTCGTCGAGCGCGTGCTGGCGCGGGCAGGGGAGGCGGGTGGCGGCCTCTGAGCCGCGCCCGACGCCGCGACCCGCCACAGGATTGGCTGAGTTGTCCAGTGTTGTATAGACTTGTCATGGAGACAGACCCGGCACCGGGCGACGATGCCCGTGACGCAAGGAGGAGATGGTCCGATGGCCTTCGCTAGCACCCGCGAGCTCTGCCTCGCCGCACGCACCGACGGGTACGCCGTCCCCGCCGTCAACATCGTCGACGGCCTCTCGATCGCCTCGGCGGTCAAGGCGGCCGACTCGGTCGGCTCGCCCATCATCCTGCAGACGTCGGTGAAGACGGTGCAGTACTTCGGCGCGGCCGTGCTCGCCTCGGCAGCGCAGGCCGCGGCCGACGCCGCCTCCGTGCCCGTCGCCCTGCACCTCGACCACTGCCCGCAGCGCGCCGTCATCACCGAGGCCATCGCGCACGGCTGGTCGTCGGTGCTCTTCGACGCCTCCGACCGCGACTTCGCGACGGCCGTCGCCGAGACCGGCGAGGTCGTCGCCGAGGCGCACGCCGCGGGCGTCGACGTCGAGAGCGAGATCGAGAACATCGTGGGCGTCGAGGACGGCGTCGGCTCCGACGACCCGAACGTGCACTTCTACGCCGACGACGAGCTCGTGCGCGTCGCGACCGAGACGGGCACCGACCTCATGGCGCCCGCGCTCGGCACGGCGCACGGCCTCTACAAGGCATCGCCCGTGCTGCTCGTCGACCGCGTCGCGCGCCTGACGGCCCTCACCGACATCCCCGTCGTGCTGCACGGCGGCACGGGCCTGTCGGCCGAGGAGTTCCAGGCGTTCATCGACGCGGGCGTCTCGAAGATCAACATCTCGACGGCCGTGAAGCTCGCCTACATGCACGCGTCGCGCGACCACCTCGCCGAGGCCGAGCGCACGGGCAAGTGGGAGCCCGTCAAGCTGTTCGACCAGATCGGCGCCGCGGTCGAGCAGGCCGTGCTGCAGCACATCGAGCTCTTCGGCTCGGCACGCCGCTCGGCGGTGCCCGCATGACGCGCGCGCTCGTGCTCGACTGCGACGGCGTGCTCGCCGACACCGAGCTCGACGGCCACCTCGTCGCCTTCAACCGCACGTTCGAGGAGCTGGGCTTCCCGTTCCGGTGGACGCCGGAGGAGTACGGCGAGCTGCTGCGCGTCGGCGGCGGCAAGGAGCGCATGAAGGCGTACCTCGCGCAGCACCCCGAGATCGACATGGGCTCGCCCGAGCAGCTCGACGACCGCATCGCCGCCGCCCACAAGCGCAAGTCGGCGCTGTACGTCGAGCTCGTCGAGGCCGGTGCGCTGCCCGCCCGCCCCGGCATCGCCCGCGTCGTCGGCGAGGCGCTCGACGCCGGGTGGCTCGTCGCGTGCGCCTCGACGTCGGCCTTGGCGAGCGTCGAGGCCGTGCTCGCCTCGGTCGTCGGCCCCGAGCAGCGCGCCCGCATGGCCGGCGTCTTCGCCGGCGACGTCGTGCCCGCGAAGAAGCCCGCGCCCGACATCTACCTGCTCGCGGCCTCCGAGCTCGGCGTCGCGATCGATGACGTCGTCGTGATCGAGGACTCGCAGTCGGGCGCCGCCGCAGCCGCCGCGGCGGGCATGGCGCACGTCGTGACCGTGAGCCACTTCACGCACGACGACGCCTTCCCGGCGGCGACGACCATCGTGTCGGCGCTCGGCGAGGCCGATGCGCCCGCAGCCCTCGTCGAGGGACTGGACGCGCGGAACGGCCAGGGGGTCGTCGACCTCGCAGGCCTCGAGCGCGTGCTCGAGGCGCACCGCGCCACCGCCGTCTCCTAGGCGGCTCCAGAGCGACCGAGCGCGCGCCGGGCAGGGGTGGCCGGCGCGCGCTCCGTCATCGCCCGACGGCGCGGGATGCCACGCCGGGCATGCATCGCGCTCGCGTCCATGGCGCACGCATGGCATCCCCGGGCGAACTGTCAGCGACACTCCGTATCGTGCGCCGCATGTCACCCCGTTCGAGCGTTCGCCACGCCCCCGGCTCGTTCCTCGGCAGCCTCGTCGGGCTCGTCGGCTTCAGCGTCGTCGTCGGCCTGCTCGTGAGCGCGACGGTCGTGCCGGGCGTCGCCGTCGCATCGAGCACGGCGAACAGCGGCATCGACGTGTTCGAGAGCCTGCCCGACTTCGTGCAGATCGACGAGCAGTCGGAGGTCTCGACGATCTACGGCCGCGACGCGGCGCAGCAGCCCGTGCCGATCGCCCAGTTCTACAGCCAGAACCGGCAGATCGTGTCGCTCGCGGATGCGGGACGCTGGGCGCCGCTCGCCGCGATCGCCGGCGAGGACGCCCGCTTCTACGAGCACGGCGGCGTCGACGTCATCTCGGTCGTGCGCGCGCTCTCGCCGGGCGGCGACGGCGGCGCCTCGAGCCTCACGATGCAGCTCGTGCGCCAGCAGATCGTCGAGGTGGCATGCGCCATCGTCGACCCCGCCACGGGTGCGCGGCAGGACGAGGAGCTCTGCGCGAACCAGACCACCGACTCGTACGGTCGCAAGCTGCAGGAGATGCGCTTCGCGATCGGCCTCGAGCAGCGCTACACGAAGAACGAGATCCTCGCCGCCTACCTCAACATCGCGAACTACGGAGATGCCACCTACGGCATCCAGGCGGCGGCGCAGCGCTACTTCAGCGTGAACGCGAACCAGCTGACGATCGCGCAGGCCGCCTCGCTGCTCGCCACCGTGCAGTACCCGACGAACCTCAACCTCTCGCAGCCCGCCAACTACGCGGCGAACCAGGAGCGTCGCGACTACGTCATCCAGCGCATGCACACGGTGGGATACATCACCGACGCGCAGCGCGACGAGGCGCTCGCGATCCCCGTCGACGACGCGTTCGTGCAGCCGCGCGAGCTGCAGTCGGGCTGCATGGCCTCGTACTACGGCTCGACGGGCTTCTTCTGCGACTACGTCACGCAGCTGCTGCGCAACCCGCAGCCCGACGGCAGCTACATCCTCGGCGCCGACCGCGACGCGGCGCAGCGCACCCTCGCGCTCGGCGGCCTGCAGATCTCCACGTCGATCGACGTCACGCTCAACGAGGCGGTGCAGGTGTCGCTCGACGCGAACGTGCCGCTCACCGAGACGCGGCTGCAGTACGGCGGCGCCGTGACGCAGCTGGAGGTGTCGACCGGCCGCATCCTCGCGATGGCGCAGAACCGCGACTACGACAACACCGAGTCGTTCGACCCCGCGACCGAGACGGGCGTCAACTACAACGTCGACCGCGCGTACGGCGGTGGCGAGGGATTCCAGCCGGGCTCGGGCTACAAGATCTTCACCCTCGCGGCGTGGATCGAGGCCGGGTACTCGGTCAACACCTCCCTCGACACCCGCAGGATGCCGCGCGACGTGCTCACGTGCGAGGGAGCACGCCAGGAGTACGACCCGAACAACAACGAGGGCTTCTCGTCGGCGCGGCAGAACGTCGTCGGCATCTTCGTCAACTCGATGAACACCGGCGTCACCGAGATGGGCACGCGCGTCTCGGTGTGCCAGGTGCAGGACGCCGCGACGCGCATGGGCACGACGCCGGCGAACCAGGACGCGTACGACACCCACTACCCGTCGTGGTTCATCGGCACCGGCGGCACCGTCACGCCCATGGCGATGGCGAACGCGTTCCAGACGATCGCCAACGGCGGCGTGCACTGCGCCCCGCGCGCGATCGACGGCATCGTGGCGCGCGACGGCACCGAGATCGCCGTGCCGCCGCTCGACTGCGAGCAGGCGCTCACGCCCGAGGTCGCCTCGGTCATGCAGTTCGTGCTGCAGGAGGTCACGAACCGCAACCCGAAGAACAACCCGGCGGGCACCGCTCCGGTGATCTCGAAGACCGGCACGAGCGACGCCGTGCGGCAGACGTGGGTCAACGGCGCGTCGTCGACCGTCGCGACGAGCGTGTGGATCGGCAACATCGTGGGCGAGGTGAACATCTTCGAGCTCGGCGGGCGCGCGATGTGGGACCGTCGCTCGGTCGTGTTCACCGACGTCATGGAGGCGGCGCTCGCGCGCTACCCGGGTGGCGCGTTCCAGACGCCGGATGCCGCGACGCTGCGCGGCAACGCCGTGCCGCTGCCGAACGTCGCAGGGCAGACGCCCGACGAGGCACGCGCGACGCTCGAGGGCGCCGGCTTCACGGTCGTCGTCGGCTCGACGGTGGCGGGTGCGCAGGAGGCGGGGCGCATCGAGTACTCCTCGCCGGGCGCGGATGCGCTCGTGCTGCCGCAGACCTCGGTCACGCTGCTCGTGAGCGACGGCTCGCTCTTCACTCCACCCGAAGCCGCGATCCCATCGCTCGAGGGCATGACGCTCGACGCCGCCGGCGCCGCGATGGGCGCCGCGGGCTTCGACGCGGCGAACCTGCAGGTGACGTGGGCGCGCGCCGATCCCGCCTCGCGCTGCATCGTGCTCGACCAGAACCCGGATTCGGGCACGGGCGGCCCACCGACCTCGCCGGTGTCGATCGTCGTGGGATCGGATCGCGACGGGCCGGACCCCACCTGCTGACGCGGAGGTCCGAGCCGCTGGCGCCGAGGCCCGAGCCGCCGACTACACGTCGTACGTGAACTCGAGCCGCACCATGTCGCCGCGGAAGCGGATGCGCGTGAACTCGAACGGCTTGCCGGCCGGCGACGAGATCCGCTGCTCGAGCTGCAGGATCGGCGTGCCCTCGTGCACGGCGAGCAGCTTGGCGTCGTTCGCCGACGCCGCGGCGGTCTCGAGCGTCTCGAGCACCTTCGTCATGCGCAGGCCGAAGTCGCGGTCGAGCACGGTGCAGAGCTGCTCGGCGACGAGGTCGCGCTCGAGCACGCCGGGGGCGAGCGACTCGGGCACGTGCGACTCGTGCACGCTGATGGGGGTGCCGTCGACGCGGCGCAAGCGGCGCACGATGAACGTGGGCGTGCCCGTGGGGATGTCGAGCGCCTGCGCGACGCGCGTCGACGCGGGCTCGAGGCGCTGGCCGAGCAGCTCGGTGTCGGTGGCGTAGCCCTGCTGCTCGAGCTGCTCGCGGATGCCCTGGTACGAGGGGGAGCGCGTGGAGATCTTCGAGCGCGACACGAACGTGCCCTTGCCCTGGACGCGGAAGAGGAGGCCCTCGTCGACGAGGCGGGCGAGCACCTGGCGTGCCGTCATGCGGCTGATGCCGTAGAGCTGGTTGAGCTCGTTCTCCGAGGGGATGCGCTGGTCGGGCTGCCAGTCGCCGCGCTGGATCTTGGCGCGGATGACGTCGGCGAGCTGGATGTAGAGCGGGGTCGCCGACTCCCGATCGAGCTTCTCGACCATGGGTATCCTCCTTCGCTCCGTGCGGCCCTGCACGGAGGGTCCGACACCTACTCATCTATGCTTGTATAGAGTTGTACGGTACGGTGGTGACGAGTACGACGGCGTCCGTCGCGCTGCATGCGAGAGCATAGCCGCGGAGGGCCCAGTACCCAGCACCACGAGCCGACAGGCCACGCGCTACCGATTCATCGAGGATGAGGATCAATGGCAAGGACGACCACGCTGAAGCCCGCTGCGCCCTGGGTGGAGCTCCGCACGACGAAGGCCGACTGGGATGCCGCCGACCCGGCGCTCCTCGAGACCATGCTCGTGCAGCTGCACCTCATCCGCGCCTTCGAGGAGTACGTGCTCGAGCTGGCTGGGCAGAAGCTCATCAACGGGCCCGCGCACTCGTCGATCGGCCAGGAGGGCGGCGCCGTCGGCAGCGCGCTGCCGCTCGTGAGCGCCGACCACGTCAACGGCTCGCACCGAGGCCACCACCAGTTCCTCGCGAAGGCGTTCGGCCACGTGCAGCCCGAGGGATTCGCGGCGCGCGACGCCATCTCGGAGCCCGTGCAGGACATCCTCTACCGCGCGCTCTCCGAGATCGCGGGCCTCAAGGACGGCTACTGCAAGGGCCGCGGCGGGTCGATGCACCTGCAGTGGACCGAGGCCGGCGCCATGGGCACGAACGCGATCGTCGGCGGCGCCGTGCCGTTCGCGGTCGGCTTCGCCTGGGCCAGCCAGCACGCAGGCACCGACAACGTCTCGGTCACGTACTTCGGCGACGGCGCCGTGAACATCGGCTCGGTGCTCGAGTCGTTCAACCTCGCCGCAGCGTGGAAGACGCCCACGTGCTTCTTCATCGAGAACAACCAGTACGCCGTGTCGACGAACGTCGACGAGGCGACGGGCGAGGCGCGCCTCTCGGGCCGCGGCCTCGGCTTCGGCATCCCCTCGTGGCGCGTCGACGGCCAGGACACCCTCGCGGTGCACCTCGCGATGCAGCAGGCCGTCGACCACATGCGCGCGGGCAACGGCCCGACGGTCGTCGAGGTCGACACGTACCGCTACTTCCACCAGAACGGCCCATTCCCGGGCAGCGCCTTCGGCTACCGCACGAAGGACGAGGAGAAGTCGTGGCGCGACCGCGACCCGATCGCGATCGTCGAGGGCCACCTCGCGCGCCGCGGCATCCTCTCGGCCGACGAGGCCAAGGAGGTGCGCAGCCGCGTCAAGCAGGTCATGGCCGAGATCGGCGACCGCGTCGTCGAGGCCGACCCGAACGGCAAGCCGGGCCAGCTGCGCATCCGCGAGGAGCTGTGGCCCGATCCCGCCTTCCTGAACCGCGGCATCCGCGGCGACATCCCCGAGATCACCGACGTCGCCGTGCAGGAGAACGACGCGTTCGGCCCCGACGACCTCGAGGACAGGAAGTTCGTCGACGTCATCGCCGCGGTCATGCACCGCCGCATGTCGCAGGACGACACCATCGTGACGCTCGGCGAGGACATCCACCGCCTCGGCGGCGGCTCGCGCGGCGCGACGAAGGGCCTCGCCGACGACTTCCCCGACCGCACGCTCGGCACGCCCATCAGCGAGAACGCGTTCACGGGCTTCGGCGGCGGCCTCGCGCTCGACGGCCGGTACTACCCGGTCATCGAGCTCATGTACGCCGACTTCCTGTGGGTCGCAGCCGACCAGCTGTTCAACCAGATCGGCAAGGCGCGCCACATGTTCGGCGGCGACCACGCCATGCCGCTCATGATGCGCATCAAGATCGGCACGAACACGGGCTACGGCTCGCAGCACTCCATGGACCCCGCGGGCATCCTCGCGACGAGCGTCGGCTGGCGCATCATCGCCCCGTCGTCGCCGCTCGACTACGTGGGCCTGCTGAACACGGCGATGCGCCTCGGCGACCCCATCGCGGTGCTCGAGCACGACGCCGACCTCTACAAGACGGTCGGCCCCGCGCCGAAGGACCTCGACTACTGCCTGCCGTTCGGCAAGGCGGCCGTGCGCCGCGAGGGCTCGCAGGCGACCGTCATCTCGTACCTGTCGATGGTGCAGCGCGCCCTCGACGCCGTCGAGGAGTCGGGCGTCGACGGCGAGGTCATCGACCTGCGCTGGCTCGACCGCGCGAGCGTCGACTGGGATGCCATCGGCGAGTCGATCAGGAAGACGAACCGCGTCGTCATCGTCGAGCAGGGCTCGGAGGGCACGTCGTACGGCGGCTGGCTCTCGGACGAGATCCAGCGCCGCTTCTTCGACTGGCTCGACGCACCCATCACGCGCGTCCAGGGCTCGGAGTCGTCGCCGTCGATCTCGAAGGTGCTCGAGAAGGCCGCGCTCGCCCACACCCACGACATCGTCGCGGCGCTGCGCGCCGTGACGGCCTGAGCAGAGGAGGAGCGGACACCATGGCACGCTTCCTGAAGATGCCCGGCGTCTCGGCCGACTCCGACGCGGCCGTGCTCGAGGGCTGGCTCGTCGAGGCCGGCGCCTCGGTGACGGCCGGCGCGGCGATCGCCTCGGTCGAGACCGAGAAGGCGGTCGTCGACATCGAGGTCGACGACGACGCCGTGATCCACGCCCTGCTCGTCGAGTCGGGCGACACCGTGCCCGTCGGCGACCCCATCGCCGTGCTGCTCGCGCCCGGCGAGGCCGCGAGCGAGGGCGAGTCGCTCATCGCGCAGCTCGGCGGTGCCCCGGCAGCCGCACCGGCAGCGGAGCCCGCGCCTTCGATCGCGCAGGAGGAGGCGAAGGAGGCCGTCGAGGCTGCCGAGCCCGTCGCCGCGCCCGCGCAGCCGGCTCCCACGACGCCCGAGCCCGTCGCCGCACCCGCGGCGCCGACCGGGGGATCGGGGGAGCGCCGCTTCGCGAGCCCCCTCGCGCGCCGCATGGCGAAGGAGGCGGGGCTCGACCTCGCCGCCATCCAGGGCACGGGCCCTGGCGGCCGCATCGTGCGCGCCGACGTCGAGTCGGCCGCGAGCGCCCCCGAGGCGCCCGCAGCGGCAGCGCCCGCCGCGGCGCCCGCATCCGCGCCGGTCGTGAGCCCGGCGGGTGGCACGGCGACGCCGCACACGAAGCTGCGCAGGATCATCGCGTCGCGGCTGCAGCAGTCGAAGCGCGAGGCGCCGCACTTCTACCTGCGGCGCGACCTGCGCGTCGACGCTCTGCTCGCCCTGCGCGCGCAGGTGAACGAGGGCTCGGCCGTGCGCGTCTCGGTCAACGACCTCTTCGTGAAGGCGGCGGCGCGAGCGCTCGTCGACGTGCCCGAGATGAACGTCATCTGGACCGACGACGCCGTCGTCTCGTACGCGACCGCCGACATCTCGATCGCGGTCGCGAGCGACCGCGGCCTCGTGACGCCGACGATCCGCGGCATCGAGTCGCTGTCGCTCACGTCGCTGTCGGCGCAGATCAAGGATGCGGTCGGCCGCGCCAACGAGGGACGCCTGCAGCAGGCGGAGCTCGAGGGCGGCACGATGTCGATCACGAACCTCGGCATGTTCGGCGTCGACGAGTTCTCGGCGATCATCAACCCGCCGCAGGCGTCGATCCTCGCGATCGGCGCGGCCACGAGGCGCGCCGTCGTGAACGACGAGGGCGAGCTCGAGGCCGGTTCGGTCGTCACCGTCACGTTGTCGGTCGACCACCGACCCGTCGACGGCGTCGTCGCGGCGCGGTGGCTCGACCGCCTCGCGCAGCTCGTCGCCTCGCCCATGCAGATCCTGCTCTGACGCACGATCGCTGCGTCGACGCAGCAGATCGAGCGTGCCGAGGGCCCCGCACCGAACGGTGCGGGGCCCTCGGCGCGACGGCGACGAGTGAGTCGGAGTCACCTTTGCAACGATCACGTTTCGACTCGTCGCTTTCGGCCTCGCGCGCGTGCGCGGCTGGCTAGGCTGCCCGGTACCCCGGCCGTCCACGCGCGGCCACCCCCATGCACTGGAGGACTCCCTTGAGGAACATTCGGAAGACCGCGCTCGGCGGTCTCGCGACGCTCGGCGTCGCGGCTCTGCTCGCCGGCTGCGCTTCGGCGCCGGAGGAGGGTCCCGCCGAGTCCGGCGAGGCCACCGCAGACATCTCGCCCTGCATCGTGTCGGACGCGGGCGGCTTCAACGACCAGTCGTTCAACCAGCTCGGCCTCGAGGGCCTCGAGGCCGCTGCCGACGAGCTCGGCGTCGAGGCATCGCAGGCGGAGTCGCAGTCGGAGACCGACTACCAGTCGAACATCCAGAACCTGCTCGACAACGGCTGCGACATGATGATCACGGTCGGCTTCCTGCTCGCCGAGGCCACGTCGGCCGCCGCCGAGGCGAACCCCGACGTCAACTTCGCCATCATCGACGACTCGTCGATCACGGCCGACAACGTGCAGCCGATCACGTTCGACACGGCCCAGGCCGCGTTCCTCGCCGGCTACGCCGCCGCTGCCTCGTCGCAGTCGGGCATCATCGCCACGTGGGGTGGCATCAACATCCCGCCCGTGACGATCTTCATGGACGGCTTCGTGCTCGGCGCGCAGTACTACAACGAGCAGAACGGCGCAGACGTGCAGGTGCTCGGCTGGGACGTCGAGGCGCAGGACGGCACGTTCGTCGGCGCGTTCGAGGCCGGCCCCGCAGCCAACGCCACGGCGACCACGTTCCTCCAGCAGGGCGCGGACATCGTCATGCCGGTCGGTGGCCCGATCTTCCTCTCCGCTGGCGAGGCGATCCGCACGGCGCAGGCCGAGAACCCCGACACGCGCTACGGCATGATCGGCGTCGACGCCGACCTGTCGCAGACGGCTCCCGAGTACGCCGACCTCTTCGTCACCTCCGTGCTCAAGGGCATGGATGCGGGCGTCGAGGCAGTCGTCCTCGCCGACGCAGCCGGTGAGTTCTCGAGCGACCCGTACGTGGGCACGCTGGAGAACGACGGCGTCGGCATCGCCGGCTTCAACGAGTGGGAGTCGCAGGTCCCCGAGGGCCTCGCAGACGAGCTCGAGACGATCCGCACGGCGATCATCGCCGGCGACATCGTCGTCGACTCGCCCTCCTCGCCGTAAGGCACCGCATTCGCGTGGGGGTCGGCGTCATGCCGGCCCCCACGCGTGCGACTACAGTCGTGACACCGGCACCCGCACACGGGCTGCCGGTCGACCATCCCCACCACCCACGGCACCACCCATTCGAGGAGCGGCGATGACCCTCGAGCTGCGCGGCATCACCAAGCGCTTCGGCTCGCTCACGGCCAACGACCACATCGACCTCACGGTCGAGGCAGGCGAGATCCACTGCCTGCTGGGCGAGAACGGCGCGGGCAAGTCCACGCTCATGAACGTGCTCTACGGCCTGTACCAGGCCGACGAGGGCGACATCCTGCTCGACGACGTCGTGCAGCGGTTCGCGGGACCCGGCGACGCCATGCGCGCCGGCATCGGCATGGTGCACCAGCACTTCATGCTCATCCCCGTCTTCACCGTCGCCGAGAACGTGCTGCTCGGCCACGAGAAGGAGCTCGGCGGGCTCGCAGGCGCCAAGCGCCGCGTCGTCGAGATCTCCGAGCGCTTCGGCTTCCACATCGACCCCGACGCCCGCATCGAGGACCTCCCGGTGGGCGTGCAGCAGCGCGTCGAGATCATCAAGGCCCTGTCGCTCGACGCGAAGGTGCTCGTGTTCGACGAGCCCACCGCGGTGCTGACGCCGCAGGAGACCGACGAGCTCATGGCGATCATGCAGCAGCTGCGCGACGAGGGCACGGCCATCGTGTTCATCACGCACAAGCTGCGCGAGGTGCGCGCCATCGCCGACCGCATCACCGTGATCCGCCTCGGCCAGGTCGTCGGCACCGCCGAGCCCACCGCGACGAGCGTCGAGCTCGCCTCGCTCATGGTCGGCCGCCCCGTCGAGCTGACCGTGCAGAAGCAGCCGTCGGTGCGCACCGACAACGAGCTCGTCATCGAGCACCTCACCGTGCTCGACGAGCAGGGCATCGCCGTCGTCGACGACCTCTCGCTGACGGTGCACGGCGGCGAGGTCGTGTGCATCGCCGGCGTGCAGGGCAACGGCCAGACCGAGCTCACCGAGGCCATCCTCGGCTTGCAGCGGCGCGCGACCGGCAGCATCCGCCTCAACGGCGTCGAGCTGCTCGGCCGCAGCGTGCGCGACGTGCTCGACTCGGGCGTCGGCTTCGTGCCGGAGGACCGCAAGATCGACGGCCTCGTCGGCGAGTTCTCGATCGCCGAGAACCTCATGCTCGACCGCTACCTCGGCGACCCGTTCGTGCAGCGCGGCACGATCGTGCGCGGCGCGCGCGACGAGTTCGCGCAGGAGCGCCTCGGCGCGTTCGACATCCGCGCCCAGTCGATCCAGACGCCCGTCGGCACGCTGTCGGGCGGCAACCAGCAGAAGGTCGTGCTGGCGCGCGAGCTCTCGCGGCCGCTGCAGCTGTTCGTCGCGTCGCAGCCCACGCGCGGCCTCGACGTCGGCTCGATCGAGTTCGTGCACGCGCAGGTCATCGCGACGCGCGATGCGGGCATCCCCGTCATCGTCGTCTCCACCGAGCTCGACGAGGTCGTCGGGCTCGCCGACCGCATCGCGGTCATGTACGGCGGCGGCGTCGTGGGCGTCGTGCCCGCCGACACGTCGCGCGACGACCTCGGCATCATGATGGCCGGAGAGCTGCCGGAGGGACTCGCAGCATGACCGACGAGAAGGACACGTCGGGCCCCGCGCCCGACGCCACCGACCACGACGCGCCCCTCGCTGCCGACCAGCAGCGCACCGGCGGCGCCCCGTCGAACGACGCCGACGGCGACCGCGACGTCGTGCACGCCCCGACGGTCGTCGAGGTGCCCGTCGCCGAGGCGCCGAAGACCGAGTCGCACGAGCAGAACCAGGACGAGGACCGCTGGGGGAGCGTCGCGCGCGAGATCCTCGGTGGCACGCCCATGGTGTCGCTGCTCGCCGTGCTCGTCGCCTTCGTCGTCGGCGGCATCCTCATCGCCGCGACCGACGAGCAGGTGCAGGCGGCGAGCGGCTACTTCTTCGCTCGCCCCGGCGACACGCTCGCCGCGATCGGCTCGGCAGTGGGCGGCGCCTACTGGGCGCTGTTCCAGGGCTCGATCCTCAACTTCTCGCGGCCCGAGGGCGGCTTCGTCGCCCTCATCCGCCCGCTCACCGAGACGCTGCACTTCGCGGCGCCGCTCATCGCAGCGGGCCTCGGCGTCGCCGTCGCCTTCCGCGTCGGCATGTTCAACATCGGTGGCCGCGGGCAGATGCTCGCTGCTGCCGCTGCAGCCGGATGGGTGGGCTTCTCGTTCCCGCTGCCGCCCGTGCTGCACATCATCGTGGCGCTGCTCGCCGGCATGATCGCCGGCGCGCTGTGGGCGGGCATCGCCGGCCTCCTCAAGGCGCGCACCGGCGCGCACGAGGTCATCACGACGATCATGCTGAACTTCGTCGCGCTGTGGCTGCTGTCGTACCTCATCCGCACGCCGAACCTGCTGCAGGCGCCGGGGAGCAACAACCCGATCACGCCGCGCATGCTCGAGACGGCCATCCTGCCGCCGCTGCTCGGCTCGCAGTTCAACCTCACGTGGGGCATCGTGCTGTCGGTCGCGGCGGTCGTCGTGGCCTGGTGGCTCATCGAGCGCTCGAGCCTCGGCTTCCGCTTCCGCGCCGTCGGCCTCAACCCGCAGGCCGCGCTCAACGCCGGCATGTCGGTGAAGACCGTCTACGTGCAGGCGATGCTCGTCGCGGGTGCCTTCATGGGCCTCGCGGGCGCGCAGCAGGTGCAGGCGACCGTCACGACGGGCTTCACCTCCGGCATCGACGCCGGCATCGGCTTCGACGCCATCACCGTGGCGCTGCTGGGCCGCTCGAACCCGTGGGGCGTGCTCGCCGCCGGCCTGCTGTTCGGCGCGTTCAAGGCAGGCGGATTCCGCATGCAGGCCGCCGAGGGCGTGCCGATCGACATCGTGCTCGTCGTGCAGTCGGTCATCGTGCTGTGCATCGCGGCCCCGCCGCTCGTGCGCACGATCTTCCGTCTGCCCAAGCCGAGGGGAGGCGTGCGATGAGCACCGTCCAGACCGCCGGCCTCGCTCCGGAGGCGACCACCGAGGTCGCGCGTCCGCGCAGCCTCCGCGTGCCCATCACCTACGCCGTGCTCACGGTCGTCGCGGCCATCGTGCTCGTCGGCCTCGGCCGCGACGGCGAGACGACGCTGCGCCTGTCGACGAACGCCGACCTGCTGCAGCTGCCCGACGCCGTGCTGCCCGCGCGCATCACGGGCATCGTCGCCGCGCTGCTGCTCGCCGCCATGACGGGCGTCGCCATCGCGGCGCACCTCACCCGCCGCAAGGTCGGCGTGTGGCTGCCCATCGTCTACGGCGTCGTCGCCGTCGTCGCCTTCCTCGTGTGGGCAGGCGCGACGAAGTCGATCCCGCTGCCCGGCCTCCTCGTGCTCACGGTCGGCCTCGCCGTGCCCCTGATCTTCGGCGCCCTCGGCGGCGTGATCTCCGAGCGCGTCGGCGTCGTGAACATCGCCATCGAGGGCCAGCTGCTCTCGGGCGCGTTCGCCGCTGCCGTCGCCTCGTCGGCGATCGCGTCGGGCCCCATCGGCGACATGGGCACGGTCGGCATCCTCATCGCCGGCGTCGGCGGCGTCATCGCCGCCATGGTCGCCGCCGTGCTCGTCTCGATGGTGCTCGCCGCGTTCTCGATCAAGTACTACGTCGACCAGGTCATCGTCGGCGTCGTGCTCAACGTGCTCGTGCTCGGCCTCACGAACTTCCTCTACTCGTCGGTGCTCACCGACCACCCCGAGCTCAACAACCCCGACCGGTTCTCGCGCATCCGCATCCCGCTGCTCGCCGACATCCCGATCGTCGGCCCTGCGCTCTTCAACCAGACCGTCATCGTCTACGCCGTGTACGTCGCGGTGATCGTCGTGACGATCGGCCTGTTCCGCACGACGTGGGGCCTTCGCCTGCGCGCGCTCGGCGAGCACCCGCTCGCGGCCGACACCGTCGGCATCCGCGTCAACAGGTGGCGCTTCTGGAACGTGACGCTCGCGGGCGCGATCGTCGGCATCGGTGGCGCGTACTTCACGCTCGACTCGAACGGCTCGTTCCAGCGCGACATGACGAGCGGCCTCGGCTTCATCGCCCTCGCCGCCGTGATCTTCGGCCAGTGGCACCCGATCAAGGCGACGTTCGCGGCGCTGCTGTTCGGCTTCGCGCAGGCGCTGCAGAACGTGCTGCAGTCGATCGGCTCGGGCGTGCCCAACGAGTTCATGCTCATGCTGCCGTACGTGATCACGATCCTCGCCGTCGCCGGCTTCATCGGGCAGTCGCGGGCTCCGGCCGCGAGCGGCAAGCCCTACATGAAGTCATGACGACGGTCGACTGGGATGCGCTGCACGCCGCAGCGGTCGAGGCGAACGCGAAGGCGTACGCGCCGTACTCGGGCTTCGCCGTCGGCTGCGCGGCGCTGACCGACGACGGCCGCGTCGTGTCGGGCGCGAACGTCGAGAACGCGGCGTACGGCGTGACGCTGTGCGCCGAGTGCTCGATGGTCTCGGCGCTCGTGATGGGCGGCGGCGGGAAGCTGGTCGCGTTCACGTGCGTCGACGGCCACGGCGCCACGCTCATGCCGTGTGGACGCTGCCGCCAGCTGCTGTTCGAGCACGCCGCACCGGGCATGCTGCTGCAGACGCTGTCGGGCATCCGTACGATCGACGAGGTGCTGCCGGACGCCTTCGGGCCCACGACGCTCGACGCGTACCGCGCATCCGACTCCTGAGGGCCGACCGGCCCTCTTCCTGACGAGAGGGACCCCATGGCAGAGGCGCACGACGTCGTCGACCTCATCCGCACGAAGCGCGACCGCGGCGTGCTCGCGACCGACGAGATCGACTGGCTCATCGACGCGTACACGCGCGGCTACGTCGAGGATGCGCAGATGGCGGCCCTCGCGATGGCGATCCTGCTCAACGGCATGGAGCGGCGCGAGATCCACGACCTCACGCAGGCGATGATCGCGTCTGGCGAGCGCATGGACTTCTCGTCGCTGCCGATGCCCACGGTCGACAAGCACTCGACGGGTGGCGTCGGCGACAAGATCACGCTGCCGCTCATGCCGCTCGTCGCGGCGTTCGGCGTCGCGGTGCCGCAGCTGTCGGGCCGCGGCCTCGGCCACACGGGCGGCACGCTCGACAAGCTCGAGTCGATCCCCGGCTGGCGCGCCGCGCTGTCGAACGACGAGATGCTCGCGCAGCTCGCCGACGTCGGCGGCGTCATCTGCGCCGCCGGATCGGGCCTCGCGCCCGCCGACAAGCGCCTCTACGCGCTGCGCGACATCACGGGCACCGTGGAGGCGATCCCGCTCATCGCGTCGTCGATCATGTCGAAGAAGATCGCCGAGGGCACGGGTGCGCTCGTGCTCGACGTGAAGTTCGGCTCGGGCGCGTTCATGCAGCAGGAGTCGCGAGCGCGCGAGCTCGCCGAGACGATGGTGGCGCTCGGCAAGGATGCGGGCGTCGACACGCGCGCGCTGCTCACGAGCATGGACGTGCCGCTGGGCCTCGCGATCGGCAACGCCAACGAGGTGCGCGAGTCGGTCGAGGTGCTCGCCGGCGGCGGCCCCGCCGACGTCGTCGAGCTCACGGTCGCGCTCGCGCGCGAGATGCTCGCGGCGGTCGGGCAGCCCGACGCCGACGTCGAGGCCGCGCTCGCCGACGGTCGCGCGATGGACCGCTGGCGTCGCTTCGTCGTCGCGCAGGGCGGCGACCCCGACGCGGCGCTGCCCGTCGCCAACGAGACCCACACGGTCGTGGCGGAGTCCGACGGCGTGCTCGCGCGCCAGGAGGCGCTGCCGTTCGGCGTCGCCGCCTGGCGCCTCGGCGCGGGCCGTGCGCGCGCGACCGACGAGGTCGTGCACGCCGCAGGCATCGACCTGCACGTGAAGCCCGGCGACGCCGTGCGCGCCGGCCAGCCGCTCTGGACGCTCTCGGCCGACGACGCCTCGCGCTTCGACCGCGCGCTCGCGTCGCTCGAGGGTGCCTGGGAGGTCGCGCCCGTCGGCACGCCCGTCGACGTGCAGCCCATCGTGCGCGACCGCATCGTCTGACGCCGCATGACCGCCGCGATCGCGGGGTCGCGCCCATGACCGCACCTCAGGGAGCGGATGGTGGGCAACCTGCAGGGACGGCGGGTCGGGGAACGGACCGAGCCTCCTTCCGCAGGAGGAGCGCCGATCGTGCCGTAATCCGATGCGCATCCCAGCCCGCGCGGGCCAGGATGGAGGCATGAGCACCAACCAGGTCCAGGGCGCGTCGAGCGCCTGGAGCATCACGAGCCTCGTCATCGGCATCGCGTCGATCTTCATGGGGTGGACCTTCCTCGCGCCCATCGCCGGCATCGTCGTGGGCGTCATGGCGAAGGGCCGCGAGCCGCACGCGCGCACGATGGCGAACTGGGGCATCGGCCTCAACGTCGTCATGCTCGTCGGCAGCCTGCTGCTGTGGATCCTGTTCGGCGGCGCCATCCTGGCGCTGCTGGGCATCGGCGCGTTCGCGTCCGTCTCCTGACCCGGTGAGCGACCCCGGCGCGACGGCGCACGAGTCCGAGCTCACCTGGCTGTCGACGCGCGAGCTCGCCACCCGCATCCGCTCCGGCGACGTGTCCGCGCGCGAGGCGCTCGTCGACCAGCTCGCACGCATCGACGCCGTCGACGGTGCGATCAACGCCGTCGTGACGCGCGACGACGAGCGCGCCCTCGCCGCGGCGGATCGGGCGGATGCGCGCGCCGCGGCGGGCGAGCCGCTCGGCCGCCTGCACGGCGTGCCGATGACGCACAAGGAGTCGACCGACACGGCCGGCTGGCGGTCGACCAAGGGGTCGCCGCTGCTCGCCGACCGCGTGCCCGAGCGCGACGCGCTCGTGATCGCCCGCCTGCACGCCGCGGGCGTCGTGATGTCGGGCAAGACGAACGTGCCCGAGCTCACCGCCGGCTCCCACACGTTCAAC
The DNA here is from genome assembly GCF_900099705.1 of Agrococcus jejuensis. Lineage (NCBI taxonomy): Bacteria > Bacillati > Actinomycetota > Actinomycetes > Micrococcales > Microbacteriaceae > Agrococcus > Agrococcus jejuensis. The sequence goes on from NZ_LT629695.1 coordinate 2,541,176, forward strand.
ACGCTGTTCGGCACGACGACGAACCCGTACGACACGACCCGCTCGGCAGGCGGCTCGTCGGGCGGCGCCGCCGCGGCGATCGCGGCCGGCGTGCAGGCGTCGGGCGACGGCTCCGACATGGGCGGCTCGCTGCGCACGCCCGCGTCGTTCACGAACCTCGTCGGCCTGCGCCCGACGAACGGCCGCATCCCGCACGCCCTGCCGTCGGATCCGTGGCAGTGGCTCGCGCAGTCGGGCTTCATGGCGCGCACCGTGAGCGACGTCGCGCTGCTCATGGCCGTCGCGTCGGGTCCCGCCCACGGCGCGCCCGCGTCGATCCAGGAGCCCGGCACGGTCTTCGACCACCCCGACCTCGTCGACCCGTCGCGGCACGCGCCCGGCTCGGGCCTCGCCGGCCTGCGCATCGCCGTGTCGACCGACCTCGCGGGGCTCCTGCCCGTCGAGCCCGCCGTCCGAGCGATCGTCGACCGCGTCGGCGACGTGCTCGCCGCAGCCGGCGCGCACGTCGACGACCGCATCCCGAACCTCGCCGACGGCGACGAGGTGTTCCGCGTGCAGCGCGCGATGGACTTCGTCGCCGACTACCGCGACCTCGTGCGGCAGGACCCGTCGCGGGTCAAGGAGGCCGTGCGTTGGAACGTCGACCTCGGCATGCGACTCACGGCCGACGAGATCGCCGACGCCCGCGAAGCCCGCGTGCGCCTCGCCACCGAGATCGAGACCTTCTTCGCGCACCACGACCTGCTCGTCACGACCACGAGCCAGGTCGTCCCGTTCGACGCCTCGCTCGAGTTCCCGACCGCGATCGACGGCACGCGCATGCGCGACTACCTCGAGTGGATGCGGGCATCCACCGTGATCTCGGCGACGGGATGCCCCGCGATCTCCGTGCCGATCGGCGTCACGCCCGAGGGGCTGCCGGTGGGCGTGCAGCTCGTCGCGGCACCCGGTCGCGACGTCGCGCTGCTGCTCGCGGCGCAGGCGCTCGAGGAGGTCGCGGGCGTCGCGGGGCTGCGGCCGACGCTCTAGCGAGCGTCAGGCGAGGCGCGTGAGCGCGTCGACGACGTGCGCCCACATGCGCGGGGCGTCGAGGCCCAGCGCGACCGACGTCGTGCAGCCCTCGGGCGCCGCGTGGCGCAGGTCGACGACGGTCTGGCCCGTCGTGAGCTCGCCGTGCAGCTCGACCGCGATGGGCGCGCGCCGCACCGTCATGCAGCCGGGATCGACGACGTAGGCGACGGCGCACGCGTCGTGCACGGGCGGCCACTCGAAGCCCTGGTCCCGATACGTGCCGCGGAAGAACTCGAGCAGCTCGAGCGTGAACGACGCCGGGCGACCGGGCACCGAGGCGATGGCGTCGAGCACGGCCTGGTCGGCGAGCGCCTGATGCGTGAGGTCGAGCCCCACCATGACGACCGGGCAGCCCGCATCCAGCACGATCTGCGCGGCCTCGGGGTCGATCGCCGCGTTGTACTCGGCGACGGGGGAGTAGTTGCCGCCGGCCGCGGCGCCGCCCATCCACACGACCTCGCGCACACGCTCGGCGATGCGCGGCTCGCGCCGCACCGCGAGGGCGAGGTTGGTGAGCGCGCCCGTCGGCACGAGCGTGATCGTGCCCGGCTCGGCGGCCATGACGGTCTCGACGATGACGTCGACGGCGTGCCGAGGGTCGAGTGCGATCGTGGGCTCGGGCAGCTCGGGCCCGTCGAGCCCCGACTCGCCGTGGTACTCGGGCGCCACGACCTGCTCGCGCACCAGCGGCCGATCCGCTCCCGCCGCGAACGGCACGCCGACCAGGCCCGCGATCGTGCCGACGGCGAGCGCGTTGCGCGTGACCTTGTCGAGCGTCTGGTTGCCCGCGACCGTCGTGACGGCCACGAGCTCGACCTCGGGCGACCCTGCGGCGAGCAGCAGCGCGATCGCATCGTCGTGGCCGGGATCGCAGTCGAGGATGATGCGGCGGGGCATGCTCTCAGCGTAGGTGTGCGGGAAGACACGCCTGCAACCGCATGCAGCGTGCGGAGTCCGTAGGATCGAGGGGACGGATCTGGGAGGACGACGTGGACCGCATCCTGCTCGACGGCGTGGACATCGGCGCGCTGCCGAAGGTGAGCCTGCACGACCACCTCGACGGTGGCCTCAGGCCGCAGACGATCATCGAGATCGCCGACGAGATCGGCCTCGAGCTCCCCGCGAAGGACGCCGACGCGCTCGGCGACTGGTTCGCCGAGTCCGCCGACTCCGGCTCGCTCGTCGACTACCTCAAGACGTTCGACGTCACGACGGCCGTCATGCAGACCGAGGGCGCGCTCGTGCGCATCGCCCGCGAGTTCGTGCTCGACCTCGCCGACGACGGCGTCGTGCACGGCGAGATCCGCTGGGCGCCCGAGCAGCACCTCACGCGCGGCCTGTCGCTCGACGCCGCCGTCGAGGCGGTGCAGGCGGGCCTCGACGAGGGCGTCGCGCTCGTGCGCTCGCGCGGCCGCCGCATCCAGGTCGGGCAGCTCGTGTCGGCCATGCGCCACCTCGACCGCTGGACCGAGATCGCCGAGCTCGCCATCCGCCACCGCGACCGCGGCGTCGTCGGCTTCGACATCGCCGGCCCCGAGGACGGCTTCCCGCCCTCGCGCCACTCGGAGGCGTTCGACCTGCTGTCGCGCGCCCACATGCCCGTCACGGTGCACGCCGGCGAGGCCGCTGGCATCGACTCCATCCGCGACGCGCTCTTCGCCGGCCGCACGCTGCGCCTCGGCCACGGCGTGCGCATCGCGGAGGACATCACGGTCGACGACCGCGGCGACGACCTGCTCGTCGAGCTCGGCGCGACCGCCGAGTGGGTGCGCTCGCGGCAGATCCCGCTCGAGCTCAGCCCCTCGTCGAACCTGCAGACCGGTGCGATCGCGGCGTTCGGCGACCAGCTCGACGACCACCCGTTCGACCTGCTGTACCAGCTCGGGTTCCGCGTCACGGTGAACACCGACAACCGCCTGCAGTCCGACACGTCGCTCACGAACGAGCTCGCGCTGCTCGCGGAGACGTTCGAGTACGACCTCGACGACCTCGAGCAGCTGCAGGTCAACGCGGCCCGGTCGACGTTCCTGCCCGTCGAGGAGCGCGACGACCTCGTCGAGCACATCACGGACGTCTTCGACGAGCTGCGATGACGGAGTCCGTCCTCGCCGACGCGACCTTCTCGCCCGGCGTCGCCGCCGCGTCGTGGGAGGACGCCGTGCGCGCCGCCGGCCGTGACCTCGTGAGCGCACGCGCCGTCGGCCCCGCGTACGTCGACGAGATGGTGCAGCTCATCGACGACGGCGGCCCGTGGTGCGTCATCGCCCCCGGCATCGCCCTGCCGCACGCGCGGCCGAGCGCGCTCGTGCGCCGGGATGCCGCCGCGATCGTGACGCTGCGGGAGCCCGTCGAGTTCGGCCACGCGCACAACGACCCCGTGCGGGTCGTCGTGGCGCTCGCGTCGACGACGCAGGCCGAGCACATCCGGTCGCTCGCCGCGATCGCGGTGCAGCTCGACCGGGCCGGCGTCGTGGACGCCGTGGCCGAGGCGACGACGCGGGCGGATGCGATCGCCGCGATCGAGGGGCGCGCGGCATGAGGATCGTGACGGTGTGCGGCGCCGGCGTCGGCACGAGCGCGATCCTCGCCACGACCGTGCGCCGCGCCCTCGCACGGCTCGACGTCGAGGCCGACGTCGCGCCGTCGAGCACCGACGACGTCGCCCGCGACGCCGCCGACGCGCAGCTCGTGCTCACGACGCCCGAGTGGTTCACGCGCGTGCGCGCCGAGGCCGGCACGGCGCACGTCGCGGTCGTCGACCGCATCATGGACCTCGACGCGGTGACGAGCGTGCTGGAGCGGGAGCTCTAGAGCGCGAACGGCCCGCATATTCACCGCTATGAGCGGTCCTAACAAAATTGCTCCCGGTACCCAGCGTGGCGCGGGCTCACACCGATCCTTCGTTTGCGCGAGACTCAAGCGCAGCAGCGACGGCCTCGAACTCCGCGAGGGCTGCAGCTAGGTCGTCGACAACCTCGCGTGCGATCACCTCAGGCGCTGGCAGGTCGTCCGGGTCGTCGAGAGACTCGTCGCGAAGCCAGGTGATATCGAGGTTGGTTTTCGAACGTGCGATCAGCTCGTCGTATGAGAACGACTTCCACCGACCGCCCTCGACCGCCTCGACGCGCTCGCTTCGGGGCTCACCGGGGAGATAGGACGAGATGAACTCGTCGAGGTCTGCGCGGCGGAGTGGACTCTGCTTGAGTGTGAAATGCATGTTGGTGCGCAGGTCATAGACCCAGAGCTTGCGCGTCCACGGTGTCTCGCTGGCGGGCTTCTTGTCAAAAAAGAGAACGTTGGCCTTGACCCCTTGGGCGTAGAAAATGCCCGTCGGCAGTCGGAGCATCGTGTGAAGATCGAAGTCGTTGAGAAGTTTGCGTCGCAGCACCTCGCCGGCGCCAGCTTCAAACAGCACGTTGTCGGGAAGCACGACGGCTGCCCGGCCATTGATGTCGAGCACAGTCATGATGTGCTGCAAGAAGTTGAGCTGCTTGTTCGACGTCGTTGTCACGAAGTCAGCGCGTTCGATTTCGGTATCTTCTCGCACCTCGCGCCCGTCTGCCCCGACCATCGTTAGCGATGACTTGCGACCAAACGGAGGGTTCGACAACACGACCGAGTAGCGCTCGTCGGGGTCCGTGATCAGAGCGTCTCGGACGTCAATGAGCGACTCTCCGTGGGAAGTCCCAATTCCGTGGAGCAGAAGGTTCATAGCCGCAAGACGTGCCGTGCCGTCGACAAGTTCGGTGCCGTGAGCGAATCCGTCGCGCAGATGTTCGCGTTGAGTTGGCGTTAGGTGTTCGGCTGAGCGCGACGCATAATCGTGGGCGACTAGCAGGAAGCCGGCGGTGCCGCACGCGGGGTCGAGCACAGTGTCGTCCGGCGAGGGGCGGACGGCATCGACGATGGCCTGGATCAGGACGCGTGGAGTGAAGTACTGGCCGGCCCCGGACCCCTTGTCGGACGCACCCTTCGCCAGCAACTGCTCGTAGGCATCGCCCTTGAGGTCGGTGCCGGACGCAGACCAATGCTCGCGATCGATCAAGTCGACGATCAGGCGCTTGAGCTTCGCTGGATCCTGAATGCGATTCTGCGCCTTGCGAAAGATGACGCCTAGGGTGCCGGGTTGTTGAGATAGGCCGACGAGGATTCGTGTGTACTCGAACTCGAGTGCGGCCCCCTCGGCGTCGAGCAGCCGCTGCCAGGAGTACTCGTCAGGCACGATCCGATGAGGCCGGAGCTTCCGCGTGGCGCGCTCATGCGCCATCTTCAAGAAGAGCAGGAACGTGAGTTGCTCGATGTAGTCCAGTACTCCGACTCCGTCGTCGCGGAGCAGGTTGCGGAACGAGTCGAGCTTGTCGACCAAGCGACGAGAGGCGGTCATGCGGTCCTTTGGAACGGGTAGTCGAACAACGACTGAAGAGTGGTTTGGCTAGTCACGGGTTATGCGGCCGCGAGTCCAACAATTGACCTGAGAATGCGGCGCGAAGGAGCGAGCGGCGCAGAGAGACGGCTCTCGCTCTCGCTTGTCCGATTTGAGTGGCTAGCCGCTCAAGGACTTCGTTGGAGGCTGTGACAGCTTGCACAATCTGCCTTTGATCAGCGAGCGATGGCACGGGAACGGATATCCCGTTGAGGTCAGATTGGTTCACCTTGTAGATGCCAGCGCTAGTCCTCGCGACACGCTCGATCTGCTCGCGAACGACCCTTGAATTCCAGACCAAGGCGAGAAACTCGGGGTTGATGATCGTCTCGTTGGGTTGCGCTCGGATCAGCGTGTCGGGGTAGGCAACAACGTCTGGATCCTCGGACACCAGCCCGCCCAAGCCAACGAGTCGAATGCTGCCGTTTCCACGGGCGATCATGAAATCGCCCTTCCGAACGAGATAGCGGGCAGCGTCCGTGGCGGTCCAAGCCCCCGGCTTCCGTTCGCGAAGGTCAATGCGGCCAGCGCGGATCGACGTCAGTCGAAGGACGGGGAAGCCACCTTCCAGCGTCGGTACCGATCTTCCATTGCTCAGCCCGGCTGTGATGACACGCGCGAGGGGCAACGCCCGTTGGGCTACGCGTGCGAGCTCGTTTCGGAGGATCGCAGTGCGTAGCGTCTCCTGTCGTCGCTGTGCCATGCCTACATAGCCCTCGGCGGTGTCGAGCCCGGAGAGCCGATCCTCCAGCGTCAAGAGGATTCGTTGCTGCTCCTCCAACGGCGGCACTGGAAGCTCGAAGGCGTGGAAGCGGGGCATCTCGATCGACGCGACTGTTGTACCGGACTTACGTGTTCCGCGAAGCAATTCCCGTTCAAACGCGCGGATGCCCCATGCGACCCATCGAGCGTCAACGCCCGTGCGTGGGACGAGCGCCTTCATGTCCTGGTTCATCGTCGTTGCGAAGGGCACGTAAGCGACGGGCAGCGTGCGATCGAGGATGCCGGACCGCGTGACAACCGCGATCGACCCAGCCGGTACGAGTTTCGTCGACGAGCCCAGTACGGCCGCCGCGGTCACATGGTCCTGAGTTCCGGCGAGCACCTCCGAGCGCATATCTTTCGGCGAAAGCCAGGGGATATCACCATCGGACCAGTACTCGGGCATTGACTTCGATGGGGTTCCGCCGCCATACCAGGTTCCGAGTTCTCCGAGCCTCACCCGCTCCCACGTCACGCCGTCAGCTCCCGGTTCAGTTCCTCTACCAACTCGCCGGCCGCATCGCCGAGGTCACGGAGGGCTCCGTCGACACCGCCGCGCTCGTCGAACGGAGCATTGTCGAGGTCTTCGGCCGTGATGCCCGCTGACACCGCGACGATCTGCATGATCTTGTCGAGCCACCACCGTTGGCTCACGTTGAACTCGACGCCCGACTGCGCTTGTCGAGCGAGCCAGTTCACATAACGCGACTTGACGAGATCCGCGTAAGGGATCAGCGCGTCATCGATGCCCGTCTCGTAGCGTAGTAGGGAGATGAGGTCGGTTGCAGTGTGACGGTTGCGCGTCTCGGCGAGGCCGCGATGTTCGACGCCGAGAGACAGGTATGCGCTCCAGATGTAGTCGACCGTCCAGTTGTGCGGCGGGCGTTTGATGCGTTCCGCAAGTTCGTTGACATGGCCGAACGCGATGCCGCGTCCCTTGACGTCGAACATCAACTGGATCGCGCTGATCTCATCACGGTGCGCTGCAAGGTACGCCCTCCAAGAAGTGATCGTCTCCCGGGCCGCATCCGGGTCGACGACTCCGTGAGCGTCGATGAGCGAGTCGCGGCTGACCTCATCGATCACTTGGTCGTGCGCGCGCCGCAGCTCGATGATCCGCGTGCGAAGTTCCGGGTTCGACGCGAGCGGCCTGATCGCTACATCGAGCAACTTCTGCACTACGTCGGACGGTGCACGGTTCGGGTCGGCGGCGATCGCCGCGGCCTGTGCATCTGGGTTCACGGCAGCGACCAGAGCTCTGACGATGCTGCGAAGGGACCGTCCTGCGACGGCGTCTAGTTCCGCGCGCTCTGGTTGCGTCACTTGTTGTTCGAGTGCCGCCAGCCGGTTTGCGAGCGTCGCTGTCTCGTCCTCTGAGAGGTTGAGCGTCGCCGCCCTGTCAAGCAGCTTCTTCAGACTCATGGTGCGATCGCGGTTGAGCGGCGGTTCCACGAACTCGTGCTCGGTAACGCCGACAGCATCCACCAGCACGAAGCGCGTCTTGGCCTCGGCATCGTCCGTAACAGCGCGGAATGTGGCCGGATCGATGGTCCGCGCGCCGCGCCCCTTCATCTGCTCGAAGTAGTGAGCTGAGCGTACGTCACGCATAAACAGGACGCACTCGAGCGGCTTCACGTCGGTGCCGGTCGCGATCATGTCGACCGTGACGGCGATGCGCAGATTTGGGCTCGTGCGGAAGGCCTTCAGATGGCCCTTCGCATCCTTTGCGCTGTATGTGATCTTCGCCGCGAAGTCGTTGCCCCTGCCGAAGACCTCACGCACCGTCTGCACGATCTCCTCGGCGTGGTTGTCATCTTTGGCGAAGATCAGCGTCTTCGGCACGGTACGACGGCTGGGGAAGATCTCGGTGAATAGGCGGTCGCGAAACGTCTCGAGCACGAGGCGTATCTGATGCTTTGCGGTGACCGCGCGGTCGAGCTGGGGACTCGCGTAGTTGAGGTCCTCGTCGAGCTTCTCGATCCTTATCTCGCGCGTCTCGCGATTGACCTTCGGGACGAACGTCCCCGCCTCGATGGTCGACCCATTTTCGGTGATCTCGGTCTTGATTCGGTAGATGTCGAAGTCGACGTTCACGCCATCCGCGACGGATTCTGCGTAGGTGTACTCCGAGACAAGGTTCTGCTGGAAGAAGCCGAACGTCTGCTTTCCTGGCGTAGCAGTGAGCCCGACGACGTGAGCATCGAAGTATTCCAGCACGCCACGCCAGACCCCATAGATGCTCCGGTGCGCTTCATCAACGACGACGAGATCGAAGGCTTCCGGCGGGAGATCGGGGTTGTACGTCACGTCGACTGGCGACTCCGGAGCGAACTCATCGAGGCCCGGATCGTCGTCGTCGGGCACGTTCTCGTTCTGGATTGCCTTGAATACTCGCTGGATGGTCGAGATCGCGACCTTCGTCGAGTCGGGCATCCGGCCCCGAGTCAGCTTCGTCACGTTGTACAGCTCAGTGAATCGGCGACCGTCGTCAGGGGTGCGGTAGTTCTGGAACTCACCGAGGGTCTGATCTGCAAGGTTGTTGCGGTCGACGAGGAACAGCACCCGGCCGAACCCGCCCCACTTCAGGAGCCGATACGCCTCGGTCACCGCGGTGTACGTCTTACCCGCCCCGGTCGCCATCTGGACGAGCGAACGGCTGAACTGCTGCTCGCGTAGGCTCCGCTCGATTCCATGGATCGCATCGATCTGGGCGGGTCGCAGATGTCCCTCTTCAAGCGTCGGCAGACTGCCGACGCGGCCGCGCCAGGTAAGCGCTTCCTGGGGATGCTCGCTCGCCGCACGAACAATGCGACCGAGGGCCTCGGGCTTCGGGAAGTGGAAGATGCGCCGTGCTCTCGGCGCTGGGTCGAAGCCGTTGGTGAAGTGGGTCTCGGTACCGGATGCCTCGAAGACGAATGGTAGCCGGCCTCCGGCATCAAGCGCTCGCTTTCGAACGTCCCCGGGCAGACCAGCCGCATACATGGCTGACTGCCATTCGACTCCCGACAAGGGCGTGCCCACCGGCTTGGCTTCGATGACGCCAACGACTGCCTTCTCGACATAGAGCAAGTAGTCCACACGTCCGTGACCGGGCTTCATGATGACTTCGCGCAACGCCACGCCAGAACCAGCAAAGAGATTGAGAGCTCCGCGGTCCTGCACGCTCCAACCCGCGGCTTCAAGCTGTCGGTCGATGAGCACGCGTGCGCGCTGTTCCGCCGCCAGGCGATCGTCCTCAATAGGGGGCATCGCCCGAATCCTAGCCGTCGGCCGCCGAGAGGCCGAGGGCGCACGCGTAGGCCAGGGTTGACCCGAGGCTGCCACCGATCGCTCCAATGGATGGCTCGAGGAGTCGCCACGTTTGAGACGACGCCGCCGCTCAGCCGAGCAGCGGGCGCATCGCCTCCTTGAGGGCCTCGACGCGCTGCTCGGCGGCGTGGATGCGCTCGTGCGGCGAGCCGTGCGTCGACACCGCATCGACGTAGACCTTGACCTTGGGCTCGGTGCCCGACGGGCGGATCATGACGCGGGCACCGTCGGCGAGCGTGAGGCGCAGGATGTCGCCGACCTCGCCGTGCTCGGGCGCCGCCAGGTCGTCGGCGGCGACGACGTCGCTGCCCGCGAGCTGCGCGGGCGGCGCATCCTTGAGCCCCTGCACGATCGCGGGGATGCGGCTGCGGTCGCTCACGCGCAGGCTCACCTGGCCGCTCGCGAAGCCGCCGAACTCGGCGGCGAGGGCGATGAGCTCGTCGGCGAGCGACGAGCCGCGCGCGTGCAGGTCGTTCGCGAGCGTCAGCACGCGCAGCAGCGACGAGATGCCGTCCTTGTCGCGCACGGTGCCGGGGTTCACGAGGTAGCCGAGCGCCTCCTCGTAGCCGTAGACGAGGCCGGGCACGCGCGAGATCCACTTGAAGCCCGTCGCGGTCGTCGAGAAGTCGAGGCCGTGCGCCTCGGCGATGACCTGCAGGCCCGGCGACGAGACGATGGATGCGGCGAGCGCGCCCTGCCCGTGCGCCGAGCGGGCCGCGTCCCAGCCGAGCAGCAGCCCGACCTCGTTGCCGGTGAGCTGGCGCCAGCCGCCCTCGCGGTCGGGGTCGGGGATCGCGACCGAGAGGCGGTCGGCGTCGGGGTCGTTGACGAGCACGAGGTCGGCGCCCGCGGCGTCGGCGGCCGCGTACGCGAGGTCCATCGCGCCCGGCTCCTCGGGGTTCGGGAAGGCGACGGTGGGGAAGCGACCGTCGGGCTCGGCCTGCTCGGGCACCTCGACCACGGCGGGGAAGCCCGCGGCCGCCACGACGGCGCGCACGGTGGCGCTGCCGACGCCGTGCATCGCCGAGTAGACGACCGTCGGTGGCTCGGCGGCGGGCGTGCCCGCGATGGCTGCGGTCGCGCGCACGTACGCCTGCTCGACCTCGTCGCCCGCCATCGCGAAGTCCGCGCGCGGCAGGTCGTCGAACGACGTGGATGCCGCGACGTCGGCGATGCGGTCGGCGATCGCTGCGTCGACGGGCGGCACGATCTGGCTGCCGTCGTCGTCGCCGCCGAGGTACACCTTGTAGCCGTTGTCGCGCGGCGGGTTGTGGCTCGCGGTGACCATGACGCCGGCGCTCGCGCCGAGGTGGCGCACGGCGAAGGCGAGCACGGGTGTGGGCAGCGCGCGCGGCAGCAGCGTGGCGGCGACGCCTGCGCCGGCCATGATGGCGGCGACGTCGCGCGCGAACACGTCGGAGTTCGTGCGGCCGTCGAAGCCGACGACGATCGTCGGGGCGTCCTCGCGCTCGGCGAGGAAGCGGGCGAAGCCCGCGGTCGCCTGGCCCACGAGCACGCGGTTCATGCGGTTCGGGCCGGCGCCGAGCTCGCCGCGCAGCCCGGCGGTGCCGAACTGCAGGCGCGCGCCGAACGCATCCGCGATCGCCGCCTGCGCATCCGCGTCGCCGGCCTCGGCCTGCGCGATGCGCTGCTCGAGCTCGGCACGCGTGACGGGGTCGGGGTCCTGCGCGAGCCAGGCGCGCGCCGCGTCGAGCGTCACGCGCGGCCGATCGCTGCGACGACGTCGGCGAGCAGGCGCGAGATCACGGGCTCGGCGGTGCGGCCGGCCTCGATGACCTCCTCGTGGCTCAGCGGCGTCTGCTGGATGCCGGCGGCGAGGTTCGTGACGAGCGAGAAGCCCAGCACCTCCATGCCGGCCTCGCGGGCCGCGATCGCCTCGAGCGCCGTCGACATGCCCACGATGTGGCCGCCGATCGCCTTCGCCATCTGCACCTCGGCGGGCGTCTCGTAGTGCGGGCCGCGGAACTGGCAGTACACGCCCTCGTCGAGCGACGCGTCGACCGAGCGGGCGACGTCGCGCAGGCGCGACGAGTACAGGTCGGTGAGGTCGACGAACGTCGCGCCCTCGAGCGGCGAGTCGGCCGTGAGGTTGATGTGGTCGGAGATGAGCACGGGCTGGCCGGGCGTCCACGTCTCGCGGATGCCGCCCGCGCCGTTCGTGAGCACCATGATCGACGCACCGGTCTGCGCGGCGGTGCGCACCGAGTGCACGACGCGGCGCACGCCGTGGCCCTCGTAGTAGTGCGTGCGTGCGCCGATGACGAGGGCGCGGCGGCCGTCGGCGAGCAGCACCGAGCGGATCGTGCCCGAGTGGCCCTCGAGGGCGGGCTTCGAGAAGCCCGTCACCTCGGTCGGGTCGATCGTGTGCGTCGTCTCGCCGACGAGGTCGGCGGCCTTCGCCCATCCCGAGCCCAGGGTGAGGGCGATGTCGTGGCGGTCGACGCCCGTGATGCGGCGGATGTCGTCGGCTGCTGCGCGGGCGACCTGGATCGGGTCGGCTCCCGCGGCGTCGAGGGGGTGCTGGGTCATGCAGCCACGATAGGCGATCCGCGCGGGTGGAATCCCGTGCCGCAGCACGCCGCGCGAGCGCGGGCCGGATGCTGCGAGGATGGGGGCGTGAGCGTGTTCGAGCGGCAGCAGCGGGTGGTCATCGTCGGTGGCGGACCCGGCGGGTACGAGGCGGCCCTCGCGGGTGCGCAGCAGGGCGCCGACGTCACGCTCATCGAGCGCGTCGGCGTGGGCGGCTCGGCCGTGCTCACCGACGTCGTGCCATCGAAGTCGCTCATCGCGACCGCCGAGTCGGCCGCCGCCATCCGCGACGCGTCGAGCCTCGGCGTGCAGTTCTTCGCCCGCGGCGAGACGGGGCGCCCGTCGAAGCCCGAGGTCGCCGTCAACCTGCGCGCCGTCAACCGTCGCCTGCTGGCGCTCGCGGCGCAGCAGTCGCTCGACATGGCCGCCGACCTCGAGCGCGCAGGCGTGCACATCGTGCAGGGCGAGGGGCGTCTCGTGTCGCCGACGCGCGTGTCGGTGTCGACGGGCCGCAAGGGCGCCGACTTCGACGAGGTCGAGGCCGACACCATCGTCATCTCCGTGGGCGCGAGCCCGCGCATGCTGCCGTCGGCGATGCCCGACGGCGAGCGCATCCTCACGTGGACGCAGCTGTACGGGCTCGAGGACGTGCCCGAGCACCTCATCGTCGTGGGCTCGGGCGTCACGGGCGCGGAGTTCGCCAGCGCCTACTCGAACATGGGCTCGAAGGTCACGCTCGTGTCGAGCCGCGACCAGGTGCTGCCCGGCGAGGACGCGGATGCCGCGGCCGTGATCGAGGACGTGTTCACGCGCCAGGGCATGACGCTGCTCGCGAAGTCGCGGGCCGACAAGGTCGAGCGCTCCGACGACGGGGTCGTCGTCACGCTCTCCGACGGCCGCACCGTCGAGGGCTCGCACTGCCTCATGGCCGTCGGCTCCATCCCGAACACCGCCGGGATCGGGCTGCAGGAGGCGGGCGTGCAGCTCACCGAGTCGGGCCACATCCTCGTGAACCGCGTCGCGCGCACGAACCTGCCGAGCGTCTACGCCGTCGGCGACTGCTCGAACGCGCTGCCGCTCGCGTCGGTCGCATCGATGCAGGGCCGCACGGCCATGTTCCACGCGCTCGGCGACGCCGTGCACCCCATCTCGATGCGCACGGTCGCGTCGAACATCTTCACGCAGCCCGAGATCGCGACCGTCGGCTGGACGGCGAAGGAGATCGAGGACGGCATCGCGCAGGGCGAGATCCACGAGGTGCACCTGTCGACGAACCCGCGCGCGAAGATGATGGGCATCCAGGACGGCTTCGTGAAGCTCTTCGCCCGTACGGGCTCCGGCACCGTCATCGGCGGCGTCGTCGTGGCGCCGAAGGCCTCGGAGCTCATCTACCCGATCGCGATGGCCGCCGAGCACCGCCTCACGGTCGACATGGTCGCGCGCGTCTTCCCCGTCTACCCGTCGCTCACGGGCTCCATCGCCGACGCCGCGCGCGCGATGCACCGCGTCGCCGACTGACCCCGCGGCGCCCGCACGTCAGACGACGTCGAGCGCCTCGTGCGCGCCATCGGGCAGCTCGACGACGATCGCATCGTCGGGCCGCACGACGCCGCCGGCGACGACGATCGCCATGACGCCCGTCTTGCGCACGACCGCGCCGTCGGCATCCGTGTGCACGACCTCCTTCAGCAGGCCGGGCTCGAACCGCTCGATCTGCACGCACGGGTTGCGCAGCCCCGTGACCTCGACGACGGCCTCGTCGCCGAGCCGCAGCCGCGTGCCGCGCGGCAGGTCGAGCAGCACGATGCCCTCGGTCGTCACGTTCTCGCCGAGGTCGCCGGGCGCGACGTCGGCCGTGAGCTCGTCGAAGAGCTCGCGGTGGATGAGGTGCACCTGCCGCAGGTTGGGCGTGGTCGGGTCGCGGCGCATGCGCGACACGTGCTGCACCGTGGCGCCCGCGTGCGCGTCGCCCTCGACGCCGTGGCCGGCGACGAGGGTGATCGACGCGCGCGGCGGCTTCGAGAAGCGGTGCCGATCGTCGCGGCTGACGGAGACGACGCGTGCGGAGGTCATGGTCCGAGTCTGCCGCGCGCGCTGCGCCCTACGCCACAGGCGCGGGCGCCGTCGGCAGCTCGACCGTGACGCGCAGGCCGCCGTCGGGCCTCGCGCGCAGCAGCAGCACGCCGTCGTGCGCCTCGACGATGCTGCGCACGATCGCGAGGCCGAGCCCCACGCCGGGGCGATCGCGGTCGTGGGTGCGCCCGGCGCCGCGGCGGAACGGCTCGGCGAGCGTCACGGCCTCCTCGGGGGCGATGCGCGCGCCCGTGCTCTCGACCGCGAGCCACGCGACGCCGCCGCGCTCGCCCGTCTCGACGTGGATGCGCCCGCTGGCGTCGAGGTTGTGCACGATCGCGTTGTCGACGAGGTTCGTCGCGAGCTGGTGCAGCAGCGCCGGGGCGCCCACGACGACCGCGGCCGCCGTCGACGCCTCCACGGCGATGCCGCGCGCCTCGGCCCGCGGCAGCAGCGTCTCGACGGCATCCTCGGCCGCGAGCGACAGGTCGACGCGCTCGCGAGCGAACGCCCGACCGTCGGCGCGGGCGAGCAGCAGCAGCGACTCCGTGAGGTCGATCGCTCGCGCGTTGACGGCGTGCAGCCGCGTCAGCAGGGCAGGCACGTCGTCGGGCGGCGTCGCCCGCGCCACGTCGAGCAGCGCCTGCATCGTCGCGAGCGGCGTGCGCAGCTCGTGCGACGCGTTCGCCGCGAACCGCTGCTGCTCGGCGACGTGCGCCTCGAGCCGATCGAGCATGCCGTCGAACGCGTCGGCGAGGTCGCGCAGCTCGTCGCGACGACCCGGCAGGCGGATGCGGTGGGCGAGCGAGCCCTGCGTCACGAGCCGCGCGGCGTCGCCGATGCGGTCGAGCGGGGCGAGCATGCGGCCGGCGAGCAGCCACCCGCCGACGACGCCCACGACGAGCAGCACGCCCATCGCCAGCGCAGCGGCAGGCGTGAACGCGCGCGCGAGGTCGCCGCGGTTGGGGATGAAGCCGTTCGCCGAGTCGATCGGCCCCGCGGGCACGTAGCGCAGCAGGAAGACGTAGACGACGGCGAGCAGCAGCGCGCCCGCCACCACGACGACCGCCGCGTAGCTGAGGGCGAGCCGCAGGCGCACGCTCACGCCCTCACGCCTGGGGGTCGGCATCCGCTGCTCCCGCCTGCGCCTCGGTCGGCTCGTCGTGCTCGTCGTCGTCGCTCGCGATGCGGTAGCCGACGCCAGGCACCGTGCGCACGATCCACGGCTCGCCGAGCCGCTTGCGCAGCGTCGACACCGTGATGCGCACCGCGTTCGTGAAGGGGTCGGCGTGCTCGTCCCATGCGCGCTCGAGCAGCGTCTCGGCGCTCACGACGCCCCCGGCCGCATCCACGAGCACCTCGAGCACCGCGAACTGCTTGCGCGTGAGCGCGACGTAGCGGCCGTCGCGGTGCACCTCGCGGCGGAACGGGTCGAGGCGCAGCCCCGCGATCTCCCGCACGGGCGGCCGCGGCCGCGCACGCCGGCGGTCGAGGGCGCGCAGCCGCAGCACGAGCTCGCGCATCGCGAACGGCTTCGTGACGTAGTCGTCGGCGCCGACCTCGAACCCCGACGCCTTGTCGTCGAGCCGATCGGCGGCCGTGAGCATGAGGATGGGCGTGCCCGAGCCGTCCGCGACGATGCTGCGGGCGATCTCGTCGCCCGCGACGCCGGGCACGTCGCGGTCGAGCACCGCCGCGTCGTACGTCGTGAGGGCGAGCAGCTCGAGCGCGCTGTCGCCGTCGAGCGCGACGTCGGCGGCGATGGCCTCGAGCCGCAGGCCGTCGCGAATGGCCTCCGCCAGCAGCGGCTCGTCCTCGACCACCAGCACGCGCACGCCTCCGATCGTACGGAGCGCCGCGTATCGCGGGCGTATCGAGAATCGCAGACGCTCTCGCAACGCCGCCCCCGCTTGCCTGGCAGGCATGACCACCGCCGCTGCACCCCCGCACCGCCGCCGTCGCGCGCTCGTCGCCGTCGGCCTCGTCGCCGCCGCGCTCGCGACCATCGCCGTGCCCACCGCGCTCGAGCGAGCGCTCGATGCGCTCGCGTCGGGCGGCTCGGTCGTCGAGCTCTCGCGCGTGCTGCCGATCGGCGACGCCGCCGAGCCGGGCGTCGACGACGGGCTGCTGCCCGACGGACCCGTGTCGCCGTACGCCGACGTGCCCGCCATCACGGGCCTCGCACCCGACCTGCTCGCGGCGCTGCGCGCCGCATCCGACGCCGCGGCCGCCGACGGCGTCGAGGTCGTCGTCAACTCGGGCTGGCGCTCGGCCGCGCTGCAGCAGGCGATGCTCGACGAGGCCATCGTCACCTACGGCTCGGCCGAGGAGGCCGCGCGCTGGGTGTCGACCCCCGACGAGTCGGCGCACGTCACGGGCGACGCCGTCGACGTCGGCGGCTGGGACGGCGCCGACTGGATGGGGCGTCACGGATGGGCGTGGGGCCTCTGCCAGACGTACGCGAACGAGTCGTGGCACTTCGAGCTGCGGCCGGAGGCCGTCGACGGCGCGTGCCCGCCCATGGCGTCGGACCCGACCGCGGCGCACTGAGCGAGCGCGCCGCCGGCCGGGCGCGACACGCCCGGGATGCGCATCCCGCGCCAGCGTGTCGAATCCTGCGCGCCCCATCCGTCTCCCAGGTGTGGCACCGTGCCACCAGGAGACGAGGAGAGTCACCATGACGACGTACGCGTACTTCATCCACGAGTCCGACTGGGACAGCGACGCCTACATGCCCGCCGATGGCAGCAAGGCCGACGGGCTCAGCGAGGACTTCGGCGAGTTCGGTGCGTTCGAGGAGCGCGTGCGCGAGCTCGGCGGCACGATCGTGGGCGGCCAGGCGCTGCAGAACGCGCGCTACGGCGGCCGCGTGACGCCCGGCGGCGAGGGGCGTCGCGAGGAGGACGCCGTCTTCACCGACGGTGCGAACCCCGAGCTCACCGAGGTCGTCAGCGGCTTCTACCTCATCGACGTCGACGACGAGGACGTCGCGCGTCGCATCGCTGCCTACGTGCCCACGGGTGGGCACATCGAGTGGCGCCGCGTCTTCCCGATGGAGTGACGCGGGCCCGCGGCGTCGGTCAGTCGGCGCGGCCGGTGAGCGCGGCGCCCACGACGGCGACGAGGCCCACCATCGCGACCGTGACGAGGCCGCACGCCACGAGGATGACCGCCGTGAACGGGTCGGCGGGCGAGACGGTGGCGTCGAGGTGCGAGGCTTCGGCGACGAGGTGCATGCGCCCAGCCTACCCGCGCCGCGCAGGCGAGCCTGGGACGATGCGGGCGTGACGAGCGCCCGCATCGACTCCGCTGCGTTCCAGGACGCATGGCCGCAGGTCGTGCGCGCCCTCGCGGCCGCGACCGGGTCGATCGACGAGGGCGAGGAGCTCGCCGCCGAGGCGTTCGCGCGCGCGTCCGCGCTGGCCGAGGCGCCCGCATCCCTCGTCGGCTGGTGCATCGCCGTGGGGCGGCGCGCCGCGATCGACGCCGCTCGGCGCCGCGCCACCGAGCGCGGCGCGCTGCCGGCGCTGCACGACGAGTCGACGGGAGGTGCGCGCATGTCGGCGATCGACGACCGCGTCGCGCTGCTCGTCGTCGCGTGCGACGAGCTGCTGGCGCCCGCGTCGCGCATGGTGCTCGCGATGCGGCTCGTGCTCGGCATCGACGTCGACGCCATCGCCGCGCACCTCGGGCTCGAGCGCGGCGCTGCCGCCGCCCGGCTCACGCGAGCGAAGCGGCAGCTCGCGTCGCAGCGCGGGGCCTTCGCGGTGCCGACGGGGGACGAGCGAGCGCGCCGCATGCCCGTGGTGCTCGACTGCGTGCACGGTCTCGTCGCGATCGGGCAGCGGCTCGCGATCGACCCCGACGACGCGCTCGGCGACCTCGTCGGGCACGCCGAGTCGCTCGCCGAGGCGCTCGTGCGCGAACGACCGCGCGACGCCGAGGCCCGCGCCGTGCTCGCCATCGCGCGCCTCGCCCTCGCGCGGCGGCCCGGCCGCGTCGTCGACGGCGTCGCCGTGCCGCCCGAGGAGGTGGATCGCCGCAGGTGGGATGCGCGCAGGCTCGGCCTGGGCGTCGACGACGCGCTCGCCGCCGCGGGGCTCGCGGGCGACGACCCCGGCCGCTTCGCGCTCGAGGCCCGGATCGCCGCGCTGCACTCCGCGGCGCCGACCGCGTGGGATGTGCCGTGGGCGCTCGTCGCCCGCCTGCACGGCGCCGTCGAGGCGCGCTGGCCCGCGCGGTCGGCGACCCTCTCCCGCCTCGTCGCGGAGGCGTACGCGCTGCTCGTCGAGGCGGGGCTGCCGACCGCGCCCGGCGGTCGGCTGCCGTCCGCGCCCGACGGGCTCGAGCGCATCCTCGCCGACGTCGCCGCCCTCGACGACGGCGCTCGCGCCACGCGCCGCGACGTCGCGCTCGTCGCCGCGGACCTCGCGTGGCGCACCTCGGCGCCCGACGCCGTCGACCGCTACCGCGCGCTCGCGGCGCTGCTCGCCGACGACGCCATCGCATCCGACCCGATCCGAGCCTTCTGCGAGCGACGCGCCCACGGGTGAGAGAGATTCACGCGCGCCCGTCGATAGCGTCGAGGCAGGGGGACGCGCATGGGGTTCGGATCGACGCCGGCGCTCACGGCGATCGCGGTCGCGGTGGGGGTCACGGTGCTCGTCTGGGTGCCCGCATCCATCCTGCTGCTGCGTCGGCGGGGACGGCTCGACTGGCGCACGGCGTCGCTGTCGATCGGCGCGCTCGCCTACGCGTGCGCCGTGATCGTCGCGACGCTCTTCCCCACGGGCGCGTGCTATCTGCCCTTCACGGCGCAGCTCGTGCCGGGTGCATCGGTGCTCGACGTGCTCGAGCAGGGCGGCATCGCGCTGTCGAACCCCGCGCTGCGGCAGATGCTGCTCACGGTGCTGCTGTTCGTGCCGCTCGGCATGCTCGTGCGGCGCCGCGGCCGGCCGGGCATCGTCGCGACCGTCGCGATCGGCCTCGGCGTCGCGGCGCTCGTCGAGGTGACGCAGCTCACCGGCACGTTCGGCCTCGCCGCCTGCCAGTACCGGCTGTTCGACGTCGACGACGTGCTGCTCGGTGGCGTGGGCGCGCTCGTCGGCGGCCTCGCGGCGCCGCTCGTGCGGCGGCTGCCCGGGCAGTCCGACGCGCGACTCCACGCGCTGCCGCAGCCGCTCACGGCGCGGCGCCGGCTCGGCGCGATGGCGATCGACGTCGGCGTCTCGATCGGCATCGGCGGCGCCGTCATGGTGCTGGGGATCGGCGGCGTCGGCCTCGTGGTGCTGCTGACGTCGGGCTCGGAGCGCGAGGCGCCCGTCGCGCTCGTCAACGCGATCGGTGTCGTGGTCGGCGCATCCGGGGCCCTCGCCGCCGCGATCGTGCACCTGCTCGTCGTGCTGCGCACGGGTCGCACCGTCGGCGAGCTCGCCGGCTCGCTCGATGCGCGCCGCGAGACGGGGGAGCCCGCCGGCATCGGCCGCCGCGCCGCCCGCTGGGCGCTCGGCATCGGCGGCTGGACCCTCCTGTCGGCGTTCGCCTTCGACCCGGTGACGCAGTCACTCGCCGTCCTCTGGGCGGCGGCGGCGATCGTGCTGGCCTTCCGCTCCCGCGCCCACTCGGGCCTCCCCCTCCGCCTCACGCGCCAGCTCGCGAGGGACGCGCGCGACCCCCGCTGACCCCTCCCGTCTGCTGGCCGCTTGCGTTTTGCAGGCGATCAGGGGTGGCAGAGGGGTATCTTCCCTCTGCCCATGCTGATCGCCTGCAAAACGCAATGGAGTCGCGGTTCCACAGGTCGGTGAGGTCGTGAGTCGTCCACAGCTGCGCCCAGGGCGACGGCTGACCGTGGTCGGTCCGAGGCATCCTCCGCGACATGGAAGTGGAGCAGGCGCTCGAGTCGTTGGGCGGCATCGCGAGCCTCGAGCAGATGCGTGCCCGAGGGATCGGCCGTGCCGAGATCCTCGAGGCGCGGCGCAGGGCGACGGTGTTCAAGGTGCGGCGCGGATGGTGCGCCCTCCGCACCGCGGATGCGCAGCTCGTCGCGGCCGTGCGCATCCGTGGCCAGGCGACGTGCATCACCGCGACCCGCGCGCTCGGGCTCTGGACCTTCGACGATGGTCGGTTGCACGTCGCGGTGCCGGGCAACGGATCTCGACTGAACCCTCGCGTCGAGGGCGCACCGCCCGCGCATCTCGACGCATCCGTGCTCGTGCACTGGCGTGCGCGTACCGCCGCGCCGACGATGGCGCGTCAGCCCCTGCGCGAGGTGGTGCAGCACGTCGTCGAATGCCAACCGCCGGAGCTCGCGCTCGCGGTGCTCGACTCGGCAGTGCATGAGGGCAGGTGCTCGCTCGACTGGCTCCGGCGCACCCTCGATGGCACGGCTCGGGGGCGGATGCTCGCCGCCGAGGTCGATCCCGGCGCGGGTGCTGGTGGCGAGAGCATCGTGCGGTGGCGCCTGCGCCAGGAGGGCATCCGGGTGCGGACGCAGGTCTGGATCGACGGGCTGGGCCCGCGGGACTTCGTCGTCGGAGACCGTCTGGTCGTCGAGATCGACGGCCGCGAGCATCACGCGCTCGTCGAAGGCTTCGCGCGCGACCGATGGCTCGACAGGGAGCTGCAGCTGCGGGGCTACGACGTCCTGCGCTTCACGTACGCGGAGGTGCTGCACGACTGGCCGCGCGTGCTCGCCGACATCCGACGCATGGTCAGCGTCGACCGCCATCGCACGCGCGCCGGCCGCTGACCGACGGCGATGGGGTTTGCGTTCTGCAGGCGATCAGGGGTGGCAGAGGGGTATCTTCCCTCTGCCCATGCTGATCGCCTGCAAAACGTAGAACCGTCAGGGTCAGGCGGCGTCGGCGTCGGCGATCACCAGCAGGCGGTGGCCGCTCGAGATCGTCGTGCCGATGGGGGCGTCGAGGCCCGTCACGACGCCGTCGCGCGGCGCCTGGATCGGCTGCTCCATCTTCATGGCCTCGAGCACGACGAGCAGGTCGCCGGCGACGACGTGCTGGCCCTCCTCGACGGCGACCTTCACGACCGTGGCCTGCATGGGGGATGCGATGGTGCCGCCGGTCGCGCCGCCGGCGGCCGCGATGCGCGTGCGGCGCGGGGCAGGGCCCTTGGTGGCGACGGTCTCGGGGAAGAGGCGGGCGGGCATCGACACGGCGATGCGCTTGCCGTCGGCCTCGACGACGACCTCGCGGCGCGCCTCGGGGCCGCCGAGCTCGCCGGCCTCGCCACCCCAGCGCGGGATGTCGTTGACGAACTCCGACTCGATCCACGACGTGTAGATCGAGAACGGCTCGCCGTCGGCGGGCGCGAAGGCCGGGTCGTCGACGACGACGCGGTGGAAGGGCAGCACGGTCGGCAGACCCTCGACGCGGAACTCCGCGAGTGCGCGGCGCGAGCGCTCGAGCGCCTCCTCGCGCGTCGCGCCGGTCACGATGAGCTTCGCGAGCAGCGAGTCGAACTGGCCGCCGATGACGTCGCCCGAGACGACGCCGGAGTCGACGCGCACGCCGGGGCCGGTGGCGGGCACGAACTGGTGCACGGGGCCGGGCGCGGGGATGAAGCCGGCGCCGGCATCCTCGCCGTTGATGCGGAACTCGAACGAGTGGCCCTGCACGACGGGGTCCGGGTAGTCGAGCACGCCGCCTGCGGCGAGGCGGAACTGCTCGCGCACGAGGTCGATGCCCGTGACCTCCTCGGACACGGGGTGCTCGACCTGGAGGCGCGTGTTGACCTCGAGGAACGAGATGGTGCCGTCGCGGCCGACGAGGAACTCGCACGTGCCGGCGCCGACGTAGCCGACCTCCTTGAGGATGGCCTTCGACGACTCGTAGAGGCGCGCGACCTGGTCGTCGGTGAGGAAGGGCGCGGGCGCCTCCTCGACGAGCTTCTGGTGGCGGCGCTGCAGCGAGCAGTCGCGCGTCGACACGACGACGACGTTGCCGTGCGCGTCGGCGAGGCACTGCGTCTCGACGTGGCGGGGGCGGTCGAGGTACTTCTCGACGAAGCACTCGCCGCGGCCGAACGCCGCGATGGCCTCGCGCGTCGCGGAGTCGAAGAGCTCGGGGATCTCCTCGCGCGTGCGGGCGACCTTGAGTCCGCGGCCGCCGCCGCCGAACGCCGCCTTGATGGCGACGGGCAGGCCCACCTCGTCGGCGAACGCGACGACCTCGTCCGCGGTCTCGACGGGGTTGAGCGTGCCGGGGGCGAGGGGAGCGCCGACCTTCTCGGCGATGTGGCGGGCCGAGACCTTGTCGCCGAGCTGCTCGATGGCGTCGGGGCTCGGGCCGATCCAGGTGATGCCGGCGTCGATGACGGCCCGGGCGAAGTCGGCGTTCTCGGCGAGGAAGCCGTAGCCGGGGTGCACGGCGTCGGCGCCGGAGCGGCGGGCGACCGAGAGGATCTTCTCGATCACGAGGTACGACTCGGCGCTCGTCGACCCGTGCAGCGAGTAGGCCTCGTCGGCGAGCTGCACGTGCTGCGCGTCGCGGTCGGGCTCTGCGTAGACGGCGACGCTGCCGATCCCCGCATCCCGGGCTGCTCGGACGACTCGGACGGCGATCTCGCCACGATTGGCGACGAGGACCTTCGTGATGGGGGGCATGAAGATCGAGCCTACGCGAGCGCGGATGCGTGCTCTCGGCGGACACCGACAACGCGCGGGGCGGATCCGTTGCCGATCTCCACAGGCGCGGCGGATGGTGAGGACCACCTGCGTTGCGGAGTGAGTGCTCACTCAGTAGCATCGAGCACCGTGGCCCCACCGACTCGCATGACGCTCGAGGACCGCCAGGTGCAGATCCTCGACGCCATCGTCCCCGTCGTGCTCGAGCACGGCGCGGCGATCACCTCCCGCCAGCTCGCCGACGCCGCAGGCGTCGCCGAGGGCACCCTGTTCCGCTCGTTCGGCGACAAGGACTCGCTGCTGCGCGCCCTGTTCGACCGCACGGCCGAGGTCGCCTACGACCTCGCCGACCTCGAGGATCTCGCCGATGCGACCCTCGAGACCACCGTCAGCGCGATCGCCGGCGTGCTCACCGTGCGCTTCTCGGCCATCTTCCAGATGGCGATCGCGCTCGGCCCCATCCTGCTCGCCGAGGGCAAGCGCGACGACCCCCGCTTCGACGAGCTGCGCGACCGCATCGCCGCGCTGCTCGCCGAGCACGCCGACGAGCTCGCCGTCGCCCCTCCCGTCGCGGCCGACGCGCTGCGCACGCTGACGTTCGCCGCCGCGACGGGCTGGGGCGACCGCAGCGCCATGGACATGTCAGACGTCACCGGCATCCTCTTGCACGGGATCGCCCGCACCGACACCCGGAAGGAGAGCCGCGCATGAAGCTGTGGAGGCTCATCACCGCCGCGATCCGCACCTCGTGGCTCGCATTCATCCTCGTCGTCGTCTTCCAGATGACGCAGGCCCTGCTGTCGCTCATGCTGCCCACGATCAACGCGGACATCATCGACGAGGGCGTGCTGCAGGGCGACACCGACACCATCTGGAGGCTCGGCGGCGAGATGCTGCTCATGAGCCTCGGGCAGGTGATCGCGAACGCGCTCGCGATCCTGTTCGGCGCCCGCCTCGCGATGACGGCCGGCCGCGACCTGCGCGCCCGCATCTTCGCGCGCGTCTCGTCGTTCTCCGAGCGCGACGTGCAGCGCTTCGGCCCCGCGTCGCTCATCACGCGCAACACCAACGACGTGCAGCAGGTGCAGATGCTCGTGCTCATGGGCTGCACCATGCTCATGTCGGCGCCGATGCTCGCGATCGGCGGCGTCGTCATGGCGATCCGCGCCGACGCCGAGCTCTCGCGCCTCATCTGGATCATCGTGCCGCTCATGGTGCTCGTCATGGGCGTGATCGTGTCGCGCCTCGTGCCGATCTTCGTGCTGCTGCAGGACCGCATCGACCGCATCAACCAGGTCATGCGTGAGCAGCTCACGGGCATCCGCGTCGTGCGCGCCTTCGTGCAGGAGCGGCGCGAGCGCGCCCGCTTCCAGCAGGCGAACGACGGCGTGACGGATGCGATGCTGCGCACGGGCAACCTGTTCGTGCTCACGTTCCCGCTCGTCATGCTCATCGTGAACGCGTCGAGCGTCGCGGTGATCTGGTTCGGCGCCCAGCTCGTCGACGACGGCACGCTCGAGGTCGGCACGATGATGGCGTTCCTGCAGTACCTCATGCAGATCCTGTTCGGCGTCATGATGGCGACGTTCCTCACGATGATGATCCCGAGGGCCGCCGTCGGCGCCCGCCGCATCACCGAGGTGCTCGAGGCCGAGCCGACCGTCGCGACGTCGACGACGGCGCGACCCGACCAGCCCGAGCCCGGCCGCATCGTCTTCGACGACGTCACCTTCACGTACCCGGGCGCCGAGACGCCCGTGCTGCAGGGGGTGTCGTTCACGGCGGAGCCCGGCGAGACCGTCGCGATCATCGGCTCGACCGGTGCAGGCAAGACGACGATCGTCAACCTCGTGCCGCGCCTGTTCGACGTGTCGAGCGGCACGGTGACGGTGGGCGGCGTGGATGTGCGCGACGCCGACGAGCAGGCGCTGTGGGCGTCGATCGGCCTCGTGCCGCAGAAGCCGTACCTCTTCTCGGGCACGATCGCGTCGAACCTCCGCTACGGCAAGGAGGACGCGACCGACGACGAGCTGTGGGCGGCGCTCGAGACGGCGCAGGCCGCCGACTTCGTGCGCGCGAAGGACAAGGGGCTCGAGAGCCCCATCGCGCAGGGCGGCACGAACGTGTCCGGTGGCCAGCGCCAGCGGCTCGCGATCGCGCGTGCGCTCGTGAAGCGTCCGCCGATCCTCGTCTTCGACGACTCGTTCAGCGCCCTCGACCTCGGCACCGACGCCCGCCTGCGCGCGGCGCTCGAGACCGACGTCGTCGGCACGACGCGCCTCGTCGTCGCCCAGCGCGTCTCGACGATCGTCGAGGCCGACCGCATCGTCGTGCTCGACGACGGCAGGGTCGTGGGCCTCGGCACCCACGACGAGCTGCTCGCATCCAACGACACGTACCGCGAGATCGTCGACTCGCAGATGGCCGTGGAGGTCTGACGATGGCACGCAAGCAGAGGGAGCCCGTGGTGGAGCGGGAGCTCACCGAGGAGGAGCGCCTCGAGGCCGAGATGGCCGAGGCCGCGCGTCGCGGCGCCGACGACTGGGAGGCCCCTCCCGGCAAGGCGAAGGCGCTGCTGCCCACGCTCAAGCGACTGCTCGGGATGCTCGCGCCGTTCAAGGTGCTGCTCGCGATCGTGTTCGTGGTCGGCACGGCTGGCATCGTGCTCAACGTCATCGCCCCGCGCGTGCTCGCCGAGGCGACGAACCTCATCGTGCAGGGCCTCGTGCAGACGGCGCTCGGCGCGCAGGGCGTGCCCGCGGGCACGTCGCAGGCCGACGTCGTCGAGCTGCTGCGCCAGGGCGGGCAGGACGACTTCGCGAACATCATCCAGGCGATGGACGGCTTCACGGTCGGCGCCGGCATCGACTTCGCGGCGCTGAGCCAGGTGCTCATGCTCGTGCTGGCGCTGTACGTCGTCGCGAGCCTGTTCCAGTGGGTGCAGGGCTACTTCGTGAACCGCGTCGTGCAGCGCACGGTCGCGAGCCTGCGCGCCGCGGTCGAGGACAAGGTGCACCGTCTGCCGCTGAAGTACTACGACTCGATGCAGCGCGGCGAGCTGCTGTCGCGCGTCACGAACGACCTCGACAACGTGGGCCAGTCGATGAGCCAGACGCTGTCGCAGATCGTGACGGGCGTGCTGACGATCGTCGGCGTGCTCGTGATGATGCTCACGATCAACGTGTGGCTCGCGCTCATCGCGCTCATCTCCGTGCCGCTCACGGGCATCATCCTCGGTCTCGTCATGGGCAGGGCGCAGGGCCTGTTCGCCGAGCAGTGGAAGCGCACGGGCCGCCTCAACGGCCTCGTCGAGGAGTCGTTCACGGGCCACGCGCTCGTGAAGGTCTTCGGCAAGGAGCGCGTCGTGCGCGAGCAGTTCCAGGAGGAGAACGAGGCCGTGTTCCAGGCGTCGTTCAAGGCCCAGTTCCTCTCGGGCCTCGTCTTCCCGCTCATGACGTTCGTCGGCAACGTCGGCTACGTGCTCGTGGCCGTCGCCGGTGGCCTGTTCGTGGCCAACGGCTCGATCCGCGTCGGCGACGTGCAGGCGTTCATCCAGTACTCGCAGCAGTTCTCGCAGAACCTCGGCCAGCTGGGCCAGACGTTCACGATGGTGCAGTCGGGTGCCGCGAGCGCCGAGCGCGTCTTCGAGCTGCTCGACGCCGACGAGGAGGAGTCCGACGCCGACGGCGGCACGATCGAGGCGACGAGCGGTGCCGTGGCGTTCGAGCACGTCGCGTTCGCCTACGACCCGGCGCAGCCGCTCATCACCGACCTGTCGCTGACGGTCGCACCCGGGCAGACGGTCGCGATCGTCGGCCCGACCGGTGCGGGCAAGACGACGCTCGTGAACCTGCTCATGCGGTTCTACGAGATCGACGGCGGCCGCATCACGCTCGACGGCGTCGACACCCGCACGCTCACGCGCGACGCGCTGCGCGAGCAGACGGGCATGGTGCTGCAGGACACGTGGCTCTTCGGCGGCACGATCCGCGACAACATCGCCTACGGCAACCCGGATGCGACCGAGGAGCAGATCCACGAGGCGGCGCGGGCGACGTTCGTCGACCGCTTCGTGCAGTCGCTGCCCGACGGCTACGACACCGTCCTCGACGAGGAGGCCTCGAACCTCTCGGCAGGCGAGAAGCAGCTCGTGACCATCGCGCGCGCCTTCCTGGCGCAGCCGTCGGTGCTCATCCTCGACGAGGCCACGTCGAGCGTCGACACCCGCACCGAGCTGCTGCTGCAGCAGGCGATGGCGGCGCTGCGGCAGGACCGCACGTCGTTCGTCATCGCGCACCGCCTGTCGACGATCCGCGACGCCGACCTCATCCTCGTGATGGAGCACGGCGACATCGTCGAGCAGGGCTCGCACGTCGAGCTGCTCGAGCGGCACGGCGCGTACCGCAGGCTGTACGACGCGCAGTTCCAGCAGGCGGCGGTCGACCTCGACCTCGAGGATGCGATCGACGGGCACACGCCCACGGGGTCGGTGGCCACGCAGCCGCAGACCTGATCCGCCCACGAACGCCGACGGCGGCTCGACCATCGAGGTCGAGCCGCCGTCGGCGTTCGCGGCTCGTGGTCAGCCGCGGCGCACGTCGTCGGCGATGCGGCCCTCGGCCACGCGCACGCGGCGGTCGGCGCGCTCGGCGAGCGCCCGGTCGTGCGTCACGAGCACGAGCGTGACGTCGTGCTCGGCGCGCAGGCGCTCGAGCAGGCCGATGATCTCGTCGCGCGTCGACTCGTCGAGGGCGCCGGTCGGCTCGTCGGCGAGCAGCACGCTGGGTCGCTTCACGATGGCGCGGGCGATGGCGACGCGCTGCTGCTGGCCGCCCGAGAGCTCGGTGGGCAGGTGATCGGCGCGGTCGCCGAGGCCGACCTGCTCGAGCGTCGCCCGCGCCCGCTCCGCACGCTCGGCGGCGGGGACGCCGAGCGGCACGAGCGCCGTCTCGACGTTCTCCTGCGCCGTGAGCGTGGGGATGAGGTTGGCAGCCTGGAACACGAAGCCGATGCGCTCGGCGCGCGCCTTGGCGAGGCGTGCGCCGTTCGCGCCCGACAGCGCGAGCTCGCCGAGCCGCACGGTGCCCGACGTGGGGGCGTCGAGCCCGCCGAGCAGCAGCATGAGCGTGGACTTGCCGCCGCCCGTCGGTCCCTGGATGGCGACGTACTCGCCGGCGTCGATCTGCAGGTCGATGCCGCGCAGCGCCTGCACGTCGTGGCGCTTGGCGCCCGTCGCACGGTAGGTGCGGGTGAGGCCTGCGAGGGCGTAGCCGGCGGCGCGGCGGGCGTCGCTCGCGGTGGTGATGATGGGCGTGGAGCCGGTGAGGGTCATGGCGTCCTCCTGGAGGTCGTGGTGGGTCGGTGGACGGGTCAGTGCACGCTGCGCAGGGCGACGGCGGGCTGGAGGCGCGCGGCGCGCCAGCCGCCGACGAGGCCGGCGAGCACGCTGCCGAGCGCGGCGAGGCCGATGGCGCCCGCGACGATCGCGAGGCTCACGGGGGCCTGCAGCGCGATGGCCTGCGCGGCGGCGCCGAGGCCGTCGGGCATGCCGCCCATGCCGCCGGGTCCGCCCTGCGTCGCGGGGTCGGTCGCGCCGGCGAGCGTGGGCTCGGGGGCGATGGCGGTGACGACGAGGCATGCGGCGACGCCGAGGATCGCGCCGCCGACGGCGCCGATGAGGCCCTGCGCGAGCGACTCGGCGGCGATCTGGCGCACGATGCGCGCATTCGACCATCCGATGGCCTTGAGGGTGCCGAGCTCGCGGGTGCGGCGCGTGACCGACTGCACCGTGAAGAGCGCGGCGAGCGCGAAGGCGACGGCGAGCACGATCACGGCGAGCCACAGGCCGAGCGTCGCCATGAGCGACGACGCCGACTGCAGCGAGCCGGAGACGGTGGAGGCGAGCTCCTCCTGCGTCGACACGGTCGCGTCGGGCAGTGCCTGCTGCAGGTCGGTCGCGAGGCCCGAGATGGCACCGGCGTCGGTGGCCTGCACGACGACGCTCGTGACGAGGCCCTCCTGGCTCGAGAGCGACTGGGCGACGTCGAGCGGGATCGTGACGTCGGCGGAGGTCGACGAGGCGCCACCGGACGCGGTGACGATGCCGACGACCTCGAGGTCCGAGCCGGCGAGCGCGATGGTGTCGCCGACGGCGACCTCCTCGGTCGAGGCGTACGTGTCGCTGACGACGGCGACGAGCGCGCCTGCGTCGGACGCCTCGAGCAGGCGGCCGTCGACGAGGGTCGTGGCGGTGAGCGGGCCGAGCGTGGCGGCGGGGTCGACGCCGTCGACGGTCGTGGAGGCGACGTCGAAGCTCGACGGTCCGAATCCCTCGCCGCCCGCGGGCGCCTCGGGCATGCCGGTGGGCGCGGTGCCCTCGGCGGTCGTGCCGTCGGTCGTGCCCGTGCCGACGTCGGTCGGCGGCTGCATGATCTGCCCCGAGAACGACGTCGCCTCGAGCGAGAGCACGCCGGTGGCGGCTGCGACGCCGTCGGTCGCGGCGACGGTGTCGACCGTGGAGGCGTCGAGCGTGCCGGTGCCGCGGGAGACCGAGAGCACCTCCGACTCGAGCGTCGTCGTGCCGTCGGCGTCGGTGGTGCCCGCGCCGTCGTCGAACGAGAAGCCCGGTCCGCCCTCGCCGGGCTCGCCGGATCCGGGGCCCGCGGGGGTGGCGGTGACGGCGAGGTCGGTGCCGACGCCGTAGACGCCGTCGAGGGCGTCGGCCTGGGCGCTGCGGAAGCCGGCGCTCAGCGCCGAGACGACGATGACGAGGGCGACGGCGACGGCCATGCCGATCGCGACGGTGATGGTCTGCCTGCGACGAGTCGAGAGCTCGCGGCGGAGGTACGTGAGGAGCATGCCTCGGACGCTAGGTGCGCGTCATCGGGCGTGGTCCATGGCGCGCATTCACGAACGCCAAGAGCGCGCACTTCGACTGGCGTCATCGTGTCGCGTGTCGCAGGTGCGAAGTCGAGCAATCCTCTATGCTCGCCCAATGCGCAGTCCCTCCCGCCGCTCCGCCGCGTTCCTCGTCGCTGTCGCCGCGATGGTCCTCGGTGGGCTCGTCGCACCCGCACCCGCGCCAGCCGCCACGGCCCAGGCCGACCGGCGCATCTGCTACGGCATGGGCACGTACGTCGAGGCGGTCTCGGCCTCGTCGGTGACGCTCCAGCCCGGGTCGGCGGGATACCCGCGAGAGTACGAGCTCGACGGCATCGTGCAGCGGAGCGCTGGTGAGCCCGTCGTCTTCGATGGCCTGACGTCCGGCGAGCATCGAGTGACCGTCCGTCTGTTCCAGGGCGCCACCGTCTCCGCGACCGCCGACGTCCCCGTCATGGTCGGCGACGCACGGGTCGGTGGCGTCGACCGCTTCTCGACCGCCGCCCAGATCGCCTCGGCATCCCGCGGCGCCGACTGCACGCCTGCCACGGCGTACATCGCGAGCGGCACGAGCTTCCCCGATGCGCTCTCGGCGGCGGCGGTGGCAGGCAACCCCAGGTCGATGCTGCTGCTCTCGGACCGTGACCGGCTGTCGGCCTCGGCGGCGGAGCAGCTCGTCGCAGCAGACGTGCAGCGTGTGCGGCTCATCGGCGGCCCCGACCGACTCTCGGACGCGCTGTGCGAGCAGGTCCGTGCGCTCGGCATCACGGAGTGCACTCGGATCGCCGGCGCCAACCGGTACGCGACGTCGATGGCCGTCGCCGAGGAGATGGGGCCGCCCGATCGGATGCGGTCGACATGGCGGCATGTCGTGGTGGTGACGGGCGAGAACTACCCTGACGCCGTGACGGCCGGCACGTGGGCGGCGACGCAGGGCGCGCCCATCATCCTCGTTCCGGGCAGCGCGTCTCGGCTGCCGGACGACCTCTACGACCTCCTCGCTCAGGGCGTGACCGAGCAGATCACGATCGTCGGCGGCGCGCCGAGCGTGAGTGCGGGCATCGAGGCCGAGCTCCGCGCGATGCACGTGCGCGTGCAACGGTTCGCCGGTGCCGACCGCTACGCGACGAACGCGGCGCTCAACGCGCACATCGCGACCATCAGCCCGGGTTCGAGCCCATACGCCGTCGTCGCGACCGGCAGGAACTTCCCCGACGCGCTCACGGGAAGCATGCTGGCCGTGGCCTCGGGCTCATCCCTCGTGCTGTCGGAGCCGACGTGCATGCCCGCATCGGTGCGCGCGGTGGTCGAGCGGCGATCGGTCGGTGCGCTCGTGCTCCTTGGAGGACCTCAGACGCTCTCGGAGTCTGTGCGCACCACCACCTGCTAGCGGAGCAGCGCGGACTCAGCGGTTCCAGAGCTCCTGCCAGGCGACGCCGAGCTCGCGGGCCATGCGGCGCACGGTGGGGATGCTCATGCCGATGACCGTCGACGGATCGCCGTGGATCTCGTCGATGAACGCGGAGCCGAGCGAGTCGATCGTGAAGGCGCCGGCGACCTCGAGCGGCTCGCCCGTGGCGACGTAGGCGTCGATCTCGTCGTCGGCGAGGTCGGCGAAGCGCAGGCGGGCGCCGACGGTGGCGCCGACGGCGCCGACGACGCGGCCCTCGTCGACGCGGATGAGCCAGTGGCCCGAGTGCAGCACGGCCTCGCGGCCGCGCTGCGCGAGCCAGCGCTCGCGGGCGCGCTCGGGCGTGTGCGGCTTGCCGAGCGTCTGCCCGTCGAGCTCGAGCGCCGAGTCGCCGCCGAACAGCAGCCCCGTCATCGCCCGTCCCTCGGGCTCGCGGCCCAGCACGGCCTCCGCCTTGGCGCGCGCGAGCAGCTGCACGACCTGCGTCGTCGTCGCGGGCCCGTGCTCGGCCTCCCACGCCTCGACGGCGAGGTCCTCGTCGACCTCGCTCGCGAGCAGCACGGGCTCGATGCCGGCCTGCCGCATGAGCATGAGGCGGGCGGGGGAGGTGGAGGCGAGGTGGAAGCGCATCGCCAGCCAGGCTAGCCGCGCAACCGGTCGCGCCGGCGACCCGCCTGCTCGTAGCGTGAGCGCATGGCAGCCTCCGCATCCGAGCCCACGCACGACGTCATCGTGATCGGCGGTGGGCCGGTCGGCGAGAACGCGGCGCAGTACGCCATCCAGGGCTCCGATCGCACGGCGGCGCTCGTCGAGGCCGAGCTCGTGGGCGGCGAGTGCTCGTACTGGGCGTGCATGCCGTCGAAGGCGCTGCTCGTGCCGGCGGCGGTGCGGTCGCTCGCGCAGCACATGCCGGGCCTCGGGGAGCAGGCGCCGCTCGACGTCGATGCGGTGCTCGCGCGCCGCGACGCGTTCACGTCGGGCTGGGACGACGCCGGCCAGGTCGCGTGGGCGGAGGGCGTGGGCATCGAGGTCGTGCGCGGTCGCGCGCGGCTCGCGGGGGAGCGCACGGTCGTCGTCGGCGATCGCACGCTCGTCGCGCGCCACGCGGTCGTGCTCGCCACGGGATCCGTGCCGGCGGAGCCGCCGATCGACGGGCTCGCGGATGCGCTGCCGTGGGGCTCGCGCGACGCGACCGCGATGCACGAGGTGCCGGGCTCGATCCTCGTCGTGGGCGGCGGCGTCGTGGCGTGCGAGGCGGCGACGTGGCTCGCGGCGCTCGGCGCGCACGTGACGCTCGCCGCGCGCGGCGGGCTGCTCGCGCGGCTCGAGCCCGAGGCCGCTGCCGCGGTGGAGCAGGGGCTGCGGGATGCGGGCGTCGACGTGCGCCTGCATGCCGACGTGCAGCGCGTGCGCCGCGAGGCACCCGCGGCGACCGGCACGGGCCACGTGCACGGCGGCGCCGTGACGACGACGATCGACGGCGTCGACGTGACGACCGACGAGATCCTCGTCGCCACGGGCCGGCGCCCCGCGACCGGCGACCTCGGGCTCGAGACCGTGGGCCTCGACGCGGTCGCGGTCGACGGCAGGCAGCGCGTCGCGGGCGTCGACGGCTGGCTGTACGCGGCCGGCGACGTCGCGGGCCGCTGGCAGCTGACGCACATGGGCAAGCACGAGGCGCGCATCGCGGGCGAGGTCATCGGCCGCATCGCCGACGGCGGGCACGCGCACGACGTCGTGGGCGTCGACGAGGATCCGCTGACGCAGGTCGTCTTCACGGATCCCGAGGTCGCCGCGGTCGGGATCACGCAGGCGGAGGCCGAGGATGCGGGCATCCGCGTCGAGCGCGTCGCGATCGACCTCGCCGTCGCGGGCACGTCGCTCGCGCGCGACGACGCCGGCGGCACGGTGATCGCGATCGTCGACGCCGACCGCGACGTGCTCGTGGGCGTCACGCTCGTCGGCCACGGCGTCGCCGAGCTGCTGCACGCCGCGACGGTCGCGGTCGCGGCGCGCGTGCCCATCCCGCGCCTGTGGCATGCCGTGCCGGCGTATCCGACGGCGAGCGAGATCTGGCTGCGGGTCGTCGAGGACCTGCGCAGGCAGCGACGCGCGGACTGAGCGCCCGCCGCGTGGGAGACTCGGGGGATGCCCATCCAGCGCGGAGACGAGCTCGCCCTCACGATCGACAACGTCGCCCACGGCGGCGTCTTCGTCGGCAGGAACGAGGGCCGCGTGCTCTTCGTGCCCGACACCCTGCCGGGGGAGACGGTGCGCGTGCGCGTCACCGACCTCAGGAAGTCGTTCGGCCGCGGCGAGACGCTCGAGGTGCTCGAGGCGTCGCCCGACCGCGTCGAGCACGTGTGGCCCGAGGCGAGCATCGAGCGCGCGCCCGAGCGCCGCGCCGGCGGTGCCGAGCTCGGCCACGTGCGCCTCGCGGCGCAGCGTGCGCTGAAGCAGCGCGTGATCGAGGATGCGCTGCGCCGCACGGGCCGCATCGAGCGCGACGTGCGCGTGCAGGCGGCGCCGGGCGACGACGGCCGCGGCGGCCTCGGCTGGCGCACCCGCGTGACGCTGCACGTCGACGAGCAGGGCCGCCAGGGCCCGTTCGCCGCGCGCAGCCACACGGTCGTGCCCGTCGAGACCCTGCCGCTCGCCACCGACGCCATCCAGGACCAGGCGCAGCTCGACATGCGCCTGCCGGGTGCGTCGAGCGTCGACTACGTGCAGCGCGCCGACGGCTCCGTCGACGTCATCGCCACCGAGGGCGACCCCGTGCGCGGTCGCACCGACACGATCCTCGAGCGCGTGGGCGACCGCGAGCTGCGCGTCGACCGCTCCGGCTTCTGGCAGGTGCACCGCGAGGCGCCGGGCGTGCTCGTCGACGCCGTGCGTCGCGCGATCGACGTCGACCGCATCGACCCGAAGGCTGCGAACCTCGACCTGTACGGCGGCGTCGGCCTGCTCGCGACGGCGCTCGGCGACGTGCTGGGCCCGCAGGCGCGCATGATGAGCGTCGAGTCCGACGAGGTCGCGACCGACCACGCGAGCGAGAACCTCGCCGAGTGGCTCGGTGCCATGGCGATCACGGCGAAGGTCGACCGCTTCCTGCGCGACGCGATCCAGGATGCGTCGGCCAGCGAGCGCGACCGGCTGCGCGCCGCGACGGTCGTGCTCGACCCGCCGCGCGCCGGCGCGGGCGGCGAGACCATCGCGTCGCTCGTGGAGCTCGCACCGCAGCAGATCGTCTACGTCGCGTGCGACCCCGTGGCGTTCGCGCGCGACGCGCGCCTGCTCGTCGACGGCGGCTACGACCTGGGCCCGCTCGAGGCGTTCGACCTCTTCCCGCACACGCACCACGTGGAGTGCGTCGCCCGCTTCACGCGCGGCTGACGACGCCTGCTGGGTTCCGCCGCGGATGCCTCGGCGGGAGGATGGGCGCGTGACCGACCTCGACGCCATCGCCGCCGAGCTGCTCGCGACGCCGCCCGGGGCGTTCACCGCAGCGCGGGATGCGCGCGCGAAGGCTGAGCCCGATCGCGAGCTCGCGCGCGGCATCGCTGCGCTCCGGCGCCCGACGGTCGCGGCCTGGGCCGTGGATGCGCTCGCGCGCGACCGGGCCGACGACGTGGAGCGCATGCTCGAGCTCGCTGCATCGCTCCGCGATGCGCAGGACGACCTCGACGGCGCCGAGCTGCGCGCGCTGTCGGCGCAGCGCCGCCAGCTCGTCGGTCGGCTCGTGGCCGAGGCCGTCGCCGTCGCAGAGGCGGCCGGCGTCCGCGTGAGCGCCGCGGCTCGCGAGGACGTCGATCGCACCCTCACGGCCGCGATGCTCGATGCGGATGCGGGGCAGGCGGTCGCGAGCGGCAGGCTCGTGCGCGCGCTCGAGGCCGTGGGACTCGAAGGCGTCGACCTCGATGGCGCGCTGGCCGGGGGAGCGCCGCCACCGCGCGCACCGCGAGCCAGTCGCGACGAGGTCGCCGAGCGCCGCGCGCGCAAGGCGGCGGAGCGTGCGGCTCGCGATGCCGAGCAGGAGGCGACGGCCGCCGCCCGCGCGCTGCACCGCGCCGAGTCCGCCGAGTCGACGGCCCGCGAGCGTGCCGAGCACCTCGAGCAGCGCATCGCCGAGCTGCAGCGCGACGTCGCCCGGCTCGGGCACGAGCTCGACGCCGCCCGGGCCGACGAGCGCGCGGCGGCCGACGATCGTGCGGACGCCGAGCGCCGCGTCAGCGGGGCCGAGGGACGCGCCGCCGAGGCACGCGACGCCCTCGACTGACGGCGCGGCTCAGCGCAGCAACGCCAGGAGCGCCCGCTCGCGCGCGCCGCGCAGGGCGACGACCTCGCCGGCCTCGAAGCGCTCGAACACCTCGGGGTCGATGTACGACGCCTTCGCGACGCTCGGGGTGTTGCCGAGCGCCTCCGACGTGTCGACGACCGCCTGCCGCGCGGCCTTCGCGCGCTCGCGCTGCGTGCCGACGTCGCGGGCGCGGGCGAGCGAGTCGGCGGCGACGATCGTGCCGTGCAGCGTGCGGAAGTCCTTCGCCGTGAACTCGCCGCCCGTCGCCTCCTTCACGGCCGCGTTGAGGTCGCTGTCGCGCAGCGCGCGCCGCGTGCCGGCGTCGTCCCACGCGAACAGGCGCGACCGAGCCGACCGCGACGAGAGCTCGGCGATGCACGCCGCGAGCGGCGCATCCTCGACCGTCACGTCGAACTTCTGGCCCGACTTGGCGGGGAAGCGCAGGCGCACGGCGTCGCCGTCGACCGACGCGTGCCGCACGAGCAGCGTCATGAGGCCGCGGCTGCCGTTGTCCTCGGCGTAGGCGTCGCCGCCCGCGCGGATCGCGACGACGTCGAGCAGGCGCATCGCCGCGGCCAGCACGCGCTCGCGCGGCAGCCCGTCGGCGCCGAGCTCCGACGTGATGCGTCGGCGGGCGGCCGGCAGCGCCTCGGCGAGGTCGAGCGCCCGCTCGAACTTCACCCGGTCGCGCTTCGCCGACCAGTCGTCGTGGTACCGGTACTGCGTGCGGCCCGCGTCGTCGACGCCCGTCGCCTGGATGTGCGCGAGCGGGTCGGCCGCGATCCACACGTCGGTCCATGCAGGCGGCAGCACGAGCGCCGCCGCGCGATCGCGATCGGCGGCCGAGACCTTGCGTCCGGAGTCGTGCGTGAACGTCCAACCCTTGCCGGCCCGCCGTCGGCGGATGCCCGGGTCGTCGCCGGGATGCGCGCGCCGCAGCCGAGGCACGGGCGTCGTACCGCTCAGACGCCCGACGAGGTGGATGCGAGCGAGCCGTCGCCCGGGCGCGTGCCCGCGATCCAGCCCGTCGGCGCGTCGAGCACCTTGCGGTGCTTCGTCTGCGCCCATTCGGTGCCGAGCTCCGCGAGCACGGCGTGGATGGCGGCCTGCTCCTCGGCCGTCGGCGAGCCCTGCAGCACCACCATGTCGGTCTCGCCGGGCTCCGGCTTCCACGTCTCGGTCATGCGTCCACCATCCCGATCGTCGCGCGTGCGGCGCGAGGGGTTGCGCCCGTCGTCCGCAGCATCACAGGGGGATGTTGCCGTGCTTGCGCTCGGGGCGCGCGACCTTCTTCGTGCGCAGCGCGCGGAAGGCCTTCGTGATGGCCACGCGGGTCTCGGCCGGCTCGATGATGCCGTCGATCTCGCCGCGCTCGGCCGCGAGGAACGGGCTCGTCACGTTGTACGTGTAGTCGTTCGCGAGCTGCTGGCGCACGGCGGCGACGTCGCGGCCCTCCTCCTCGGCCTGCTTGATCTCCGAGCGGTAGAGGATGTTCACGGCGCCCTGGCCGCCCATGACGGCGATCTCGGCGGTCGGCCACGCGATGTTGATGTCGGCGCCGAGCTGCTTCGAGCCCATGACGATGTACGCGCCGCCGTAGGCCTTGCGCGTGATGACCGTCACCATCGGCACCGTCGCCTCCGCGTACGCGTAGATAAGCTTCGCGCCGCGGCGGATGACGCCCGTCCACTCCTGGTCGGTGCCGGGCAGGTAGCCGGGCACGTCGACGAGCGTGAGGATCGGGATCGAGAACGAGTCGCAGAAGCGCACGAAGCGTGCGGCCTTCTCGCCGGCCTCGATGTTGAGCGTGCCGGCCATCTGCTTCGGCTGGTTGGCGATGATGCCGATCGTGCGGCCCTCGAGGCGACCGAAGCCGATGACGATGTTCGGCGCGTAGAGCGGCTGCACCTCGAGGAACTCGCGGTCGTCGACGAGCACCTCGATGATGTCGAGCACGTCGTACGGCTGGTTGGGCGAGTCGGGGATGACGCGGTTGAGCGTCTGGTCGAGGTCGTTGACCACGCGGTGCGCCTGGTGGTCGTACGCGGGCACCTCCGACTGGTTGTTGTCGGGCAGGAACGCGAGCAGCGCGCGCACGTAGTCGAGCGCATCCGCCTCGTCTGCTGCGAGGTAGTGGCTGACGCCCGAGATGGAGTTGTGGGTGAGGCCGCCGCCGAGCTCCTCGAAGCCGACCTCCTCGCCCGTGACGGTCTTGATGACGTCGGGGCCCGTGACGAACATGTGGCTCGTCTTGTCGACCATGACGACGAAGTCGGTGAGCGCGGGGCCGTAGACGGCGCCACCGGCCGCGGGGCCCATGACGATGGAGATCTGCGGGATGACGCCGGACGCGGCGGTCGTGCGCTTGAAGATCTCGCCGTACTTGCCCAGGGCGACGACGCCCTCCTGGATGCGCGCGCCGCCCGAGTCGAGCATGCCGACGATGGGCACGCC
Organism: Agrococcus jejuensis; assembly: GCF_900099705.1. Lineage (NCBI taxonomy): Bacteria > Bacillati > Actinomycetota > Actinomycetes > Micrococcales > Microbacteriaceae > Agrococcus > Agrococcus jejuensis. The sequence continues at coordinate 2,579,046 of NZ_LT629695.1, forward strand.
CACGCGGGTCGCGTAGTCCATGATCTTCACGATCTTCTCGCCGGCGACCTCGCCGAGCGAGCCGCCGAACGTCGTGAAGTCCTGCGAGTACACGGCGATGCGGCGGCCGTGCACCGTCGCGATGCCCGTCACGACGGCGTCGCCGTACGGGCGCTTCTCGTCCATGCCGAACGCGGTCGTGCGGTGGCGCACGTAGGCGTCGAACTCGACGAACGTGCCCGGGTCGACGAACGTCTCGATGCGCTCGCGAGCGGACTGCTTGCCCTTGGAGTGCTGGCGCTCGCGGGCGGCGCGCTCCTTGGCGACGATCGTCTCCTCGTTGCGCTGTCGGAGCTGCTCGATGCGGCCTGCGGTCGTCGATTCGGCGTTGGTCACCCGTCCACCCTAGACGGCGGTGGATGCCCAGCCCTGGTGGCATCCCACGACGTCTTCGCCCGATCCGTCGTGGATTCCTCCAACGCCCCGCGTGCGCGTGCGCAGCGCCTCGCGCGCGTGCGCGTCGCGGGTACGGTTGGGCGCGTGCCCTTCGAGTCCGCGCGCGCCATCGCCCCCGTGACGGCCCTGTCGTCGGTGGGCAGCACCTTCGACGTCGTCGACGCCGCGGCCCCGCCGCTCAGCACGTGGGCGACGCTCGACCAGCGCGCCGGCCGCGGCCGTCTGGGCCGCGAGTGGGTCGCGCCCGCGGGCCGCTGCCTCGCGGCGAGCATCGTCGTGCGCCCGTCGGCGTCGGCGGATGCGTGGGGCTGGCTGCCGCTCGCCGTGGGCCTCGCGCTCGCCGAGGCGATCGACCCGCTCGTGCCGGCCGCGACCGTGGGCGTGAAGTGGCCGAACGACGTGCTCGTCGACGGCAGGAAGGTCGCGGGCATCCTCTGCGAGCGCCGCGGCGACGCCGTGATCGTCGGCGTGGGCGTGAACCTCGTGCTCGAGCCGCACGAGCTGCCGACCGATCGCGCGACGTCGCTGCGCATCGCGGGCGCCGAGGGCGACGCGGATGCGCTGGCGGACGCCGTGCTCGCGGGCGTGCTGCGCGGCATCCAGGGCGCCGCCGACCTCGACGACGCCGACCTGCACGCGCGCATCGCGGCGCGCTGCGCGACGATCGGCGAGCACGTGCGCGTGCTGCTGCCCGGCGACCGCACGCTCGTCGGCACCGTCACGGGCCTCGGGCCGGCCGGCGAGCTCGACGTCGACGTCGACGGCCGCGTCGAGCGGGTGTCGGCGGGTGACGTCACGCACGTGCGCTGAGGCTGCGAGGATGGTGCCATGAGCGATCCGGAGCGCGTCGTCGTGCGCCTGCGGTCGCACGGCAGGGCCCTCGTGCTGCCCGCGCTGCTGCTGTGCGGCATCGCCTTCGGCACGACGTTCGCGCTCGGTCGCGTCGCGTGGCCGCTGTGGGATCTCGTCGTGTGGACGCTCGCGCTCGTGCTCGTCGTCGTGCTGTGCCTCGTGCCGACGCTCGCGTGGCTCTCGAGACGTGTCGTCGTGACGTCGCGCCGCGTCATCGTGCGCAGCGCGTTCGGCGGCTCGAAGCGCGACGTGCCGCTGTCGCGCATCCACGACGTCACGCTGCGCCGGCAGGGCCTGCAGGCGGTGCTCGGCTCGGGCGACGTGCTGCTGTCGACGGGCGGCGAGCAGCCCGTCACGCTCGCCGACGTGCCGAGCGCGTCGCTCGTGCAGCGCACCCTCACCGATCTCGTGGCGACGACGCCCGGCATGCCCAGGACGGAGGACGCGTTCCGCGTCGACTCCGCACCACGACTGGAGGACCTCGCATGACCGCTCCCCGCATCGCCGTCGTCGGCTGCGGCTACCTCGGCGCCGTGCACGCCGCAGGCATGGCCTCCCTCGGCTTCGACACCGTCGGGATCGACGTCGACGCCGCGAAGGTCGAGGCGCTCGCCGCGGGCTCGGCGCCGTTCTTCGAGCCGGGCCTCGACGCCATGCTGCGCGGCGCGCTCGACGCGGGCACGCTGCGCTTCCAGACCGACGCGGCAGGCGTGGACGCCGACGTGTGGTTCGTGTGCGTCGGCACGCCGCAGCAGCCGGGCTCGAACGCCGCCGACCTCACGTACGTCGACGCGGCCGTCGCGGCGCTCGTGCCGCACCTGCGCGAGGGCATGCTCGTCGTCGGCAAGTCGACGGTGCCGGTCGGCACGGCCGAGCGGCTCGCCGCGATCGTCGAGCCGACGGGCGCACGCCTCGCGTGGAACCCCGAGTTCCTGCGCGAGGGCCTCGCCGTCACCGACACCCTCGCGCCCGACCGGCTCGTCTACGGCGTGCGCGACGGCGACGATGCGTCCGTCGCCGCCCTCGACGCCGTGTACGCGTCGATCCTCGAGCGCGACACCCCGCGCATCGTCACCGACTACGCGACCGCCGAGCTCGTGAAGGTGAGCGCGAACGCGTTCCTCGCGACGAAGATCTCGTTCATCAACGCCATCGCCGAGGTGGCGGAGGCATCGGGCGCCGACGTCGTGCAGCTCGCGGATGCGATCGGCATCGACGCGCGCATCGGACGCCGCTTCCTCAACTCGGGCATCGGGTTCGGCGGCGGCTGCCTGCCGAAGGACATCCGCGCGTTCCGCGCCCGCTCGATCGAGCTCGGCGCCGACGAGGCGCTCGGCTTCCTCGACGAGGTCGACCGCGTGAACCAGCGCCGCCGCGACCGCATGGTCGCGCTCGTCGAGCGCGAGCTCGTCGCCGCGGGTGGGGGATCGGTCGCGATGCTGGGCCTCGCGTTCAAGCCCGACAGCGACGACGTGCGCGACTCCGCGGCGCTCGAGGTCGCGATGCGCCTCGCCGCGACGCACGACGTCGTCGCCTACGACCCCGAGGCGTCCGCGCCCGCCGCCCGTCGCGCGCCCGAGCTGCGCATCGCCGACTCGCTCGACGCCGCCCTCGCCGACGCATCCGTCGTCGCGCTCGGCACCGAGTGGCGCGAGTTCCGCGACCTCGACCCCGCCGACGTCGCGACCCGCACGGCCGCGCGGGTCGTCGTCGACGGTCGCAACGTGCTCGACCGCGACGCGTGGAGCGCCGCAGGATTCCGGGTCGTCGCGATCGGCAGGCCCGACCGCGACCCCGTCACCACCGCATCGCACCAGGAGGCAACCGCATGATCGTCGGCGTCGTCGGAGGCGGGCAGCTGGCCCGCATGATGATCCCTCCCGCCGTGGCGCTCGGCGTCGAGCTGCGCGTGCTCGCGGAGTCCGAGGGCATGTCGGCGGCGCTCGCCGCGACCGCCGTGGGCGACTACCGCGACGCCGAGACGGTGCTTGCGTTCGCGAAGGACGTCGACGTCGTGACGTTCGACCACGAGCACGTGCCGCAGGACGTGCTGCAGCAGCTCGTGGATGCGGGCGTCGCCGTGCACCCGGGGCCGCATGCGCTGCGCTTCGCGCAGGACAAGCGCCAGATGCGCCAGCGCATGGCCGAGCTCGGCGTCGCGCAGCCCGACTGGGCGCCGATCGACACGGCCGACGAGCTGCAGGCGTTCCTCGACGAGCACGGCGGCGCCGCGATCGTGAAGACGGCGACGGGCGGCTACGACGGGAAGGGCGTGCGCGTCGTGCGCGGGATCGACGACGTCGCCGACTGGCTGCAGGGTGCCGCCGACGGCGGCCCGCAGCTGCTCGCCGAGGAGCTCGTCGCGTTCCGCCGCGAGCTCGCGCAGCAGGTCGCGCGCCGCCCCTCGGGCGAGATCGTCGCGTGGCCGCTCGCGCAGACCGTGCAGCGCGACGGCATCTGCGCCGAGGTCGTCGTGCCCGCGCCGCACGCGGGCCGCATGGGCGCGGTCGCCGAGGACATGGCGGTGCGCATCGCCGAGGGCCTCGACGTCACCGGTGCCCTCGCGGTCGAGCTGTTCGAGACCGAGGACGGCCGCCTGCTCGTCAACGAGCTCGCGATGCGTCCTCACAACTCGGGCCACTGGTCGATCGACGGCTCGATCACGAGCCAGTTCGAGCAGCACCTGCGCGCCGTGCTCGACCTGCCGCTCGGCTCGAGCGCCATGCTCGCGCCAGCCGCCGTCATGATCAACGTCATCGGCGGCCCTGCCGAGGGCCGCATGGAGGCGCGCTACGCCAAGGCGCTCGCGGCGCAGCCGAGCGCCAAGGTGCACTCGTACTCCAAGACCGCGCGGCCCGGCCGCAAGGTCGGCCACGTGACGGTCGTCGGCGACGAGCTCGACGAGGTCGTCTACCAGGCGAGGGCTGCCGCGGCGACCTTCGAGTGACCCGCTGACGCGCGGCACGCCGCGCGCGCACACGCCGTCCATGGGCGACGCGCCTACCCTGTACTCCGTGGCAGTGCAGGTGAGCGTCATCATGGGGTCCGACTCGGACTGGCGGGTGATGCAGGATGCGGCGACCGCGCTCGACGAGCTCGGCATCGCCTACGAGGTCGACGTCGTCTCGGCGCATCGCACGCCCGACAAGATGACGACGTTCGCGCGCGCGGCAGCAGACCGCGGCGTGCGGGTCATCATCGCGGGTGCAGGCGGCGCCGCCCACCTGCCCGGCATGGTCGCGTCGATGACGCGTCTGCCGGTCATCGGCGTGCCCGTGCCGCTCGAGCGCCTCGACGGCCTCGACTCGCTGCTCTCCATCGTGCAGATGCCCGCGGGCATCCCGGTCGCGACCGTCTCCATCGGCGGCGCCCGCAACGCGGGCCTGCTCGCCGCGCGCATCCTCGGCACGACCGACGCCGACGTCGCCGCACGCCTCGACGCGTTCGCCGCGAGCCTCGAGGAGGCCGTCGAGCGCAAGGCGCAGGCGCTGCAGGAGCGCGTCGGCCAGGGCGAGGAGCGCGCATGACGGTGCTGCTCGCTCCGAGGGCGTCGCTGCGGACGCCCGACGCCGGATCCGAGCAGCTCATGACGCGGCGCGCCTGGTGGCTCGTCGTCGCCGGCTTCCTGCTGCCAGGCAGCGCGCAGGTGCTCGCCGGCAACAAGAGGCTGGGCCGCGTCGGCATCGTCGCGACGCTCGTGCTGCTGGCGCTGCTCGTCGTCGGCGGCATCCTCTGGCTCGTCGCGGACGTCTTCGTGCAGACCATCGTCCTGAACGCCGTCGGCCTGCTCGTGCTCGAGGTGCTCGCGTTCGCCTACGCCGTGCTGTGGCTCGTGCTCGGGCTCGACACCCTGCGCATCGCGCGCATCACGAAGGCGACGCCGCGCATCCGCGCCGCCATCGCGGCGCTCGCGGTCGTCGTCACCGTCGTGCCCGCGGGCGCGGCCGCATACGGTGGCACGCTGCTCGACGCCGGCCGCGGGCTCGTGTCGAGCGTCTTCGCGTTCGGCGGCCCGACCGTCGAACCCATCGACGGCCAGTACACGTTCATGCTGCTCGGTGGCGACGCCGGCGCCGACCGCGTCGGCCTGCGCCCCGACTCCATCACCGTCGTGTCGGTGAACGCCGAGACGGGCGCCGCGACGATGATCGGCGTGCCCCGCAACCTGGAGCGCGTGCCGTTCCCCGAGGGCTCGATCATGGCGTCGCAGTACCCGGACGGCTTCATCTGCGCCGACGGCGACCCCGCGTTCTGCTACATCAACGCCGCGTACACGTACGGCGAGAGCAACCCCGAGCTGTTCCCCGACGCGGAGGCGGAGGGCTCGAGCCCCGGTATCGAGGCGACGCGCGAGGCGGTCGAGGGCGCGACGGGCATCCCCATCCAGTTCTTCGTCATCGTCGACATGCAGGGCTTCGACGACCTCGTCGACGCGCTCGGCGGCATCACGATCGACATCCCCTACGACGTGCCGATCGCCATCGAGGGCGGCCCCGTCGAGGAGTGGATCCGCGCGGGACAGGGCGTGAGGCTCGACGGCTACCACGCGCTCTGGTACGCCCGCAGTCGCGCGGGTGCGAACGACTACGAGCGCATGGAGCGGCAGCGCGTCGTGCAGGAGGCCGTCATCGCCCAGTTCACGCCGCAGACGCTGCTCACGCAGTACGCCGCGCTGTCGACGGCCGGCCAGGACCTCGTGCAGACCGACATCCCGCAGTCGATGATCGGCACGCTCACCGACCTCGCCGAGCGCACGCGCACGCTGCCGATCACGAACCTCGAGCTCGTGCCACCGCAGGTCGTGACGTACGACCCCGACTTCCCGGCCGTGCACGCCATGGTGGCCGAGGCGATCGCGACGGCCGCGACCGTCGACGATCCGAGCCCGTCGCCGACGCCGTAGCGTCGGCGACGAGGCCCTCGCGGTCAGCGCCCGCGCATCGCGCGGTACGCGCGGCGTGCGCCGCTCGTCCAGCGCATCATGCGCGTGCTGAGGACGGCTGCGAGCTCGGCCTCCATGAGGTTGCGCTGCACGAACGCCTCGTCGCGCTGCGCGATGGCGTAGGCGAGCTCCTCGCCGGGCAGGTGACGGCGCGAGCGAGTCTGCGCCCACATGCGCTCGATGACGGGCTCCGCGACGTCGCCGAGCCGCTCGTGCGCCGCCGTGAGCGCCTGCTCGTGCTCCTGGGCGCGCAGCACCGCCTCGACGCGAGCGGCCTCTGCCTCGCCCAGCGCGTTCTCGAGCACGCGCACGCGCTCGGTGTGGCGAGCGAGCACCCGCTCGAGGTCGTCGGCGATGAGCAGCGAGCCGACGAGCGCCTGCGACTGGTGCCGCTGCCACGCGGCGAGGCGGTCGACCTCGGCGCGCAGCGCCTCGTCGACGACCGGCAGGTGCTCGGCGTACGCGATCGACGGGGCGGGCACGTCCTCCGTCGCGGTCGCGGCGACCGCATCCCACCAGCGCTCCATCTCGGCGCGGGCGTGCTCGCCGCGGGCGACGAGCTCGGCGCGGTCGATGGCCATGGCGGCGTCGACGATCGCGGCGGCGTCGCCCGTCGCGGCGGCGATGACGGGCACCGTGAGGTCGCCGAGGCCGTGCGCCTCGAGGGCGCCGGCGATCTTCGTCTCGGTGTACTCGTCGACCGTGACGCCCACCGAGGGGATGCCGGAGGCGAGGCCGAAGACGACGGGGTGGTAGCGGGCCGACACCACGAGGCTCGACGCGGCGACGACCGCGGCGGTCTGCGCGGGCTCGACGGGGCCGAGCGAGGTCACGCGCTGCGCGTGCCGCATGGCGCCGACGACGTCGGCGTGCGTCGCGGCGTCGGCGTCGAGCGATCCGTCGAGCGGTGCGACGTGCGGCACGAGCACGACGTCGAGGTCGTGGCGCTCGACGACGTGGTCGAGCAGGGCGGCCATGGCCTCGACGACGCGGTCGCGCGGCCACAGGCCCGTGCTGGGCGGCACGGTCGCGGCGCAGAAGCGCTCGGGGAGCCCCGCGGGCGCCTCGCCCGCGATGGCCAGGGCGTCGTCGTACGTCGCGGCGGGCGCGAGTGCGTCGTCGAGGCGGGCGAGGAGCGCGGCGGATGCGGCCTCGCGCACGCCGACGAGGCGCGCGGCGCGCAGCATCTCGCGCACGAGCGCGCCGTGGCGCTCGGAGAGCGTGGGGCCGACGGTCTGGCCCGAGACGACGACGGGGCGCGACAGCGCCGTGGCGATGCGCACGATCGCCGCGCGCTCGTAGACGTGGTGCGGCCAGAGCGACGACAGGTTGCCGGCGCCGGCGACGACGACGAGGTCGCACGTCGCGACGGCGTCGAGCACCGCGTGCGCCGGGTCGTCGCGCTGCAGCGCGCCGCGCTCGCCCTCGCCGGCACGCGTGAGCGCGTCGAGGCGAGCCTCGAGCTGCGTCTCGTCGGCCTGGCGCGCGAGCGAGAAGCCGAGCCTCGGCAGGGCGACGACGCCGTAGCGGGCGGCGGTGTCGTCGGGCGTCGACGACACCGCGAGCACCTCGGTCGCGCCGCGGGCGCGCAGCTGGCGCACGGCCTCCGCGAGCATCGCCTCGTCGCCGGCATGCAGCGCGCCATCCTGCACGCCGACGTCGCCGATGATCAGGACCCTCATGTCGTCTCCTCGCCGAGCAGCAGCGAGGCGATGGTCGCCGCGCTCCGCTCGAGTCCGTGGTTCGCTCGGATGTCGTCGATCGCACGCTGCGCGATCGACGTCTGCAGGCTGCGGTCGTCGAAGAGCCTGCGCATCGCAGCCGAGGCGGCCGCGACGTCGGGATCGGCCCAGACGGCCGTCGGCGAGTACGGGTCGGCGCCGCGGCCCACCTCGCGCAGCTCGTACGGCACCAGCAGCGCCGTCTCGTCGGTCTGGAAGTCCATGTTGCCGGAGTAGGCCGTCGCGATCACGGGGGTGCGGCGCGCCATGGCGTCGGCGAGGTTGAGGCCGTAGCCCTCGGCACGGTGCAGCGAGACGTAGCAGTCGGCGAGCTCGAGCATGCCGAGCATCTGCGCCGACGACAGGTAGCCGTCGACGAACAGCACGTCCTTGCGGCCGCGCGCATGGGCGCGCACCCGTTCGGCGGCGTCGGGCTGCAGGGCGCCGTTGATCGACTTCACGATGAGCGCGGCACCATCGTCGGGGCCGAAGGCGTCGACGTACGCGTCGATGACGGCCGTCGGGTTCTTGCGCTCGGGCACCGAGAGGTAGTCGAAGCTCGCGAGCAGCACGAAGCGGTCGTCGGGCATGCCGAGCACGCGTCGCGTGAACGACGTGGGCTCGTCGGGCACGGGGATCGCGAGGGGCGCGACGTGCACGGGGAGGTCGGTCACGGCGGCGATGGCGTCGCGCGTGAACGTCGTGGCCGTCCAGATCTCGTCGACCGCCGTGAGGCCCGGCGCATCCTCGGGGAACTCCGCGAGCTCCCAGAACCAGTAGCCGATGTGCTTGCCCTCGATGCGCTCGAGCTGCAGGCGATCCGAGAGCATCGCGACCTGGTCGGCGTTGACGCACGTGATGACGTTCTCGAACCCGCGATCGCGGCGCACGGTCGCGCGCGGCACGTGCTTGCGGCGGGATGCGCTGCCGAACGACGTCGCGATGAGCTCGGTGGGCAGGCCCGTCGCGCGCATCGACGCCGACACGCGCCTGCCGGCCTCGCCGACGCCGAGCTCCGACGCCGCGTAGGCGACGACGCTCCAGCCGAAGCGCCGCAGCGACTCCTCGACCGTCGCGACGGGCGTCTGGCCCTGCGCGATGTCGCGCAGGCGCTCGGCCGTCGCCGGGTCGTGCTGGCACCAGCTCGAGAACGCCTCGGCGTCGCGGCCGAGCACGTCGGGGAACGCTGCCTGCAGGTCGACGCGCACGCTCCACGTCGCATGCGCCGCCCGCGACAGGCGCACGGGGCCGTCGCCGATCTCGGGCTCCGAGAGCCACGCACGGAACGCGGTGGGGTCGCTGAACGGCATGGGCACGCCGCCCCACTCGTCGCCGCGCGCGATGGCGTCGATCCACGTCGAGCGCACGAGCCTGCGCAGCACGGGGTCGAGGCGCAGGCCGTCGGGCAGCTCGTCGAGCCCGTACGCCTGCGTGCGGGTCTCGAGGTGGCCGACCTCGCGCAGCTCGTCGCCGTACGCCGTGCAGAGCTCGTGGAGCTCGGGATGCGCGCTCAGCAGCGTGCGCGGTCGGTCGCCCATGTGCTTCGACAGCATCCAGCCGCGCGTCGGGTCGTAGCCCGAGAAGTGGTAGAACCGCAGTCGGTCGGGGCCGGCGTGCCAGACGCCGTCGACGCGGTGGATCGGGCGCTCGTGCACGTTCCAGTAGGCGGCGTTGAGGCCGCGGTCCTTGAGGATGACGTGGCCGAAGAGCGACGGGGCCCAGTCCATCCACCGCTGGTCGGTGAAGAGCGCGTTCGCGAGGTCGACGACGGCGTCGGTGCGCAGTCGCTCGTGCCACCACGACGTCGCCGCGAGGGCGCGGGCGCCGATGCACACGAAGCCGAGGTTGTAGATGCCCGACACCATGATGTCGCGCTCGTCGAGCCTGCGGCCGTCGCGCGGCATGGGGTCGAGCGTGTGGGGCGTGAGGGCGATGCCCTCGCGCTCGGCGGCCTCGAAGACGTCGTCGATCGCGTCGTAGAAGCGGATGTCGGGGTCGATGTACGCAGCGGAGCGCGCGCCGCCGCGCAGCAGCATTCTGAGCGTCGCGGGCTTGAGCGCCGTCGCGAGCTCCATGACGTCGTAGATCGTCTGCATGAGCTCGAGCTCGCGCGGATCGAGGCCGATGTCGACGGGCAGCAGCACGTCGCCGACGCCCTGCAGGTCGCGATCGCGCTCCTCGCCGTCGATGACGAGGGTCGAGAACCCGACGTCGGGATGGTGCTCCTGGAACGATCGGGCGAGCACGCGAGCCTGGCCCGTGTAGTTCCTCGCGACGATCGTCACGGCATGGCGACGAGGGGGGCGACCGGGCATCCTTGTACCCTACTCAGCGCTTCCTGGGCGATCCCTACGCTCGAGGAGGTCTCGGGCGACGTCGAGCGTGCCGCGCGACAGGCGGGCGTACCGGCCGCGCGCGACGCCGGCGAGGATGCGCGGGATGCGCAGCGCGCGAGCGCGCGGCAGCCCGGCGCGCAGGCGCTCGTGCTCGGCCTTCTCGTCGAGGATGCGGCGCTGCTCGGGGGTGCCGAGCCCGCGCTCGTGCGCGACCCGAGCGAGCGACTCGGCGCGGCGCGCCTTGCGGTCGTGCGAGCCGTCGTCGTCGGCCAGCAGTCGGCCGACCTTCTGCGCGAGGCCGAGCCTGCGCACGCCGATCTGGTTCGCGCCGTGCTGGCGGTAGTCGATCGTCGCGTCGGGCACGAGACGCACGCCGCCGCCGATCGCCGCCGTCATGGCGAGCCACTCGTCGTGGATCCAGCCGTCGGGCACCGGCAGGGCCGCGACGGCGGCGGAGCGGCGCACGATCGTCGTCGCGCCCGTGACGAGGTTGCGGCGCAGCAGCGCCTCGAACGCGCCGCCGTGCGCCATCCGCTCGCGCTCCCACGGCGAGGCCTCGAGCGAGTCGAGCAGCGTCGCGCCGGTCGGGCGACCGTCGGCGTCGACGAGCCTGGCGTCGGAGTGCACGAGGTCGACGCCGTCGAGCGCGGCGACGAGCGTCGCGATGCGGTCGGGGTGCCACACGTCGTCCTGGTCGCTCAGCGCGACGACGTCGCCCGTCGTGCGGGCGATGGCGTCGGCGAAGTTCGCGGCCACGCCGAGCGGCGGGTCGTGCCGCACGACGGCGACGGGCACGTCGGTCTCGGCGGCGATGCGCTCGATCGTCGCGATCGTGCCGTCGGTCGACGCGTCGTCGCCGACGACGATCTCGGCCACGGGATGCGTCTGGGCGAGGATGCTGCGCAGCTGCTCCTCGACGTACCGCTCGCCCTCGTGCGTGCAGAGCGCGACGCTGACGCGCATCAGAGGTCTGCGTGCAGCCGCCAGAGCTGCGACGCGGTCGTCGTCCAGTCGAAGGCGCGCGCCCGGTCCTGGCCGAGCAGCGCGAGCCGCGCGCGGAGGTCGTCGTGCTCGACGAGGTGCGCGAGCGCGTGGGCGAGCCGATCGGGGTCGGAGTCGTCGCCCGTGAGGGTCACGGCGAGCGAGGCCTCGGCGGCGATCTCGTCGGACGCCGCGGTCGAGGGGTGCACGACGGGCGTGCCGTGCGCGAAGGCCTCGAGCATCGGCAGGGCGAAGCCGAGCTCCTCGCCGACGAGCAGCAGCGCGTCGGCGCGCGAGACGACGACGGCGCGGTCGGCGGCGTCGAGCTCGCCGAGCGGCACGATGCGCGACGGCGGCAGGCCCGCCTCGACGGCCATCTGCGCGAGCGTGACGTCGCCCCAGGCGACGGGACCCGCGACGACGATCGGGAGGTCGGGCATCGCCCCGCTCGCGACCGTCGCGACGAGCCGGTCGGCGCGTGCTCGGCGGCCGCGGTCGGTCGTGGCGAGCAGGTATCGGGCGGGCAGCCCCAGCCGCGTCGCACGCGCGTCGGCGTCGGCGGGCACGACCGACGCCGGGTCGACGCCCGCTCCGACGACGCGGATGCGGTCGCCGAGGTCGTGCAGCTCCTGCAGCCGCGCGGCGGTGGCGTGCGTGGGCACGACGACGGCGTCGGCATGCTTCCACGCGCGGCGCAGCGCGCGGCGGAACCAGCGGGCCGTTCGCGAGTCGCGCTCGAGCGCCTCGAGCCCGTGCACCGTCACGACGACCTGCCTGCCGGCCTCGCGGTCGTCGCCGCGCATGGGCGCGAGCAGGCTCGAGCCGTGCAGCAGGCCGTCGAACGCGGTCGTCGAGAACGAGTGCAGCCACGCCTCGCGCAGCTCGCGCCTGGGCATGCGGGCGAACTCGACGCCGTCGAGCCGCTCGAGCGTCGTCGTCACGTGCGCGCGCGCCTCGGCATCCGAGCCCGCGGCGAACGCGACGACGTCGATGCCGCGCGGTGCCGTCGCATGCATCGCCTGCGCGAGCTGCAGACCGTACCTGCCGACGCTCGAGGCCTGCTCGCCGACCCCGTCGAGGACGACGCGCAGCGTGGTCATGCGTGCAGATCCCCGCGTGCGACGGCGTCGGCGAGCGCCTCGCGCCAGTCGCGGATGGGGGAGAGGCCGTGCGCGGCCCACGCGTCGTGGCCGAGCACCGAGTAGGTGGGGCGCGGCGCCGGGCGCTGGAACGCCGTGGAGTCGGTCGGCAGCACGCGCTCGGGGTCGAGGCCCGCCTCCTCGAAGATCGCGCGAGCGAAGCCGAACCAGGTCGTCTCGCCCGACGACGTGCCGTGCAGCACGGCGCGCTCGACGCCCGCGTCGATCACGGCGGCGATCTGCTCGGCGAGGTCGCGCGTGTACGTCGGCTGGCCGCGCTGGTCGTCGACGACCTGCAGGGTGTCGCGCTCGCCCGCGAGGCGCAGCATCGTGCTGGCGAAGCTCGAGCCGTTGCGGCCGTAGAGCCACGCCGTGCGCACGACGACCGTCTTGTGGTTCGCGGCGAGCGCGCGCACCTCGCCGTCGGCCTTCGAGCGGCCGTAGGCGGAGAGCGGGTTGCGCGGCGCGTCCTCGGGGTAGGGGCTCGTGGCGGTGCCGTCGAAGACGTAGTCGGTCGACACGTGCACGAGGCGCGCACCGGCGGCGGCGGCCGCGAGCGCGAGGTGCTCGGGGCCGTCGCCGTTCACGGCGCGGGCGCTCGTGTCGTCGGCCTCGGCGGCGTCGACGCCGTTCTCGGCGCTCGCGTTGACGATGACGTCGAAGCCCTCGGCGGCGGTGACGCACGCGGCGGCGTCGCGCACGTCGAGCTCACGGCTGCCGACGGGCACGACGTCGTGGTGCTCGAGCGCGCCACGGAGGTCGTGGCCGAGCATGCCGTTCGCGCCGACGAGGAGGATCCTCATCTCAGAGGGCCGCCCGCTCCTTGAGCGGCTCCCACCATGCGCGGTTGTCGCGGTACCACTGCACGACGTCGGCGAGGCCCTGCTCGAACGGCACCTGGGGCTCGTAGCCGAGCTCGGCGCGGATCTTCGAGATGTCGACCGAGTAGCGCAGGTCGTGGCCGAGGCGGTCGGCGACGCGGTCGACGTACGACCAGTCCTTGCCCGTCGCGTCGAGCAGCAGCTGCGTGAGCTCCTTGTTCGTCAGCTCGGTGCCGCCACCGATGTTGTAGATCTCGCCGGCGCGGCCCTTGACGAGCACCATCGCGATGCCGCGGCAGTGGTCGTCGACGTGCAGCCAGTCGCGGATGTTGTTGCCCTCGCCGTAGAGGGGCACGTGCTTGTCGTCGATGAGGTTCGTGACGAAGAGCGGGATGACCTTCTCGGGGAAGTGGTACGGGCCGTAGTTGTTGCTGCAGCGCGTGATCGACACGTTGAGGCCGTGCGTGCGGTGGTACGAGCGTGCGAGCAGGTCGGAGCCCGCCTTCGACGCCGAGTACGGGCTGTTGGGCTCGAGCGGGCGCTCCTCGTCCCACGAGCCCTCGGCGATCGAGCCGTAGACCTCGTCGGTCGACACGTGCACGAAGCGCTGCAGGTCGTGGCGCAGGGCGGCGTCGAGCAGGCGCTGCGTGCCGACGACGTTCGTCTCGACGAACACCGAGGCGTCGCGCACCGAGCGGTCGACGTGGCTCTCGGCGGCGAAGTGCACGACGGCGTCGACGGTGGGGATGAGGCGGTCGAGCAGCGCGTTGTCGCGGATGTCGCCGTGCACGAACTCGAGGCGCGGGCTGTCGGCGACCGGCGCGAGGTTGGCCTGGTTGCCCGAGTACGTCAGCGCGTCGAGGACGACGACCTCGGCACCCTCGAGCCCCTCGTACTGGTCCTGGAGCGTGCGACGGACGAAGTTGGAGCCGATGAATCCGGCTCCGCCGGTGACGAGGATCTTCACTGCTGCTGGTCTCTTTCGTGGTCCGGGCGCGCCGCATCGACGGGCGCCTGCGAGAGTCTACCGATCCGCGCGCCGGGCACGGCCCTCCGGTCGGTCAGCCGCCGAAGTTCTGCGTCCAGTACCAGCGGCCGTCGGTGCCCTGCGCGATGCCGACGCCGATGTACGTGAGGTTCGGGTTCAGGATGTTGTTGCGGTGGCCCTCGGAGTTCATCCACGCGTTCATGACGCCGCTCGCGCTGGGGCTGCCGGTGCGGGCGATGTTCTCGGCGCAGCGGCGGAAGCCCATCTGGAACGTCTGGTCGCAGAACGTCGTCGAGTGCACCATCTGCTGCTGCGACGCCATCTGCTGGCTCCACGAGCCCGCCATGGACATGAGGCCGCCGTGGGCGGTGAGGGCGCCGACGCCGGCAGCGGCGCGCTGCTGGTTGACGAGGCTCACGAGCTCCCACTGGATGGCGCCCAGATCGGGGCAGCGCTCGAGCTGCGCCGAGATGTTCGTGACGGTGCCGGTGCCGCCGATCACGGTGGTGTCGCGGATGCCGAGGCGCGAGGCCTCGCTCTGCACGCCGCCGTCGAAGTGGCACGCGCGCGGCACGAGGTAGAGGGGGTAGCCCTGTCGGCCGGCCAGCACGCTGGCGACGAGGCCGTCGGGGAACGTCTCGCCGCTCGCGAGCAGCATCCGGTTGCTCGTGGCCCACCCGGTGAACGCCGAGTTGATGACGACGGACGTGGCGAAGCGGTTCGCGCCGGCGTAGCGCACGGTCGAGACGAGGCTCGAGGCGAGCTGCTCGACGTCGGTGCCGACCGACGACGGGCCGCCTGCGATGTCGATGCGGTTCACGCCGCCGAGGCGCTCGCGCAGCATCTGCGCGAAGGCGGGATCGGCGCCGTTCGTCAGCACGATGCCGTGGCGCAGTCGCGCGGCGACCGCTCCTGCGGCGAGCGCGTCGGGGAACGAGGAGGCGCTGACGATCCACACGTGCGTGGGCTGCGTCGTGCGGCGCAGGCGGTCGAGCAGCAGCATCGACGTCTCGATGCGGTTGCCGCCCGCGATGCGCGTCACGGTGCCCGCGAGCGATGCGGCCTCGGCGCGCACGGCGTCGTCGAGCGTCGACTCGCCGCCGACGATGACGATCTCGCGCGGGGCGACGCGACGGATCTCGGCCGCGATGACGTCGGGGATGTCGTTCGGCTGCGAGAGCAGGAGCCTGCCCGACTCTGCGGCCGCGACAGGGGCGGCGGCGAGCGCGTCGGGGAACGAGAGGCCGCTTGCGAGGAACACGACGCCGCCGGAGCTCGTCGGCAGCGCACGCGACACCTGCACGGCGGTCGCGAAGCGGTCGGCGCCCGCCATGCGGTCGATGGCCGCCTCGGCGGCGGGTGGCTGCTGCACGGCGACGAGCGTCGTGGCGATCGACGCGATGGCGATCGCGAGGCCGGCGATGCGGCGGTGGCCGCGACGGTGCTGCTGCGTGTGCTGATGCACGGCGTGCTCCCCAAGGTCGAGCGCAGGGCCCGGTCCTCGGCGGTTCCTGAGCGCGTTCGTACCCCATGCATAGCCGGTCTGGGGTACAGGAGCAAGCCCCCTAGGCTTTCTGGCGTGGACCTGCTCGATCGCCTCGGACGTGCCGTCGGTCGATCCGCTCGCCGCATCCGCACCGCGGTGGCGCGCAGGAGACACGGCGACGCCTTCCGCTACGACGACGCCCCGAACCCCGAGGTCGTCGCCCGCATCGACTGGCTGCGCCGTCGCAACCGCACGTCGCACGAGCCGGTCGTCGACGCCGCATCCGACGTCACCGTCACCATGACGACGTTCGGCAGGCGCCTGCGCACGGCGTGGACGTCGCTCGAGGCCATCGCCGACGGCGACGTGCTGCCCGGGCGTCTCGTGCTCGCCCTCGGCCCCGCCGACGCCTCCCGACTGCCCGCGAGCATCCGCAGGCTGCAGCGACGGGGCCTCGAGGTGCTCGTCGTCGAGCGCGAGCAGGAGCTGCGCGTGCACACGAAGTGGTACCCCGTCGCGCAGACGATCGCCGGGCCGCTCGTCACGAGCGACGACGACCAGGTCTACCCGCGCGAGTGGCTCGCCGACCTCGTGCGTGCGCACGCAGCGCATCCCGACGACGTCATCGCGCACCGCGCCCATCGTGTGGGCATGGACGACGGCGTGCTGCGGCCCTACACGCACTGGATGCCGTGCATCACGACCGAGCCGAGCGCCCAGCACTTCGGCACGTCGGTGTCCGGCCAGCTGCTGCCGCTCGCGGTCGTGCAGGAGGCGACGGCGCACGGCACGCGCTTCCTCGAGGTCGCCCCGACGGCCGACGACGTGTGGCTGCACCGGTCGGCGCTCGCGGTCGGCGCCTCGGTGCGGCAGGTCGGCGACGCCCCGCAGAACTACCCGTTCGTGCCCGACACGCAGGACGGCGGGCTCTACCAGGTGAACGTCATGGGTGGGCGCAACGACGAGCAGATCGTCGCCACCTACGACGGCCTCGCACTGCAGCGCCTGCTCGCCGGGCCCTAGACTCTCCTGTCGGCGCGGCTCCGCACGACGGGCGCCCGCCTGCAGCACGTACGCGACAGAAGACGAGGGACCATGCGCGGCATCATCCTGGCCGGTGGCTCGGGCACGAGGCTCTGGCCCATCACCAAGGGCATCTCGAAGCAGCTCATGCCCATCTACGACAAGCCGATGGTCTACTACCCGCTGTCGACGCTCATGATGGCCGGCATCCGCGAGGTGCTCATCATCACGACGCCCGAGTACAACGACCAGTTCCGCGCGCTCCTCGGCGACGGCAGCGAGCTCGGCATGGACATCCAGTACGCCGTGCAGCCGAGCCCCGACGGCCTCGCGCAGGCCTTCATCATCGGCGAGGAGTTCATCGGCGACGAGTCGGTCGCGCTCGTGCTCGGCGACAACATCTTCCACGGCGTCGGCCTCGGTGCGAGCCTGCGCGCCAACGGCGAGATCCAGGGCGGCCTCGTCTTCGCGTACCACGTGGCCAACCCGAAGGCCTACGGCGTCGTCGAGTTCGACGCCGACATGCGCGCCATCTCCATCGAGGAGAAGCCGACGCAGCCGAAGAGCAACTACGCGGTGCCCGGCCTCTACTTCTACGACAACGACGTCATCGAGATCGCGAAGTCGATCCGCCCGAGCGCGCGCGGCGAGCTCGAGATCTCGACGGTCAACGAGCGCTACCTCGCGGCGGGCCGCCTGCAGGTGCAGATGCTCGACCGCGGCGTCGCCTGGCTCGACACCGGCACCTTCGAGTCGATGATGCAGGCGAGCGAGTACGTGCGCGTCATCGAGGACCGTCAGGGCTTCAAGATCGGCTGCATCGAGGAGATCGCCTGGCGTGCCGGCTGGATCGACGACGCCCAGCTCGCGCAGCTCGCCGCACCGCTCGTGAAGAGCGGCTACGGCGCCTACCTGCAGAGCCTGCTCGAGGGCTGACGCCCCCGTCGATCGAAGGCTCCGTCGCGCTGCGGCGGGGCCTTCGCCGTGCTACCAGCCGCCCGTGAGCAGCAGCGCGCGCAGCGCGATCCGGTCGCGCGCGCTCCTGCGCAGCTGCGGCACGCGCGCGGCGAGCGCGCGGCGGGATGCGGGGGATCCGTCGCCCAGCAGGTGCGCGAGCGCGAGCAGCTCGTCGCGCCGCCCGTCGTCGGCGACGCGCGCCGCGATCCTCGTGATGTGCGCCGCCTGCCTGCGGAACTCGCCGCTGCGCAGCTCGCCGAGCCGCGCCGACGCCTCGCGCACGCCCACGTTGGCGCCGCGCACGTTGGCGCCGTGCTGCCGGTAGTCGACGAGCGACGCCGAGTCGATGTGCCACGTTCGGCCGCTCGCGCGCACGAGGGCGTAGATGAGCCAGTCGTGGATCGCGGCGTCGACGACCTCGGGGTCGTGGTCGACGACGTCGCGCACGAACGCGAACGTCGACGCGCTGAGCACGAACGTCGAGCCGGGCCCCGCCGACTCGAGCACGAAGTCGAAGTCGCGCTGCGGCTGCGCCTTGTCGATGCGCACGCGCCGCGAGCCGAAGACGGCCGTGACGTTGCCCGAGACGGCGTCGTACCGGTCGAGCTGCGCGAGCTGGCGCGCGAGCCTGCCGGGCGTCCACACGTCGTCCTGGTCGGAGAAGCCGATCGCGTCGGCGCCGTCGACGGGCGCGTCGCGCACGAGGCGCAGGAAGTTGGCGTGCGCGCTGCCGTGCACGCCGGCGGGCAGCAGCACGATGCGCGCGTCGTCGGCGGCGCGGCGCTCGAGCAGCGCGAGCGTGCCGTCGGTCGACCGATCGTCGGAGACGACGAGGCGCACGTCGACGCCCTCCTGGTCGAGGATCGAGTCGATCTGCGCGTCGAGGAAGGCGGCTCCGTCGTGGGTCGCCATGAGCACGGCGACCACGGCGCGATCGGTCACGCGTCCTCCCTCGACTGACGATCCAGGCTACCCCGGCGTCGAGGTGCGCCGCGGCGGGCCGGTACGCTGTCATGCGGTCGCGGCTCGTCCGTGACCATCGGACGTGGACGAGCAGCGAAGGGACAGCGAGGGATGCGTCGAGCCGTCTTCTATCTCGTCTACGACGGGGCGGGCGAGGTCGGCGACTACGCGCTGCACCACCTGCGCGCGATCCGCGACCACGCGGACCACGTGTTCGTCGTGTCGAACTCGCCGCTGTCGCCCGGCTCGCGCGTCGCGCTCGAGCGCGTCGCCGACACCGTGTGGGAGCGCGAGAACGTCGGCTTCGACGTCTTCGCCTACCGCGACGCGCTGCGGCACTTCGGGCAGGCGCGCCTCGAGGACTTCGACGAGATCATCCTCATGAACTACACGTTCTACGGACCGATCGGCTCGTACGCCCCGCTCTTCGAGCGCATGGACGCGCAGCAGGTCGACTTCTGGGGCGTCACCGACCACGCCGAGATCCGTCCGAACCCGTACACGCACACCGGCGTCATGCACCGCCACATCCAGTCGCACTGGATCGCCGTGCGCCGCCCCATGGTGCGCAGCGCCGAGTGGAAGGCGTACTGGGACGACATGCCGCCCGTGCGCTCGTACGCCGACTCGATCCAGCTGCACGAGTCGCGCTTCACGCACCACTTCGAGCAGGCGGGCTTCTCGTCGGCGACGGCGTTCCCCGCCGCCGACTACCCCGCGGTGCACCCGATCTTCGACCTGCCGGCCCGACTCCTCGACGAGGGGCTGCCGATCATCAAGCGGCGCCTCTTCTTCCACGACCCGCTGTACCACGACGCCCACGCGATCGTGGCGCGCGACGTCGAGGACCGGATGCACGACGCCGGGTATCCGATGCAGATGCTGTACGACGACCTGTCGCGCTCGGCGAAGCCCCGCGACCTCAACGCCGTGCTGTCGATGATGGAGATCCTCCCCGACGTCTCGGTCGGCGACGAGGACGTCAGCCACCTGCGCGTCGGCATCCTCGCCCACGTCTTCTACGACGACATGATCGACGAGATCGCCGACCTCGCAGAGGCGCTGCCGCAGGCGCGCCTCGTGATCACGACCGCCGACGAGGGGCGCAAGGCGCGCATCGAGGAGCGCCTCGCCGCGCGCGGCCGCGAGGCCGACGTGCGGGTGCTGCCCTCGAACCGCGGCCGCGACATCTCGGCCTTCCTGCTCGGCTGCCGCGACGTGCTGCTGTCCGGCGAGCTCGACCTCGTCGTGAAGCTGCACTCGAAGCGCAGCCCGCAGAACGGCTTCAGCGTCGGCCAGCACTTCAAGCGCCACCTGTACGAGAACCTGCTCGGCTCGCCCGGCTACGCCGAGAACCTGCTGCGCCTGTTCGTGCGGCACGAGACGCTCGGCATGGTCTTCCCGCCGATGATCCACATGGGCCTGCCCACGATGGGTCGCGCGTGGTTCGCGAACCGCGAGCCCGCGAAGGAGATGCTCGCGCGCCTCGGCCTGCGCGTGCCGCTCGACGACGTGAGCCCGCTCGCGCCGTTCGGCTCGATGCTCGTCGCCCGCCCCGAGGCGCTGCGGCCCCTGCTCGACGCCGACTTCCTCTGGGAGGAGTTCCCCGACGAGGGCGGCTACGGCGACGGCGGCATGGCGCACGTGCTCGAGCGCATGTTCGCGTACTCGGCCATCGGCTCCGGCCACCACGTGCGCACCGTCATGACGACGCGCAACGCGGCGATCTCGCACACGATGCTCGAGTACAAGCTCAACGCGATGGACGACGGCGTGCCCGGCGAGCAGCGCGAGCAGATCGCCTGGGTGCAGGACCGCGTCGCGGGCCGCATCGGCGTCGCGACCGTGAAGGCCGCGATCGTCGAGCGCAGCCCCGCGGCGGCGCGCGTGCTCAAGCCGATCTACGTCGTCGCCCGCGGCGTGCTCAGGAAGGTGCGCGGACGATGAGCGCCGCCGCCGTGCGCGTCGCGCCGCCGAAGGCGAGCATGCTCTCGGAGGTCTTCGACCCCCGTGCCAACAGCATCGGCTTCCTGCGCTGGCTCATGGCGTTCCTCGTGATCTTCAGCCACGCCGGCCCGCTCGCGGGCTTCTACGGCGGCGCCGACCTCGGCGTGCAGATCTCGAGCGAGCAGTCGATCGGCGGCGTCGCCGTCGCCGGCTTCTTCTTCTTCTCCGGCTTCCTCATCACGCAGTCGCGCATGGGGCGGTCGTCGATCTTCCGCTACTTCTGGCGCCGCGCGCTGCGCATCTTCCCCGCCTTCTGGGCGGCGCTGCTGCTCACGGCGTTCGTGCTCGCCCCCATCGCCTGGTGGCGCGAGACGGGATCGTGGGGCGGCTTCTGGTCGGCAGGCACCGACTCGCCGTGGACCTACTTCTCGAGCAACATGTGGCTCGAGCTCGGCCAGCGCAACATCGCCGAGATGGGGCAGTCGCTGCCGCTCGCGTCGCACGGCGGGTTCGACTGGAACGGCTCGGCGTGGACGCTGCGCTACGAGTTCCGCGCCTACATCCTCGTCGGCATCCTCGGCCTCGTCGGCGTGCTCGCGTACCGCTGGCTCACGACGGTCGTCGCGGTGGGCATCATCGTGCTCAACGCGCTGCAGTGGTCGGGCGCCGGTCAGGTGTCGACGTTCTTCCCGCGCCTGTTCGACGACCCGTTCATGCTCATGTTCCTGTCGCCCTTCGCGCTCGGCATGCTGTTCGCGATCTGGCAGGACCGCATCCCGATCGAC
Source organism: Agrococcus jejuensis (assembly GCF_900099705.1). NCBI lineage: Bacteria > Bacillati > Actinomycetota > Actinomycetes > Micrococcales > Microbacteriaceae > Agrococcus > Agrococcus jejuensis. The sequence continues at coordinate 2,600,422 of NZ_LT629695.1, forward strand.
GACCGGCTCGCGATCGCGGGCCTCGCGATCGCCGGCGCGACGTACGCGTTCGGCGGCTGGAACATCTGGGGCGTGTACGGCTTCTGCTACGTGCTCATGTGGTTCGCGATCCGCGCCACGCGCCTGCAGCACTGGGAGAAGCACGGCGACCTCTCGTACGGCGTGTACATCTTCGCCTGGCCGCTCATGCAGTTCGGGGCGTACTTCGACCTGCAGGGCGCGGGCTGGCTGGTCTACCACGTCGTCATCGTCGCGGGCGTGCACGTGCTCGCGTTCCTGTCGTGGCACGGCATCGAGAAGCCGGCCATGAGCCTCAAGGGATGGACGCCGCGCTGGCTCGCATACGTGTGGGATCGCGGCGTCCTGCCGACGTGGGACGCGGTCATGGACCGCGTCGTCGATCCGCGCTTCTCGTCGACGCGACGCGCGGCGGCGATGCGCGAGCGGAAGGCGGCATCGTGAGCGACTCCCTGCGCGAGCTGCCCCCGGACCAGGAGATCCGCGGCAGCCGCTGGAAGCGACTGCGGCTCGTGCCGCTGTCGATCCTCGTCGTGCTCGCCGTCGCCGCGGCCGCGGCCGGCGGCATCTGGCACGCGCAGCATCCGCTCGGCAGCGGCGTGCCCGTGTCGACGGGGGAGCCCGGCACGGGTCTGCCCGACGCGTGCACGCCCGCGTTCGACCGCGCGCTGCCCGGCGGCGACCCGTGGGGCGCCGACGCCGACGCGTCCGAGGCCGTCTTCCAGAGCCACGCCGCCGAGGTCGAGGGCCCCGCGGTCGCCGGCCAGGACGGCCAGTGGTTCTTCGGCGATGCCAACTGGCACGACTTCTCGCAGTCGCTCGGCCGCGAGCCGCTCTCCGACGAGCGCATCGAGGCCTGGTACGCCTACCTCAACAACATGCGCTCGGAGCTCGATGCGATCGACGTGCCGCTCTACGTCGTCGTCGCCCCGGCGAAGTGGGAGATCCTGCACGAGGACCTGCCCGAGTGGGCGCAGCCGCTGCGCGGCGAGGTGCGCATCGACCAGCTCATGCAGGCGCATCCCGACCTGCCGTTCGTCGACGTGCGCGCCGCGCTCGCCTCGGCGCAGCAGGAGACCGACACGTACACGCCGCTCAACAGCCACTGGACGCCGTTCGGCGCCTACGCGGCGTTCCAGACGGTCGCCGACTGCCTCGGTGCCGCCGACGAGCGCATGGACGCCATCCAGCCGCCGACGATCGAGGGCGTCACGTTCTCGAACGACTACGACGAGTTCGGCCCGCTCGGCCAGCAGGTCACGGTGGGGCAGGACTGGACGACGCCCATCTACGCGGAGTCGCGCGGCGAGATGACGGCGACGCTGAACGACGGCTCGGTGCAGCAGCTGCCCGTCGAGTCGCCGCTCGACATGCTGCAGCTGCCCGCGACGACGCAGAACCCGAACGCGCAGGTCGACCTGTCGGCGCTCATGATCCGCGACTCCACGGGCAACGCCATGGGCCCGATGCTGCAGGATGCGTTCGCCGAGACGACGCAGATCCGCCACTTCCTCGACGAGCCGGCGAACATGCCCGACGTCGTGCAGGCGGCCACCGACTCGGGCGCCGACGTCGCGATCCTCGTGCTCACGGAGCGCTACCTCGACATCGTGCCCGGCGTGGGCATGGCGCCGTGACGGTCGGAGCGCGGAGGACCTCGGTGGTACCGTCGGAGGCTGGCCGAGCGGCGTCGGACGACGCGGAGTGGGGATCATGACGTCGACGAGACAGGAGCGGGCCGCCGAGCGCGCGGTGACGCTCAACCTGCTGAAGAACCTGACGCTGCGCGAGATCCGCTCGCAGTACAAGCGCACGGCGCTCGGCCGCATCTGGTCGCTCATCAACCCGCTCGCGCAGATCGCGATCTTCTCGCTGGTCTTCGGATTCCTGTTCCAGATCCCGGCCCCCGTCGGCACGAACTCGGGCCTCGAGATCTTCCCCGTGTGGATCGGCATCGGCGTCATCACGTGGGGCTTCGTGTCCGGTGCCATCTCGGCGGGCATGGGCAGCCTCGTCGACAACGCGGGCCTGCTCACCAAGGTGTACTTCCCGCGCTCGGTGCTCGTCACCTCGACCATCCTCTCGAGCGCCTTCACGTACGCGACGGAGCTGCTCGTGCTCGTCGCCGTCGTCGTGAGCGTCGGCGGGCCGCAGGTGCTGCTGTACGTGCTGCTGCTCGTGCCGCTGCTGGCCCTCACGGTCTGCTTCGTGCTCGGCATCGCGTTGCTGCTGTCGGTCGCGAGCGTCTACTTCCGCGACCTGCGCCACCTGTGGGGCATCTTCACGCAGGTGTGGATGTACGGCTCGGGCGTCATGTTCCCCGTCGCGCTCGTGCGCCAGGCCGAGGAGCGCATCGCCACCGAGCAGGGGCTGTCGATCCCGCTCGTGACGATCTTCGAGGCGAACCCCGCCGAGCGGTTCCTGTCTGCGTACCGCAACGTGCTCTACGACTTCCAGGTGCCGCCGCTCGACACGTGGATCACGATCATCCTGTGGGCGGCGATCGCCCTCGTGGGCGGCATGCTCGTGTTCCGCCGCCTGGCCCGCGACATCGTCGAGGAGATCTGATGACCGACCCCGCCGTGCGCGTCGATGACGTGTCGAAGTCGTTCCGCGTCTACCGCGACCGCAACCAGTCGCTCAAGGCCACGATCCTGCAGCGCCGTCGCGCGCAGTTCGAGGTCTTCGAGGCGCTCAAGGGCGTGTCGCTCGAGGTGCCGGAGGGCACGACGTTCGGCCTGCTGGGCCACAACGGCTCCGGCAAGTCGACGCTGCTCAAGGTCATGGCGCGCATCCTGCGCCCCACGTCGGGCAGCATCACGACGCGCGGCCGCGTCGCGGCGATGCTCGAGGTCGGCTCGGGCTTCCACCCCGAGCTCTCGGGTCGCGAGAACGTGTACCTCAACGCGTCGATCCTCGGCATGTCGCGCCAGGAGGTCGACCGCAAGTTCGACCAGATCGTCGACTTCTCGGGCGTCGAGGCGTTCATCGACCAGCCGGTGAAGAACTACTCGTCGGGCATGTACGTGCGCCTCGGCTTCGCCGTGTCGATCCACGTCGAGCCCGAGGTGCTGCTCGTCGACGAGGTGCTCGCTGTCGGCGACATGGAGTTCCAGGACAAGTGCCTCGACAAGTTCGCGCAGTTCCGCGACGAGGGCCGCACCGTCGTCGTCGTGAGCCACGGCGTCGAGCAGATGAAGACGTTCTGCGACCAGGTCGCCTGGCTCGACCACGGCGTGCTGCAGGACGTCGGCGACGCGACGAAGATCGTCGAGAAGTACACCGACGTCAGCCACGAGGCCGAGCAGGTCGAGGGCGGCGGCACGCGCTTCGGCACCGGCGAGGTGCGCATCGACCGCGTCGAGCTCGTCACGGCCGACGGTCGCGTCGTCGAGGAGGCCCGCACCGGCGAGGCCGTGCGCATCCGCATGCACTACGAGGCATCCGAGAGCGTCGAGCGCCCCATCTTCGGCCTCAGCGTCGCCACGGCGGGCGGCAAGCACGTGTGGAGCCAGGACGGCCGCGTCTCCGAGACCGTGCCCGACCGCATCCCCGCCGGCTTCGGCCACGTCGACGTGACGGTCGACCGCCTCATGCTCATGCCCGACCTGTGGGACGTGTCGGTGTCGGTCACCGACTTCCACAAGACGCGCGTGATCGACAGCCACCAGCGGGCCATGCGCTTCGCCGTGCTGTCGGGTCACGAGAAGGCATCCGGGGGCTCGATCGTGCTCGACGCGCGCGTGCTCTCGCCCGTCGTCGACTGATCTCCGCATGCGACGCGTTGGCGCGGCGCACTCCGCTCTGCGCGAACTGTCTGTACCCTGAACCAGACCTGGATGGGTGACGGAGGGGATCGCACCATGGGCTGGATCCGACAGGACGGCCAGAGTCGTGCGCCCCGGCGTCGTGCGCCCCGGATCGCGGTCGCCGCCATGGCGGTGTTCGCGACGATGGCCTCGCTGCTCATGGTCGTCGCGTCGCCCGTCGTCGAGGAGGCCGAGGCCGCAGACGCGTCGGGCTTCCAGTCCGGGCTCATCGTCAGCGACGCGAACTTCTACGACGGCGGCGCGATGTCGGCGTCGCAGGTGCAGTCGTTCCTCGACGGCCAGATGCGCCAGTGCGCCTCGGGCTACACGTGCCTGCGCGGCTACGCGCAGAGCACCCCCACCATGGCGGCGAACGCGTACTGCGGCGCCATCCAGGGTCAGGGGAGCGAGTCGGCGGCGAGCATCATCGCCCGCATCGGCGCAGCCTGCAACATCTCGCAGCGCTTCCTGCTCGTGCTGCTGCAGAAGGAGCAGTCGCTCGTCACCTCCACGGCCCCCGTGCAGCGGCAGTACGACCGCGCGACGGGCTTCGCGTGCCCCGACACCGCACCCTGCGACTCGTCGTACGGCGGGTTCTTCTACCAGGTGTACTACGCGGCGCGGCAGTTCAACGTCTACAAGCGCTTCCCGACGAGCTACAACCACCAGCCCGCCGCGTGGAACAACGTGCTGTTCCACCCCAACGCGGCGTGCGGCTCGTCGCGCGTCTACATCCAGAACAGCGCGACGGCTGGCCTCTACAACTACACGCCGTACCAGCCCAACGGCGCGGCGCTCGGCAACCTGTACGGCACGGGCGACGGCTGCTCGTCGTACGGCAACCGCAACACGTGGCGCATGTGGACCGACTGGTTCGGCGACCCGTCGCGCGCGCAGGCCGCGGCGTTCATGCGCAACGCGTCGACGGGGCAGATCTTCCTCGTCGCCAACGGCCGCAAGCACTACGTCGGCGACCCCTCGCTCTTCACCGACTTCGTGCCCCTCTACGTCATCGAGACGCGCGACGCCTCGTACCTCGACGCGCTGCCGACGGGGGCGAACCTGTCGAACGTCGTGCGATCGACGTCGGGCGCGGTCTACCTCGTGCGCGCCGGCGTGCGGTACTACTTCCGCAGCTGCGCCGACATCCAGGCGTGGGGCTACTCGTGCGGCGACTCCGCGTACCTGAGCGACGACCAGATGACGCGCCTGCAGGCGGGCGGCGACGTCGAGATGACGGTGCGCGCCTCCGACGGCACGAACTGGCTCGTCCAGAGCGGGTCGCGCCGCCAGCTCTCCGACCTCGACCTGCCGCCGCAGTTCGGCTACTCGACGCGGACGCTGGCGCTCGCGCCGAACGCGATCGCGCACCTGCCCGTCGGCGCCCCCGTCATCGGTCAGGGCGACGTCGTGCGCAGCGCCGACTACTCCCAGTACCGCCTGCAGGCGTCGACCGGCACCTGGTCGGTGCCCGGCGCCACGATCGGCCTGCGCTTCCTGTGGTTCGCGCCCGTCTTCACGGCGGAGTCGCTGCGACTGCTGCCCGCGTCGGCAGGCACGCTGCCCATCCGCTTCGCCGACTCGTCGGGCGCGTACGTCATCGCCGACTCCGGCATCCTGCGCGTGCGCGAGTCCGAGTACGGCGGACTGCCCTTCACGCGCGTGCCCGACGGCACCGGCCAGTCGCTGCCCGCGACGTCGGCCGCGGCGACCGCGCCGCACTTCGCGACCGAGTACGGCGGCGACGGCCGCTGGTACCTCGTCGCGAACGGCACGCGCGCCCACGTGCAGAACATGGACTGGTACCGCCAGATCCAGGCGCAGCAGGGCGTGCCCTCGACGGTCTGGGTCGTCGCGCGCGGCGTGCTCGACGGCATCCCCGAGCGCTCGAGCTACTCGGACGGCACGCTCGTGCGCGGCCCGAGCGGCGCGGTCTACCTCATGTCGGGCGGCAACGGCATCCACGTCGCGAGCATGGACATCGTGTCGGCGCTCGGCCTGTCGACCTCGATCACCGAGGTCTCGCAGAGCATCATCAACGGCCTCGCGAGCCGCACGGGCGTGCTGAACGACTACGGCATCCAGTGCAACGGCGTCTCGTACCTCGCCGCGAACGGGCAGCTCATGCCCTACGCGTCGGCGGCCGTGCGCGCCGAGTGGGGCCGCACCGACATCGCGCTCGGGTCGCTGTGCTCGCGCCTCACGATCTCGTCGCAGGCCGCGGGCGTCTTCGCCTACGACCAGACCGGCCGCACGTACATGGCCGACGACGGCGCGCTGCGCTACATCGACTCGGCCGCGACGTACGCGTCGGTCAACGGCACGAGCGACCGCGTGCGCATCACGCGCGCCGGCGCCCTCGCCATCGGCCAGGGCCCGTGGGTGCGTCCCGTCTACCGCCCCGGCGCGCTCGTCTCGACCCCCGGCCGCAGCGAGGTCTGGATCGTCGACGGCACGACGCTGCGGCACCTCGGCAGCTTCGCCACCTCGACGTCGATGGGCCTCGGCACCGCCAACACGCAGGTGCCGAACGAGGCCATCGCCTCGTACGGACAGTGGAGCACGCTGCCGACCTCGCTCGTCGTGTGCGGCTCGACCGCGTACGTCGCCTCGGGCGGCAGGCTGCTGCCGATGTCGGCGCAGGTGCGCGCGCAGTTCCCCGCATCCGCGTTCACGAGCCTCTCGGGTGCGCTGTGCGGCGCGATCCCCGTGGGCTCGCAGGCGACGCAGCTCATCCGCGGCACCGACGGTCGCGTCTACTGGGTCGAGAACGGCCAGCGGCACTGGCTGGGCGGCGCGGCGCTGCAGCGCCTCGGCGGCTCGAACCCGCAGATCACGGCCGTCGACGCGACCGTGCTGGGCGCGATCCCCGTCGGCGCGACCTGGACGCAGTAGCGGCACCCACCGCACGACAGGAGGCCCGCAGCCATCGGCTGCGGGCCTCCTCGCGTCGTGTCGACGTCGTGGGGGTCAGGACCTCGCCATGAGCGCCTGGATCTCGGTCGCGTCGCCGTAGACGACCTTCGAGTCGTAGGGGCGGTCGGGGTATGCGCCGTACTGCAGCGCGATGTCGAGGCCGTGGCTCTCGATGAACCGCTCGACCTGCGTGCCGAGCGCGACGGGCTCGCCCGAGCACACGTTGAGCACGCCGTGCACCTCGTCCTGCAGCGCGACCGTGGCGATCTGGCGGCCGAGCTCGTCGACCTGGATGAAGTCGAACTGGGCCTTCCCGCTCGTGAACGGGAACGTCGTCTTGCCGGCCTCGGCGGCCTCGAGCAGCTTCGTGAAGATCGACTGGTTCTGCCGGTCGTCGCCGAGGATGTAGAACGCGCGCAGCCACTGCACGGTCGTCGTGGGCGCGATGTGCGCGAGCACCGCGCGACGCAGGGCGTCCTTCGCGATGCCGTAGAGCGACAGCGGGTTCGTGGGCGTCTCGGCCGTGATGGCGCCCTCGTGCCTGCCGATCTCGTGCATGGTGCCGAGCGCCGCGATGCGACCCACGCCCGCGCGCGAGAACGCGTCGAGCACGCGGAAGTGGTCGGAGAGCCGCAGCATGTGCTGCGGGGCGTTGTGGGCGAAGCCCGCCTCCCACGCGAGGTGCACGAGCGCGTCGGCGGGCGGCTCGAGCAGCGTCGACAGGTCGGACGCGGGGTCGAGGAGGTCGAGCTCGGCGATGCGAGCGCGCTCGTCGACCCGATCGCCGCGGCCCGGCCGCACGACCGCCGTGACCTCGGCGCCCGCGTCGAGCAGGGCGGTGACGACGTGCCTGCCGACGTAGCCGGCGGCTCCTGTGACGATCACGTGCTGCGCAGTCATGGCTTCCGATCCTAGCCCGCCGCGCCGATCCTCCCGGCCCCGCGGCTCAGCGGCCGGGCTCGAGCGCGCCGCGCCACGTGATCTGGTGCGAGGCCTTCACGGCGCACACGACGACGAGCAGCCAGCCGAGCTCGTAGAGCAGGATGCTCGACGCGAAGCCCGACACGATGACGACGGCGAGCACGAGCGCGGGCCACACGTAGACGACCGAGCGGCGGCGCGACGCGAGCAGCCACGACCGCGCCGCGGCGGCAGCGAGCGCGAGCACGAGCGCCGCGAAGCCGATGACGCCCACCTGCACGAGCGCGTCGATCCAGGCGCTCGAGGCGTCGACGACCTGGCGCGACTGCACGTTCGCGATCTCGGAGTACGGGGCGACGTCGAGGTTCCACCTGCCCACGAAGCCGCGGCCCTCGAGCCACTGCGACTGCAGGCGCTGCAGCGCGAGCACCTGGCGCCACACGTCGATGCGGTAGAGCGCCTCGGTCGTGCCGCCGAGCAACGTCACGATGGGCCAGCGCGCCGCGTAGGCGACGACGCCGACGGCGACGATGGCGAGCACGACGACGACCTGCCTGCTCGTGCGCAGCGCGGTGGGGGCGGCACGGATGAACGCGAGCGCGCCGTACGCGGCGATCGCGACGATCGCGAGGGCGATCGCCATCGACGAGCGGCTCAGCAGCAGCGCCGCGACGGCGCCCGCGATCCAGCCGAGCGCCGGCAGCAGGGGGAGCGAGCGCATCCGCAGCTCGACGACGAACGTCACGAGGGCGAGCACCGCGACGACGCCGAGCAGCTCCGCGCGACCCATGAGGCCCTGCACGGGGCCGAGGCGCAGCAGGTTGCCGTGCACGCCGAGGCCCGGCAGCGGCATGTCCAGCACGACGCCCAGCAGCATCTCGACGACGAACGAGGCGGCGAGCACGAGGCGCAGCACGGCGCCGAACGCGCGCACGATCTGCGAGATGTCGCGGGCGAGCGCGATGTACGCGCCGAGCACCGCGAAGGCGACGAGCTCGAGCACGCCGCCGAACGCCGCGGCCGGATAGCGCGACCAGACGATCGTGAGCGCCGCGTACACGACGAACGTCGCGAGCGTCACGGGCACGTGCCGCACCTCGAGCTCGAGCCGCAGCGACCACAGCGAGCCCGCGCACAGCAGCACGAGCACGGCGAGCACGCCCGCGAGCCCCGCCCATCCCGACAGGCGCACGATGAGCGGCGCGAGCACCGCGGTGCCGATCGCGACGGTCGAGAGCGCCTGCACGAAGCGGGCCTGGCCGAGCACGTGCTCGACGGTCTCGATCAGTCGTGTCATGCGGACGCCCGCTCCCGCTCGCGGACGGGCGTGCGCCCGACCGCGAGGGCGACGAGCAGCACGAAGCCGAGCTCGATGAGCGGGCGCGACTCGGCGAGGCCCTGCACGAGCAGGGCGACGAGCAGCAGCACGGGCACGGCGGCGAGCGCGGCGTCGCGTCCCGACGCGGCGGCGAGCCCGCGGCCGGCGCGCACGAACGCGACGACCTGCAGCGCCACCCACACGACGAGGCCGACGACGCCGAGCTGCATGAGCACGTCGAGCACGACCGAGTGCGCCTGCAGGTACTGCACGCCGTCGACGATCGCGAGCGTGTCGAACGGCGGCACCCACGGCTGCCAGTAGCCGAGCCAGCCGACGCCCACGACGGGGCTCGTCGACCACAGGTCGACGACGGCCGACCAGATGCCGAGCCTGCCCGTGAGGTCGGCGTCGCGGCCCACGAGGGCCAGCACCGTGTCGCGGGCGAGCACGAGCGTGAGCGCACCGGCGACCGCGGCGCCCGCGATGCCGACGACGAGCGCCCGCCGGTGCGCGCGCAGCCCGCGCCACGCGACGAGCACGAGCGCGACGGCGACGACGGCGGCGAGCGCCGCGAGCACCGTGGCCGAGCGCGTGAGCGCGATCGTCACGAGCGGCAGCGCGATCCACGCGGGCCACGCGCGCAGCCTGCCCGCGAGCGCGAGGCCGCACGCGAGCACGAGCGCGACGAGCGCCAGCATCGCGAGCAGGTTGGCGTTGCCGGGCAGGCCCTGGATGCGGCCGCCGTCGAGCAGCAGTCCGCGCGACCAGGCGAAGGCCGCAGGCACGTCGCCCGAGTAGTCCGCGCCCGGCGGCGGCACGAGCGGATACACGCGGCCCCCGACCGCGACGGCCACGACGAGCTCGAAGAGCAGCGACGCGGCGAGCACGCCCTGCAGCACGAGGTGCAGCAGCGCGAGCATCCGATCGCGCTCGATCGTCGCGAGCAGCAGGCCCGTCGCGATCGACGCGAGCTGGATCGCCGCGCCCAGCAGCGTCGCGGGCGGCGAGATGGCCCAGATCGCCGACAGCGGCATGAGCACGGCGAGCGCGAGCAGGGGACGGGGGAGCGCGAGCACGCGCACGCGAGCCTGCACGAGCGCGACGACGATCACGATGGCGCCGACGGCGCACAGCGCGCCCCACGCCGGGTAGCCGATGAGGTAGCGCACCCCGTCGCCGAGCGCGAGCACCGCGACGACGCACAGCGCGAGCGTCGTGCTCGTGCGCTGTCCCATCGTCCCATCGTGGCATGCGCGAACCTCCCATCCATCTCGACGCGACGTCACGGACACCTCGGTGCTGTACGGTGCAGCCGTCCGGCAGAAGGAGCCCCATCCGTGACGACGACGCTCGTGCTCATCCCGACCTACGACGAGGTCGAGTCGCTGCCCGTGACGCTCGCGCGGCTCTTCGCCGCAGCGCCCACCGTCGACGTGCTCGTGATCGATGACGCGAGCCCCGACGGCACGGGTGCGCTCGCCGAGTCGATGGCGGCCGACGACCCGCGCATCTCGGTGCTGCACCGGCCGGGCAAGCAGGGGCTCGGCGCCGCGTACGTCGCCGGGTTCCTCGAGGGTCTCGCGCGCGGCTACGACGTGCTCGTCGAGATGGATGCCGACGGCTCGCACCCGCCCGAGCGGCTGCCCGCGATGCTCGACGCCGTGGCTGCGGGCGCCGACCTCGTGATCGGGTCGCGGTGGATGCGCGGCGGCTCGGTCGTCGACTGGCCGCTGCGTCGCGAGCTGCTGAGCCGCGGCGCCAACGTCTACGCACGCGCCGTGCTCGCGACGCACGTGCACGACATGACCGCCGGCTACCGCGCGTACCGCGCCGACCTGCTGCGCTCCATCCCGCTCGACGAGGTGCGCAGCCAGGGCTACGGCTTCCAGATCGAGATGACGCTGCAGGCGCTCGACGCCGGCGGCAGCGTCGTCGAGGTGCCGATCGCGTTCCGCGAGCGCGAGGCGGGCGTCTCGAAGATGTCGGGCGCCATCATCGGCGAGGCGTTCACGAAGGTCGCCGGCTGGGGCGCGGGGCGCGCGCTCGCCCGCATCCGCGCGCTGCTGGGCCGCCCGGAGCGCGTCACCGCCCCTCGCTGAGCGCGGCCGGGTGCGCCCGGGTGGGACGATGGAGGCGATGACGTCTCCCGCGGCGCGGCCCATGCGCCGCGACATCCAGGTGCTGCGCGCCGTCGCCGTGGGCGTCGTGCTGCTGTACCACCTGTGGCCGAACCGGTTCCCGGGCGGCTTCGTGGGCGTCGACGTGTTCTTCGTCGTGTCGGGCCTGCTCATCACGTCGCACCTGCTGCGCGAGGCCGAGACGCCGCGGGGCATCCGCCCCGTCGCGTTCTGGGCGAACCGCGTGCGACGACTGCTGCCGCTCGCGGTCGTGGTGCTCGTCGCGACCATGCTGGGCGTGCTCGCGTGGGCACCGGCGTCGCAGGTCGCGCCGTCGATGCGGCACGCGATCGCCTCGATGCTGTCGGTCGAGAACTGGATGCTCGCCTCCGACGCCGTCGACTACCTCGCGCGCGATCAGCAGGCGCTGCCGACGCAGCACTTCTGGTCCCTGTCGGTCGAGGAGCAGTTCTACGTCGTGTGGCCGCTGCTGCTCGTCGCGGCCGTGGCCATCGCGATGCGCGCGCGGCGGGCGCGGGCGACGGCGCGTCCGATCGTCGCGCGCGACGCCGTGCGCGTGACGGTGCTCGTCGTGCTCGTCGCCTCGTTCGTCGCGAGCATCCTGCAGACGTGGCTCGCGCCCGGCCCGGCCTACTTCGCCACGACGACGCGCGCGTGGGAGCTCGCGGCGGGGGCGGCGCTCGCGGTCGTCGCGCACGACGGCGGCGCCCTGCCGGCCGCGGCGCGCGCTCGCGCCTGGCGCGCCGCGGCGTCGTGGGCTGGCCTCGCGCTCATCGTCGGCACGACGCTGCTGCTGCCCGCAGGCACGCCCTTCCCGGGGGTCGCGGCGCTGCTGCCGGTCGTCGCGGCCGTGCTGTGGCTCGTCGGCGGCGAGCACGACCGCTGGTGGTCGCCCGCCGCGCTCGGTCGCGTGCGCCCCGTCGTGTGGATGGGCGACGTGTCGTACGGCATCTACCTGTGGCACTGGCCGCTCATCGTGCTCGTGCCGTTCGCGATCGGCGCCGACCTCACGTCGCCGACCAAGGTCGGCATCGTCGCCGCGACGCTCGCGCTCGCCGGCGCGAGCGCCGTGCTCGTCGAGCGGCCGTTCCGCTTCGGTCGCGTGTGGCGCGCGCGGCCGTGGCGAGCGTTCGCGCTCGGGGCCGCGGGCGCGGTGCTCGTCGTCGCCGTCGCCGGCTCCTCCCTCGTCGCGATCGACCGCGAGCGGGCGGATGCGGCTGCCGCGGCCGAGCAGGCGCTCGCGGACTCCGACCTCGACCCCGGGCCGCTCGACGCCATCCCGCCCGCCGACCCCGACGCGACGCTCGTGCCGACGATCGCGGGCCGCGCCGACGACCGCGGCGTCATGTACGACTGCTTCGACAACGAGCACCTCGGTCCGCGCACGTGCACCTACGGGCCCGACGACGCCGACGTGCGCGTCGCGATCGTGGGCGACTCGCACGCCGCCCACCTCATCCCGGGCATCGTCGCGGCCGCCGACGCCGAGGGCTGGCGCGTCGAGACGTACGTGGGCAGGAGCTGCGACGCCGTGCTCGTCGAGGGCTGCACGGGCGGCGCGAGCATCCTCGCCGACCTCTCCGGCGGCGACTACGACCTCGTGGTCGCGTCGGGGTTCCGCGACACCTACCTCGAGCCCGCCGTGCTCGCCGAGTCGTGGCAGGCGCTGCGCGACGCGGGGCTGCCGCTCGTGCTCGTCGGCGACGTGCCGCTGCACCCGCAGGCGACGTTCGCGTGCGTCGACGCGTCGCAGGGCGACCCGGTCGCTGCGACGGCGTGCACCACGTCGCGCGCCGAGGCGATCGACGCGCTGCCGTCGACGCAGCTGACGTGGGCCGCGGAGCACGACGTGCCGACGATCGACCTCACGGCGCCGTTCTGCGATCCCGAGGCGTGCGCGAGCGTGCTCGACGGCGTCGTCGTCTACCAGGACTCGCCGTCGTCGCACCTCACGGCCACGATGTCGACGCGGCTCGCCCCGTTGTGGCGCGCCGAGCTCGGCGCGATCCTCGCCGCCGGCGGCTAGGCAGCGCCGGCGGCGCGCTCGCGCTCGACGCGCGCGAGCACCTGCGACAGGGCCTCGCCGTCGCTCGCGCCGAGGGCCTTCGCCATGCGCCGCAGCACGGCGTGCATGACCGAGAGCTCCGACTCGGCGCGGTCGACGGTCGTCGCGATGCGCGGCCGCAGCCCCGCATCCTGCACCGCGAGGGCGATGACGTCGCCCCACGCGTCGATGCCCATGCGCTCGCGCGAGCTGCCGAGACGCTCGGCGAGCGGCACGAGGCCGTCGCGGCGCACCCACGCCGTCGCGCCCTCGGGGCGCAGGGGAGCGGCGGAGCGGCTGCGGACCTGCAGCGCGAACAGCTGCTCGCCCGTCGCGACGCCCTCGTGGCCGAGCCTGCCGAACCAGCCACGATGCAGGGCGGGCGGCGCGACGAGCATGCCGAGCGCCGGCTCGTCGTCGAACGCGGCCGGCGCACCGCCGCGGCCGAGCGCGAGCGAGGCGACGAGCGCCTCGCGGCGCGAGTCCGCGTCGATGCCGAGCGGCGCATCCACGGGGAAGCCGTCGACGCCGAGCAGCAGCACGATCGGCTCGTCGACCCCGGCGACGGCCTCGACGTGGTGGTGCTCGACGATCGCCACGTCGACGCCGTCGAGCAGCGTCGCGGCGTCGCCGCGGGCGCGCAGCAGCTCGACGCGGTTGCGCGTGCCCGCCACGACGACGCGGTCGGCGCTCGACCGCGCGAGCGCGAGGCGCTCGACGAGGCGGTCGCCGAGCTCGACGATCGCGACCGACGCCTGCTGCGACACGGCCGCGTCGGGCAGCACGAGCCAGTCGTGCATCGTCTCGAGCGTCTCGCGCTGGTCGGCGGAGCGGGCGAGGTGCGCGTCGAGCACGCGCACGTCGTACGCGCCCGTCTCGCGCAGGAAGTCGTAGAGCTCGCGCGCGTTGCGCGTCGCGTGCTCGTCGAGCACGCTCGCGACGCCCGCGAACAGCGTCTTGCGCTTCACGATGGGGGAGCCGCGGCGGATCATCTCGACCGGCAGCGAGTTGAGCGGGTACAGCGTCGTGCCGAGCAGGTCGGACGTGTCGACGTAGACGTCCCATGTGAAGCCGATGCGCTCGAAGTGCTGCGTGAAGCGCGCCTCGTGCTTCGCGACGGCGTGCGCGTAGTCGGGGATGGGCGGCAGGTCGTCCCAGTAGGCGCGGAACACCTCGGAGGCGAGCATCGAGCGCCGCACGGCGATCCAATGCGACTGCAGGTGCAGCGGCAGGTAGGGCTGCTCGAGCAGCCCCCACGGGTCGAACGGGGCGCCGTGGTGCACCGTCACGCCCCAGTAGTCGAGGTCGCGCGCATCCATGTCGTCGAACATCGCGCCGAACGACGCCGTGGGCCCGAGGATCGTGAAGTTGAACATCACGAGCTCGTCGGTCTCGGCGAGCTCGTCCCAGCCGACGTGCTCGATGGCCGTCTTGTACGCCCACGAGTCGAAGCCCTCGTTCGAGCGCTGCACGACGTCGGCCCCCAATGCCTCGAAGCGGGCGCGGGATGCGTCGTCGAGCGCGCCGTTCACGACGACCACGAGGCGCGTGAGGTGCGGCATGACGCCGTCGAGCAGCGTGAAGACCGTCTCGTCGGCGACGCCGTCGGCGTCGTAGAAGAAGAAGACGCCCGTGCGACGCACGGCGTCGACGTTCGACAGCCGCATCAGCCTCTCCGCAGGCCCACGCGACGCAGGGCGCGGCCCGCGAGGCTGCGACCCTTGCGCAGCACGCGACGCGGCAGCGTCACGCGGGCGCCGAGGTGCGCGTGCGCCTCGTCGAGGTCGGCCTGCAGCGCGAGCGTGCGGCCCTGCGACGAGCGCAGCTGCGCCCGCTCGGTGGCCCGCTCGCGCTCGAGCCGCGACAGCTCGCCGCGCAACCGCTCGTTCTCGGCGCGCAGGGTCGCCAGCTCCGACTCGCTCATGCCCACGAGCCTACGGCGTCACGCGAAGGCGGCCCGCCCCGTGATGGCGCGGCCCACGATGAGCTGGTTCATCTGGAACGTGCCCTCGTACGAGTAGAGCGCCTCGGCGTCGGCGAAGAAGCGCGCGACGTCGTGGTCGGTGACGATGCCGTTGCCGCCGCACACCTCGCGGCACCAGCCCACGACCTCGCGCATGCGCGCGGTCGTGAACGCCTTCGCGAGCGCCGAGTGCGCATCCTCCTGGGTGCCCTCGTCCTGCATGCGCGACACCTGCGCGCACAGGGCGATGGATGCCGTGATCGCGCCGAGCGACTTCGCGAGCAGGTCCTGCACGAGCTGGTGGCCGGCGATGGGCTGGCCGAACTGCTCGCGCTCGCCCGTGTAGCGCACGGCGGCCTCGTAGGCGCCGGCCATGACGCCGACGGCGGCCCACGCGACCTCGGCGCGCGTGAGGCGCAGCACGCGCGCGGTGTCGCGGAACGAGTCGGCGCGCTGCAGGCGCAGCGACTCGGGCACGCGCACGCCCTCGAGCACGATGTCGGCGTTCTGCACCATGCGCAGCGCGATCTTGCGCTCGATCTTCGTCGCCGAGAAGCCCGGCGTCGTCGTGGGCACGATGAAGCCCTTCACCTGGTCGTCGGCGACGTCCTTCGCCCAGATGATGACGACGTCGGCGAACGTGGCGTTGCCGATCCACCGCTTCGCGCCGTCGAGCACCCACGCGTCGCCGTCGCGGCGCGCGGTCGTGCGCAGGCCGCGGGCCGAGTCGGAGCCCGAGAGCGGCTCGGTGAGGCCGAAGGCGCCGATGACCTCGCCCGACGCGAGGCGCGGCAGCCATTCGGTGCGCTGCTCGGGCGAGCCGCACGCGCCGATCGAGCCGGCGGCGAGGCCGTTCTGCACGCCGACGAAGGTCGAGAGGGACGCGTCGACGCGGGCCATCTCGAGCGCGGCCCAGCCGCGGTAGACGGCGGAGGCGGGGAAGGTCTGCGTCTCCTCCCACGAGTGCCCGAGCACGCCCGTCGCCGCGATGGCGGGGATGACGTCCATGGGGAACTCGTCGCGGTGCCAGTGCTCGTCGACGACGGCGCGCATGGGCTCCATCGCGGCGCGCAGGCCGGCGATGGCCTCCTGCTCGCGCTCGGTGAGCTGCGACTCCATCCCGTAGAAGTCGCTGGGCAGCTGGGTGAGGGTCATGGGGCTCCTTCGGCGCACGAACGGCTCGCAGCCTACGCACGGCGGCTGCGAGCGCGCACGCGTGTTGTAGCGTCGCTCACCATGAGCGACGGCACGTCCCCGGTCGGCTTGGCGCGCATCGCCAACGCGGTGCGCGACTACGCGTGGGGCAGCGAGACGCTCGTGGCCGAGTACCTCGGCACCGAGCCGTCGGGCGGTCCCGAGGCCGAGGTGTGGCTCGGCGCCCATCCCGCATGGCCCGCACGGCTCGACGACGGCACGCCGCTCGACGCGGCGCTCGCCGCCGCCGGCGCCACCCAGCCTGGCATCCTGCTGAAGGTGCTCGCGGCCGCGCACGCGCTGTCGCTGCAGGTGCATCCGTCGCCGGCGCAGGCGCGCGCGGGGTTCGCGGCCGAGGAGGCGGCGGGCGTGCCGCTCGACGCGTCGCACCGCTCGTACAAGGATCCGCGCTCGAAGCCAGAGCTCATCGTGGCCGTGACGCCGTTCGAGGCGCTCTCGGGGTTCCAGCCCGCGGCCCGCACGCTCGCGGTGCTCGACGCGCTCGCGGCGATCGACGTGCGCGTCGCCCCGTACGCCGAGCGCGTGCGCGCGTCGACGCGCGAGGCGCTCGCGTGGCTGCTCACGGGAGGCGACGACGTGGATGCGGTCGTCGCGGGCGTCGTCGCCGCCGCGCCGTCGCTGCCCGCCGAGCACGCCGCGGCCGCCGACACCGTCGCGCGCCTGCACGCCGACTACCCCGGCGACGCGGGCATCGCGACGGCGCTCATGCTGCACCGCGTCTCGCTCGCGCCCGGCGAGGGCGTGTTCCTGCCCGCCGGCAACCTGCACGCCTACCTCTCGGGTCTCGGCATCGAGCTCATGGAGGCGAGCGACAACGTGCTGCGCGGCGGCCTCACCCCCAAGCACGTCGACCGCGACGAGCTGCTGCGCATCGTCGACGTGACGCCCGTCGACGACCCGATGCTGCATCCCATCGCACTGTCGGGAGCGACGGCGTACCGGCCCGACGCGGCCTTCGAGCTGCGCCACGTCGAGGGCTCGCACACGGCGGATGGCGCGGCGTGCGCGATCGTGCTCGCGGCGTCGCCGACCGTCGTCGAGGTGGCGGGGGAGCGGCTGGCGCTCGCTCGCGGCGAGGCGGCGTTCGCCGCG
Organism: Agrococcus jejuensis; assembly: GCF_900099705.1. NCBI lineage: Bacteria > Bacillati > Actinomycetota > Actinomycetes > Micrococcales > Microbacteriaceae > Agrococcus > Agrococcus jejuensis. The sequence goes on from NZ_LT629695.1 coordinate 2,617,859, forward strand.
GCACCGGCATCGATCCGGGTCGACGCGCCCGACGCATGGCTCGCCCTCGAGGTGCGCGACACGCCGTGAGCGCGGGCTCCCGGCAGTGTCGTCGGCGCGCCGTAGGATTCGCGACTTGACGCGAGGGGAATCACAACGGTGTAATTGTCCAATCACGCCGCAGGCCGAGCGGCGTCACTGGGAATTGGAGCACCGCATGCGCGACGCGAACCGCCGCAGCGTTCCCGAAGACTGGTTCATCGACCCCATCCAGCTGGGTGTGCCCGGATCCCCGCTCCGCCGGACCACACCCGTCGAGTCCGACGAGGATGGGCAGCTCGCATGGCAGGTCGACGCACTCTGCGCACAGACGGACCCCGAGGCGTTCTTCCCCGAGAAGGGCGGCTCGACGCGTGATGCGAAGCGCATCTGCGAGGGATGCGACGTGCGCGCGCAGTGCCTCGACTATGCGTTGCAGAACGACGAGCGCTTCGGCATCTGGGGCGGGCTCTCCGAGCGCGAGCGCCGCCGCCTGCGCCGTTCCGCCTGAGCACGTCGCAGCACCCTCCTCACCCGTGTCCCGCACCGGGGCACGAGGGCTTCGAGCGATGCTCAGCGCGCGTAGGCTGAGCGCATGCTGGCAATGACCATGATGGTGCGCGACGAGGCCGACGTCATCGCCGCCACCGTCGAGCACCATCTCGCGCAGGGGTTCGATCACCTCATCGTGACCGACAACGCCTCGACCGACGGCACCCGCGAGATCCTCGAGGAGTACGCGCAGCACGCACCCCTCACGCTCCACCACGACCCCGAGCACCGCAAGCAGCAGGCGCGGGTCGTCACGTCGATGGCGCGCGAGGCCGCGCGCATGGGCGCGACGTGGGTCGTGAACGGCGACGCCGACGAGTTCGTGCTGCCCGTCGACCGCTCGACGACCGTCGCCGCCGTGCTCGCCGCGATGCCCACGTCGCTGCGCGCGTTCACGGTGCCCGTCGTGAACATGGTCGGCCCGATCGCCGAGACCGGCTCGGGCATCGGCAGGCTGCGGATGCGCGACGAGCGATCGCTCGAGGCGCTGCAGGCGGCGGGCGTGCTCGCGCACCCCACGCCCAACGCCATCCACGTCGGCGACCCCGAGGTCGAGGTCGCGCACGGCAACCACTTCACGTCGATCGAGCAGCACGGGGAGGTGCCCGACGAGCTCGCGCTCGAGGTGCTGCACCTGCCGTGGCGCTCGGCGACGCAGTTCGCGCGCAAGACCGAGAACATGGGTCGCGGCTACGAGGCCAACCCGCAGCTGCGGCCGAGCGCCAACCACCACGGCATGCGCGACTGGCGTCGCATGCGCGCCGGCGTGCTGCTGCCGTTCCTCGCGCTGCGCATGCCCACGAGCGACGACCTCGCCCAGCAGGGCTTCGTCGAGGACGACGCGCTCGTGACGGCGCTGCAGCTGGATGGCGTGCGCCCCGGGCTGCTCGCGGCCGCGCTCGCCGACGGCGAGGCGTACGACGACGCCGAGATCGAGCGCCTGCGCGCGCTCGCCCACGTGCTGTCGCCGCTCGACGTCGAGGCGCAGCGCGACATCGTCGTGCTGCGCGAGGAGGTCGACGACCGCAACACGCGCCTCTACGAGGCGCAGCAGCGCATCCAGCAGCTCGAGATCGCGCTGGGCGTCGCCGCCGAGGACGGCCTGCGCGAGCGCATCGCGCTCGAGGGCGCCGTCGTCGACGCGCGCGGCCAGGCAGACCGGGCGCGTGCCGAGCTCGCGGGCGTGCAGCAGGCGCTCGAGGCGCTCGAGGCGCAGCCCGTCATGCGGGCGAGCCGCGCGGTGTCGCGGGCGCTGCGCTCGCGCTGACTTCGCGGCGCACCGACGTCGTTGCCGCTGCGCGCGCCCATGCGTGCCTAGCCTTGCCGGGTGCGTCAGCGTGTCCTCGTCGTGCTCGCCGTGCGGAACGGCGCCGACTCCCTCCAGCAGACGCTCGATGCGATCGCGGCGCAAGCCGTGACCCCCGAGCGCGTCGTCGTCGTGGACGCGCGCAGCACCGACGCGTCGCGCTCGCTGCTGCAGGCCGCGGGCAACGCGATCGTCGACGCGCCGTCGACCGCGTCGTTCGGCGACGCGGTGCGGGCAGGCGTCGCCGTGCTGCCCGAGGCTGCCGAGGGCGACTGGCTCTGGCTGCTCGCGCACGACTCCGTGCCGCATCCGCGCGCCCTCGAGGCGCTGCTCGGCACGGCGGAGACGAGCCCGTCGGTCGCGGTCGTCGGCCCCAAGGTCATGCGCGGCGCGCAGCCCGACACCTTCGCCGAGTACGGGCAGACCGTCACGCCGCTCGGCCGCAGCGTGCGCCTGCACGACGGCGAGCTCGACCAGGGCCAGCACGACGGCGACTCGGATGCGCTGGGCGTGGCCGAGGCGGGCGTGCTCGTGCGCCGCGACGTGCTCGACGCGCTCGGCGGCTTCGACCCCGCGCTGCCGAGCGTCGACGCGGGGCTCGACCTCGGCATCCGCGCGCGCCTCGCCGGGCACCGCGTCGCGCTGCAGCCGGATGCGCGCGTGCGGCGCGACGGCGGGCCCGAGCACTTCCGCCTGCGTCGCGTGTCGGAGGCGCGGCGCACGCGCATCGCGCGGTCGGCGCAGCTGCATCGCCGGCTCGCGTACGCGCCCGCGGCGCTCGTGCCGCTGCACTGGCTCGCGCTCCTGCCGCTCGCGCTCGTGCGCTCGCTGGGCCACGTGCTCGCGAAGCGGCCGGGCAGCATCCCGTCGGAGTGGGCGGCCGCCGCGACCGCGGCCGTGCGCCTCGGCCGCGTCGCGCGCGCCCGCCGCCGCATCCGCCGCACTCGCGTCGCGACGTGGAGCGACCTGCGGCCGCTGCGCGTCACGTGGCGCGCGCTGCGCGAGCACCGGCAGCGCGTGGGCGACGACGTCGACCACAACGCGCGCGTCGTCGACGAGCGCGTCGGCTTCGTCGAGGGGGCCGCGCTGTGGGTCGCGGCGCTCGCCGCGGTCGTCGGCGTGCTCGTGCTCGCACCGCTCATCGGCTCCGGCGGCCTCACCGGCGGGGCGCTGCTGCCGCTCGACGGCTCGGTCGCGCGCCTCTGGGCCGACGTGACGTGGGGCGTGCGCGACGGTGTGGGCTCGGTCGTGGGGCCCGCCGACGCGTTCGCGCTGCTCGTCGCGACGCTCGGCTCCCTCACGCCGTGGTCGCCGTCGGTCGCGATCATCGTGCTGCTGCTCGCCGCCGCGCCGCTGTCGGCCGTGACGGGCTGGGCCTTCGTGCGCTCGATCACGACGAGCAGGTGGATGCCGACGGCCGCCGCCGCGGTCTGGGCGTTCGCGCCGACGCTGCTGCTCGCGGTGCACGAGGGCCGCATCGGCGCCGTCGTCGCGCACGTGCTGCTGCCCGTCGCCGCGGCGTGCGCGCTGCAGGCGTGGTCGTCGTGGCGTGCGACGGGCGGCGCGGCGCTCGCGATCGGGCTCGTGGTCGCGGGGGCGCCGTCGCTGCTGCCCGCCGTCGCGGTGGGCGTCGTCGCGATCGCCGTCGTGCGGTGGCGCGCGCCGCGCGTGCTGCTCGCGCTCGTGCCCGCCCTGCTGCTCGTCGGCCCGACCGTGGCGTGGCAGTGGCTCGCGGGCACGCCGCTCGCCGCGCTCGCCGACCCCGGGGTGCCGCACGCGAGCGAGCAGGCGACGCCGTTGCAGCTGCTGCTGGGCATGCCCGTCGGCGACCTCGGCGGCATCGGCGTCGTCGCCGACGCCGTGGGCCTCGACGCCAGGTGGATCGCCGTCGTGCTGGCGGCGCCGCTGCTGCTCGTCGCGATCGCCGCGCCGTTCCTGCGCGCGCGCGCGCTGCTGCCGATGGCCGTCGCGGCGCTGGGCCTCGCGACCGCCATCGGGCAGACGCACGTCGCGGTCGCCTCCGACGGCACCGAGGTCGTGCCCCTGTGGGCCGGCAGCGGCGTGAGCCTGCTGCTGCTCGGCCTGCTCGCGTCGGCGACGCGCACGATCGACGTGCTCGACGCGCGCGGCGGCGTGCCGATGTCGGCCGTCACGCTCGTCGCCGCGGTCGGCGCCGCCCCCGCCGTCGTGCTCGGCATGCTCATGCCGGCGCTCGAGCCCGCGCCCGAGCGCTCGCTGCCCGCCTTCGTCGTCGCGGATGCCGACGCGAACGTCGGCACCCTCGTCATCACGCCCCTCGACGACGGCACGGTCGCCGCGCGCATCGAGCGCGGCGTCGGAGCGTCGCTGACGGATGCGTCGACGCTCGTCGAGACCGTGGGCGTCGGACCGCGTGCCGAGCAGCTCGCGGTCGTCGCCGCCAACCTCGTCGCTGGCGGCGGCGACGTCGACGCCGACCTCGACGACTGGTCGGTGCGCTACGTGCTGCTCGCCGACGGCGACGCCGCGCTCGGCGCCGTCGTCGAGTCGAGCCTCGCCGAGCGCGACGGGCTCGCGTCGATCGGCGACACCGCGCTCGGCGTGCTGTGGCAGCGCGACGTCGAGGTGGCGCCGGCCGAGCCGACGACGACCTGGTCGTGGGCGCTGCTCGCCGCGCAGCTGCTCGCGGTCGCCGCCGCGATCGTGCTCGCGCTGCCGTCGGCGCGCAGGGGAGCGCGCGGACGATCGCGACGCTCGAGGATCGTGAAGGACTGGGCATGAGCGACGACCGCACGGCACCCGACGAGCACGGCGACGAGCCCGTCGAGGAGACGCCCGCCGAGGCGGCCGCCGAGCAGGCGCCGTCCGAGGACGCGCCCGCCCACGACGCGCCGATCGACGAGACGTCCGCCGACGATCCGTCGACCGAGGAGACGCGCGGCGACGACGCCGACGAGCCGACCGTCGACCTCGCGACCGACGTCACCGCGACCGACCGCGAGGCCGCCGCGATCGAGGCCGCCGAGCGCGCCCGCGGCGTCGAGCCGCGCTCCGTCGGGCTCTGGGGCCTGCGGGCGACGGCCGGCGTCGCGGTCGTCGCGCTCGGACTGCTCGGCGTCGTCGCGGCACCGAGCCTGCCGATGGTGCAGGCCGACCCGCGCATCGCATCCGTCGCGCCCGACGCGCCCGAGGAGGTGCGCACGTGCGCCGGCCCGCTCCTCGCGATCGGCGACGCGAGCGGCGACGCCGGCGCCATCGGCGTGCTGGCCCAGGCGCAGCTGCAGGCGGCGTCCGACGAGCAGGACGCCGCGAGCGTCGCAGGCGTCGACGCGACCGCGACCGTGCTGCGCGGCACCGACGTGTCGGGCGCCGAGTGGCTCTCGGTCGACGACGACACGGCGTTCGGCGCGGCCGCGAGCGCATGCGTCGAGCCCGCGACGACGCAGTGGCTCGTCGGCGGCTCGACGACGACGGGCCGCTCGAGCGTGCTCACGATCGCGAATCCCGGCACGACCGCCACGTCGGTCGACGTCGAGGTGCACGGCACCGACGGGCGCATCGACGCCGTCGGCAGCACGGGCATCGCGATCGCGGCCGGCTCCGTCGTGCTCGTCGACCTCGCATCCCTCGCGCCGGGCGTGGCCTCGCCCGTCGTGCACGTGACGTCGACGGGCGGCCCCGTCTCCGCCCACCTGCAGCACCGGGTCGTCCGTACGCTGCAGCCGGGCGGCGTCGACGTCGTCGACCCGTCGCAGGCCAGCCGCTCCATCGCGATCCCGGGCGTGACGATCGGGGATGCGACGGGCCTGCAGACGCAGGCGGGCTTCGAGGATGCCGTGCCGGCGCTGCGCGTGCTGGCCGGCGAGTCCACGCAGGTCACGATCACGACGATCTCCGACGGCGGCGATCCCATCGCGTCGACGCTCGACCTCGTGGGCGATCAGGTCTCGGAGGTCGACCTCTCGGGCCTCGCGCCGGGCACGTACGCGTTCACGATCGAGTCCGACGTGCCGATCGTCGCCGCCGCGCGGCAGATCCGCGTCGACGGCGACCGCATCGACCTCGACTGGGTGCAGGGGCAGAGCGCGCCGATCGAGGGCTCGACGACCGTCGCGATCGCCGCGGGCCCGTCGCCGCGCCTCCACCTGCTCAACGTGGGCGACGACCCGCAGACCGTCACGATCGGCGGCGGCTTCGAGGTCGTCGTCGCGCCCGACGAGCTCGCGACCGTCGAGGTCGGCGGTGGCGTCACGACGACGATCGAGGCCGACGACGTCGTGGCTGCCGTGACGTACGCGGGCAGCGAGGGCATCGGCGGCTACGCCATCACGCCGCGCATCGCGGCGCGCGAGGGCATCGACGTCGTGCTCTGACGCGACGCCGACGCGTTAGTGGTGCCGGTAGCGGTCGGGCGCGATCTCCCACGGCTCGCGGCCGATGAGCTCGGCCGCCGCACGGAAGATGCACGACTCGATCGCCACGCGCTTGTGCCAGTCGTCGTCGACGTGCAGCTGCACGAGCCGTTGGATCGGCAGGCGGAAGACCGTGATGGTGCGCTCGCGGTGGTCGACCCACCACTGCGGCACCTCGCGCGCGAGCGGCGCGAGCTCCGACGGCGGCATGTCGGCCCAGCGGAACCGCACGCCCGCGAGCTCGTCGGGCCACTGGCCCATGAGGTACTCGGCGGCGTCGGCCAGCACGTCCTCGAAGCGCGTCTGCCGCGACTCGAGCAGTGGCAGCACGGGACCCGCGATCGACGATCGCGCCCCGCGATCGTGGCGTCGACGGGTGCGTGCTCGGGGCATGGCTCCATCGTACGAGTAGCCTGGGCCGGATGGACGGCAGGATGTGCTCCAGGCCCACGTGCCGCAACTACGCCGACCGCACGCTCACGTACGACTACGACGACCGGATGATGGCGATCGGACCCCTGCTCGACGCGCGGCAGGAGGGCGGCTACGACCTGTGCGACGTGCACGCCGCCCGCATCCAGCCGCCCGCGGGGTGGACGATCGTGCAGCACCGCGCCGACGCGTGACCGACCGCCGACGAAGGATTGGATCGACCATGACCGACGCCGACGCCCTCCACGCCATCGTGAAGGCCTACGACGTGCGCGGGCTCGTCGACGGCCAGCTCACGCCCACGGTCGTGCGCGCCCTCGGCGCCGCGTTCGCCGACGAGGTCGGCACCGAGGCTCCGATCGTCATCGGCTTCGACATGCGCCCGTCGTCGCCCGAGCTCGCGGATGCGGCCGCCGACGGCATCCGCGCCCGCGGCGGCGACGTCGTGCGCATCGGGCTGTGCTCGACCGACGAGTCGTACTTCGCCTCCGGCAGCCTCGCGGCGCCCGCGATCATGTTCACCGCCTCGCACAACCCGGCGGCGTACAACGGCATGAAGCTGTCGCGCGCCGGCGCGCAGGCCATGAGCCTCGACACGGGCCTCGCGGCGATCCGCGACCGCGCCGCCGCGTACCTCGAGTCCGGCATCCCGTCGGTCGACAGCCCCGGGTCGCTCGTCGAGCGCGACGTGCTCGGCGACTACGCGGCGCACCTGCGTGCGCTCGTCGACCTCTCGGGCATCCGCCCGCTCAAGGTCGTCGTCGACGCCGCGAACGGCATGGGCGGCATGACGGTGCCCGCCGTGCTCGGCACCGAGGCGGGGCTCGCGGCGCTGCCGATCGAGATCGTGCCGATGTACTTCGAGCTCGACGGCACCTTCCCGAACCACGAGGCGAACCCGCTCGAGCCGAAGAACCTCGTCGACCTGCAGGCCGCCGTCGTGCAGCACGACGCCGACCTCGGCCTCGCGTTCGATGGCGACGCCGACCGCTGCTTCGTCGTCGACGAGCACGGGGCCGCCGTGTCGCCGTCGGCGATCTCGGCGATCGTCGCGCTGCGCGAGGTGCGTCGCGTGCGGGCCGAGGGCGAGACCGACGTCGTCGTGCTGCACAACCTCATCTCGTCGCGCATCGTGCCCGAGACGATCGTCGCCGCCGGCGCGACGCCCGTGCGCACGCGCGTCGGCCACTCGCTCATCAAGGGCGAGATGGCGCGCACGAACGCGGTCTTCGGCGGCGAGCACAGCGCCCACTACTACTTCCGCGACTTCTACGGCGCCGACAACGGCATGCTCGCTGCCATGCACGTGCTCGCCGAGCTCGGCGCATCCGCCGAGCCCATGTCGGCGCTCGGCGACCGATTCACGCCCTATGCGGCGTCGGGCGAGATCAACTCGACGGTGCACGACGTGCCCGCCGCGTACGCCCGCATCGTCGAGGCGTTCGCGCACGATGGCGTGCTCGACGAGCTCGACGGGCTCTTCATCACGGCGCACGACGGCACGTGGTGGATGTCGGTGCGCCCGTCGAACACCGAGCCGCTGCTGCGCCTCAACGTCGAGGCGGAGGAGATCGCCGTCATGGAGCACCTGAGGGACGCCGCGCTCGAGCTGATCCGCGCCTAGACACGCCCGGGATGCGCCCGATTGGGCGAGAGCCCGGTCGGCACCGTACTGTTCTAACTCGTCACCCCAAAGGTGCCGGCCCCGGTAGGGGTCCGGGCCTCAAGTGGGGGCCACCTCTTCTGCAGCTCCTTCGCAGTCCGGACTCGTGCCGTGACGCTGGGTCGCCGCAGAGGAGAGTCACTCGACTGCGTCGAGGCTTCGCGTCGGTTCGTTCCGGCCGCAGGCCGCGACACGCCGGATTTGCTCCGGCCCGGTCGCGGTGGTAATCTTCTCAGGTTGCCATCTCGCGGAGAGTCGCGTGGCAGCCAAGTAGGGCCTCGATGCAATCCCGGGAGGGTGCGGTCGGGAGCGCCCGATCCTTGAGAACTCAACAGCGTGCACAATGTCAAATGCCAAATTACCTCGTCGTGTCTTCGGATGCGTTGAGATTCCTTTGGACACATTGAGATTGTCAGTGACAATCCACTTGTCAGATTCAAACTCGCTGCCACTTCGGTGGTATGCAAATTTTCTTTACGGAGAGTTTGATCCTGGCTCAGGATGAACGCTGGCGGCGTGCTTAACACATGCAAGTCGAACGATGAAGGGGGAGCTTGCTCCTCTGGATTAGTGGCGAACGGGTGAGTAACACGTGAGCAATCTGCCCCTGACTCTGGGATAAGCGCTGGAAACGGCGTCTAATACCGGATACGAGCCGAGCAGGCATCTGCATCGGTTGGAAAGAACTTCGGTCAGGGATGAGCTCGCGGCCTATCAGCTTGTTGGTGAGGTAATGGCTCACCAAGGCGACGACGGGTAGCCGGCCTGAGAGGGTGACCGGCCACACTGGGACTGAGACACGGCCCAGACTCCTACGGGAGGCAGCAGTGGGGAATATTGCACAATGGGCGCAAGCCTGATGCAGCAACGCCGCGTGAGGGACGAAGGCCTTCGGGTTGTAAACCTCTTTTAGCAGGGAAGAAGCGAGAGTGACGGTACCTGCAGAAAAAGCACCGGCTAACTACGTGCCAGCAGCCGCGGTAATACGTAGGGTGCGAGCGTTATCCGGAATTATTGGGCGTAAAGAGCTCGTAGGCGGTCTGTCGCGTCTGCTGTGAAAACCCGAGGCTCAACCTCGGGCTTGCAGTGGGTACGGGCAGACTAGAGTGCGGTAGGGGAGATTGGAATTCCTGGTGTAGCGGTGGAATGCGCAGATATCAGGAGGAACACCGATGGCGAAGGCAGATCTCTGGGCCGTTACTGACGCTGAGGAGCGAAAGCGTGGGGAGCAAACAGGCTTAGATACCCTGGTAGTCCACGCCGTAAACGTTGGGAACTAGATGTGGGGACCATTCCACGGTCTCCGTGTCGTAGCTAACGCATTAAGTTCCCCGCCTGGGGAGTACGGCCGCAAGGCTAAAACTCAAAGGAATTGACGGGGGCCCGCACAAGCGGCGGAGCATGCGGATTAATTCGATGCAACGCGAAGAACCTTACCAAGGCTTGACATATACGAGAACGCACTGGAGACAGTGAACTCTTTGGACACTCGTAAACAGGTGGTGCATGGTTGTCGTCAGCTCGTGTCGTGAGATGTTGGGTTAAGTCCCGCAACGAGCGCAACCCTCGTCCTATGTTGCCAGCACGTCATGGTGGGAACTCATGGGATACTGCCGGGGTCAACTCGGAGGAAGGTGGGGATGAGGTCAAATCATCATGCCCCTTATGTCTTGGGCTTCACGCATGCTACAATGGCCGGTACAATGGGCTGCGATACCGTAAGGTGGAGCGAATCCCAAAAAGCCGGTCTCAGTTCGGATTGAGGTCTGCAACTCGACCTCATGAAGTCGGAGTCGCTAGTAATCGCAGATCAGCAACGCTGCGGTGAATACGTTCCCGGGCCTTGTACACACCGCCCGTCAAGTCATGAAAGTCGGTAACACCCGAAGCCGGTGGCCTAACCCTTGTGGAGGGAGCCGTCGAAGGTGGGATCGGTAATTAGGACTAAGTCGTAACAAGGTAGCCGTACCGGAAGGTGCGGCTGGATCACCTCCTTTCTAAGGAGCTTCTCGCAGGATTCGTCTTGCGCAGAGCCACCATGGTCGCGAATGTCGACCGGTGGATGCTCATGGGTGGAACATTGACATTGGCGCTCCTCGAGCGCTGTTGCCTTCTAGTACGGCCGGCTTTGGTCGGCAAGGAACGAAGGCGCAGCGTAGACGGGGGCGCATGCACGCTGTTGGGTCCTGAGGGACCGGACGAGTCGCTTCGGCGATCCGTGCTGACCCTCGGACCATCATGATCCAGCCAGGAGGCTGTGGGAGTGGTGGGACCGACCGTATGTTGAGAACTACACAGTGGACGCGAGCATCTTAGAGCTTCCGGACTTTCGAGTTCGGATGTTCTGATCAAAATTATTTGGTGCACCTGCTCTTGGCGGGTGCTTCCGATGACCAACAATACTCATGTTGTGATCAAGTCTTTAAGAGCAAACGGTGGATGCCTTGGCATCTGGAGCCGATGAAGGACGTAGTAATCTGCGATAAGCCTCGGGGAGCTGATAAACGAGCCTCGATCCGAGGATTTCCGAATGGGGAAACCCCGCTGGGCGGCGTGCCGACCCAGTGACTCCCGCCTGAATATATAGGGCGGGTAGAGGGAACGTGGGGAAGTGAAACATCTCAGTACCCACAGGAAGAGAAAACAACCGTGATTCCGTTAGTAGTGGCGAGCGAAACCGGAAGAGGCCAAACCGATCATGTGTGATAGCCGGCAGGCGTTGCATGGTCGGGGTAGCGGGACCCTTCAGTCGATCTGCCGATCGGCAAGCATTACAGCGCGACATAGACGAACAGCTTGGAAAGGCTGACCACAGACGGTGACAGTCCGGTAGTCGAAATGTCGTTATGGTGCGAGGGGGATCCCAAGTAGCACGGGGCCCGAGAAATCCCGTGTGAATCTGCCAGGACCACCTGGTAAGCCTAAATACTCCCAGATGACCGATAGCGGACAAGTACCGTGAGGGAAAGGTGAAAAGTACCCCGGGAGGGGAGTGAAATAGTACCTGAAACCGTTTGCTTACAAACCGTCGGAGCAGCCCTGGTAGCTGTGACGGCGTGCCTTTTGAAGAATGAGCCTGCGAGTTAGCGATATGTGGCGAGGTTAACCCGAGTGGGGTAGCCGTAGCGAAAGCGAGTCTGAATAGGGCGATTCAGTCGCATGTCCTAGACCCGAAGCGAAGTGATCTATCCATGGCCAGGTTGAAGCGAGGGTAAGACCTCGTGGAGGACCGAACCCACTTAGGTTGAAAACTGAGGGGATGAGCTGTGGATAGGGGTGAAAGGCCAATCAAACTTCGTGATAGCTGGTTCTCTCCGAAATGCATTTAGGTGCAGCGTTGCGTGTTTCTTGCCGGAGGTAGAGCTACTGGATGGCCGATGGGCCCCAAAAGGTTACTGACGTCAGCCAAACTCCGAATGCCGGTAAGTGAGAGCGCAGCAGTGAGACTGTGGGGGATAAGCTTCATAGTCGAGAGGGAAACAACCCAGACCATCAACTAAGGTCCCTAAGCGTGTGCTAAGTGGAAAAGGATGTCGAGTTGCTTAGACAACCAGGAGGTTGGCTTAGAAGCAGCCACCCTTGAAAGAGTGCGTAATAGCTCACTGGTCAAGTGATTCGGCGCCGACAATGTAACGGGGCTCAAGCACACCACCGAAGTTATGGGATTCGCGCAACAGCTCGGCAGCCACTTGATGGCTGTCCAGGCGTGCGGATCGGTAGGAGAGCGTCGTGCAGCGAGTGAAGCGGCGGTGGAAACCAGCCGTGGATGCTGCACGAGTGAGAATGCAGGCATGAGTAGCGAAAGACATGTGAGAAACATGTCCTCCGAAAGACCAAGGGTTCCAGGGTCAAGCTAATCTTCCCTGGGTAAGCCGGGACCTAAGGCGAGGCCGACAGGCGTAGTCGATGGACAGCAGGTTGATATTCCTGCGCTGGCGAAGAACCGCCCAAGTCAATCCAGTGGTGCTAAGAGTCCGAATTCTTGGACCCGATCCCTTCGGGGTGACGGTCCTTGAGCTAGCACTCGACCCCATGCTGGTGCGGCTAGCGTATTAACAGGTGTGACGCAGGAAGGTAGTCGAACCGGGCCGATGGTTGAGTCCGGGCAAGGTCGTAGGGGTGCAGATAGGCAAATCCGTCTGCAACATTCCCTGAGAGCCGATGCCGAACCCTAGAGGGAAGTCGACGATCCTATGCTGCCGAGAAAAGCATCGACGCGAGGTTCAAGTCACCCGTACCCCAAACCGACTCAGGTGGTCAGGTAGAGAATACTAAGGAGATCGAGAGAATCGTGGTTAAGGAACTCGGCAAAATGCCCCCGTAACTTCGGGAGAAGGGGGGCCTGAGGCGTGATGGGACTTGCTCCCTGAGCGTTTGACGGCCGCAGAGACCAGTGGGAAGCGACTGTTTACTAAAAACACAGGTCCGTGCCAAGTCGCAAGACGATGTATACGGACTGACGCCTGCCCGGTGCTGGAAGGTTAAGAGGAGGGGTTAGCGCAAGCGAAGCTCTGAATTTAAGCCCCAGTAAACGGCGGTGGTAACTATAACCATCCTAAGGTAGCGAAATTCCTTGTCGGGTAAGTTCCGACCTGCACGAATGGCGTAACGACTTCCCAGCTGTCTCAACCGCGAACTCGGCGAAATTGCACTACGAGTAAAGATGCTCGTTACGCGCAGAAGGACGGAAAGACCCCGTGACCTTTACTATAGTTTGGTATTGGTGTTCGGCGTGACTTGTGTAGGATAGGTGGGAGACTGTGAAGCTTGGACGCTAGTTCAGGTGGAGTCATCGTTGAAATACCACTCTGGTCACTCTGGACATCTAACTTCGCACCGTGATCCGGTGCAGGGACAGTGCCTGATGGGTAGTTTAACTGGGGCGGTTGCCTCCCAAAAAGTAACGGAGGCGCCCAAAGGTTCCCTCAACCTGGTTGGCAATCAGGTGTCGAGTGTAAGTGCACAAGGGAGCTTGACTGTGACAGTGACAACTGGAGCAGGGACGAAAGTCGGGACTAGTGATCCGGCAGTGGCTTGTGGAAGCGCTGTCGCTCAACGGATAAAAGGTACCTCGGGGATAACAGGCTGATCTTGCCCAAGAGTCCATATCGACGGCATGGTTTGGCACCTCGATGTCGGCTCGTCGCATCCTGGGGCTGGAGTAGGTCCCAAGGGTTGGGCTGTTCGCCCATTAAAGCGGCACGCGAGCTGGGTTTAGAACGTCGTGAGACAGTTCGGTCCCTATCCTCTGTGCGCGTAGGAAGTTTGAGAGGATCTGACCCTAGTACGAGAGGACCGGGTTGGACGAACCTCTGGTGTGTCAGTTGTTCCGCCAGGAGCACCGCTGATTAGCTACGTTCGGGATGGATAACCGCTGAAAGCATCTAAGCGGGAAGCCGGCCTCAAGATGAGACTTCCATGCCTTCGGGCGAGAGGCCCCCAGCCAGACGACTGGGTTGATAGGCCGGATGTGGAAGCGGGGACTAACGACCCGTGGAGCTGACCGGTACTAATAGGCCGATGACTTGATAACTCATCACATGACTGTTGTGATGCTTGCGTCCACTTTGTGGTTCTCGATGGACGGTCGAGAACGAAGAATCCGCTAGGATTCAGACTGAAACATCCATAGTGTTTCGGCGGCCATAGCGTGAGGGAAACGCCCGGTTACATTCCGAACCCGGAAGCTAAGCCTCACAGCGCCGATGGTACTGCAGGGGGGACCCTGTGGGAGAGTAGGACACCGCCGGACTTCTTTTCGAAAGGGGCCCCAGCCATGACGCTGGGGCCCCTTTCGCTTTTTCGGGAGGATTGCCATGGCTGAGAGCTCGGACCGCGACCGTCGACGGGACGGATCACCGACCGGAGGCCGGCCCGATGGAGGCCGCCGCGACGGCTCGAGCCCGCGGCAGCGTGACGACCGCGACGGCGGCGGCCCGCGCCGCGACGGCGACCGTCGGTTCTCGCGCGAGAGCGGCGGTCCGCGCCGCGGAGCTCCGCGTGATGGCGAGCGTCGTCCGTACGAGCGCGATGACCGTCGTCCGCAGCGTGACGGCGAGCGTCGTCCCTTCAACCGTGACGACCGTGGTCCGCGCCGTGACGATGACTGTCGTCCGCAGCGTGACGGTGAGCGTCGTCCCTTCAACCGCGATGACCGCGGTCCCCAGCGCGATGGCGAGCGTCGCCCCTTCAACCGTGACGATCGCGGTCCCCAGCGCGATGGCGAGCGCCGTCCGTACCAGCGTGACGACCGCGGTCCTCGTCGCGATGACGACCGTCGTCCTCAGCGCGACGGCGAGCGTCGTCCGTACCAGCGTGACGACCGTGGCCCTCGTCGCGATGACGACCGTCGTCCCCAGCGCGATGGCGAGCGTCGCTCGTTCGACCGTCCCCAGCGAGACGGCGAGCGCCGTCCCTTCAACCGTGACGACCGCGGTCCCCAGCGCGATGGCGAGCGTCGTCCGTTCAACCGCGATGACCGTGGCCCTCGCCGTGACGACGACCGTCGTCCGCAGCGCGATGGCGAGCGCCGTCCCTTCAACCGTGACGACCGTGGTCCGCGTCGTGACGACGACCGTCGTCCGCAGCGTGACGGCGAGCGCCGTCCGTTCAACCGTGACGACCGGGGCGCCCAGCGCGACGGCGGTGAGCGTCGTTCGTTCGACCGTCCGCAGCGCGATGGCGAGCGTCGTCCGTTCAACCGTGACGACCGCGGCGCCCAGCGCGACGGCGGTGAGCGTCGTTCGTTCGACCGTCCGCAGCGCGATGGCGAGCGTCGTCCGTTCAACCGTGACGACCGCGGCCCTCGCCGCGATGACGACCGTCGTCCCCAGCGCGATGGCGAGCGTCGCTCGTTCGACCGTCCCCAGCGTGACGGTGAGCGCCGTCCGTTCAACCGTGACGACCGCGGCCCGCGTCGCGACGACGACCGTCGCCCGCACCGCGACGGCGAGCGCCGTCCGTTCGACCGCGACGACCGCGGTGCGCGCGGGGGCGACGACCGTCCGCGTCGGGCACCCGCGCGCGAGGGTCGCGAGGAGTACGGCTCGCGCGGCACCGGCACGGGCGAGAGCTTCCGCCAGGTGCGCGACGACTTCGACGCGCCGCTGCTGCCCGCCGACGTCGAGGCCAGCGACCTCGCAGGCGAGGCGCGCATGCAGCTGAAGACCCTCGACAAGGACAACGCCGACGTGGTCGCGCGTCACCTCGCGATGGTCGCCAACCTCATCGACGACGACCCGAAGGCCGCGCACCAGCACGCCCTCGCCGCGTCGCGTCGCGCCGGCCGCATCGGCGTCGTGCGCGAGACGCTCGCGATCACCGCGTACCAGCTCGGCGACTTCGCGCTCGCGCTGCGCGAGCTGCGCACGTTCCGCCGCATCACGGGCAGCGACGAGCAGCTGCCGCTCATGGTCGACTGCGAGCGCGGCCTCGGCCGACCCGAGAAGGCCCTCGAGCTCTCGCGCAGCGTCGACGCTGCGACGCTGCCGACGCCCGTCCGCGTCGAGCTCGCGATCGCCCGCTCGGGCGCCCGCCTCGACCTCGGCCAGACCCAGGCGGCGCTCGACGAGCTGCGCATCCCCGAGCTGCAGCGCGACGTCGCCCACTCGTACAGCCCTGCGCTCTTCGCGGCGTTCGCGACGGTGCTCGAGGATCTCGGCAAGGCCGACGAGGCTGCCGAGTGGCACGAGCTCGCCGAGCGCGCCATCGACGCGCTGCAGGCAGCCGCCGACCCCGGCGACGCCGAGACCGTGCACGTGTCGGAGGAGTGGATCGACGTCGACGACGACGCATACGACGTCGACGAGCTCGACGACGTCGCCGCGGTCGACGCTGACGCGGATGCCGACGCGGACGCCGACGACGCGTCGGTCGAGGTCGAGCCCGTCGACGAGCTGGAGCCCGCCGACGAGGTCGCTTCCCTCGAGGACGGCACCGAGCCCGACGGCACCGAGCCCGTCGGCACCGAGCCCGTCGGCACCGAGCCCGACGGCACCGAGCCCGACGGCACCGAGCCCGTCGACACCTCGGCTGCGGCGATCGAGGCCGAGGTCGAGGCGCTGCTCGCCGGCGTCGCGGACACGACCGACGACGCGGCCCAGGCGGGCGCGGACGTCGATGCGTCCGACGACCACGATGCGCTGTTCGCGATCGAGCCCGAGGATGCGGGGGAGTCGGCGAGCGACGTCGCCGAGTCCGAGGCGTCGCAGTCCACCGACGCGACGCCCGACGCGCCCGCGCACGAGGCCGACGCATCCGACGCCGACGCATCGGACGATCAGGCCCCGCGCGCATGACGACGCTGCTCGACGGCGTCGATGCCGTGCTGTTCGACCTCGACGGCGTCGTCTACGCGGGCCCCGCGGCGATCCCGCACGCCGTCGAGTCGATCGCGGCGATCGCGCAGCCGGTGCTGTACCTGACGAACAACGCGTCACGCACCGACGCGCAGGTCGCCGCGCACCTCAGCGAGCTCGGCATCGCGACGACGCCCGAGCAGGTCGTCACGAGCCCGCAGGCCGCGATGCCGCTCATCGCGAAGCACGCGAAGCCCGGCGACCCCATCCTCGTCGTCGGCGGCGACGGCATCACGGTCGAGCTCGAGGCGCGCGGCTACCGCGTCGTGCGCACCGCGGCCGAGCATCCCGTCGCCGTGATCCAGGGCTTCGCGCCGCACGTCGGCTGGAAGGACCTGGCCGAGGCGACGTACGCGCTGCACACGGGCATCCCGTGGGTCGCGACGAACATGGACTGGACGATCCCGCAGGCCGGCGGCATCGCTCCCGGCAACGGCACGCTCGTGTCCGCCGTGCACACGGCCGTCGGCCGCATGCCCGAGGTGGCCGGCAAGCCCGAGGTGCCGATCTTCACGGCGGCGATGGAGCGCGTCGGCGCGGCCACGGCCATCATGGTCGGCGACCGCCTCGACACCGACATCCGCGGCGCCAACCGTGCCGGCATCCCGAGCGTGCTCGTGCTCACGGGCATCGACCAGGCGCGCACGGTGCTGACCGCGATCGCCGAGGACCGTCCGACCCACGTGATCGCGGATCTGCGCGAGCTGCACACGGACTACCCCGAGACGCGCGAGACGTTCGAGCGGTCGACGGGCGCGACGTACGCCGAGGCCGGTCGTGCCGCGGTGCGTCGCCTCGGCGCCGAGCTGACGCTCGTGCGCGCGGGCGAGGGCGCCGACACCCTGCGTGCCGCGCTGCACCTCGTCGCGTCCTCGGAGTTCGGGCCGGCGGCGATGCGCATCGATCCCGCGCTGCTGGCCTGACGCAGGTCGATCGCCGAGCACGAGCGCGTCGAGCGCTGACGGACCCCGCCGAGCGCGGGGTCCGTCGTCGTCCGGGCACGCGCCGGGTGGGAGGATGGATGCCATGACCGTGGATGCAGCCAGCCGACTCGACTTCCAGGTGCGCGACCTCGCCCTCGCCGAGGCCGGACGCCACCAGATCCGCCTCGCCGAGCACGAGATGCCCGGCCTCATGGCGCTGCGCGAGCGGTATGCCGCCGAGCAGCCGCTCGCGGGCCAGCGCATCGCCGGCTCGCTGCACATGACCGTGCAGACGGCCGTGCTCATCGAGACGCTCGTCGCGCTCGGTGCCGAGGTGCGCTGGGCATCGTGCAACATCTTCTCGACGCAGGACGAGGCCGCCGCGGCCGTCGCCGTCGGCCCGACCGGCACCGTCGACGCCCCCGCTGGCGTACCCGTGTTCGCGTGGAAGGGCGAGACGCTCGAGGAGTACTGGGCCTGCACGCAGCAGATCTTCGCCTTCGAGGGCGGCCCCACGCTCATCCTCGACGACGGTGGCGACGCCACGCTGCTCGTGCACCGCGGCCGTGCGCTCGAGCAGGCCGGCCGCCTGCCCGAGACCGCCGACGACGCTGCCGAGGAGGAGCGCATCGTCGACGCCGTGCTCACCGCATCCATCACGGCGGACGACCGCTACTGGTCGCGCATCGCCGACGGCCTGCTCGGCGTCACCGAGGAGACCACGACGGGCGTGCACCGCCTGTACGAGCTCGCGAAGGAGGGGCAGCTGCTCTTCCCCGCCATCAACGTCAACGACGCCGTGACGAAGTCGAAGTTCGACAACCGCTACGGCATCCGCCACTCGCTGCCCGACGGCCTCAACCGCGCCACCGACGTGCTCATCGGCGGCAAGATCGCGTTCGTCGTCGGCTACGGCGACGTGGGCAAGGGCGCTGCGGAGTCGCTGCGCGGCCAGGGTGCGCGCGTGATCGTGTCGGAGATCGACCCGATCTGCGCGCTGCAGGCCGCGATGGACGGCTACCAGGTCGCCCGGGTCGAGGACGTGCTCGACGAGGTCGACATCTGGGTCACGACGACGGGCAACGAGCACGTCATCACGACCGAGCACATGCTCGGCATGAAGCACCTGTCGATCGTGTCGAACGTCGGCCACTTCGACAACGAGATCGACATCGCCGGCCTCGCCGCGACCGGTGCCGAGCGCGTCGAGATCAAGCCGCAGGTGCACGAGTGGCGCCTGCCGACGGGCCGCTCGATCCTCGTGCTGTCGGAGGGACGCCTCATGAACCTCGGCAACGCGACGGGTCACCCGTCGTTCGTGATGTCGAACTCGTTCTCGAACCAGGTGCTCGCGCAGATCGAGCTCGCGCAGCGCTCCGCCGAGTACGCGACCGACGTGCACGTGCTGCCGAAGGTGCTCGACGAGGAGGTCGCCCGCCTGCACCTCGACGCGCTCGGCGTGCAGCTGACGACGCTCACCGACCGCCAGGCGAAGTACATCGGCGTGCCGGTCGAGGGCCCGTTCAAGCCCGACCACTACCGGTACTGATGCTGCGCGTCCTGGTGTGACGCTGAGCGGGCCGTCGAGGGAGATCTTCCCTCGGCGGCCCGCTCTGCGTCACACGGTGCCCGTCAGCGCCACCACGGCCACAGCAGCGCTGGGGCACCGAGCGACGTCAGTCCCAGGAAGCCGAGCACGAGCACGGCGACCGTCGCGAGGGATGCGGCGACGCCGATCGCGACGGCGGCGCGCGGATGCCGCACGTCCCACGGGGCGTCGGCGGGTACGAGCGCCCGCATCCTCGCCTCGTGCAGCGACATCCATGTGCCGGGGAGCGCCCGACGCACGGCGCGGAGGTCGTCGGCCGCGAAGCCGCGACCGTCGATGCGCGCGACCGTGAGTCCGTCACGACCCACGAGCACCCAGCGTTCGACGTCGGCACCCGTGCGGATGCCGCGCGTCGTCGCGCCGGCGGTGCGCTGCACGATGCCGCCCGCGACGTCGGCGAGCGCGACGGTCTCCTGCGCGAGCGGGCCGTGGCGGAGGCGCGCATCAGGGCCGGGCGCATCCACGACGAGGCGACGTCGGGGGATGCGCCACGACTGCCACGCGAGCAGGCCCAGGACCGGCAGCCCGATGATGGCGCCGAGCGGGCCGATCGCGATGCCGATGGCGAGGATGACGAAGCCCAGGCCCGCGAGCGCGGCGGCGAATCGCGACGCGAAGAGGTGCCGCACGGCGCCGCGCACGTCGATCAGGTTCGCGGGCATGCGGTCAGGGGAGCGCGGGACCGGGCTCGAGGCCCTCGCCGACGGCGCGCAGCAGGCGCGCGAGGCGGCGGCGGTCGTCGTCGCTCATGCCCGCGAGCACGCGGTGCTCGGCGTCGAGCAGCGCGTCGAGCGCCGAGTCGACGCGGTCGAGGCCGTCGTCGGTGAGGCGGATGCGCGTCGAGCGGCGGTCGGAATCGTGCGCGATGCGCTCGACGAGGCCGCGGGCGACGAGGTTGTCGATGCGGTTCGTCATCGTGCCGCTCGTCACCATCGTCTGGGCGATGAGCTCCTTGGGCGTGCAGGCGCCGTCTGCGCGGCGGAGGGCGGCGAGCACGTCCCACTCCCACGCCTCGATGCCCGCATCCGCGAATGCCGCCGCCCGCACGCGCTGCAGTCGGCGGGCGAGGCGCGTGAGGCGCGAGAGCACCGCGAAGGGGGCGACGTCGGCGTCGGGGCGCACGTGCACCCACTGCGCGATGATCTCGTCGACCTCGTCGGGCGTGGGCATGCACCCGAGTCTGCCATCGGCCGCTGCGCGAGCGTCCCTCATCCCAGCGGACCGGCTCGACGCCGCTTGACTCGGCCCCGAGGGCACGGTCTGTGATGGATGCATCGAGCGCGATCGGCGCTCGCGATCGATCCAGGAGGATCCCATGTCCAGCCCGCTCGACGACCTCGTCGCAGGCTTCCAGCACCTCGCCGCCCAGGTGCCCGAGTGGCTGCAGCCGCTCGTGATCTCGCTCGCGGGCGCCGTGCCGTTCGTCGAGGGCGAGGGCTCGGCGGCGATCGGCGTCGTCGCCGGGCTGCATCCCGTCGTCGCGGGCGTCGCCGGCGTCATCGGCAACCTGGTGGCCGTGACGATCGTCGTGCTGCTGGGCTCGCGCATCCGCGAGGCCGCCGTCGCCCGACGTCGTCGCACCGCCGCCGTGCGCGAGCGCGAGCTCGTCGGCGCCGGCGGCGTCGCGGTGGCTCCCGAGCCGGCGAAGCCCGAGTCGAAGGGACGCCGCCGCGTCAAGCAGTGGCTCACGCGCTTCGGCGTGCCCGGCGCGAGCCTCCTCGCGCCCATCGCCCTGCCGACGCACTTCACGGCCGCGACGCTCGTCGCCTCCGGCGTGCCGAAGGGCTGGGTGCTGCTGTGGCAGGCCATCGCGATCGTGCTGTGGACGACGCTCGTCGTCGTCATCGCGTCGGGCGTGCTCGCGGCCGTCGCCAGCTGACCGCAGCGCTGGCCGCGGCACCCTGGATCGCGTCCTCCGCCTAGGCTGGAGGGCGCGATCCGCCATGGTGTAACGGCAGCACGCCGGCCTTTGGAGCCGTGCAGTCCAGGTTCGAATCCTGGTGGCGGAGCGCCTCTCGGTACCCTCGCAGCATGCGCATCGTGGGGGAGTCCGGACCGGTCGTGCTGCTGCTGCCCGGCGGCGCGGAGGCCGTCGAGGGCTTCTTCCCCGGCCTCGTCGAGGGGCTCGTCGCCGATCCCGGCTGCCGCGTGCTGCTGCACGATCGCCCGGGCGTCGGCACGAGCACCGTCGACGGCAGGCTCGAGGATGCGGCGGATGCGCTGCACGCCACGATCGCCGAGGCGGGCGTCGGCCCCGTGGTCGCGATCGGGCAGAGCCTGGGCGGCGCGACGGCGCTGCTGCTCGCGACCGCGCATCCGGGCGACGTCGCCGGCATCGTGCTGCTCGACGCGACGCCCATCAACGACCCGGCGCTCGCCGACATGGTCGAGACGCGGGCGACGCAGACCGTGCGGCTCGCGCAGGTGCCGGGCATCGGGGCCGCGGTGCGCGGGCTCCTGCGGCTCACGGCGCGACGGTCGGCTCGGCGGCACCGGGTCTCGGCCGAGGCGCGGGCGGCGTACGACCGCATGACCGACCTCGACTTCGCGCGGCTCGCCGACGCCGTCGTGGGCATCCGCGCCATCGGCACGACGTTCGACGAGGCCGCGATCCCCGTCGTGCCCGCCGCCGTCGTCACCGCCGACCGGAGGACGGCCGACCCGATCCGCGCCGCGCACCAGCGCCTCGCCGACCGGCTCGGCGTGCCGCTGCGTTCGTGGCCCGGCGCCGAGCACGCCGTGCACCTCACGCACGAGCGCGAGGTGCTCGAGGTCTGCCGCGACGTCGTGCGCCGCGTGGCCGCCGCATGAGCGACGACGCCGTCGACGGCGTGCGCGCCGCGATCGCGGATGCCGTGCGTCGCCTCGCCGCCGCGGGCGCGCGCGAAGAGTGGCTCGGCGAGGTCGTGGTGCCGCGGCGCGTGCTCGGCGTCGGCCGGCCCCCGCGCATCGATCGGCGCGGCACGGTGTGGCGCGTCGGCACCCTGCTGATCGCCCGCGACGGGGCCGTGCACGCGACCGGGACGACGACGCGCGTGACCGATCCGGGACGACCGCAAGGACTCACGGCGTCCGTCGAGCTGCGGCGCGCAGAGCGAGCCGCCGCGCTCGCGGGCGGCTTCGCGCTCGGCGAGGTCGTGAACCACGGCACGGCGCCCATCGCGATCGACGCATCCCTCGTCGACGCGCCCGCCGATGCCGTGCTCGCGATCCGTGACGGCGTGGCCTGGGTGCGGTGGGGCCGCACGCCCGCCGAGCGCACCCGCCTCGACGCGTACCTCGCCGACCAGCTCGACCTGCTCGAGCATCCGCCGCAGGGCGCCTGACCCGCCCACGGAACGTGACTGGTCGCAGTTGCACCGGACTGGTCGCAGTTTCGGTGCAATAGCGACCAGTCATGCGTGCATCTGTGACCAGTCGAGTGCATCTGTGACCAGTCGGACCGCGTGCCGCAGCGCACGCGCGGAGCGGTACGGTGGAATCCGGTCTGACGAGGGAAGGTGCGGATGCCCGAGATCGCCGTCGTCGTGCTCGCCGCAGGCGCAGGCACGCGGATGCGCAGCGCGACCCCGAAGCCGCTGCACGCGCTCGCGGGACGCTCGCTCATCGCCCACGTGCTCCACACGGCGCACGAGCTGCAGCCCGCGCACCTCGTCGCCGTCGTGCGGCATGAGCGCGACCGCCTCGTCGAGGAGATCGCCCACCACGCGCCCAGCGCGCGCATCGCCGACCAGGACGACGTGCCCGGCACCGGCCGCGCCGTCGAGGTCGCCATCGCGCAGCTGCCCGCCGACTTCGACGGCCTCGTCGTCGTGCTCTCGGGCGACGTGCCCCTCATCGACGCCGACACGCTGCGCGAGCTCGTGCGCGAGCACGAGACGGCGCAGAACGCCCTCACCGTGCTGTCGACGCGTCTGCCCGATCCGACGGGCTTCGGTCGCATCATCCGCAACCGCGCCGGCCACTTCCAGCAGATCGTCGAGGAGCGCGACGCCGACGCCGCGACGAAGGCGATCGACGAGGTCAACGGCGGCATCTACGTCTTCGGCGCGGCGCAGCTGCGCACGGCGCTCGCGGCCATCGGCCTCGACAACGACCAGGGCGAGAAGTACCTCACCGACGCCGCCCTCGGCATCCAGGCGTCGGGCGGCCGCATCGAGGCCGTGCCGATCGACGACCACTGGCTCGTCGCCGGCGTCAACGACCGCGCCCAGCTGAGCGACATCGCGCTCGAGCTCAACCGCCGCATCGTGCGCCGCCATCAGCTGGCCGGCGCGACGATCGTCGACCCCGCGTCGACGTGGAT
The DNA here is from genome assembly GCF_900099705.1 of Agrococcus jejuensis. Lineage (NCBI taxonomy): Bacteria > Bacillati > Actinomycetota > Actinomycetes > Micrococcales > Microbacteriaceae > Agrococcus > Agrococcus jejuensis. The sequence continues at coordinate 2,641,416 of NZ_LT629695.1, forward strand.
CGATGCCGACGTGTCGCTGGAGGAGGACGTCACGATCCTGCCGGGCACGCAGCTGCACGGCGCCACGAGCATCGCGCGCGGCGCGACCATCGGCCCCGACACGACCGTCACCGACACCGAGGTCGGCGAGGATGCGGTGATCCGCCGCTCCGACGTGACCCTCGCGGTCGTCGGCGCCGGCGCATCGGTCGGCCCGTTCTCGTACCTGCGCGCGGGCACGATCCTCGGCGCGGGCGGCAAGATCGGCGCCGCCGTCGAGACGAAGAACGCCGTGATCGGCGACGGCTCGAAGGTGCCGCACCTGTCGTACGTCGGCGACGCCGAGATCGGCGAGGGCGTGAACCTCGGCGCCGGCCTCATCACCGCGAACTACGACGACGTCAGCAAGCACCGCACGATCATCGGCGACCACGTGCACACGTCGTCGCACACCGTGCTCGTCGCGCCCGTCGAGCTCGGCGCCGGCGCGAAGACCGCCGCGGGCGCCGTCGTGCGCAAGGACGTGCCGCCCGGCGCCCTCGCGATGACCGTCGCACCCCAGCGCAACGTCGCCGGCTGGGTGCAGGAGAAGCGCGCAGGCACGGCCGCCGCCGCAGCGGCCGATGCCGCCATCGCCGCCCAGCAGGCCTCCCAGACCCCGGCAGATCCCGCCGGCCCCACCGACGCACACCAGCAGTAGGAGCATCGTGTCCTCGATCGTCGCCAAGAACCGGAAGCACCTCGTGCTCCTCTCCGGTCGCTCGCATCCCGCCCTCGCAGAGGCGGTCGCGCAGGAGCTCGGCACCGACCTCGCAGGCATGGACGCCCGCACCTTCGCGAACGGCGAGATCTACGCCCGCATGATGGACTCGGTGCGCGGCGCCGACGTGTTCGTGCTGCAGTCGTACGGCAAGCCCGTGAACGAGTGGCTCATGGAGCAGCTCATCATGGTGGATGCGCTCAAGCGCGCCTCCGCGAAGCGCATCACCGTCGTGATGCCGTACTACCCGTACTCGCGCCAGGACAAGAAGGGCCGCGGCCGCGAGCCCATCTCGGCCCGCCTCGTGGCCGACCTGTTCAAGACGGCCGGCGCCGACCGCATCATGTCGGTCGACATCCACGCGTCGCAGATCCAGGGCTTCTTCGACGGCCCCTTCGACCACCTGTTCGCGATGCCGGTGCTGCTCGAGCACTTCCGCGACACCCTCGACCCGTCGACGCTGACGGTCGTCTCGCCCGACATGGGTCGCGTGCGCGTGGCCGACGTCTGGTCGGACAAGCTCGGCGCGCCGCTCGCGATCATCCACAAGCGTCGCGACCCGCTCGTGCCGAACCAGGTCTCGGTGCACGAGATCGTCGGCAACGTCGCGGGCCGCACGTGCCTGCTCGTCGACGACATGATCGACACGGGCCGCACGATCCTCAAGGCCGCAGAGGCGCTCAAGGCGAACGGTGCGACCAACGTGATCGTCGCGGCGACGCACGCGATCTTCTCGAACCCCGCCGCCGAGCTGCTCGGCTCGGGCGTCATCGACAAGGTCGTCGTCACCGACTCCATCCCGCTGAGCGACGATCAGCGCTTCGACTGCCTCGAGGTGCTGTCGATCGCGCCGCTGCTCGCGCGCGCGATCCGCGAGGTGTTCGAGGACGGCTCCGTCACGTCGATGTTCGACGGCGCCGCCTGATCCGGATGCGTCGGGGCCGCCCGTGACCCGCATCGCGCCGGCGCCGATGACGCCGGCGCTCGCGGTCGCCGTGGGCGTCGGCGCGCTCACCCGCGGCGCGCTCGTCGTCGTCGGGCTGTGGCTCCTCGTGGGCGTCTTCATCATGGTGGGCGTCGAGGAGATCGTCGGCACGCTGCCCGGGCCGGTCGACGTCGCGTCTCGCGCGACGATCGCCGGCCTCGGCGCGCTCGTGGTGGTCGGCGGCGTCGGCGAGCCGCTGCGGCTGTCGCTCGAGCGTGGGTTGCGGATGCGCTCGGCGCGTCGGCTCGCCGCTGCCGGCGCACCGATGCCGCCCGCGGCCGAGCGCGCACAGCTCGTGCGCGGCGCGATGGGACCGCTGCGCGTCGTGCTCGGCATCGTCGGCGGCACGTGCCTGCTGATCGCGCCGCTGCTGCTGGCGTTCGCCGACGACGAGACGAGCATCAGGATCGCAGGCGTCGTGCTGCTCGTCGCGGGCCTGCTGCTCGTGCCGTCGGCGATCTGGCTGCTGGCGCCGGCGTCGCGCCGGTGGCGCGAGCACATGGCGGAGCTCGAGCGCGCGTGGCCGCGGTTCCATCGCACCGATCGGCCGATCGGCGTCCGCATGGCGCGCGAGCGTCGCGCGCAGGTCGGGGCGGCGAGGGCCGCGGGGTCCTCGGTGCCTCGGCAGCGCCGCACGCTCGCGCAGCGGCTGGATGCCGCGCTCTACGCGGGGCTGGGCGTCGCGTTCGCGATCGTGCTCATCGGACTCTTCCTGCGCCAGCAGTGCCGACGCTGCGAGCCGGTCAGCTACGACCCGTGGGGCGAGCGCCTCGTCGACGGCGTCGCGACGGTCGGGCTCGTGCTGTTCGCCGGCACCGTCGCGCTGCTCATGCTGCGTGGGCTCGCGTCGATCGTCGAGCACGCCGTGCGAGAGGTGCTCGCAGCGCGGGCCGCCGACCGTGGCACGCTCCGCCGATCGGCGTGGCTCGATGGCGCCGTGGGCTCGGCGTCGTCGCTCGAGCTCGTCGCGCTCGTCGTCGGCGTCGTCGGCATGGCGGTCGCCGGCCTCGTCGTCGCGTCGGGCATCGACCCGGAGGTCATGAGCGAGCGCGAGGACCAGCTCGTCATCGTGCGAGGCTGGGCGGCGCTCGCGCCGGCGGCGGCCGTGCTGCTCGGTGCCGCAGCCATGCTCGGCATCGCGGGCGCCGTCGTCACTCGCGCGTGGCGGGCCGTCGTCTGGCCGCATCTCGGGGCCGACCCGTTCGCGGGACGCCTCGACGGGGCGTCGGGTAGCGGGTCGGGCAACGATGCGGATGCCGGCGGGAGCCTCGACCGCGGCGGCGACGGCGATGGCGGCGGCGGAGGCGACTCGTGACGACGCCGATGCTCGCCCCCGCCCTCGACTGCGCCTACCACCGCGCAGGGCTCTGCGACTCGTGCACGCGCATCGACACCGGATACGACGCGCAGCTGGCGCGGAAGCAGGCGGGTGCCGAGGCGGCGGTGCCGGATGCGGCGTGGCTGCCGCCGCACGCGTCGACGGTCGAGGCGTTCCGCAACAAGGCGAAGATGGTCGCCGGCGGCACGATGGAGGCACCGACGCTCGGCATCCTCGACGGCGAGCGCCTCGGCGTCGATCTGCGCGCGTGCCCGCTGCACGAGCGGCCCATCCGCGACGCCCTGCCGCACCTCGCGGAGCTCGTGCGCGAGGCGCGCATCCCGCCGTACTCCGTGCCCGACCGGCGCGGCGAGCTCAAGCACGTGCTCGTGACGTCGAGCCCCGACGCCGAGCTCATGGTGCGGTTCGTGCTGCGGTCGACGGAGGCCGTGCCGCGCATCCGCAAGCGCCTCGACTGGCTGCGGGAGCGCATCCCGGGCCTCGTGGTGGCGTCGGCGAGCATCCTGCCCGAGCACAAGGCCGTCGTCGAGGGTGACGTCGAGGTGCCGCTCACCGAGCGGCAGACGCTCACGATGCGGCTCAACGGCGTGCCGCTCGCGCTGCAGCCCGGCGGCTTCTTCCAGACGAACTCGGCCGTCGCCGCCGCGCTGTACCGCGAGGCGGCGGCGTGGATCGACGACGTCGACCCCGCCTCGGTCGCCGACCTCTACTGCGGCGTCGGCGGCTTCGCCTTCCATGCGGCGCGGCCGGGCCGCGACGTCGTGGGCGTCGAGACGAGCGCCGAGGCCATCGCGGGCGCCATCGAGACGGCGGCGGCCATCGGCTCGTCGGCGCGCTTCGCGGTGGGGGATGCGACGGCCGCCGACGACACGGCGGTCGACGCCGAGGTCGTCGTCGTGAACCCGCCGCGCCGCGGCATCGGCTCGCTCGCGGCCCGGCTCGAGGCATCCGCCGCGCGCCACGTCGTGTACTCGAGCTGCAACCCGACGACGCTCGCACGCGATCTCGCGGCGATGCCGTCGCTGGAGCCCGTGCGGGCGCGGATGTTCGACATGTTCCCGCACAACGACCACGCCGAGGTGCTCGTGCTGCTCACGCGGCGCTGACGCGGGTCGCTGGGCGTCGCGCGTCACGTCGCCCTGCTAGCGTGCGCGCGTGCCGAACCTCCGCTTGACCTCGTGACGACCCTCGAGCGCCGCCTCGGCGTGCCCGGCGCCATCGTCGTCGGATTGTGCGCGATGCTCGGCGCCGGCGTCTTCTTCGTGTGGACGCCCGCCGCGTTCGTGGCGGGGGAGTGGCTGTGGCTCGCCCTCGTGCTCGCGGCCGTCGTCGCGATCGCCAACGCGCTCTCGACGGCGCAGCTCGCGATGCGCCACCCCGTGTCGGGCGGCGGCTACGCGTACGCGCGCGCCGAGCTGTCGCCGACGGCGGGCTTCGCAGCCGGGTGGCTGTTCCTCACGGGCAAGACGTGCTCGGCGGCGGCGATCGCGCTCGTCGCCGCGTCGCACCTGTGGCCCGGATGGGAGCAGCCCGTCGCGATCGCCGCGGTCGTCGTGCTCGCGCTGCTGAACGCGCAGGGCATCCGCACGACGGCGTGGGTGTCGTGGGTCGTCGTGTCGCTCGCGCTCGCGGGCATCGCGACGGCGGTCGTGTGGTCGGTCGTGGCCGGGCCGCAGGTCTTGTCGTTCGGGTGGACGGCGTACGCGCCGCTGTCCGACGAGGTCTTCGTCACGAGCGGCGGCCAGACGTGCTCGTTCGGCGGCATCGGCGGATCGGATGCCGCCGCGGCCGCGTGCAGCGACGTGGGCGCGCTCGCGACGCCGCCCGGCCCGCTCGCCGTGCTGCAGGGCGCGGGACTGCTGTTCTTCGCGTTCGCCGGCTACGCGCGCATGGCGACGCTCGGCGAGGAGGTGCGCGACCCGCGCCGTACCCTGCCCATCGCGATCCTCGGCGCGCTCGGCATCGTGCTCGCCCTCTACGCGCTCGTCGCCTGGGCCACGACGACCGCCTACGCCGACGCCCTCGTGTGGCCCGAGACGCCCGTCGCGTCGCTCGTCACCGACCCGATCGCGCACCGCGTGCTGCTGACGATCGGCGCGATCGCGTGCCTCGGGTCGCTCATGGGCATCCTCGCTGGCCTCTCGCGCACGAGCCTCGCGATGGCGCGCGACGGCGAGCTGCCCGGCGTGCTCGCGCGCATCTCGCCGCGCACGCACGCGCCCGCCGTCGCCGAGGGGGCGATGGCGGTGCTCGCGATCGCGCTCGTGCTCGTGGCGCCGCCCGTGCTGCTCGTGGCGCTGTCGTCGACGTCGGTGCTCGCGTACTACGCCATCGGGCACGTCGGGGCGCTGCGGATGCGGCGCGCGGCGCCCGAGGAGTCCTGGGTGCCTCGGTGGGTCTCGATCCTCGGCCTCGCGCTGTGCACGCTGCTCGTCGTCACGCTGCCCTGGTACGGGGTCGTCGCATCCGCGCTCTGGCTCGGCATCGCGCTCGCGATCCGCGCCATCCGCCGCCGCACCGCATCCCGCTGAGAACGCCGATTGGGCAGTAGATGCTGTCCCGACGGCGTGTCGGGAGCATCTACTGCCCAATCGATCGCATCGACTGCCCAGTCAGGGGGAGAGCCTCTGGAGGGACGGGATCAGCGCTTGACGCCCGCGCTCACGCGCACCGCCTCCGTGGCGGTCTGCGGGATCTCGGTGCCCGAGCCGTGCGTGTCCTCCATCGTCGTCTCGTCGAACGGGTCGCGCTTCGCGAGCACGTTCGTCACGCGACCGTGGTCGATCTGCTTCGTCCACGTGCCGATGAGCACCGTCGCGACCGCGTTGCCCGTGAAGTTCGTGAGCGCACGAGCCTCCGACATGAAGCGGTCGATGCCCACGATGACGCCGACGCCGTCGACGAGGTCGGGGCGGTAGGTCTGCAGACCGGCGGCGAGGGTCGCGAGACCCGCACCCGTGACGCCCGCGGCACCCTTCGACGCGATGATCATGAAGAGCAGCAGGCCGATCTGCTCGGGGATCGACATGGGCACGCCCATGCCCGTCGCGATGAACAGCGACGCCATCGTGAGGTAGATCGCCGTGCCGTCGAGGTTGAACGAGTAGCCGGTCGGCACCGTGATGCCCACGACGGGCTTCGAGACGCCGAGGTGCTCGAGCTTCGCCATGAGGCGGGGGAGGGCCGACTCCGACGACGACGTCGACACGATGAGCAGGTACTCGCGGCCGAGGTAGGCCATGAGCTTGAAGATGTTCACGCGGGCGACGACCCACAGCAGGGTGCCGAGCACGCCGACCACGAACACGATGCACGTGGCGTAGAAGGCGAACATGAGCGTCGCGAGGGCGCCGATCGCGGCCCAGCCGGTCTCGCCGACGACGCCGGCGATGGCGCCGAACGCGCCGACGGGCGCGAGCCACAGGATCATCGTGAGGATGCGGAACACGAGGGTCTGCACGAGCGCGAGGCCCTCGAGCAGCGGCTTGCCGCGCTCGCCCATGCGCTGCAGGGCGAAGCCGACGAGCAGCGCGACGAACAGCACCGGCAGCACGTGCGTGCCCGTGAAGGCCGACACGAGCGTCGTCGGGATGATGCCGAAGAGCGGGCCGCCCTCCTCGGAGGCCGGCGCCTCGTACTCGGCCGACGCGATGTTGAGGCCCTCGCCCGGGTGCACGAAGTTGCCGACGACGAGGCCGATCGCGAGGGCGAACGTCGACATGACGATGAAGTAGCCGAGGGCGAGGCCGCCGACCTTGCCGACGGTGGCGGCCTTGGCGATGGAGCCGATGCCGAGCACGATGGTGCAGAAGATGACCGGCGCGATCATCATCTTGATGAGGGCGACGAACGCGGTGCCGATGGGCTTGAGCGCGACGCCGACCTCTGGCCAGATGAGGCCGACGGCGGCGCCGAGCACGACGGCGATGATGACCGCGACGTACAGGCCGTGGGTGGCGAAGCGCGAGTGGCGCTTCGATGTGCTGGTGGTGGGCGACGTCGCCATGGTGCTCCTCCTGGGCGCGTCGCCACGATGCGACGCTGCTTCGGATGCGAGCATCCTCGCCGGCGCACGACGATGCCTCCTTTCGTGCATAGTGTTCGCAGCGGACGACGGTCTGCGGCGAGGGGGAGCGGCATGCGCCGACGGTGGCGCGATGCGAGCATCGCGACGCGGCTGTTCGTGCAGTCGACCGTGCTGCTCGTCGCCAGCGCCGTCGCGGCGTTCGCGCTGCTCGCGTTCGACGCGCAGGCGGATGCGGAGCACGAGGCGACGGTGCTGAGCCGCGACGTCGTGCTGGCGCTCGCGACCGATCCGACGATCGAGACGGCGACGGCTGCGGCGTTCGCGGAGTGGTCGGTCGACGAGGATGCCGCGATCGCGGATGCCTCGGCGCAGCTGCAGCCGTACGCGCTCGAGGTCGTCGACCGCACGCGGCTCGACTACGTCACGATCATGCATCCGTCGGGCATCCGCTACACGCATCCCGACCCCGACCAGATCGGGCAGCGCTTCCTGGGATCGACGGCGGAGGCGCTCGCGGGCGGCGTCGTGACCGAGACGTTCGAGGGCACGCTCGGCCCGTCGGTGCGCGCCGTCGCACCCGTCGTCGTCGACGGCGAGGTCGTGGGACTCGTGTCGGGTGGCGTCACGATCGCGCAGGTGACGAGCGAGGTCGTGACGCGGCTGTGGGTCGTGGCGCTCGTGCTGCTGGGCGCCGTGGTGCTCGCGGCCGTCGCGGCGTGGCTGCTCGCGCGCAGGCTCAAGGTCGCGACGGGCGGTCGCGGCGTCGAGGAGCTCGCACATCTCTTCGCGGCGCACGAGGCCGTGCTGCACTCCGTCGACGACGGGCTGCTGCTCGTCGAGGGCGACGCGATCGTGCTCGCGAACGACCGCGCGCGCACGCTGCTGGCCCTGGGCGACGTCGTGCTGCCCATCGCGGTCGCCGACGCGGCCCTGCCGCGCACGGTGCGCCGCGTGCTCGCGCAGCCGGGCGACGGCGTCGCGCCCGTGCTCGTGGGCAGGCGCTCGCTCGTCGTCGAGCGCGAGGCGGCCGACGTGCCGGGCGCGCGTCGGGCGGGCACCGCGACGATGCTCACGATCCGCGACCGCACCGAGCTCAGCAGGATGGCCGGCGAGCTGGATGCGGTGCGCACGCTCGCGACGGCGCTGCGGGCGCAGACGCACGAGTTCGGCAATCGCATGCACACGATCGCGTCGCTGCTGTCGCTCGGCGAGCCCGAGCGCGCCCTCGAGGTCGCGGCGTCGGAGCGCGACCTGGGGCAGCGCCTCGCCGACCGCGTCGTGGGCGCTGACGAGGAGCCCGTGATCGCGGCGCTGCTGCTCGGCAAGACGGCGCAGGCGCGCGAGCGCGCCGTCGACCTGCACTTCGAGACGCGCCTCGACCCCGGCACGCACTGGGTCGACCCCATCGACTTCGTCACGATCCTCGGCAACCTCGTCGACAACGCGATCGACGCCGCCGCATCCGCCCGCGCCCGCACCGGGGCGACGTCGCGCGAGCTCGGCGAGCGCTGGGTCGCCGTCTACCTCGGCGCCGACGACGACGGCGCCATCGTCATGCAGGTGTCGGACTCGGGCGAGGGCGTGCCCGACGACGCGCGCGAGCTCGCGTTCGAGCAGGGGTGGACGACGAAGGAGCACGGCGGCGACGGCCGCGGCTTCGGCCTCGCGCTCGTGCGGCAGACGGTCGAGCGGCTCGGCGGCACGATCGAGCTCGGGCGCGAGCTCGGCGCGGTCGTCACGGTGGTGCTGCCTCGGCCCGACGCCGAGCCGCCCGCCGACGACGACGCCGACGTGCGCACGTCGACCGACCGCAGCCTGCAGCCGCGGAGGCGCTCGTGATCCGCGTGCTCGTCGTCGAGGACGACCACGGCACCGCCGACGCGCACGCCGCCTACGTCGGCAGGTGCGAGGGCTTCGAGGTCGCGGGCGTCGCGCACTCGGCGACCGCCGCCATCCGCGCGCTGCGGGATGCGCAGCAGGGCACCGACCGCATCGACCTGCTGCTGCTCGACATGAACCTGCCCGACGGGCACGGCCTGCAGGTGTGCCGCGAGCTGCGCGCGGCCGGCCTGCTCGTCGACGTCATCGCCGTCACGGCGGTGCGCGAGCTCGACATCGTGCGCGAGGCCGTCGCCGTGGGCGTCGTGCAGTACCTCATCAAGCCGTTCGGCTTCGCGGTGTTCGCCGAGCGGATGCGGCAGTACCGGGCGTACCGCGACGAGCTCGAGGGCGCGTCGAGCCTCACGCAGCAGGAGGTCGACCGCGCGATCGCCGCGCTGCGCACGACGAACGCGCCGGGCCTCGCCAAGGGACTCTCGGCCGAGACGCTCGAGTCGGTGTCTGCGCTGCTCGCGTCGGCGGGCGACGCTCGCAGCGCCACCGAGGTCGCCGCCGACCTGGGCCTGTCGCGCGTCACGGCCCGCCGGTACCTCGAGCACCTGGCGGATGCGGGCGTCGCCGAGCGCAGCCCCCGCCGCGGCACGCGCGGCCGCCCCGAGCTCGAGTACCGCCGCCGCGCCTGACCCGCCCCGCTCCCCCGACATCCGGGTTTGCGTTCTGCAGGCGATTCCGCCTCTTGAGGGGAATGTTCCCTTGAAGGACGGAATCGCCTGCACAACGCGATCCACCGAACCCGCGACACGGCTTCGCGCACCGCGGAACCGACCCGCCGGGATACCTCGCTGACACGTTCGCGTGGCATCGTGGCCCGCTCCACGAGGAGGGAGTGGCTCCATGCCCGAGGTCGTGTCCGAGGACGTGACGCAGTCCATCGACCTGCTGCTGCAGCTGGCGATCGCCGCCGGCATCGCGGTCGTCGCCGCCATCGCCGCGAGCATCGTGCTCGTCGGAGTCGTCGCCGCCATCACGCGGTCGCGCACGCGGATCGTCGCCGTGCGCCGGCCGCTGCGCTGGCCCGTGGCGACGCTCGCCGGCACGATCGCCTTCGCGATCGCGTTCGCGTCGCTCGGCATCCAGACCGAGCTCGGCACGGCGGGCGACGTCATCGCCCACGCGCTGCTCATCGCCACGATCGCGCAGGGTGCCTGGCTCGTCGTGCGCATCCTGGGCGTCGCGGGCGATGCGGTGCTCGCGCGCTACGGCGCGACCGAGGGCGACCGCCACCGCCGCAAGGTGCACACGCAGATCGCGATCATGCGCCGCGTGCTCGTCGTCGTGATCGTGGTCATCGCGATCGGCGCCGCGCTCTTCACGTTCGAGGGCGCCCGCGTGGCCGGCACGAGCCTGCTCGCGTCGGCGGGCGTCGCGTCCCTCGTCGCCGGCCTCGCCGCGCAGTCGGTGCTCGGCAACGTCTTCGCCGGCCTGCAGCTCGTCGGCTCGGATGCGCTGCGCGTCGACGACGTCGTCGTGGTCGAAGGGCACTGGGGCACGATCGAGGAGGTCACGCTCACGTACGTCGTCGTGAAGATCTGGGACGACCGTCGCCTCGTGCTGCCGTCGACGTACTTCACGTCGACGCCGTTCGAGAACTGGACGCGCACGTCGAGCGAGCTGCTCGGCGGCGTCGAGCTCGACGTCGACTGGCGGGTGCCGGTCGATGCGATGCGCGCCGAGCTCGTGCGCGTCGTCGAGGGCAGCGAGCTGTGGGACGAGCGCCTGCAGCTGCTGCAGGTCACCGACGCCGTCGGCGGCATGGTGCGCGTGCGCGTGCTCGTGTCGGCGGTCGACTCGGCGGCGCTCGCCGACCTGCGGTGCCTCGTGCGCGAGCGGCTCGTCGACTTCCTGCGCGCCGAGCATCCCGAGGCCCTGCCGCTGCAGCGCATCGAGGTGGCGCAGCAGCGCGCGCCCGAGCCGCGGCGGTCGGAGCCGGCGACGGGCGACGTGCCCGGCCTGTTCTCGGGCGACGCGGAGGCGGAGGCGCGGCGCGAGGAGTTCACGCATCCCATCGACATCGTGCGCCCCGAGAGCGCCGACGCCGACGTCAGGCGGTGACGGGCGGCAGCGCCGACCAGGGGAACACGATCCACCGGTCGGTGCGCCGCCACACGAAGTCGGGGTCGACGACCGACGTCGGCTTGGCGTAGAGCACGGCCGACCGCGCCTCGGCGCCCATGCCGCGCAGCAGGTCGAGCACGAGCGCGAGCGTGCGGCCCGAGTCGGCGACGTCGTCGACGACGAGCAGGCGGCGGCCGCGGATGGCCTCGACGTCGAGCATGGGCTCGAGCAGCACGGGGTCGGGCAGCGTCTCGTGCACGTCGGTGTAGAACTCGACGTTGATGGCGTCGGCGAGCTTGAGGCCGAGCGCGTACGCGAGGTGGCCGGCGGGCAACAGGCCGCCGCGTGCGACGGCGATCACGATCTCGGGCCGATACCCGTCGGCCGCGATGGCGGTGGCGAGCTCGCGCCCGGCGTCGCCGAAGCCCTGCCAGGTGAGCACCTCCTTGTCGGGCTCCGCGAGGTCGGATGCGTCGGCGTGGAAGGCGCTCATCCCTCGATCGTGCCACGCACGGCGGGTGCGGGCGGCAGGCGCACGAGCACGGCGCCCGCCGCCGCCCACGCGTCGCGCACGCCGTCGTCAGCGGGCATCGTGCGCCGTCTCGAGCGCATCCGTGCGCGCGGCGCCCGACGGCGGCTCGAGCGCCGCCCGCAGCAGCGCCTTGGCCCGCGCATGCCTGCCGCGCGCCGTGGAGGCGGGGATGCGCAGCAGCGTCGCCGCCTGCTCGAGCGAGAGGCCGTCCCAGTGCACGAGCCGCACGAGCTCGGCGAGCTGCTCGGGCAGCGTCTCGAGCGCGGCGCGCACGTCGCGCGCGTCGTCGCCGTCGGCGGGCGCGGGTGCGGCGGCGAGCGCCTGGCCGAGCGCGACCGTCGCGGCCGTACGGCGGCGGTGCGACCGCTCGTGGTGCCGCAGCACGTTGCGCGCGACCCCGAAGAGCCACATGCGTGCCTGCTCGTCGTCGGCAGGCATCCGTCGTCGGGCCCGCCAGGCGGCGACGAACGTCTCGCTCACGAGGTCGGCGGCGTCGTGCGGGTCGGTCGTGCGGCGCACGAAGTAGCCGAGCAGCGTGGGCGCCGCAGCCTCGAGCACGCGCTCGACGTGCCCAGCACCGGTCACGGCTGGTCCACCGTCGGCGCCGACGTGCACTGCGTCTCGAATGCTGCGCCGAAGCCGCCGGGCAGGGCCTCGGGATGCTCGTCGAGCAGCTGCGTCGCGAGCGGCGTCTGGATGGTCTGCATGAGCGCGTCCTGCAGGATGCGCTCGACGGGGTAGATCGACGCGTCGACGAGCTCGCCCTGGTGCTGCACGTCGAAGTCACCGGGCTCCGCACCCGCGACGAGCGTGCCGATCTCGTCGAGCCTGCCGATCGAGTTCAAGCCAGCCGCGATCGCCTCCGGGTCGGGATCCATCGTCGCGACGTCGAGCGCGTCGAAGTACGCGACGGCGTCGGCCCGCACCTCGTCGGGCAGCTCCTGCGTCTCGAGTCGGCTCTCGCACGTGCCGATGGGCGTGCCGTCGACGGCGAACCAGTCGCGAGCGACGACGAGGTCGGGATCCTCGAGCGTCCACGGCCCCCACTGCGTCGCGGCCACGGCGACGGGTGCGGCCAGCACGAGCACGGCACCGAGGCCGATCACGGGGGCGAGGTGGCGGCCACGGCGACGCGGACGGGTCGTGCGCGCCTCGGCGACGACGGCGTGCAGCGCCTCCTCCGTGGCGTCGTCGTCGATCGCGACGCGGCCGGCGTCGCGCAGTCGCGCCTCGAGCGGATCGGTCATGGTGCGCCCCTTCCTGAGCATCTGCATGTGCATGCCCGCTCGGCGGCGATCCGTCCACGCATCCGTCAGATTCGTGGATGCGCGCGGCGAGACTCGAACGGCGCGCCGCCCGCGAGGGGCGACGCGCCGCGCGTCAGGAGTCAGCGACTCGGTGCTGGCCGAGTCAGTGCGTGTCCTCGGCCTCGATCTCCGAGCGGTCGCCCGACCACAGCGTGTGGAAGGTGCCCTCGGCGTCGATGCGCTTGTACGTGTGCGCGCCGAAGAAGTCGCGCTGGCCCTGCACGAGCGCCGCGGGCAGGCGCGGGGCGCGCAGGCCGTCGTAGTACGCGAGCGACGACGCGAACGCGGGGATCGGGATGCCCGACTGCGCCGCGCCGGCGACGATGCGGCGCCACGAGTCCTGCGCCGTCGCCATGACGTCGGCGAAGAACGGTGCCGTGACGAGGGCGACGAGGCCCGGGGCGGCCGCGTACGCCTCGGTGATGCGGTTGAGGAAGCGGGCGCGGATGATGCAGCCGCCGCGCCAGATCTTCGCGACCTCGCCCTTGTCGATCGCCCAGTCGTGGTCGAGCGCGCCCTGGATGATCGCGTCGAAGCCCTGCGAGTACGCGATGACCTTCGAGGCGTAGAGCGCGAGGCGCACGTCCTCGACGAACGCGTCGGCATCCTGCACCGACCACGGCGACGACGGGCCGGGCAGCGCTGCGCCGGCGGCGCGCTGCGCGGGCTTCGACGACAGCGAGCGAGCGAAGACGGCCTCGGCGATGCCCGACACCGGCACGCCGAGGTCGAGGGCGGTCTGCACCGTCCACGCACCCGTGCCCTTGGCGCCGGCGGCGTCGAGGATGACGTCGACGAGCGGCTGGCCCGTCTTCGCGTCGACCTGGCGCAGCACCTCGGCGGTGATCTCGATGAGGTACGACTCGAGGTCGCCCTCGTTCCACTCGGCGAAGATGTCGGCGATCTCGGCCGGCGACTTGCCCGTGGCGTGGCGGATGAGGTCGTACGCCTCGGCGATGAGCTGCATGTCGGCGTACTCGATGCCGTTGTGGATCATCTTCACGAAGTGACCCGCGCCGTCGGCGCCGACGTGCGTCACGCACGCCTCGCCCTCGGCGACGGCGGCGATCTTCTCGAGGATCGGGCCGAGCGTCTCGTACGACTCGACGGTGCCGCCGGGCATGAGCGACGGGCCGTTGAGCGCGCCTTCCTCGCCACCGGAGATGCCGCAGCCGACGAAGTGGATGCCGGTCTCGCGCACCTTCTTCTCGCGCGCGATCGTGTCGGTGAAGAGGGCGTTGCCGCCGTCGACGATGATGTCGCCGGGCTCGAACACCGAGACGAGCTCGTCGATGACGGCGTCGGTGGGGCGGCCGGCCTTGACCATGATGATCGCGGTGCGCGGCGTCTGCAGGCTGTCGGCGAGCTCCTGCATCGTCGCGGCCTTCACGAACTCGGCCTCGGGGTGGGCCTCGATGAGGGCGTCGGTCTTCGCGGTGGTGCGGTTGTAGACGGCGACGGTGTTGCCCTCGCGGCTCGCGAGGTTGCGCGCGAGGTTCGACCCCATGACGGCGAGTCCGACGACGGCGATGTTGGCGGTGGGCATGCTGCTCCAGTCCTGTAGCGGGGATGCCTCCCCAGGCTACCGAGGGCGCGATGCCGTTCCGAGAGGGCTCCGAACGTCGTCCAGGATTTCGAACGCCCCGCTTTGTTCGACCCAGTGGACGTGGTTTCCTGTGCTGAACGCAAGGAGGCGGTCATGGCAACGACGCCGAACCACCCGCAGCACGTCGACGAGACGCTCGTCGCCATCGACGCCGAGCTCGAGCAGCTCGCGAGCGGTGCGACCTGGAGCGAGGGTCCGCTGTGGATCCCCGACGCACGCGTCGTGCGCTGGAGCGACATCCCCGGCGATCGCATCCTCGAGTGGGATGCCGCGACCGGCGAGCAGCGCGTGCACCGCACGGGCGTCGAGTTCACGAACGGCCGCGCGCTGCTGGCAGACGGCGCCGTCGTGCAGTGCTCGCACGGCCGCCGAGCCCTCGAGGTGGAGCGCGCAGGCGCCGTCGAGACGCTCGTCGATCACCACGGCTTCGCCCAGCTGAACTCGCCGAACGACGTGCTGGTGCACGACGACGGCAGCATCTGGTTCACCGACCCGCCCTACGGCATCGTGCAGCCGCACGAGGGGCACCCCGGCGAGCAGGAGTACGGCGGCTGCGCCGTCTTCCGGCTGCACGAGGGCGTGCTCGCCGTCATGACGCTCGACATCCTGCGCCCCAATGGCATCGCATGCTCGCCGGACGGACGCACGCTCTACGTCACCGACACGTCTGCGGCGCTCGACGACGGCCCGGAGCACTGCATCTGGGCGTTCGCGATCGTCGGGGACGGCGCCGACGTCGCGCTGCGTGACCGTCGCGTGCTCGCCGAGATCGTCCCGGGCGTGCCCGACGGCATCGCGGTCGACGTCGCCGGCCGCATCTGGTCGTCGGCGGGCGACGGCGTGCACGTGCTCGCGCCCGACGGCACCGAGCTGCTGCGCATCCCGGTGCCCGAGGTCGTCGGCAACGTATGCTTCGGCGGCGACGACGGCGACGAGCTCTTCATCGCCGCCACGACGAGCCTCTACCGCATCCGCACGACCACGCGGGGCCTGCGATGATCGCGCGCACCGACCTGCGGCGCGGCGCCATCCAGGCGACCGACACGCCGGCGCCGGCGGCGTTCCGCGCCGTGCAGGTGCTCGACGTGCTCAGCCAGTCGCCGGAGCCGATGACGCTCACGGCCACCGCCGTCGCGACGGGCCTGCCGAAGTCGTCGGTCGCGAACCTGCTCGTCACCCTCGAGGCGACCGGCATGGTGCGCCGACGCGGCTCGGGATGGGTCGTGGGCTATCGCGCGATCGAGATCGGGCAGTCGGTGCTGACGCACACCGACGTCGTCACCGAGTTCCGGCGTCGTGTGCGCACGCTGCCGACGCTCGCGGGCGAGACGGTGCTGCTCGCCGTGCGCGACGGCCTGCAGATCGTCTACGTCGCCAGGCATGACGGCGCGCAGACCGTGCGGCTCGCGAGCGACATCGGGCAGCGCATGCCCGCCGTCGTCACGAGCCTCGGCAAGGCGATGCTCGCGCAGCTGCCCGACGACGAGCTCGACGCGCTGCTGGCCACGCTCGGCGAGCTGCCGCGGCCCACGCGGCAGTCGCATGCGACGGTGGCGGCGCTGCGCACCGACCTCGTCGCGACGCGCGAGCGCGGCTTCGCCGTCGACTTCGAGCAGAACACCATCGGCATCTCGTGCGTCGGCGTCGCCGTCGACGATGCCGCGGTGCCCACCGCGGTCTCCACCACCTTGCTGTCGCAGCGCATGAACCCCGGCCTCCACGCCAGGCTCGTGGCCGACCTGCGCGATCTCGCGGCGACCCTCGCCGTCTACGCCCGATGAACGCCCGGCTGCTCGAGGTCGAGCACCTCGACAAGCGCTTCTTCGCCACGCACGCGGTGCGCGATGTGTCGTTCGCAGTCGACGAGGGCGAGATCGTGGCCCTGCTCGGCGAGAACGGTGCAGGCAAGTCGACCGTCATCAAGATGCTCGCGGGCGTCTACCGACCAGACGAGGGCAGCATGCGACTGCTCGGCGACGACATCGCGACGAACGCCGCGCGCTCGTCGGTCGCGTTCATCCATCAGAACCTCGGGCTCGTCGAGTGGATGACGGTGGCCGAGAACATCGCGCTCGCGATCGGCTATCCCCGCCGTGCGGGCTTCATCTCCCAACGGGCCATGCGCGCCCAGGCGGAGCGCGTGCTGGACGCCGTGGGCGGCGGCATCGACCCCGATGCGCGCATCTTCGATCTCCCGCGCACCGAGCGCAGCCTGCTCGCGATCGCACGCGGGCTCGTGCAGGAGCCGCGGCTGCTCGTGCTCGACGAGCCCACGGCGTCGCTGCCGCAGGCCGACGTCGAGCGCCTGTTCACGGTGCTGCGGCGGCTGCGCGACGACGGCGTCGGCATGATCTACGTCTCGCACCGTCTCGACGAGATCTTCTCGATCACGTCGCGCGCCGTCATCATGCGCAACGGCGCGAAGGTCGCCGACCGGGCCGTCGACGACCTGAGTCACGGCGAGCTCGTCGACCTCATCGTCGGCCGCGAGACGCACGTCGCCGCCTTCGCCGAGCCGAACGCCGACGAGGCGCTGCGGCTGGACGGCGTCACGGCAGGCGGCGCTGGCCCCGTCGACCTCACGGTGCGCGGCGGCGAGGTCGTCGCCCTGTGCGGGCTGCGTGGCAGCGGCCAGGACGCGATCGGCCGAGCCATCGCGGGAGCGCTGCGCATCGACGGCGGCGCCATGCGGCTCGACGGCGAGCCGTACGCCCCGCGAGACCCGCATGGCGCGGTCGCACGCGGCGTCGGCTTCGCCACCTCGAATCGCGAGGCCGAGGCCGTCGCGGCGGGCATGTCCATCCGCGAGAACCTGTTCCTCAACCCGCGCGTGTGGGGGAGTCGACTGTGGTCGACCCTGCTGCCCGGGGCGGAGCGGCGACGCGCGGCCGAGATCGTCGACCGGTTCGACGTGCGGCCCCGCGATCCCGAGATCGCCCTCGACACGCTCTCGGGCGGCAACCAGCAGAAGGTGATCCTCGCGCGCTGGTTCGGCGTCGGGCGCCGGCTCGTCGTGCTCGAGGAGCCGACGATGGGCGTCGACGTCGGCGCGAAGGCCGACATCTACGGCATCCTCCGCGACGCCGCGGCCGACGGCACGGCCGCCGTCGTGGTGTCGACCGACATGGAGGAGGTCGCACGCATCGCGCACCGGGCGATCGTGTTCGGGCGCGGACGCATCGTCGCCGAGCTCTCTGGCGACCGCCTCACCATCGCCGCGCTCGTCGCCGCGGCTTCCGACCTCGATCGACAGGACGCAGCATGACGATGAACACCTCGGTGCGCTCGACGGCGCTCGAGCCGGGCAAGGGCGCCTCGCTCTGGAACCGCATCACCTCGAACTACGGCATGGTGATCCTCACCCTCGCGCTGTTCGCGGTGTTCGCCGCGCTCCGGCCCGACACGTTCGCGTCGCTGCTGAACTTCCAGCTGCTCGCCTCCGGCAAGGCCGTGCTGCTCGTGCTCGCCCTCGCCGTGACCATCCCGATGGTCGCAGGCAAGATCGACCTGTCGATCGGGTACGGCGTCGGCATGTGGCAGGTCATGAGCCTGTCGTGGCAGCTGCAGGGCCTCGACTACCGCCTCGTCATCGTGCTGAGCCTCGTCGGCGGTGCCGTGGTGGGACTCCTCAACGCGCTGCTCGTCGAGCTCGCGCAGGTCGATGCGTTCATCGCGACGCTCGCGACCGGCCAGGTGATCTACGCGATCACGTACTGGTACACCGGCGGGCGCCAGATCACCGACGCCTCCGGCGATCGCGCCGCGGCGTTCGATGCCATCTCGACGTGGTCGCTCGGCCCCATCCCGGGCCCGTTCATCATCGCGATGGCGTTCGCGGTCGTGCTGTGGCTCGTGCTCGACTTCACGCCCGTCGGCCGCTACCTGTACGCCGTCGGCGCGAACCCCGCGGCGGCGCACCTCACGGGCATCCCGCGGCGTCGCTTCGTCGTCGGCGCCATGATGGCGTCCGGCGTGCTGACCGCCGTCGCCGGCATCCTGCTCGCCTCGCGGCAGGCGGGCGTCGCGCAGGCGAACATCGGCCCGGAGTACCTGCTGCCGGCGCTCGCCGCCGCGTTCCTCGGGTCCACGACGATCCGGCCCGGCCGCGTCAACGCGCTCGGCACGATCCTCGGCGTCGCGATCGCGACGATCGGCATCTCGGGCCTGCAGCAGCTCATCCCCGGCCAGTTCTTCCTCGAGCCGCTGTTCAACGGCCTCACCCTCGTGGCGGCCATCACGATCGCGTCGGTCGCCTCGCGGCGACGCGTGCAACGCGCGGATGCCGTGCCGGTCGCCGATCCAGGAGCCGGCTCCGCCGCATCATCCCCAGACCCGGGCGCACCGATGCCCGACCCCGGCCACGACGACGTCGAGGCCGCTGCAGAGAGGAACCCATCATGATCCGACGTCATCGCATGCTCGCGATGCTGGCGCTGCCACTGGCAGCCGGCGTCGTCCTCAGCGGATGCTCGAGCGAGTCCGTCGGCGGCGACGACGCCCCCGACGCCTCGGGCGGCACGAGCGACACGGGCGACTTCGCCTCGATCATCCCCGACGGCGACATCGTCGCCGCGAGCCAGGAGATCGTCGACGCATCGCTCGACGCGACCGAGGGCTTCACGCCGCCGTCGGAGGGACCGCAGGCCCAGCAGTCAGGTGCCACGATCGCGTTCGTCGGCAGCGACCTCACGAACGGCGGCATCAACGCCGTCGCCGAGGGCGTCGAGGAGGCGGCCGAGGCGATCGGCTGGACGGTGAACGTGTACGACGGCCAGGCGACGGCGCAGGGCCGCTCGGACGCGATGGCGCAGGCGATCGCCTCCGGCCCCGCAGCCATCGTGGTCGGCGGATTCGACCCGACCGAGCAGGCGACTGCGATCCAGCAGGCGGGCGACTCCGACATCCCCGTCGTCGGCTGGCACGCCGGCGCCGAGGCCGGTCCGGGCAACGGCCTGTTCACGAACGTCACGACCGATCCGCTCGACGTCGCGCAGCTCGCAGGCGCCTACGTGGTCGCCGACTCCGACGGCACGGCGGGCGTCGCGATCTTCACCGACGGCCAGTACGACATCGCGGTGCTCAAGGCGGATGCGATGCAGGCGTACGTCGAGGCGTGCGACGGCTGCCAGGTGCTCGACTACCAGGACTCGCCCATCGCCGAGAGCGGCCAGCGCATGCCCGGCCTCATCTCGAACCTGCTCCAGACGCACGGCGACGACCTCACCTACCTCATGGCCATCAACGGCAACTACTTCGGCGGTGCGCAGCAGGCGCTGAGCGCGGCGGGCACCGACCCGGCGGGTCCGCCGTACGCGGTGGCCGCCGGCGACGGCGACGCGGCGGAGTTCCAGCGCATCCGCAACGAGGAGTACCAGGCCGCGACGGTCGCCGAGCCCCTGTACCTGCAGGGCTGGCAGATCGTCGACGAGGTGAACCGTGCCCTCGCGGGCGAGGACCCGTCGGGCTTCGTGCCCGCTCCCGGGCTCGTGACGGTCGAGAACGTGCCCGACGGCGACGTCTTCGACCCCGACTCCGGCTACCGCGACGTCTACCGCTCCGTCTGGGGCGTCTGACGACAGACTCGCGGCGGGGAGGCGAGTTCCGGTGCGACCCGGGCCTCCTCGCCGCGACCCACGTAGCGGCCGCGGTCGCTCGGGTCCACCCCGAGCGGCCGCGGCCTCCCGCTGCATAGCGTCCAGGCATGCAGATCGGATACAAGCTCTTCGCCGAGGACGTCGCTCCCAAGGAGCTCATCCACCGAGCCGTCGAGGCCGAGCGGGCCGGCTTCGACTTCGTCGAGATCAGCGACCACTTCCACCCGTGGCTCCCCGAGCACCAGCACTCGTCGTTCGCCTGGGCGATCCTCTCTGCGATCGCCGCGCAGACGACGACGCTGCGGCTCGCGACCGGCGTCACCTGCCCGTCGATCCGCTACCACCCGGCGATCGTCGCGCAGGCGGCGGCGACGCTGCAGATCATCTCCGACGGCCGCTTCACGCTCGGCGTCGGCGCGGGCGAGCGGCTCAGCGAGCGCATCGTGGGGGAGGGCTGGCCGGAGGTCGGCGATCGGCACGCGCGCTTCCGCGAGGCGCTCGAGATCATCCGACTCCTGTGGTCGGGCGGCACGCACTCGTACCGGGGCGAGCACCTGCGCCTCGAGGACGCCCGCGTCTACGACCTGCCCGAGCGGCTGCCCGAGATCGTGGTCGCGGCGGGCGGACCGCAGGCGGCGGCGCTCGCGGCCGAGCTCGGCGACGGGCTCTTCTCGACCGACCCCGACGCGTCGCTCGTCGAGGCGTGGACGTCGGCCGGCGGCAGCGGCCCCCGCTACGCCGAGGCGCCGACGGCGTACGCGGCCGATGCGCGCGCGGGCGCCGAGGCAGCGCACCGCCGCTTCCGCTTCGGGTCGCTCGGCTGGAAGGTGCTCGCCGAGCTGCCCGATCCGGCCGCCTTCGACCAGGCGACGCAGGCCGTGCGCGTCGAGGACATGCAGGAGTCGTTCGCGTGCGGACCCGACGTCGAGCGGCACGTCGAGGTCGTCTCGCAGTTCGTCGACGCCGGCTTCGACCACGTCGCGCTCATGGATGCGAGCGAGGACCCGGATGCGTTCATGACCTTCTTCGCCGACGAGCTCGGGCCGCGGCTGCGCGGGCTCTGACTGTCTCGCGCCCGGCTCAGCGCTCGGCGACGAAGCGGCGCGCGACCGAGAGGTCGTCGTCGCCGAGGCCCGCGTCGACGAGCTCGACGTAGGCGGCGCGCAAGGCTGGCAGCAGCGTGGCGTGCGTGCCGGTCGCGTCGGCGACGTCGGTCGCGAATCCGAGGTCCTTGACCATGTACCTGGCCAGCCCGCCGGGCTCGTAGTCCTCGTCGACGAGCCTGCGGTGGTTCGCGCGCAGCAGGTTCGACCCCGCGTAGCCGCCCTGCAGCAGCGTCCAGAGCGCGTCGACGTCGATGTCGGAGCGCTCGGCGAGCACGGTCGCCTCGGCGATCGCGAGCATCGTCGCGCCGACGACGAGCTGGTTCGCGGCCTTCGCGACCTGGCCCGCGCCGAGCGGACCGAGGTGCACGGCCGTGCCGCAGGGCGCGAGCGCGGCGGTGGCCTCGGCGGCGTCCGTCTCCGACCCGCCGAGCATGATCGAGAGCGTGCCGTCGGTGGCGCCGCCGACGCCGCCGGACACGGGGCAGTCGACCACCCGGACCCTGCCGCCGGTGTCGCGCGCGAGTCGCTGCGCGAGCTCGCGCACGCCCGTCGGCGACGACGTGGAGGCGACGAGCAGCAGCAGGGGGCGCTCGGCCGCGAGGATGCCGTCGGGTCCGTCGAGCGCGGCCTCGAGCTGCGGCAGGTCGGGCAGCATCGACAGCACGACGTCGACGTCGGCGGCGAGCGCGCGCGGCGTGTCGGCCCACGTGGCGCCGAGCGCCTCGAGATCCTCGTGTCGGCGCGTGCGTCCCGTGATCACGAGGCGCCCGTGGGCGCGGAGGAGATGCTCGGCCATGGGTCGCCCCATCGCGCCGAGCCCGATCACGCCGACGGCGGCGTCGTGCTGGCTCATGCGTCCAGGATACGGGCGTCCACTGGGCAGAACCATGTCCACAGTGCTGGATGGTCGGTAGGCTGGACGGACGTGCCACCGATCGAAGGGGATGGGCCATGGATCGACTCCGCGTCGCGATCATGACGGGACTGCCGGAGGCGCTGTGCGCCAGGATCACCGAGCTCGAGCCACGCGTCGAGCTCCTGCGCGACGAGCGGCTCGCTCCGCCTGCGCGCTCGATCGCCGAGTGGGCACGCCCGAGGTGGCCGGAGCGATCGGCTGCCGACCAGGCTGCCTTCGAGGCGATGGCTGGGGAGGCGGATGCCCTGTTCGGCATCCCGGACTCGCCTGCGACCCTCGCGCGCGTGCTCGCCGCATCCGACTCCGTGCGGTGGGTGCACACGATGGCTGCGGGTGGTGGCGGTCAGGTGAAGGCGGCCGGCCTCGACGCCGACACGCTCGAGGAGGTCGTCTTCACGACGAGCGCGGGCGTGCACGGCGCCCCGCTCGCCGAGTGGGCCGTGCTCGGCGTGCTCGCGGGCGCGAAGGACGTGCCGCGCCTCGAGCGCCAGCGCCGCGAGCGCAGCTGGGACGACGGCTGGGCCATGCGCCACGTCGAGGACATGACGGTGCTCGTCGTGGGCCTCGGCGGCATCGGGCAGCAGGTCGCCGCGAAGCTCGGCGCGCTCGGCGCGACCGTCTGGGGCACGACGCGCTCGGGCGAGCCCGTGCCGCACGTCGACCACCTCGTGGCTGCGGACGACCTCGCGGCCGCGGCAGCCCAGGTCGACGCCATCGTGCTCACGCTGCCCGGCACGGCGCTCACCGAGCGGCTCGTGGGCGACGCCGTGCTCGCGAACGTGCGCCCGGGCACGATCCTCGTCAACGTCGGTCGCGGCACCGTCGTCGACGAGGGCGCGCTGCTGCGTGCGCTCGACGACGGCCGCATCGGCTACGCCGCCCTCGACGTCACCGCCGTCGAGCCGCTGCCCGCCGACAGCCCGCTGTGGAGCCACGAGCGCGTGCTGCTCAGCCCGCACACTGCGGCCCTGCATGAGGATGAGCCCGCGCGCATCGCCGCGCTCTTCGCGGACAACGCCCGGCGCCTGCTCGACGGCGAGCCCATGCGCAACGTCGTCGACACCGTGGAGTTCTACTGATGGCCGGCGACGGCGCCGATCAGCGCGATCCGGCTCCCGCGGTCACGCGCGGCCTCGGCATCCTCGGGCTGCTCGCGGCGTCCGACGGCCCCATGACGCTCACCGAGCTGTCGAAGGCGCTCGGCATCGCGAAGTCGTCGGCGTCGAACCTGTGCCTCGCGCTCGAGGCCGGCGGCGTCGTCGAGCGAGTCCCGCTCGGCTTCCGGCTCGGACGGGGCATCGCCGAGCTCGGTGCGGCCTACACGTTCCAGTTCAACCAGGTGCGCGAGCTCTTCTCGGTCTGCGAGCGCTCGACCGTGCTGCGCCGCGAGGTCGTGCAGATCGCGATGCTGGCCGACTCCGACGCGCTCTACCTCGCGCGACACGAGGGACGCGCCCACGGCCGCATCGGCACGCCGCTCGGCTCGCGACTCCACGCAGGCCTGTCGGCGACGGGCAACGCGCTGCTCATGGCCCTCGACGACGACGAGGTGCGGGCGCTCATGCTCGCGGCTCCCGCGCCGAGGCTCACGGCGCGATCGGCCGGCGACGTGGATGCGGTGGTCGCCAAGGTGCGGCGTGCGCGCGAGCGCGGCTACGCGGTCGACGAAGGGCAGTCGTTCGAGGGGATCACGGGCGTCGCGGTGCCGCTGCCCGCGTGGACGCCGAGCGATCCGGCGCTCGCGATCGGCGTGGCGCTGCCCGCCGACGTCGCGACGCCGGAGCACGTCGCCGCGGTGGGGCTGGCGCTGCAGCAGGCGGCGACGGCGCTCACGAACCCGCTGGGGCGTCCCGCGCGCTGACCTGTTCAGCAGGTTGGACTCTGTTCACCATGCTGCTACCGTGACCTGCACGAGCGTCCCCGGAGCGGTGGACGCGGGCTCGAAGGAGAGATCGTGACCGACGCGCACACCCCGGCGCAGGCGAACCCCGCCGCCCGACCCAGCGACGACCCCGAGTACGCGGCCAACCTGCGCCGCGCCACGCTCGCCTCCAGCGTCGGCAGCGCGCTCGAGTACTTCGACTTCGCGCTCTACGGCCTCATGACGGCCCTCGTCTTCAACGTGCTGTTCTTCGACCAGACCGACCCCGCCGTCGGCCTCGTCGGCGCGTTCGCGATCTACGGCGTCGGCTTCGTCGCTCGCCCCATCGGCGGCCTGGTCTTCGGCATCCTCGGCGACCGCCTCGGCCGCAAGTGGGTGCTCGTCGTCACGATCGTGCTCATGGGCGGCGCTTCCACCGCCATCGGCCTGCTGCCGACCTACGAGCAGGTCGGCCTCCTCGCACCGATGCTGCTCGTGCTCATGCGCATCCTGCAGGGCTTCGGCGCCGGCGCCGAGCAGGCGGGCGCCACGGTGCTCATGGCCGAGTACGCGCCCGTCGCGCGCCGCGGCTTCTTCTCGGCGCTGCCCTTCGTCGGCATCCAGGCGGGCACGCTGCTCGCGGCGCTCGTCTTCTCGGGCATCGCGCTGCTGCCCGAGGAGCAGCTGCTGTCGTGGGGCTGGCGCGTGCCGTTCCTCGGCTCGTTCGTGCTCATCCTCGTCGCGCTCTTCATCCGCCTGCGACTGCGCGAGACGCCGACGTTCGTCGAGCTCGAGCAGCACGACCAGATCGCCGAGCGTCCGCTGCGCGAGATCTTCACGCGCGGCCTGCCCGGCGTCATCACGGGCATCGGCCTGCGCATGGCCGAGAACGGCGGCTCGTACATCTTCCAGAACGTCACGCTCGCGTTCGTCGCGACCGCGGGCGCCGGCGCGTTCCTCGCGAGCCCCATCGACCGCGGCGTCGCGACGTGGGGCGTCACGGTCGGCTCGCTCATCGGCATCTTCTCGGTGCCGCTCACGGGCCACCTCTCCGACCGCTTCGGCCGCAAGGCGGTGTACCGCTTCGGCGCCGTCTTCATGCTGCTCTACGCGTTCCCGGCCTGGTACGCCCTGTCGCTCGGCATCGGCTGGCTCGCGATCGCGGTCATCGCGATCGGCATCGGCGTGGCCGTCAACTCGATGCTCGGCCCGCAGTGCGCCATGCTGCCCGAGCTCTTCGGCAATCGGCACCGCTACCTCGGCGTCGCGATGGCGCGCGAGATCTCGGCCGTGCTCGCCGGTGGCCTCGCGGGCGTGCTGGGCGTGTGGCTGCTCACCCTCACCGACGGCACGTGGCAGGTCATGGCGCTGTACGTCGCGACGATCGCGGCCATCACGACCGCGGCGACCTTCCTCGTGCCCGAGACTCGAGGCAGGGACCTGCTCCGCATCGAGGATGCCGTGCGCATCTCGACCAGCGAGGAGCACACGGGCGTCATCATCACGGAGGCACGCGCATGACCGCAGACCACGATCGACCCGCAGGGCTCGCCGCGTTCGACCTCACGGGGCGCGTCGCGCTCGTCACGGGGTCGAGCCAGGGCATCGGCCGCGCGCTCGCCGAGGGGCTCGCCGGCGCGGGCGCCACGGTCGTCGTGCACGGCCGCGACCGGGCGAAGGCCGAGCGCGCCGCCGCCGAGATCGCCGCGGCGACCGGCTCGCCGACGCACGTGTCGACGTTCGACGTCACGGATGCCGCGGCGGTGGATGCGGGCATCGGCGCGCTCGAGGCCGAGCTCGGCACGCCCGACGTGCTCGTGAACAACGCCGGCATCCAGCGGCGGAACCCCATCGCCGACTTCACCGACGACGACTGGCACGCCCTGCTGGCGACGAACCTCACGAGCGCCTTCCTGCTCTCGCGCCGCGTCGCGCGCGGCATGATCGCGCGCGGCTCGGGCCGCATCGTGTCGATCGGCTCGGTGCAGTCGCAGCTCGCGCGCCCGTCGATCGCGCCGTACTCGGCGACGAAGGGGGCCATCGTCATGCTCACGAAGGGCCTGTGCGCCGACCTCGCACCGCACGGCATCACGGCCAACGCCATCGCGCCGGGCTACTTCGCGACCGAGCTCACGGCGCCGCTCGTCGCCGACGAGCAGTTCTCGTCGTGGGTGCGCGGCCGCACGCCCGCCGGTCGGTGGGGCGACGTGCGCGACCTCGTGGGCGCCGCGGTGTTCCTCGCCTCCGACGCCTCCGCGTTCGTCAACGGGCAGACGCTGCACGTCGACGGCGGCATGACGGCGGTGGTGTGATGCGCATCGCACGCACGCTCGTCGACGGCGTCGCCACCTGGATCGGGGCGGAGGGGCCGGATGCGCCGTGGCGACCGATCGCCGATCCCTACGCGGCGTTCGCCGCCGGCGCCGACCCCGCCCCGCTCGGCGAGGCGCTCGCCGGCGTCGCGGCGGACGGGCCCGAGCTGCTCGCACCGTGCGCGCCGCTCGCCATCGTGGGCATCGCGCAGAACCGCACGCAGAACGACCACCCGCTGCCCGTGCAGGGCTGGCTGAAGTCGCCCCGCACCGTCGTCGCGAGCGGCGTGCCCGTCGACGCGCGCCGCGACGCCGGGCGCCTCGTCGTCGAGGCCGAGCTCGCGCTCGTCGTCGGCAGCGACCTCTTCCAGGCGAGCGTCGACGAGGCGATGGCGGGCATCCTCGGCTACACGGCCGTGAACGACGTGTCGTATCCCGACCGCTCGCTCGTCGACCAGCGCAACTTCGAGGCGAAGGGCGGCATCGGCGCGACGCCGCTCGGACCGTGGATCGAGACGGGTCCGATCGGCGACGTGCCGATCCGCATGACGGTCGGCGGCGTCGACGTCGTCGACACGACGAGCGGCGCGCTGCCCGTGTCGCTCGCCGAGTGCGTCGCGTACGTGTCGCACTGGCTGCCGCTCGGCCCCGGCGACGTCATCATGACGGGCGCGCCGTTCTCGAACGCGCCCGCGCAGCCCGGCGATCGCGTCGACATCCGCGTGGGCGACGTCTCGCTCACCACGCAGCTCCACTGACCCCACCCGCACCGAGCATCCGAGGAGCCATGGCCAGCATCGCCGTCGTCGCCCACGCCGCATCCGACGTCCGCGTCGAGGAGGTGCCCGAGCCGACGCCGGCCGCCGACGAGGCGGTCGTCGCCGTCGCGTACGGGGGCATCTGCGGCTCCGACCTGCACTACTGGCAGCACGGGGCGGCGGGGGAGTCGATCCTGCGCGAGCCCATGGTGCTGGGCCACGAGGTCTCGGGCGTCGTCGCCGTCGCGGCGGCGGATGGCTCGGGGCCGGCGGTCGGCACGCCCGTGACGGTGCACCCCGCGACGCCCGACTCGTACCTGGGGTCGGCGGCGCGACTGCCGCACCAGGACGGCGCGTTCGCGACGCACGTCGCGCTGCCCACGCGGATGCTGCGCCCGCTGCCCGTGGGCCTCGACCTGCGCACGGCGGCGCTCGCCGAGCCCGCCGCGGTCGCCTGGCACGGCGTGGGGCAGGCGGGCGACGTGCAGGGCCTCCGCGCCCTCGTGATCGGCTCCGGCCCCATCGGCGCGCTCGCGGTCGCGGTGCTGCGGCACCACGGTGCCGCCGAGGTCGTCGCGAGCGACCTGCACGAGCTGCCGATGCGCATCGCCCGCGAGGTCGGCGCCGACCGCACGATCGACGCGCGCGACGCCGAGGCGCTCGCGGCCGTCGAGGCCGACGTCGTCATCGAGTCGTCGGGCACGCTGCCGGGGCTGCACTCCGCCATCCGCGCCGCCCGCCGCGGCGGCACCGTCGTCATGCTGGGTCTGCAGCGCTCCGGCGAGGTCGCCGTGCCGATCGCGACCGCCATCACGCGCGAGCTGCGGCTGGTGGGCTCGTTCCGCTTCGTCGACGAGATCGACGACGTCGTGGCCGCCCTCGCCGACGGCTCGCTCGCCGTCGCCCCCGTCATCACGCACGTACTCGATGCGGCAGCCGCCGTCGAGGCCCTCGACGTCGCCCGCGACGCCTCGGCATCCTCGAAGGTGCTGCTGCGCTTCGCCGCCGCCGACACCGCTGCCGACGACGACCCGAGAGGCTGACATGCCCGTCACCTACCCGCCCATGATCGTGATGGGTGCGCAGGGCACCGGCAAGTCGACGATCGGCGCCGCGCTCGCGGCCCGCCTGAACGTGACGTTCCTCGACGGCGACGACCTGCACCCGCCCGCCAACAAGCAGAAGATGGCGGGCGGCACGCCGCTCACCGACGAGGATCGGGTGCCCTGGCTCAAGACGATCGGCGAGCGCATCGCCGAGGAGCGCGCCGCCGGCCGCATCGTCATCGTCGCGTGCTCGGCGCTCAAGCGCTGGTACCGCGAGCTGCTGCGCTCGAGCGTGCCCGACCTGCTCTTCGTCCACCTGGTCGGCGACCGCGACCTCCTCGCCGAGCGCCTCGCAGGCCGCGACCACGAGTACATGCCGACGACGCTGCTCGACAGCCAGCTCGAGACGCTCGAGCCGCTGGCGGACTGGGAGGGCGGCGTGCGCGTCGACATCGAGCGCACGCCCGAGCAGATCGTCGACGACCTGCAGCGTCTGCTGCAGCGCCGCGCTCGCAGCGACTGACGCCGCGCCCCGCGCGGGCATCCACGCACGACACGACACGGAACGAGCAGCACATGACCGACCTCGTACTCGCATGGGACCTGGGCACGGGAGGGCTGCTGCTGCTCGCCGCAGCCTCCGTCGCCCTGCTGCTCGTGCTCATCATGGCGCTCAAGGTGCACGCGTTCCTCGCGCTCATGCTCACGAGCATCCTCACGGCGATCGCCGCCGGCATCCCGTTCGAGCGGCTCGTCGAGGCGCTCGGATTCGGGTTCAACTCGACGCTCGGCACCGTCATGCTGCTCGTCGCGCTCGGCGCGATGCTCGGGCGCATGATCGAGGCGTCGGGCGGCGCGAAGGTGCTGTCGGATGCGATGATCGCCCGGTTCGGCGAGCACCGGGCCGGACTCGCCCTCTCGGTCGCGAGCCTGCTCATGGGCTTCCCGATCTTCTTCGACGCGGGCCTCGTCGTGATGATGCCGATCATCTACGCCGTCGCGCGCCGCGTCGGCGGATCGTTCCTGTCGATCGCGTTCCCCGCCGCCATCGCCTTCTCGGCGATGCACATCTTCGTGCCGCCGCACCCCGGCCCCGTGTCGGCCTCGGCGATCTACGGCGCCGACGTGGGCCTCGTGCTCATCCTCGGCCTCGTCGTCGCGCTGCCCATCTGGTACGTCGCGGGCGTCGTCGTGGGCTCGCGCATCGGCAACCGCTTCGACATCCCGGTGCCGACGATCCTCGACGCGACGGCGGGCGACGACGATGCCGACGCGTTCCGCTCGTCGCCGTCGGTCGGCCGCATCGTGGGCCTGCTGCTGCTGCCGCTCGTGCTGATCCTGCTGAACACGGGCCTCAACATGGCCGCGTCGTTCCAGCCCGACCCGGATGCGTTCCTCGCGCAGCCGCTCGTCGCGGTGCTGCGCTCGCTCGGTGAGACGCCCATCGCGCTGCTCATCACCGTGTTCGTCTCGATGGGCGTGCTCGGCTGGGGCATGGGCAAGCCCGGATCGCTCGTCGAGCGGCTCGCCGACTCGGCGCTCGGCCCCATCTGCTCCGTCGTGCTCGTGACGGGCGCCGGTGGCATGTTCGGCGGCGTGCTGCGCGCGACCGGCATCGGCGACGCCGTGGCCGAGTCGATGGGCGCCATCGGGCTGCCGGCGATCGTCGCCGCGTTCCTCGTGTCGCTCATCGTGCGCATCGCGCAGGGCTCGGCGACCGTCGCCCTCACGACGGCGGCGTCGCTCATGACGGGCGTCGTGGCCGCGGGCGACTACACGCCTGTGCAGATCGCGGCGATCGTGCTCGCGACCGCGGCCGGATCCGTCGGCTTCAGCCACGTCAACGACTCCGGATTCTGGCTCGTGAGCCGCTTCTTCGGCATGGACATGAAGCAGACGCTGTCGACGTGGACGCTGCTGCAGGGCCTCATGGCCGTGCTCGGCTTCGGCCTGTCGCTCGCGATCTACGCCGTCGGCGGGCTCGTGGGGTAGAGGATGAGCGCATGACCTCCCCCTCCGCGGCGCACGAGCGCGGCGTCCTCGCACTGACGGGCGTCACCGGCACGCTCGGCGGCCTCGTGCTCGAGCAGCTCGCCGACCTCGCTCCCATCGTCGTCGTGCGCGACGCGGCCCGCGCGCCCGAGGGCTTCGAGGTGCGCGTCGCCGCCTACGCCGACGCCGACGAGTGCCGCGCGGCGTTCGCGGGCGTCGAGACGCTGCTGCTCGTGTCGGCATCCGAGTCGCGCACGCGTCGCCTCGACCACGCCACGGTGATCGCCGCCGCCGCCGCGGCGGGCGTCGGGCACGTCGTCTACACGTCGTTCCAGAGCGCGGCGCCCGACGCCACGTTCACGCTCGGCCGCGACCACCACGACGCCGAGCAGGCGCTGCGCGCATCGGGGATGCGGTGGACGTTCCTGCGCGACGGGCTCTACCAGGAGTCGCTCGTGCGGTTCGCCGACGCCGACGGTCTCGTGCGCGGCCCCGCGGGCGACGGGCGCATCGCCGCCGTCTCGCGGCAGGACATCGCCGACGTCGCCGCCGCCGTGCTGCGCGACCCCGCGCCGCACGCAGGGGAGACGTACACGCTCACGGGCCCCGAGGCGCCGACGATCGCCGACGCCATCGCGCGCGGCGGCGTCGCGACCGGGCGCACCCTGCGCTACGAGGACGAGACCGTCGAGGATGCGTACGCGTGGCGCCGCGACGCGTGGGGCGCCGAGGACTGGCAGCTCGACGCGTGGGTCACGACGTACACGGCCATCGCCGACGGCTCGCTCGGCGAGGTCTCGCCCGACGTCGAGCGCGTGCTCGGCCGCCCCGCGCGCTCGATCGAGCAGACCTTCGCGGGCTGAGCGCGGCTGCCGCATCCGACCCGCGACACGC
Source organism: Agrococcus jejuensis (assembly GCF_900099705.1). Taxonomy (NCBI): domain Bacteria; kingdom Bacillati; phylum Actinomycetota; class Actinomycetes; order Micrococcales; family Microbacteriaceae; genus Agrococcus; species Agrococcus jejuensis. The sequence continues at coordinate 2,672,384 of NZ_LT629695.1, forward strand.
CCGGCACGTCGTCGCTGGTAGCATCGTCGGTCGAGACCTCGGCGAGGGGCGCCCGGCGCGCCCGTGATCGACGCGGTGGCGAGCCACAGGCTGCCTCCCGCGTGCGAGTCGAGGACCGACGACCACCCGGCCCATCGGGTCGAAGACAGGGAGCATCACCATGAGCAGCGACGACAACACGCTCGCCACCGAGATCCGCACGCAGTTCGGCAAGGGTGCGGCCCGCCGCCTCCGCGCCGCAGGCAAGATCCCCGCGGTCCTCTACGGCCACGGCACCGAGCCGCGCCACCTGGCGCTCGACGGCCACGCCGTCTTCCTCCTCGTGCGCAAGGCCAACGCCGTGCTCGACCTCCAGATCGAGGGCGAGTCGCAGCTGGCGCTCGTGAAGGACATCCAGCGCAACCCCGTGCTCCAGGGCATCCCCGCGCTCGAGCACCTCGACCTCATCGTCGTGCGCCGCGGCGAGAAGGTCCAGGTCGACGTGCCCGTGCACGTCGAGGGCGAGTCGGCTCCCGGCACGATCCACAACCTCGAGAACACGACGCTGCTGCTCGAGGTCGAGGCGCTGCACATCCCCGAGAACGTCGTCGTCTCCGTCGAGGGCCTCGAGGAGGGCGCGCAGATCCACGCCTCCGACGTCGCGCTGCCCAAGGGCGCCGAGCTCGTCACCGACCCCGAGACGCTCGTCGTGGGCGTCACGGTGCCGCCGGCCCCCGTGCTCGAGGACGAGGACGCCGCCGAGGCGCCCGCCGAGGGCGAGACGGCCGAGGCTGCCGACGAGGCCGCCGAGTCGACGGACGCCGAGTAGCACTCGTCTCGCACGACGCGCATGGCTGACGCGTGGCTGGTGGTCGGGCTCGGGAACCCCGGGCCCGACTACCAGCGCACGCGCCACAACGTGGGCGTCGACGTGCTCGACGAGCTGTGCTCGCGAGCCGGCGTCACGCGTTCGCGGCACCGCAAGGCGGTCGCGAGCGTGGGCGAGCGCCGCATCGTGGGAGGCCCGAAGGTCGTCTTCGCCTTCCCCGAGACCTACATGAACCGATCCGGCGGACCTGTCGCATCGCTCATGGACTACTACTCGGTGCCCATCGAGCAGGTCATCGTCGTGCATGACGAGCTCGACCTGCCGCTCGGCACCGTGCGCCTCAAGCGCGGCGGCGGCGCCGGTGGCCACAACGGCCTCAAGGACGTCATCGCCGCCCGCGGCGCCGACTTCATCCGGGTGCGCGTCGGCATCGGCCGCCCGCCCGGCAGGCAGGATCCTGCCGACTTCGTGCTCAAGCGCTTCAGCGGCACCGAGCAGCAGGAGCTGCCGTTCATGGTCGACGCCGCCGCCGACGCCGTCGAGCACGTGCTGCGCGACGGGCTCGTGCCGGCGCAGCAGGCCCTGCACTCGCCGTAGCGGCGACTCGTCGTCGGTGCATCGCGGCCGCGACTAGCATGGAGCGTCGACCGGGAGGGGATCGGATGCGTCTTCGACAGCGTGCGGTGCGCGGCATCGCCGCGTCCGCTGCCGCAGCGGCGCTCGTCGTCGGGCTCGCCGGCTGCGTGGGCGGCGACACGAACGACGGACCCACGGGGCCCAACGGCTACGACCTCGGTGCCACGATCGGCGACGACGTGCGCGTGTGGTGGGACGTCAGCGAGACGACCGGCACGACCGACGTCATCCTCGAGCGCGCGGGCGAGTCGCAGCCGCTCGGCGTGTGCCTCGGCTCGAGCGGCACGATCTGCGTCATGGGCGACCCGGCCGTCGAGCCGTACGTCGCGTTCTTCGGCCCGCAGGGTGCCGCAGCGCAGATGTCGTTCAACGGCCAGGTCATCGACATGGCCGTCGTCGAGGGCACGCCCGCCGACGGTGCGGGCATCTACGTCGCGGCCGGCCTGCCGGTCGACCCGTCGACGCTGCAGCTGGGCTTCACGATCACGGACGCTGCGGGCGCGGTGGTCTGGCAGCAGTGAGCCTCGCGCCACTGCTCGCCGTCCTCGAGGAGACGGCGCTCGCCGACGCTCGTCGCCGCATCGCGGTCGGTGGTGCGTTCACGGTCGCGGAGGGCATGCGCTCGCCGCTGCTCGCCGCGATCGCATCCACCGATCGTCCGCTGCTCGTCGTCACGTCGACGAAGCGCGAGGCGGATGCGCTCGTCGCCGAGCTCGGCGCGTGGGTGCCTGGCGCGACGGTCGTGGGCTTCCCCGCGTGGGAGACGTTGCCGCACGAGCGGCTGAGCCCGAGCCCCGAGACGGTCGGCCAGCGGTGGCGGGCGCTGCACGACGTGCGCACGCGGCCGGCGGGCACGCCCGCCATCGTCGTGGCCTCCGCCCGTGCGGCGCTGCAGCCGACGCCCCTCGGCCTCGCCGACACGCAGGCGATCGTGCTCGAGTCGGGGCAGCGCGGCGTCGACCTCGCCGACCTCACGCGTGCCCTCGTCGCCCACGCCTACCAGCGCGTCGACATGGTGACGCGGCGCGGCGAGTTCGCCGTGCGCGGCGGCATCCTCGACGTCTTCAGCCCCGCCGAGGAGCACCCGATCCGCGTCGACCTGTTCGGCGACGAGGTCGAGCAGCTGCGGTGGTTCCGCGTCGCCGACCAGCGCTCCGATCCCGAGGTCGTGCCGCTCATCGAGCTGCCGCCCGCGCGTGAGCTGCTGCTCACCGACGACGTGCGCGCCCGCGCCGAGCGGCTGCAGCGCGAGCTGCCCGCGATGGAGGGCATGCTCGAGAAGATCGCGAACGGCATCGTCGTCGAGGGCATGGAGTCGCTCGCGCCGCTGCTGCTGCCGCAGCTCGTGCCGCTCACGCACCACCTGCCCGACGTCGCGGTCGCCGTGATCGGCCCCGAGCGCGTGCGCGACCGCGTCGCGATCCTCGACGACACGAACCGGGAGTTCCTCGAGGCCGCGTGGTCGGCGGCCGCGGCGGGCGCGCAGGTGCCCGTCGACCTCGCAGCCGGCGGCTTCCTCGAGCTCGGCGACCTGCGCGACGCCGCCGACGGCCCCTGGTACGCGCTCTCGGCGTTCGGCACCGACCTCACCGACGACGGCGCCGAGCTCATCGCGAGCATCCCGAACCCCATCGGCCAGGGCGCGGACGCCGCGGTCGACGCCGTCGTCGCGCTCGCACGCGACGGCTGGCGCGTCGTCGTGACCGCCGCCGGCCACGGCACGGGCGAGCGCGCCGCATCCGTGCTCGCCGAGCGCGGCGTCGCCGCCCGCCAGGCCGACGAGCTGCCCGCCGACCTCGAGGCCGGCGTCGTGCACGTGGCGAAGGCGAACGTCGAGCACGGCTTCCGCGTCGCCGACGCACGCATCGCGCTCGTGAGCGAGGCCGAGCTCTTCGGCCGCGCCGTCGGCGTCGACTCCCGCGCCCCGCGCCGCCTCGCGACACGCCGCGGCACCGTCGTCGACCCGCTGCAGCTGAAGCCCGGCGACCTCGTCGTGCACGAGACGCACGGCATCGGCCGCTTCATCGAGCTCACGCAGCGCACCGTCTCCTCCGGCGGCCGCAACCCCACGCAGACGGTGCGCGAGTACCTCGTGCTCGAGTACGCGGCGTCGAAGCGCGGCCAGCCCGGCGACCGCCTGTCGATCCCCACCGACCAGCTCGACCAGCTGTCGCGCTACGTCGGCGGCGAGAGCCCGCAGCTGTCGCGCATGGGCGGCAGCGAGTGGCAGGCCGCGAAGTCGAAGGCGCGAAAGGCCGTGCGCGACATCGCCGTCGAGCTCGTGAAGCTCTACGCGGCGCGCATGGCGTCGAAGGGCCACGCGTTCGGCCCCGACACCCCGTGGCAGCACGAGCTCGAGGATGCGTTCCCGTACGCCGAGACCCCCGATCAGCTGACGACGATCGACGAGGTCAAGCGCGACATGGAGCGCGAGGTGCCCATGGACCGCCTGCTGTCGGGCGACGTCGGCTTCGGCAAGACCGAGGTCGCCGTGCGCGCGGCGTTCAAGGCCATCCAGGACGGCAAGCAGGTCGCGATGCTCGTGCCGACGACGCTGCTCGTGCGCCAGCACCACGAGACGTTCACGGCGCGCTTCGCCGGCTTCCCCGTGCAGGTCGCGGCGCTGAGCCGCTTCCAGACGAACGCCGAGGCGAAGGCCACGATCCAGGGGGTCATCGACGGCACCGTCGACATGGTCGTCGGCACGCACCGCATCCTCACGGACGCCGTGAGGTTCAAGGACCTCGGCCTCGTCATCATCGACGAGGAGCAGCGCTTCGGCGTCGAGCACAAGGATCTGCTCAAGCAGATGAAGACGAACGTCGACGTGCTGTCGATGTCGGCGACGCCCATCCCGCGCACGCTCGAGATGGCGGTCACGGGCATCCGCGAGATGTCGACGCTCGCGACGGCGCCCGAGGCCAGGCACCCCATCCTCACGTTCGTCGGTGCGCACTCCGACCAGCAGGTCGCGGCCGCCATCCGCCGCGAGCTGCTGCGCGAGGGCCAGGTGTTCTTCGTGCACAACCGCGTCTCGTCGATCGCCCGCACGGCGGCGCGCATCTCGGAGCTCGTGCCCGAGGCGCGCATCGCCATCGCGCACGGCAAGATGAACGAGCACCAGCTCGAGCAGGTCATCGTCGACTTCTGGGAGCGTCGCTTCGACGTGCTCGTGTCGACGACGATCGTCGAGACGGGCCTCGACATCCCCAACGCGAACACGCTCATCGTCGACCGCGCCGAGCGCTACGGCCTCAGCCAGCTGCACCAGCTGCGCGGCCGCGTCGGCCGTGGCCGCGAGCGCGCGTACGCGTACTTCCTCTACGACGCCGAGACGCCGCTGTCGGAGACGGCGCACGACCGCCTCGAGACCATCGCGGTGCACAACGAGCTCGGCGCCGGCATGCAGGTCGCGATGAAGGACCTCGAGATCCGCGGCGCCGGCAACCTGCTCGGCGGCGAGCAGTCGGGCCACATCGCGGGCGTCGGCTTCGACCTGTACCTGCGGATGGTGGGCGAGGCGGTGTCGACGTTCCGCGGCGACGCCGAGGACGCGCCGCGCGAGCTGCGCCTCGAGCTGCCCGTCGACGCCGTGATCCCCGAGTCGTACCTCGACGCCGAGCGCCTGCGCCTCGAGGCGTACCAGAAGCTCTCGGCCGCGGCATCGTCGGCGTCGGACACCGCGATCGACACGGTCGCCGACGAGCTGCAGGACCGCTACGGCCCGCCGCCGCAGCAGGTCACGACCCTGCTCGCGATGGCGCGCCTGCGCCGCCAGGCGATGCAGGCGAGGCTCTCGGAGGTCATCACCGTGGGCCCGAACCTGCGCGTCGGCCCCGCCGACCTGCCCGAGTCGCTGCAGCTGCGCCTGCGCCGCATGTACCCGACGGCCAAGTGGAACGCCTCCGCGCACTCGCTGCTCGTGCCCGTGCCCACCGCCGGCGGCGGACGGCTCGCGGGCACGCAGGCGCAGCCGCTGCCCGACGCCGAGCTCATCGACTGGGTGTCGCAGCTGCTCACGGCGCTCTTCCCGCCGCCGAAGGCAGACGCGCCCGTGCGGCTGGACGCCGACGGGCACCCCATCGAGGCCGAGGAGCGCTGACGTGACCGACGACGCGACGACGGATGCCGTGCCCGGTGCGGCGGAGGCGTTCGGCGAGCTCGTCGACGTCGTCGCGCGGCTGCGCAGGCCGGGCGGCTGCCCGTGGGATGCGGAGCAGACCCACGAGAGCCTCGTGACGTACCTCGTCGAGGAGGCCTACGAGCTCGTCGACGCCATCGAGTCGGGCGACGTCGCGGGCATCCGCGAGGAGCTCGGCGACGTGCTCTACCAGGTGCTCTTCCACGCCGACATCGCCGCGGTCGACGAGGGCTTCGACGTCGCCGACGTCGCGCGCGACACGGCCGAGAAGATGCGCTCGCGGCATCCGCACGTCTTCGGCGACGCGCAGGTGTCGGGGGTCGACGACGTCGTGGCGTCGTGGGATGCGCTGAAGAAGGCCGAGAAGTCGCAGCGCGAGAGCGCGCTCGACGGCATCCCGCCGGGTCTGCCCGCGCTGGCGCTCGCGCAGAAGACGCTGCAGCGGGCGCGCAAGGGCGGGCTCGTGACGCCGCCCGAGGCTTCGACTGCCGCGCCGGCGACCGAGGCCGAGCTCGGCGCCGCGCTGCTCGCGATCGTCGAGCAGGCGGGCGCCCACGGCCTCGACGCCGAGCGTGCGCTGCGCCTCGCGGTGCGTGACCGCGACGCGGCGCTGCGGGCGCAGGAGCGCGCCGCGCGCACCGCCGAGGCATGACGCCCGAGCGAGCGCGAGCGCTCACGATGCGCGCGCACGCGGCGTTCGTCGTGTGGATCGCGACGTGCGGCCTGCTCGTGCTCGTGGCGGTGCTCATCGTCGCCTCGGTGCTCGCGGGATCGATCCACACGCCGCCGGCGACGTTGCTGGCCGCGCCCGCGCTCCTGTGGATCGCGACCTGGGTGGGTCTGACGTTCGGCACCGTGTGGTGGTATCGCCGGGGCATCGCCGCAGCGGCGGCATCGCCCGACCTCGAGCAGCGCGAGCGCGCGGGGCGGCTCATGCAGGTGCGACCGATCTTCGTCGGCAGGAACCTCTCGGGCGTCGACCTGGCGGGGCTGCCCGAGACGCGCGTCGCGCGGTGGCTGCACTCGTGGTGGCCGATGGTGTGCCATCTCGTCGGCCTCGCCCTCGTGCTGCTCGCGGCGGCTGGCTCGCGCTGACGGCGCCCGGGCGCGCTCGCTAGGGTCGGTGGACCGAACGGGGGAGGCGCGGATGCCGTGGCTGGAGGTGCTGCTCGCCGTCGTCGGCGGCGTCGCGCTCGGCGGCCTGCTGCTGCTCGGCCGCACGCGGCTGTCGCGCAACGGCATCGGGCTGGCCTGGATCCTCGTCGCCTTCGGCGGCGCCATCGTCGTGCTCGCGTTCGCGTCGCAGCCGCTGCTCGTCATGCTCGTCGCGACGGCCGTCGCCGCCGTCGTCGCGCTCGTCTGCGCGCCGTGGGCGGTCGGGCTGGTCGATCCCGAGCTGCGCGCCCTGCCGTACTGGTCGCGCCTGCGCACCGACGCGCGCCTCCGCGCCGACGAGATGCGCCGTGCCGCGCGCCCCGAGCACGACCTGCCCGAGCGCCGCGACCTCTCGACGCCCGACGACTGAGTCGGCGGCTCGCGGGTTGCGGGCCGCGATCACCTGCGCAGGGGTGTGCGGGTGCGGTGCCGCCTGGGGTAGGCAGAGGTGACGCGCCAGCGTCGGGGCCGGGTGCGTGGTCGGCGGCCACGTGTGGTCGGCGGTGTCGACGGGTCGGTGGGGTGGTCGGCGGGCTCGGTGATCGTCGGCTGCGGTGCGCGCGTGATCGTGAGGGCACCGCGGTGGAGCTCGGTGTGGTGGTGCTGGCAGAGCAGGATGCCGTTGTCGACGTCGGTGTCGCCGCCGTACGACCACGGTGTGACGTGGTGCGTCTCGCACCATCCCGGCGGCGCGGTGCAGCCGGGGGCTCGGCAGTGGCGGTCGCGAGCGACGATCGCGCGGCGTTGGGACTTGGAGAACAGGCGCCGCTTGCGGCCCATCCGCAGCGGCTGACCGGCGTCGTCCTGCACGAGGATCTGCACGAAGGAGTCGCAGAGGTATCGGGCGGCGATCGAGACCGGCACCGTCTCGCCGGTGCGGGACAGGGTCGGGAGGTCCTCGAGCGTCGTCGCGGGCTGCCCGGCGAGGACGTCGGCGGCGACGGTGATCGTGAGCGTGGGCGCCTCGCCGCAGATCCGCGGCGCGGACGCCTCCGCGTGCCGGTTCACGATCGCGACGAACGCGTCGAGCCGCCGCTGCTCCATCGTGCGGTCGTCGATGGGCTGCTCGATCGGGTTGCCGTCCGCATCGAGCACGGGCTCGTCGGTCGCGCCGCACGCGTCCTCGAACACGACTCGGCGCGGCTTGACCTCCGCGTCGAAGCACGCCGCGATGACCTCCTGCTGGTCGTCGGTGCAGTGCCCGCGAATGTCGTACCCGCCACGACTCGACCTGGTGAAGGCGAGGTAGCGGTCGGCGAGCTGCTGCTCGTACCGGGGCTCGTCGCCGTCGGGGTCGATGTGGTCGAGGCACCGCTTCGCCAACACGGTCAGCGTCTCGGGGACGGCCGGCTCGACATCGTCGACGTGCGTGCCGCAGCCGACGGACACGAGGAGGCGCTCCGCATCCTCGACGTCCTCCGCCGACGCGCGACCGTGGTGCTTGTCGAGGCCCGACGTGATCGCGTGCGCCTGCGGCACCGACAGCCACCCCTGTGCCAGCGCTGCCGCGACCTCGGGGTACCGGATGGGGATCGTGCCGCCGGAGATCGCGACCATCTCGCTCGTCGCCGACGCCACGGCACGCAGCTGCTTCGCCTCCGACCAGCGCACGCCGATCTTCGCCTGCAGCATCCGCTCGACGGAGCCGTAGCCCGCGCAGCGCACGAGGGACTCGTCGGCCGGCCGGTGGTCCGATCTCGCGGCGGCCTCCGCGGCAGCGCGCACGATCGCGGCGTCGATGGCGCGGCGGCGAGCAGCGAGCTCATCGATCGCGACGAGCAGCTCGGCGTCGGGCAGCGACGCGAAGGAGGCTTCGAGGGCGATCAGCGCGTCGACGACTCCCGTCTCGACCTGCCCCTGATCGCGCATCCCGACACCGCCTTCCGATGCCTCCAGTATACCATCGAATCGAAGATATGTTCGAAGGATCGGGCTCTTGTGGACAACGCAAGGCGACCCGATTCCAGGTGTCCTGCACCGATCGGGGATCGGTCGCGTCAGTCCGAGGCCGACGCCCCGACCCCGATGCGCGGCACCGGCCGCTCGAGACCCTCGCGCGGCCGCCAGCGCGCCCGCCCGACGATCGCGACGAGCGCGATGCCCACGACGAACGCGAGCAGCACCTGCCCGGTCGGCACGACCAGCTCGCCGATGCCGCCGTGCACGGCCGGGTCGAGGAACGGGTAGGGGATCCATCCGTCGAGCAGCCCGCCGCGCACCCACGACAGCGCGAGGTACGCGATCGGGTACGCCATCCACGCGGGGATGCAGCGGCCCACGCGCAGCGGCCGCTGCGTCGGCACGAGCAGCCAGTCGAGCGCCATGAGCACCGGGATGAGCCGGTGCTGCACGAAGCTCGGGTACTCGACGGTGAAGCCCAGCGCCTCCTCGGGCGACGCGAGCAGCACGGCCCACACGAGGCCCGTGAGCACGATGTACGCCGTCGTGGCGCCGCGCAGGGCGTCGAACCAGCGCGGCCGACCCTCGGGGCGCAGCAGCATCCAGGCGACGACCGCGAGCACGAGCAGGTTCGACTGCACCGTGAAGTAGCCGAGGTGCTCGCTGATGCGCTCGCCCTCGCCGGCGACGGTCACGAGGTTCCAGACCTCGGCCGAGATGCCGGCGAGCAGCACGGTGGTGCGCAGCGCGACGACGAGCGTCGAGCGGTCGGTGAGTCCTCGCGACGTCGTCGTCATCATGCGCTCATCGTGGCACGCGCGACGGCGATCGCCGCGTCACGCGCACCCCGACTCGCGCCTAGCCCTGGCGGCCCTTCATGCGCGGGTTGCGCTTGTTGATGACGAAGACCGTGCCGCGGCGGCGCACGACCTGCGCGCCGGGCTGCTTCGCGAGCGACTTGAGGGATGCGCGCACCTTCACGAGTGCCTCCGATTCCGTGTCATGATGAGAACGGTTATCAGTAAAGCAGGTGGAGCCAGCATGCATCCCGACGTCGCCGTCATGGTCCTCGGCGTGAGCGACGACGTGCGCGCACGGCACGCCACGAGGCTCGCCGCCGCCACGAGCACGCCGCTCGTGCCCGCGCTCGCGATCGAGCACGCCGCGATCGACGGCATCGCCGAGGCGCTCGTGCCCGGGGGAGGCGTCGTCGTCGACGTGCCCACCGACGTGCAGCCGATGCACGTCGTCGGGATGCTCGCCGACGCCGACCAGCCCGGCGCGATCGAATGCGTCGTCGACGCCCCGACGCTCGTGCGGCTGCTCGGCCTCGACGGCGGGCCGCCGTGCGGCTGCGGCCGCGCCCAGCGGCTCGTCGAGCAGCTCGAGCAGGCCACCATCGCGACGATCGTCGGCTGGCACCCCATCGACACCCCGATGCTCAGCACGATCATGGCGCTCGTCGCGCACGTCGCGCCCAGGGCGCGGCTGCGCCTCGACCGCGGCGTCGTCGACCCGCCCGCCGGCACGCGCATCCGCGCCGTGCACGACCATCCGGGGTGGACGTGCGTGCTGAACGGCGACCACGACCCGCACATGACCGACCCGCGCGTCGCCGCGATGCGCTTCGAGCACGTGCGCCCGCTGCATCCCGCCCGCCTCGTCGCCGCGCTCGAGGCGCTCGGCAGCGGTCGGCACGGCGTCGTCGTGCGCTCGGCCGGCTTCGTGGCGCTCGCGACCCGGCCCGGGCGCACGGGGTGGTGGGATCAGGCGGCCGGCTCGTTCGCGGTGCACGCGCTCGAGACCGACCCCGACGACCCGCTCGCGCTCGGCCAGGACCTCGCGATCATCGGCGTCGACCTCGATCACGCAGGCGTCGCCGCGATCCTCGCGGCGGCGGCGCTCACCGACGACGAGCTCGCCGCAGGCCCGCATGCGTGGGCCCGCTACGCGGATCCGCTGCCGGCGTGGACGCCGGCCTCGACCGGCTGAGCCGGCGCGGCCTGGTCCTCGGGCGGCACGGCGGGGCCCGCATCCCGCGTGCGCAGCCGCGTCGTCGGCCCCGACCCGGGTGGCCCGAGCAGCGCCACGAGCACGACGAGCCCCATGAGGATGCCGAGCACGCCCGTCGTCTGCACGGCGACGCCGAGCCAGCCGTCGGCCGCGACGGGGTTGAGGAACGGGTAGAGCCACGCGCCGATCTGCTGCGCGACGATGACGGCGACGACGGCGTAGATCGCCGGGTAGATGAGCCACGTCCACGCGCGACGCCGCCTCGTGCGCGTGCGACCGGGCGTCAGCGCCCAGTCGAGCACCATCGCGAGCGGCACGAGCTGATGCTGCACGAGGCTCTGGAACGGCTCCGCCGGGTTGAGGAACGACCCCGGCTCGAGCACCGTCACGTACGTGACGCCCGCGAGCAGCACCCACGTCGTCACGGCCGCGCGCAGCCAGTCGAACCACGCCGGGCGATGCGTCGCGGGCTGCGCCACGAGCCAGATGGCGACGACGCCCGACAGCACGCTCGCCTGCGTCGTGAAGTACGAGAAGTGCACGACGAGCGAGGCGCCCAGGTCGAGCAGCACGCCCACGCGCCGCGCCTCCGCCGCCACGACCATGCCGACGATCGCGAGCCGCAGCAGCTGCGACGCGACGCCGTGGTCGCGCAGGAGCGGTCTGCGGAGGCGGAAGGCCATCCCTCCATCCTTGCAAGGTCTCGGCGGCTCCGCAGACGGCGCGGGTCGGATGCGGGATGCGGGAGGATGGAGCACGTGGCATCCCAGGTGAACCCTCCCCGCGGCATGCGCGACATGCTCCCCGCCGAGCAGCGTCGCCGTGCGCACGTCGCCGACGTCATCCGGGGCGCGTTCTCGGACCACGGGTTCGAGGAGATCGAGACGCCCGTCGTCGAGCTCGCGGAGCGTCTGCATGCCGGGCTCGGCGGCGACAACGAGAAGCTCGCGTTCGGCATCCAGCGCCGCGGCCTCACGGTCGACGACCTGCGCGGCGCCGAGAGCCCGGCCGACCTCAACGACCTCGGCCTGCGCTTCGACCTCACGGTGCCGCTCGCCCGGTACTACGCGACGAACCGCGCCGAGCTGCCCACGGTGTTCCGCTCGATCCAGATCGCGCCGGTGTGGCGCGCCGAGCGCCCGCAGGCCGGCCGCTACCGCCAGTTCGTGCAGTGCGACATCGACATCGTCGGCGAGCCCGGCATCCAGGCCGAGCTCGAGCTCGTCGCCGCGACGGGCGACGCGCTGCAGCGCCTCGGCCTCGCCGACGCGTTCGTGCGCGTCAACGACCGCCGCATCCTGCACGCGATGCTCGAGGCCGCGGGCGTCGCCGACGGTGCACGCGACGGCGCGCTCATCACGATCGACAAGCTCGACAAGATCGGCCGCAACGGCGTCGCGACCGAGCTCGACGGCCACGGCATCGACGGCGCCGCCGTGCTGGCGCAGATCGACGCGGTCGCGGCGGGGGACTGGTCGAACCTGCCCGACGAGGCGACCGAGGCCATCCGCACCCTGCTGGCCGTCGACGCCGCCGACCTCGGCGTGCGCCTCGAGCTCGACCCGTCGCTCGTGCGCGGCATGGGCTACTACACGGGCGTGATCATGGAGATCGCGCACCCGGCCGTGCCGTACTCGATCGGCGGCGGCGGCCGCTACGACGGCATGGTGGGCCGCTTCCTCGGCACCGACGTGCCGGCCGCGGGCATCTCGTTCGGCTTCGAGCGCCTCATCGACCTCGTCGACCTGTCGGCGGATGCGGACGAGGAGGTCGTGGGCATCCTGCACGACCGCGACGTCACGCCCGCGCAGCTCGTCGCGGCGAAGCGCCGCATCGTCGCCTCGGGCCGCGCGGTGCGCGTCGCGAAGCGCACGAAGAACGTCGCGCGCGTGCTCGACGCGCTCGCCGCATCCGGCGCCACGCACGTGCTGACGCTGCGTGCCGACGCCGACCCCGCGGGCGCGCTCGACGTCCAGCCGGTGCGCCCCGCAGACCCGACGACGTAGGCTCTCATCGGGTCACGCGCAGGCTGGTGCGAGACCCGCGAGAGAGACACCACCACCCCAAGCAAGGAGTCCCACGTGGCATCCATCGACGCACTGCTCGCCCGCGAGATCCTCGACTCGCGCGGCAACCCGACCGTCGAGGTCGAGGTGCTGCTCTCCGACGGCGCCGTCGGCCGCGCCGCCGTGCCGTCCGGCGCATCCACCGGTGCCTTCGAGGCCTACGAGCTGCGCGACGGCGACAAGGACCGCTACCTCGGCAAGGGCGTCGAGCAGGCCGTGGAGTTCGTGAACGGCGAGATCGCCGACGCGATCGAGGGCCTCGCCGCCGACGACCAGCGCATCATCGACCAGACGCTCATCGAGCTCGACGGCACCGCGAACAAGTCGCGCCTCGGCGCCAACGCCATCCTCGGCGTCTCGCTCGCCGTCGCGAAGGCCGCCGCCGACTCGGCTGCGCTGCCGCTCTTCCGCTACCTCGGCGGCCCCAACGGCCACGTGCTGCCCGTGCCGATGATGAACGTCATCAACGGTGGCGCGCACGCCGACACCGGCGTCGACATCCAGGAGTTCATGATCCTGCCGATCGGCGCGCCCACGTACCGCGAGGCGCTGCGCTGGGGCACGGAGACGTACCACACGCTCAAGAAGATCCTCAACGAGGGGGGCCTGTCGACGGGCCTCGGCGACGAGGGCGGCTTCGCCCCCGACCTGCCCACGAACCGTGCGGCGCTCGAGCTGCTCGTGCGCGCGATCGAGAAGGCCGGCTTCACCCCGGGCAAGGACATCGCCCTGGGCCTCGACGTCGCCGCGAGCGAGTTCTACGAGAACGGTGCCTACCAGTTCGAGGGTCAGTCGCGCACGAGCGCCGAGATGGCCGAGTACTACGCCGACCTCGTCGCGTCGTTCCCGCTCATCACGATCGAGGACCCGCTCGACGAGTCCGACTGGGACGGCTGGGCGCAGATCACCGAGCTGCTCGGCGACAAGGTGCAGCTCGTCGGCGACGACCTGTTCGTCACGAACCCCGAGCGCCTCTCGGAGGGCATCGCGAAGGGCGCGGGCAACGCGCTGCTCGTGAAGGTCAACCAGATCGGCACGCTCACCGAGACGTTCGACGCCGTGCGCATCGCCACGGCGGCGCGCTACGCGTCGGTGCTGTCGCACCGCTCGGGCGAGACCGAGGACACGACGATCGCCGACATCGCGGTCGCCCTCAACGTCGGCCAGATCAAGACGGGCGCCCCCGCGCGCTCCGACCGCGTCGCGAAGTACAACCAGCTGCTGCGCATCGAGGAGGACCTCGCCGAGGCCGCCGTCTACGCCGGCGCCGCGGCGTTCCCGCGCTTCCAGGGCTGAGGCTCGTAGCCTGAGCCCCATGGACGACCGGCCCGGCGGCATCCGCGGCCTCGGACGAGCCCTCGCCTCCACGGCGAGGGCTCGTGCCGAGCGCCGCGGCGCCGAGCCGCGCCGTGCGTCGGATGCGCAGGTCGGCCGCCTGCGCGTGTCGTGGACGCTGCTCGTCGTCGCGAGCCTCGTCGTCGTGGGCGCCTTCACGCTCGCGCCGTCGATCGGCCTGCTGCTCGAGCAGCGGCAGACGATCGCCGACCTGCAGCAGCAGGTCGCCGACCAGCAGGACTCGGTCGACGACCTCGGCGACCAGGTCGCCCAGTGGGACGACCCCGCGTACATCGAGGCGCAGGCACGCGACCGCCTCTTCTACGTCTACCCGGGCGAGACCGCCTACGTCGTCATCGACGACCGCGGCCCCGCCGAGTCCGTCGAGCAGGCGCCCGCCTTCACGACCGACCTCGTCGAGTCCCAGGGCGACTGGGTGCAGGCTGGCATCGCCTCGGTCGTGCTCGCTGGCCTCACCGACGCCGGCGCCGACGACCTCACGTCGGGCACGCCGCTCGACGCGCGCTGAGCCGCGCGCATCCCCCCTTCCTTGGAGCACCTCGTGATCGAGCACGCCACCGACGCCGACATCCAGGCGATGACCGAGCAGCTCGGCCGACCCGTGCGCGACGTCATCGGCGTCTCCGCGCGCTGCGGCTGCGGCAAGCCCGCCGTCGTCGTCACGAAGCCGCGACTGGCGAACGGCACCCCGTTCCCCACGTTCCACTACCTCACGCATCCCGACGCGACCATCGCGATGTCGCGCCTCGAGGCCGCGGGCGCCATGGTCGAGCTGCAGGAGCGGCTCGCCGACCCCGAGGTCGCAGCCGCCTACCAGCGGGCGCACGAGGCGTTCCTCGCCGAGCGCGCCGAGCACGGCGACGTACCCGAGATCGACGGCATCAGCGCCGGCGGCATGCCGACGCGCGTCAAGTGCCTGCACGCGCTCCTCGCCCACAGCCTCGCGGCCGGGCCGGGCGTCAACCCCATCGGCGACGCCGCCCTCGCGATGAGCGACTGGCAGCCCGAGACCTGCACGTGCAGCCGCCCCACGGCGGCGGGCGAGGCGGATGCGGTAGAGGGCGCGTCCTGAGCCGCTCGCCAGCAGGAGTAGCATCGTCAGTGCTGTCGCAACCCCTCCCGAGCAAGAGAGCTACTGCATCGTGACCACTCGCATCCTCATCGTCGGCGGTGGCTACGCCGGCTTCTACACCGCACGCGGCCTCGAGAAGATCCTCGGTCGTGGCGAGGCCGAGGTGACCGTCGTCGACCCGCTGCCGTACATGACGTACCAGCCGTTCCTCCCCGAGGTCGCGGCCGGCTCGATCGAGGCCCGCCACTCCGTCGTCTCGCTGCGCAAGCACCTGAAGCGCACCGCCGTCATCACCGCCCGCGTCACGGCGATCGACCACACGGCCAAGGTCGCCACGGTCACGCCCGAGGACGGCGACGAGTTCCAGCTCGAGTACGACGAGCTCGTGCTCACGGCCGGCGCCGTCTCGCGCACCTTCCCGATCCCGGGCGTCGCCGACGTCGCGATCGGCATGAAGACGATCGAGGAGGCTGCCGCCGTGCGCGACCGCCTCATCGCGAACTTCGCCCGCGCCTCCGTGCTGCCCGAGGGTGCCGAGCGCACGCGCCTGCTCACCGTCACGGTCGTCGGCGGCGGCTTCGCGGGCATCGAGGTCTTCGCCGAGCTGCGCTCGCTCGCGACGAGCCTCGTCGAGCTGTACCCGTCGATCGTCATGGACGACATCCACTTCCACCTCATCGAGGCGATGGGCCGCATCATGCCCGAGGTCAGCCTCGAGACGGCGAAGAAGGTCATCGCGCAGCTCGAGGCGCGCGACGCGCACGTGCACCTCGACACGCAGCTGAAGTCGGCCGTCGACGGCGTCATCGAGCTCTCGACCGGCGACACGTTCGAGTCGGACCTCATCATCTGGACGGCCGGCGTCATGGCCAATCCGATGGTGCGCAAGACGGGACTGCCGCTCGACGAGCGCGGCCGCGTCGCGGCGAACACGCACCTGCAGGTCGTCGACGGCGACGAGGTCGTGGCCCACGCGTGGACCGCAGGCGACGTCTCGGCCGTGCCCGACGTCTCGAAGACGCCCGGCCCCGGCGGCTTCTGCGTGCCCAACGCGCAGCACGCCGTGCGCCAGGGCAAGCTGCTGCCGAAGAACATCGTCGGCTCGCTGCGCGGCGAGGGCACCCGTGCCTACGTGCATTCGAACCTCGGCGCCGTCGCGGGCCTCGGCCTCGGTCAGGGCGCGTTCCAGAAGGGCAAGATCGGCTTCACCGGTCCGCTCGCCTGGATGGCGCACCGCGGCTACCACGGCATGGCCATCCCCATGTGGGAGCGCAAGCTGCGCGTGTTCGGCGGCTGGTGGAACAACTTCTTCCTGGGCCGCGACGACGTGCAGCTCGCCATGCGCGAGACGCCGCGCGAGGTCTTCGAGGAGTTCGCCTCGCGTCCGAAGCCCGCAGCCGACGCCGTCGAGGCGCCGAAGGCTGCCCCGGCCGTCGAGCCGGCGACCGCTGCCGAGCAGAAGGTCGCGGCCGACGCCGCCGACGAGAAGGCCGAGTCGAAGGCCTGATCCGCTCCTGACGACGAAGGGCCGGCACCGCGAGGTGCCGGCCCTTCGTCGCGTCCGGCCGGATGTGACGCTCAGCGGCGCACCGAGGGCGATCTTCCCTCGAGGGCTCGCTGAGCGTCACATCCTGCCCGCGCGGGCCGCGTCTCAGCGTCGCTGCTCGGCCAGGAACGACGCGACGAGCGGCAGGTAACCGGGCGCGAGCTGCGAACGGCGGTCGACGCCCTCGATCGGCTCGGCCACGAAGAGCCCGTGGTCGGCTTCCGGCAGCACCGCCGCGCCCGAGCGGGCGTTGGGCGGCAGCAGCCGCGAGTAGCCCTCGATGCTCGCGCGCACGGGGATGATCGGGTCGGCAGCGCCGAGCAGCACGAGCAGCGGGCACCGCACGAGCGGCAGCACGTCGGCCGGATCGAAGTCGAGGATGCCGCGCAGGAATCGCAGCGATGGCGCATCGTCGTACGGGTAGAGCGTCGGCGCGTACCAGGGCTCGCGCGCATGGGTCTGCTGCACGGCGATGACGTCGGCGATCGGCGCGTCGCTCGTCACGAGCCGCGCGCGCTCGTCGACCCACGCCATCGCGTCGTCGAGCTGGTGCCCCTCGAAGCCCTCGCGACGCAGGGTGCGCTCGAGCCGGTCGCGCTCCTGCGCGGCCGGCGTCGTCGCGGGCGTCGACTGCACGATGACGAAGTCGATGGCGGCGGGCTCCATCGCGGCGGCGAGCATCGCGACCCAGCCGCCCTGGCTCACGCCGTAGAGGCCGACGGGCTGCCCCGCAGTGGCAGGCCGACCGCGCAGCGTGCGCACGGCGTCGAGCGTCTCGCGGGCGCGGTCGTCGAGCGTCTGCGCCATCCAGTCGCCCGGCGAGCCGCCGCAGCCGGGCTTGTCGTGGCGCAGGACGACGGCGCCGGCGTCGGCGAGCCAGGTCGGTCGCCCACCCCACGCGTTGCGGTCGCCGTCGCCCGATCCGTCGACGAGCACGAGGCCGGGGAGGGGCGTCCCGTCGGGCACGCGGATGATCGCGTTGAGGTCGCCCATCTCGGTGGGCACGACCGCGTGGAGCTCATGGGCGTCGTCGACGACGCTCGCGCTGGCGCGCATGATAGGCACGCTATCAGCGCATTCGGCCCGCGCACAGAGGTCGTCCAGGATCGTCCCCCGGGGCGTTCCGCACCGGTCAGTCGCTGCGGCGCGACGATCCCGGCTCGGCGTCGTCGGGCGTCACGCCCTCCTCGGCCTCCTGCACGAGCGAGAGCGGCGACGTGACGTCCTCGAGCGACCGCCCGGCCGCGCTCACCCCGAAGATGCCGCAGATCACGCCGCCCGCGATCATGACGCACGACCCGAGCACGTAGCCCCAGAAGAGCGGGTCACGGTCGGTGCCGTCGCCGATGAGCGCGCCGTAGAGGGCCGGGGCAGCAGCGCCGACCAGCTGTCCGATCGAGAAGACGTACGAGATGACCTGGCTGCGCAGCTCGAGCGGGAAGATCTCCGAGACCGTGAGGTAGGCGGCGGATGCGCCTGCCGACGCGAAGAAGAACGAGGCGCACCAGAAGATCGTGTGCGTCGTCGCATCCAGCACGCCCTCGCGGAAGAGGAACGCCGAGACGAGCAGGATGAGTCCGGCGAGCACGTACGTGCCGAACAGCATGCGCCGCCGGCCCCAGGTGTCGAAGAGCCGACCGAGCACGAGCGCACCGGTGAGGTTGCCGACCGCGAAGGCGATGAAGTACTGCGAGGCCGTCGCAGGCGGGGTGTCGTAGAAGTTCTCGAGCACGAGCGCGTACGTGAAGAAGATCGCGTTGTAGAGGAACGACTGCGTCACCATCATCGTCACGCCGACGAACGTGCGGCGCGGGTACTCGCGGAACAGCACCTTCGCGATCGTGAGGAAGGGCACGCGGCCGATCTCGCGCACCGTGATGGCCTTCGACTCGTCGACGTCGGGGATCTGCTTGCCCTCGGCGCGGATGCGCTCCTCGATGTCGTCGACGCCCCGCTCCGCCTCCTGCTCGCGACCGTGCGTCATCTGCCAGCGGGGGCTCTCGGGGATGTGCCGACGCAGGTAGATGAGCGCGAGACCCAGCACGGGGCCGATGAAGAACGACAGGCGCCAGCCGACGTCCTGCGCGAAGAGGTCGGTGTTCAGGAACACCGAGGATGCGACGGCGCCGAGCGCCGCGCCACCCCAGTAGGTGCCGTTGATGGCGATGTCCACGCGACCGCGGTACTTGGCGGGGATGATCTCGTCGATCGCGGAGTTGATGGCCGCGTACTCACCGCCGATGCCGGCGCCGGCGACGAAGCGCCACAGGTAGAAGAACCACGGCGCGAACGACAGGCCCGCGATGGCCGAGCCCAGCAGGTAGACGCCGAGCGAGATGAGGAAGAGGTTCTTGCGGCCGAGGCGGTCGGCGAGCCTGCCGAAGAACAGTGCGCCGAACACCTGCCCCAGCAGGTAGAACGTGCCCGCGAGGCCCACCTGGGCCGCATCCATGCCGAGCGTCTGCGCGTAGCCGTTCGCGGCGACGATCTGCACCTCGAGGCCGTCGAGGATCCATGAGAACCCGAGGCCGACGACGATCATCCAGTGGAACCGCGACCACGGCAGCCGGTCCATCCGGGCCGGCACCAGCGACCGGTGCTCCTTCGGCTTCGCGCTCGTCGGCGACATGCGTCTCCCCGTCCTCTCGGCGGGCGTCGCCGGGCAGCGGCGTCCTCGTCTGTCCTATCGGGAGGGCACGGATGCGCGGCGGGGCGTTGACCGGGCGCTGGCGACAGGAGTAGGGGCGCGCGGGCGTAGGGTGCGAGGGTGCTCGACCTCGCCTCCGCGTCGCCGTTCGACGCCGCCGCGCACTGGCCGTCGATGGATGCGGCGACGCGGGGGCTCGACGCGCCCCTCGCCGCCCTGTCGCTGCCGGCGCTCGCCGCCAACGCCGCCGACCTCGTGCGCCGCGCGGCGGGCGTGCCGATCCGCGTCGCGTCGAAGTCGGTGCGCTGCCGCGCCGTGCTCGACGCCGTGCTCGCGCAGCCGGGCTGGCGCGGCATCCTCGCGTACACGCTGCCCGAGGCGCTGTGGCTGGCCGAGACGTGCGACGACGTCGTCGTGGGATACCCGAGCGTCGACCGTGCCGCGCTCGCCGCGCTCGGAGCATCCGAGGCGCTCGCGCAGCGCGTCACGATCATGGTCGACGACCCCGCGCAGCTCGACCTCGTCGACGCCGTCGTCGCGCCGAGCGCGCGGGCGACGATCCGCGTCGCGATCGAGCTGGATGCGTCGTGGCGCGGCCCGCTCGGGCACATCGGCCCGCGCCGCTCACCCGTGCACGCCGTCGCCGACCTCGAGGCGCTCGCGCGCGTCGTCGCCGACCGGCCCGGCTTCGACCTCGTGGGGCTCATGGCGTACGAGGGGCAGATCGCGGGCGTGGGGGATGCGGGCAGCCCGGTCGTGCGCGCGATGCAGCGCGCGTCGGCCGCCGAGCTCGCCGAGCGTCGCGCGGACGCCGTCGCCCGCGTGCGCGCCGTCGCCGACCTGCAGTTCGTGAACGGCGGCGGCACGGGCTCGCTCGAGCGCACGAGCGCCGAGCCCGCCGTCACCGAGGTCGCCGCCGGCTCCGGCCTCTTCGGGCCCGGCCTCTTCGACGGCTACCGCGGCTTCCAGCCCGCGCCCGCCCTCGGCTTCGCGTTGCCGGTCGTGCGCCGCCCGACGGCCGACGTCGCGACGCTGCAGTCGGGCGGATGGATCGCCTCGGGACCCGTCGGCGCCGACCGGCAGCCGACGATCGCGTGGCCGACGGGCCTGCGCACGCTCGCGCGCGAGGGCTTCGGCGAGGTGCAGACGCCCGTGCAGGGCGCCGCGGCGCGCGACCTGCGCATCGGCGATCGCGTCTGGATGCGCCACGCGAAGGCGGGCGAGGTCGCCGAGCACGTGGATGCGCTGCACGTCGTCGACGGCGGCGACGTCGTGGACACGATCCCGACCTACCGCGGCGAGGGCCGCACGTTCCGATGAGGCGCGCGTGACGTGGCGCACGGCATGATCTGGCGCAACTGGGGCAGGTCGCAGCGCTCGACGCCCACCGCCGTGCTCACCCCGGTCGACGCCGAGGAGGTCGCGGGCATCGTGCGCTCGGCGCACGAGCGCGGGCTGCGCGTGAAGCCCATCGGCGCCGGCCACTCGTTCTCGGCCGTCGCGGTCGCGCCCGGCATCCAGCTCGACCTCGCGAGCCTCTCGGGCCTCCTCGCCGTCGACGCGGCGACGCGCGAGGCGACGTTCGCCGCCGGCACGCCGCTGCATGCCGTCGGCGACTTGCTCGCCCCGCACGGCCTCGCGTTCGAGTCGATGGGCGACATCGACCGCCAGACCATCGCGGGCGCCGTCTCGACGGGCACGCACGGCACGGGCCTCGCGTTCGGCTCCATCGGCGCCACGATCGCGGCCGCGACGCTCGTCACCGGCACGGGGGAGGTGCTGCGCGTGAGCGCCACCGAGCACGCCGACCTGCTGCCCGCCGTGCGCCTCGGCCTCGGCGCGCTCGGCGTGCTCGTCGACGTCACGCTGCGCTGCGTGCCCGCGTTCACGCTCCACGCCGTCGAGCGCGTCGAGCCGCTCGAGGAGGTGCTGGAGGCGTGGCGCGAGCGCGCGGCGGGCGCCGACCACATGGAGTGGTACTGGTTCCACGGCACCGACCGCGCCATCACGATGACGCGCACGCGCGGACCCGCCGACGCCCCGCGCATCGGCCCCGGCCGCATCCGCCACCTCGCCGAGCGCGAGCTGCTCGCCAATGGCGCGTGGGGCGCGCTCTGCGGGGCAGCGTCGTCCGTGCCGGCGCTCGCGCCCGGCATCGCGCGCATCGCCGCGACGCAGTTCGCCGGCCCCGAGGTGCGCGACCGCTCCGACCGGGTCTTCGTCGCACCGCGCCGTGTGCGCTTCCGCGAGATGGAGTACGGCATGCCGCTCGACGCCGTGCCGAGCGCGTTCCGCGCCATGCGCGCGCTCGTCGAGCGCCGCGGCTGGCGCATCACGTTCCCCGTCGAGGTGCGCGCCGTCGCCGCCGACGACGCGCTGCTGTCGACGGCCCACGGCCGCGAGACCGGCTACCTCGCCGTGCACCGCTACTGGCGCGAGGACCCGCGCGAGCACTTCGCCGAGGTCGAGCGCATCCTGCTCGACCACGACGGCCGCCCGCACTGGGGCAAGCTGCACACGCAGACCGCCGCCGACCTCGAGCTGCGGCTGCCGACGCTCGCGGCGTTCCGCGTCATCCGCGACCGGCTCGACCCCGATCGCACGTTCGACAACCCGTACCTGCGCCGCACGATCGGCTGACGCGTCGCCGGTAGCGTGGTGCGCATGATCGATCCCGTGACCCTGACCTTCACGATCGTCGGCGCGGCTGTGGCCGTCATCGTGCTCGCGCTCGTCGTGTGGATCGTGCTCGGCGCCCGCAAGGTGGGGCGCGCCGTCACCGAGATCGAGCGGTCGCGCGCCGCGCTCGCGACCGCCCGCACGCAGCGCGACGCGGCGACGGGCACCGAGGTCGCCGCGGCCGAGGACGCCGTGCAGGCCGCCCGCCGCGCGAGCAATGCCGCGACGCGCGAGGGCGAGGCGCTGCGCCGGCGCTTCCCGACGTCGATGTTCGCCGGCCGCATCCCCGCAGCCGCATACGAGGAGTCGGGCGGCGGCACGGCCGAGCCGCCCCGCATCGCGTTCTAGTCGGGCCGCCCTCAGACGGTCAGCGCCGCCCGCACGTCGGCCGCCCACGTGCCCGGCCCCGTCACGTCGACGGCGCCCAGCCCCTGCCACGCCGCGGCCTCGTGCACGCGCGGCGCGATGCGCGCCGCGAGCTCGCCCGAGCGGTCGGCGAACGCCGGCTCGACGTGCGCGTGCTGCACGCGCAGCACGCCCGCGCGCCGATCGCTCTTGAGGTCCATGCGCCCCACGATCTCGTCGCCCACGACGACGGGCAGCACGTAGTAGCCGTGCTCGCGCTCCTCGGGCGGCGTGTAGATCGAGATCCGGTAGTGGAAGTCGAACATGCGCAGCGCGCGCGGCCGATGCCACGCGATCGGGTCGAACGGCGACAGCAGCGCCGTCGCATCCATGCTGCGCGGGATGCGCTGGCTCGCGTGCAGATAGGCGGGCGCACCCCAGCCGGCCACCGTGACGGGCAGCAGCTCGCCCGCGTCGACGAGCTGCTCCACGGCCCGCTTCGCATCGGCGAGGTAGGCGAGGCGGTGGTAGTCGCGCAGGTCGTCGACCGTGCCGACGCCGAGCGCGATCGCCGCGCGCCGCACGAGCTCGACCGTCGCCTCCTCCTCGGGCACGACGTGCTGCAGCGTCGCGGGCAGCGCGCGCTCGGCGACGTCGTACACGCGCTCGAAGCGCCGACGGCCCAGCACGACGAGCTCGCCGGCCCGGAACATCGCGTGCACCGCGTGATACGCGTCGCCGCGGTCCCACCAGCCGCCAGGGCCGCGCACGTTCGCCGGATGCTCGAGCTCGCCGACCGTCGACGGCCCGCGGTCGCGGATGATGGCGTGCAGCTCGGCGACGAGCGTCGCGTGGGCGTCGAACCACGCCGCGTGCTTCGCGCGGAACCGGTCGGCGCGGAAGCGCAGCAGCGGCACGTCGTCGACCGGCACGATCGCCGCCTCGTGCGCCCACAGCTCCGTCGTGCGACCGAGCACGCGCGGCCTGCGGTCGTGCGTCACGAGCCGATCGAGCAGGGCGCGGTCGTACGTGCCGAGGCGCGCGAGCATCGGCAGGTAGTGGCTGCGCTCGAAGACGTTGACGGTGTCGAGCTGCAGCAGCCCGAGCCGTGCGAACGCGCCGGAGAGCTGTCGCGTGCCGACGACGGGCGGGGGAGCGCCGAAGCCCTGCGCCGCGAATGCGATGCGTCGTGCCTCCGCCGCCGACAGCCGTGCTCGAGCCATGCATCCGACCCTACGGCGACCCTCCGACGCCCATCGTGCGCGCACAGCGGACGCATGTGCCGATCGGGGCACCCGCGTCGCTAGGCTCGACCCCCATGAGGCTGTTCGGCGGGCGCGAGCGACGCGACGTCGACGTGCGCCCGACCGCCGACGCCGTGCCGCCCGCGCTGAAGATCGCCAGCGCCTGGTCGTGGCGGCTGCTCGTCGTCGCCGCGGCCCTCGCCGTCGTCCTCTTCCTCATCGCGCAGCTGCGCATCATCGTCATCCCGCTCATGGTCGCGGCCCTGCTGACGGCGCTCATGATCCCGCTCGTCGAGTGGCTGCAGCGGCACCGCTGGCCCCGCGGCCTCGCGGTCGCGCTCGCCGTCGTGCTGCTGCTGTCGGTCGTCACCGCGCTGTTCTGGCTCGCGGTCTCGCAGATCCGCGACGGCTATCCCGCGCTGCAGCAGCGCGCGATCGACTCGTACGCCGGGCTGCGGCAGTTCCTGCTCGAGTCGCCCCTGCACCTCACCGAGCGCGACATCTCGCGCTACACCGACGCGCTCGTGCAGGCGATCCAGCAGGACACGCAGCAGATCCTCTCGGGCGCGCTGTCGGTCGGCTCGTCGCTGGGCCACCTCGTCGTCGGCCTGCTGCTCACGATCTTCGCCACGATCTTCCTGCTGTTCGACGGCGCCCGCATCTGGCGCTGGATCGTCGGCATCTTCCCGCGCCGCGCCCGACCGGCCGTCGACGGCAGCGCACGCGCCGGCTGGGTCACGCTCGGCAACTTCGTGCGCGTGCAGCTCGTCGTCGCCGCGATCGACGCCGTCGGCATCGGCCTCGGCGCGTTCATCCTCGGCCTCTTCTACGGCGGCATGCCGCTCGTCGTGCCCATCGCGGTGCTCGTGTTCCTCGGGTCGTTCATCCCCGTCGTCGGCGCCATCGCGACCGGCACGATCGCGGTGCTCGTCGCGCTCATCGCCCTCGGGCCCATCCCGGCGGTCATCATGCTCGGCATCGTGCTGCTCGTGCAGCAGATCGAGGGGCACGTGCTGCAGCCGTTCATCATGGGCACGGCCGTCAAGGTGCATCCGCTCGCCGTCGTGCTCGCCGTCGCCGGCGGCTCGATCGTCGCAGGCATCCCCGGCGCGCTCTTCGCCGTGCCGGTCGTCGCCTTCCTCAACGTGGCGATCAAGACCGTCGCGACGGGCTCGTGGCGCACGAATCCTCGACCGACCACGTTCTCGGAGGTCCCGAACGCATGACGTCGCTCGACGCGCTGGGCACGATCCCCGGCCCCACGCTCGCGGAGTTCCGCGAGGCCCAGGTCACGGTCGCGGCGGCGATCCAGCGCACGCCGCTCGAGCTCTCACGACACCTGTCGGGCATGCTCGGCTCGACCGTGCACCTCAAGTGCGAGAACCTGCAGCGCACCGGCGCGTACAAGCTGCGCGGCGCGTACAACATGCTGTCGAAGCTCACGCCCGAGCAGCGCGAGCGCGGCGTCGTCGCCGCCTCGGCGGGCAACCACGCGCAGGGCGTCGCGTTCGCGGCCTCCGAGCTCGGCATCCAGTCGACGATCTTCATGCCCATGGGCGCCGCGCTGCCCAAGGTGCAGGCGACGCGCGACTACGGCGCTCGCATCGAGCTGCGCGGCCTCGACTTCCAGACGGCGCTGCAGGCGGCCATCGCGCACGTCGCCGAGACCGGCGCCACGTTCGTGCCGCCGTACGACCACCACGACATCATCGCCGGCCAGGGCACGCTCGGCCTCGAGATCCTCGACGAGCAGCCCGACGTCGAGACGATCCTCGTGCCGATCGGCGGCGGCGGCCTCGCCGCGGGCGTCGCGTCGGCCGCCAAGCAGCGCGCCGCCGAGCTCGGCCGCGACATCCGCGTGATCGGCGTGCAGGCAGAGGGTGCCGCCGCCTACCCGCCGTCGCTCGCGCACGGCGGCCCCACGACCATCCAGACGCTCCCGACGATCGCCGACGGCATCGCCGTCGCGCGGCCAGGCGACCTGCCGTTCGAGATCATCCGCGCCTGCGTCGACGACGTCGTCACGGTCGCCGACGACGACATCGCCCGCGCGATCATCGCGCTGCTCGAGCGTGCGAAGCTCGTCGCCGAGCCCGCTGGCGCCGTGACGACCGCCGCGATCATGACGGGTGCGGTGCGGGATGCGGGCTCGACCGTCGCGATCCTGTCGGGCGGCAACGTCGACCCCATGGTGCTCGAGCGCGTCATCGGCCGCGGCCTCGTGGCGTCGCAGCGGTATCTGCGCATCCGCATGGACCTGCCCGACCGTCCCGGCCAGCTCGCGATCATCGCGCAGATCCTCTCCGACGAGCAGGCGAACGTCGTCGAGGTCATGCACACGCGCCACAACGAGTGGACGCAGATCAACGACGTCGCGATCGAGCTGTCGGTCACGACGCGCGGCCCCGAGCACGCGCAGCGCCTGCTCGCCGCGCTGCGTCGTGCGGGCTACGAGCCGCACGAGGTCTGACCCCGCGCACGACGAAGGGCCGCCCGCGATGCGGGCGGCCCTTCGTGCTGCTGCGGGGGAGGCGCGTCAGGCGCCGCGGTACGTCTCGACGTCGAGGATCTCGACGGCGATCTCCTTGCCGCTCGGCGCCGTGTACGTCGCGGACTCGCCGATCTTGAGGCCGAGCACGGCTGCGCCGATGGGGCTCGACTCCGAGTACACGTCGAGGTCGTCGCCGGCCTCGTGGATCTCGCGGTTGCCCACGAGGAAGGTCTGCTTCGAGCCCGCGATCGTCGCCTTCACGACCGTGCCGGCCTCGACGACGCCGTTGGCCGCGGGGGCCTCGCCGACCTTGGCCGTGCGCAGCAGGTGCGTGACCTGCAGGATGCGCGCCTCGATCTGCGCCTGGTCGTCCTTGGCGGCGTGGTAGCCGCCGTTCTCCTTGAGGTCGCCCTCGTCGCGGGCCTCCTCGATGCGCTTCGCGATCTCGACGCGCACGGGCCCCGTCAGGTTGTCGAGCTCGGCCTGGAGGCGGTCGAACGCCTCCTGGCTCAGCCAGGTCTCCGTCGTGTCGGGCATGAGGTCTCCTGATATGCGGGAAGCCGGCCCGAGCGGGCCGGCAGTGCCCGCGAGCCTATCGCAGCCAGCAGCGGTAGACCAATCCGCCGATGGCCTCGTCGGCGGTGCGCACGACCACGCTCTGCGGGGTCGTCCACTGCTCCGAGGGGTCGACGTCGAGCTCGACCCAGCCCACGGTGGAGTGGTGCCGGTCGAAGGCGTTGACGGCGCAGCGCACGGGCGTGCCGGGCTCGACCGTGACGGTGAAGTCGATCTGGATCGAGTGCGCGTCGATGCGCGTCGAGCCGGTGTCCTGCGTGTCGATCGTGCCGCGCGGGTCGGCGAGACCGCCCCAGATCACCCACGCGAGCATGACGACGACGATGCCGGCGGCGACCGAGATGCCGATGATCCGGTCGCGACGTCGACGCTCGGGCGTGCGGCCGTAGCGGGCGGCGAGGTCGGTCATGTCGGCGGTTCCGTGGGAGGATCGATGGGTCCCGTGACCAGCCTACTTCCGAGCGGAGGAGCCATGCGCCGCCTGCTGAGCGTGCACGCGCATCCCGACGACGAGTCGAGCAAGGGAGCGGGCACCGTCGCCAGGTACGTCGCCGAGGGCGCGCAGGTCACGGTCGTGAGCTGCACGGGTGGCGAGTCGGGCGACATCCTCAACGAGGGCTTCGTCGACACCGTGCACGCGGCCCGCGACATGGCGGGGCTCCGCCGCGTCGAGATGCGCCGCGCGCAGGAGGCGCTCGGCGTCGACCACCTCTGGCTCGGCTACCTCGACTCGGGCCTGCCCGACGAGGGCGAGCCCGTGCGGCCGCTGTCGTTCGCGACCATCCCCATCGAGGTCTCGGGTCGCGTGCTCGCGCGCATCATCCGTCGCCTGCGCCCGCAGGTCGTCGTGACGTACGACGAGCGCGGCGGCTACCCGCACCCCGACCACATCCGCTGCCACGAGATCACGATGTGGGCCGTCGAGCACGCCGCCCGCGCCGACGATCCCGAGCTCGGCGAGCCGTGGACGGTGTCGAAGGTCTACTACGACCGCATGTCGTCGTCCGACAAGGTCTCGGCCTTCCTCGCCGACTACGAGCTCCACGACCCCCACTCCGACCGCCTCGAGGGCATCCGCGAGATGGCGGAGTGGATGAAGGGGCGCACGCCGCGCATCACGACGCGCGTCGACGTCAGCGACCACCTCGACGCCCGCGACGCCGCGCTGCGCGCGCACGCGAGCCAGGTGGCGCCCGACACGCCCTTCTTCTTCTGGCCGCACGACGTCATCCGTCGTGCGTGGCCCACCGAGGACTTCGAGCTCGTGCGCTCGACGGTCGGCGAGGCCCTGCCCGAGACCGACCTGTTCGCAGGGATCGACGAGGAGTGACCCCCATGCTCGCCATGCTCGCGCAGGCTGCGCCCGCCTACGATCCCGAGTCGGTGACGCCGGGCGTCATCGGCTTCGCGGCCACGGCCATCGTCGCGATCGCGGTCTGCTTCCTGCTGTTCGACATGAACCGCCGCGTGCGCCGCCTCAAGTATCGCGAGGAGGTGCGCGCCGAGATCGCCGCCGAGCAGGCGGGGTCGGCGGAGGATGCGACGGGCGAGGCGGATTCGTCGGTGAGCGAGGCCACCGCTCCCGAGCAGGGCGAGCAGCAGCGCTGAGCGCCGCCGTGCTCGGTCAGAGCACGTGCACCGCGGTGGCGCGCCACCGGTCGTCGAGGCCTTCGAGGCGCATGGCGACCGCGCGGGTGCGGCCGGGGGAGCGCACGATCGCCGTCGCCTCGACGATGCCGTCGGCGGGATGCGTCACGACGAGCGGCCCGATCTCGTAGTGCGCCCGGATGGGCTGCTGCTTGCGCAGCGCCCGGGTGCGGCGGGCGGC
This sequence comes from Agrococcus jejuensis, assembly GCF_900099705.1. NCBI lineage: Bacteria > Bacillati > Actinomycetota > Actinomycetes > Micrococcales > Microbacteriaceae > Agrococcus > Agrococcus jejuensis. The sequence goes on from NZ_LT629695.1 coordinate 2,700,886, forward strand.
GATCGACCGGCGGGCGAGGTGCAGGTAGGTGTCCTCGGTGACCCAGCGCGCGACCTGCTCGACCTCGCGGGTGCCGAGCAGCACCTCGATGACGCAGCGCGTGAGGTTGTCGACGAGCGGCGTCGGGTCGGGCAGATCCCGGGTCGAGCACGGCTGGTAGTCGAAGTACTCGTCGACCTCGGCGGTCGACATCCTCGCGCGTGCCATGGCCTGTGCTCCCTGTCCGGATACCGTGCCGGCAACCGTAGACCGGCATGAGTTCCCTGGGAATGGGCAGAACTCCCCATCTGTGGAGAACCCCGACCTGTGGCATGGCGGCGGGCTGTGGACAGCGTGCTGGCCACGCGCGCGCGTGGGGCTACCGTCGGCGCGTGCGCTTCGACGACCTGTTCGACGACCTCGAGAGCCAGCTCGAGGCCGAGCTGGGCGCGCACGAGCGGGACACGCTCGCCGAGGAGGAGCGCTTCCGGGTCGGCAGGCTCGAGCTGCAGGAGCGGCTGCGCGCCGCGCCGAGGTCGCTCGACCTGCGGCTGCGCTCGGGGGAGCGGCTGCGCATCGAGCGGCTCGCGATCGGCAAGGACTGGCTGAGCGGCACGATCCGCGACGGCGCCGCCGACGGCGCGGGCTGCATCGTGCCGACGCGCTCGATCGCGGGCGTGCGGCTCGACGAGGACGCTGTCGTGCGCTCGCTCGAGTCGGCGGAGCCGCGACCCGGCGAGCAGCCGTCGCTCGCCGCCCGGCTGAGCCTCGGCTTCGCGCTGCGCGACCTGTCGCGGCGGCGCACGCCCGTCGAGCTGCGCTGCCCGGCACGGCTGCACGGCACGATCGACCGCGTCGCGCGCGACCACCTCGACCTCGCGATCCACGAGCCCGGCACGTCGCGGCATCCGCGGCACGTCACGGGCGTGGAGCTCGTGCCGTTCGCCGCGATCGACTGGGTGCGACTGCCGTAGCGGTCGCGCGCTCCTCTGCCGCGCGTCAGCGGCGCTTGAAGTGACCGAAGAGGTCGGCGATCGACGCCGTCTGCGACTCCTGCCACAGCGCGCCGCGGCGCTGCGCCTCGTACTGCTCGTCGATCCACGACTGCAGCACCGAGAGCTCGATGCGCCAGCCGCCGGCCACCCGGATGCCGGGCAGCGAGCCGGAGTCGACGAGGTCGACGACCTCTCGCGGCTCGACGCCCAGCACCTCGGCAGCGTCTGCTGCGCTGAGGAAGCGTCGCTCGTTCACGGGGTCCATGATGCTCTCGGTCGCCATGGGCGCGATCCCTGCCTGTGGAGAGTCGGTCTCCTGTGGAGAGCGGGGGCCGCCGCCGCGCGGCATCTGCCACGGTACCTGCACGCACCCGGCCGGGTGCACGGATTCCCAGGAGGTTCGGATGCGACGCGCGTGGCTCGACCCCAGGCTCGCCATCGGCGCCGTGCTCGTGGTCGTCTCGATCGTGGGCGTGTGGCTCGTGATCCAGTCGACGAGCCGATCCACGACGGTGTGGGTCGCGAGCGAGACGCTGCTGCCCGGCGACGTCATCGGCGCCGGCGACGTCGAGGCCGTCGAGCTGCGCATGGAGGGCGCGACGGATGCGTACCTCGCGGGCGAGGCGACGCCCGAGGGGCTCGTGGTCGTGTCGCCCGTGGGTGCGGGGGAGGTGCTGCCGCTCACGGCGCTGGGCGACGCCGACTCCGTCGACCTCGCGACGGTCGTGCTCGCGCTCGACGGCGGCATCGCGTCGACGGTGGCCGAGGGCAGCGTCGTCGACGTGTGGGCCGCGCCGCCGGGCGAGCAGGGCACGTTCGAGGCGGCGACGGTGCTCGTGGGCGACGCGATCGTCGTGGGGCTCGTCGCCGACGAGGGCATCATCGCCGACGACGCCGTGCGGCTCGAGGTGCTCGTGCCGCGCGAGGACGTCGCGGGCGTGCTCGACGCCGTCGCCAACGCCCACGCAGTGCACGTCGTGCCCGTCGCGACGCCGGTGACGCCGTGACGGTCTTCGCGATCTCGGCGCCGCTCGAGCGCGAGGATGCGCTCGCCGACCTCGCGCAGCGCCACGGCCACCGCGTCGCCGTGCGGGCGGCGCGGGCGAGCGAGCTCGTGCAGCGTCTCGCGCACGTCGAGGTCGACGCCGTGCTCGTCTCGCCGGACGAGCCGCACCTCGACGCCGAGCTCGTGCGCGTCTGCGATGCGGCGGGCGTGCGCGTCGTCGCCGTGGTCGACGACGCGGCGCAGGCGGGCAGGGCTCGTGCGCTCGGCGTCGAGTCGGTGCGGTTCGCCGACGGCTTCCCCGCGATCGAGTGGGCCATCGTGACGCCGACGGCCGAGCGCGAGCAGCGCCCGCGGGGCCGCGTGCTCGCCGTCTGGGGTCCCGCGGGCGCCCCGGGCCGCACCACCGCCGCGATCGGCCTCGCGACCGAGCTCGCCGCACGCGGCCAGCGCGTCGCGATCGTCGACGCCGACAGCCACGCCGCATCCGTCGCGCCCGCGCTGGGCCTGCTCGACGAGGCGCCGGGCTTCGCCGCCGCCGCGCGTCTCGTGCGCACGGGCAGCCTCACGGTCGACGAGCTCGATCGCGTCGCGCAGACCGTCGAGTCGTCGGTCGGCACGCTGCGCGTGCTCACGGGCATCACGCGCGCCGGCCGCTGGCCCGAGCTCGCCGCGGATCGCGTCGCGGGCGTGCTCGAGGCGTGCCGCGACTGGGTGGACTGGACGGTCGTCGACGTCGCCGCGAGCCTCGAGCGCGACGAGGAGATCTCGAGCGACGTCTTCGGCCCGCGGCGCAACGCCGCGACGATCGCGGCGCTGCGTGCCGCCGACCGCGTCGTCGCGCTCGCCGGCGGCGACCCCGTCGGCATGATGCGGCTGCTGCGCGCCTACCCCGACCTCGTCGACGTCGTGCCGTCGGATCGCATCTCGGTCGTCGTGAACAAGGTGCGCACGGGCGCGTCGGGCCTCGCGCCCGAGACGGGCGTCGCGCAGACGTTGCAGCGCTTCGGGGGCATCGCGCCCATGGCGCAGTGGCCGCTCGACCAGGGCGCCGCCGACGCGGCGCTGCTGTCGGCCAGGCCGCTCGTCGACGTGGCGGGCCGCTCGCGCCTGCGTCGTGCGATGCAGGCGACGGCCCTCACGCTGCTGCCCGCCGAGCCGACGCGCGCCGCGGCACGCGCCGCATCCCGCGCGACGCGCAGGAGAGGGCTGCGGTTCGCACTACGCTGACGGGGGTGACCACCCTCGCGACCCTCGTCGAGCAGCACGCCCGCACCGATGCGCCGGACGTGCCCTGGTTCCACCGTCTCGTGGGCGACTGGCAGCTCATCGCCGACCTCGCGTTCGCCGACGTCGTGCTGTGGCTGCCCACCCAGGGACCCGACGGCTTCATCGCCCTCTCGCATGCCAGGCCGTCGTCGTCGGGCACGCTCTTCTACCGCGACTTCATCGGCCAGCCGGTGCGGAACGCGTGGCGCGGGCAGGTCGACGACGCGTTCTCGTCGCACCGCATCGTCGAGGCGACGCATCCCGAGCCCGGCACCGACGGCGACACGCGCGTGCGCGCCGTGCCCGTCGCCCGCCGCGTGGGCGGCGACCTCGTGACGGTCGCGGTCATCACGACGCACTCGAACGTCGCCGAGCGCACGCCGAGCCGCCAGGAGCTCACGTTCAAGCAGTGCGCCGACGACCTGCTGCGCATGATGACGGTCGGCGACTACCCCGACGAGTCGGCGCCCACGGGCCCGCGTCGGGGCGCGCCCCGCGCATCGGACGGCCTCATCCGCCTCGACAGCGCCGGCGTCGTGACGTTCGCGAGCCCCAATGCCCTGTCGGCGTTCGTGCGCCTCGGGTTCCGCGAGGAGCTAGAGGGCCGGTCGCTCGCCGAGGTCACGACCGAGCTCATCGACGAGTCGCACGACGTCGACGAGACGCTGCCGCTCGTCGTCACGGGCCGCGCGCCGTGGCGCACCGACATCGAGACGCACGCCGTCACGATCTCGCTGCGCGCCGTGCCGCTGCGCAGGGGAGGCGACCGCATCGGCGCGATCGTGCTCGCGCGCGACGTCACCGAGCTGCGGCACCAGGAGCAGTCGCTCATCACGAAGGATGCGACGATCCGCGAGATCCACCATCGCGTGAAGAACAACCTGCAGACCGTCGCGGCGCTGCTGCGCATCCAGGCGCGCCGCACGCACTCCGACGAGGCGCAGCAGGCGCTCGTCAACGCCGAGCGTCGCGTCGCCTCGATCGCGGTCGTGCACGACACGCTCTCGGAGGGGCTGAGCCAGTCGGTCGACTTCGACGCCGTCTTCGACCGCACGCTCAAGCTCACGAGCGAGGTCGCCTCGGTGCACAACGCGACGGTGCGCACCGAGCGTCGCGGGTCGTTCGGCGTGCTGCCGTCTGCCTACGCGACGCCCCTGGCGCTCGCGCTCACCGAGCTCGTGACGAACGCCGTCGAGCACGGCCTCGAGGGCCGTCGCGACGGGCTCGTGCGCATCAACGCCGACCGCGACGACGACACGCTCACCGTGCGCGTGTGCGACAACGGATCGGGGCTGCCCGCCGGTCGCGTCGGCTCCGGTCTCGGCACGCAGATCGTGAAGACGCTCATCACGGGCGAGCTCTCGGGCGCGATCGACTGGGGTCAGCGCGTCGATCAGGGCACCGAGGTCACGATCTCGGTGCCGCTGCGCTTCCTTGACCGCGACTAGACGCCGCGATCGGGGGACGCGCGCGGCTCGACCGTGCCGAGAGCGGTGCTCTCAGCAGGCGCAGACGCGACGACGGGCCGACCCCGTGGGGTCGACCCGTCGATCGTGCGTGCGTCGCGTCAGCTGGCGCGGCGAGCGCGGGCGGCGCGGCGCTTGAGCGCGCGACGCTCGTCCTCGCTCAGCCCGCCCCAGACGCCCGAGTCCTGGTTCGTCTCGAGGGCGTACTGGAGGCACTGCTCCGTCACGGGGCAGCGAGCGCAGACGGTCTTGGCCTTCTCGATCTGGTCGATCGCAGGACCCGTGTTGCCGATCGGGAAGAACAGCTCCGGGTCGACCGTCAGGCATGCGGCGTCATCGCGCCAATCCATAGAGGCACTCCTTGTAATGTGGTGAGAGGTGTACGCGTGCGCGAACGCACGTCAAGACTCAGATGGGGCGGCGTCTTCGCCAGCGACCCAAGGAGCGATTCTCCCACACCGGTCGAAGGCAGGGCAAGAGGTCTGATGGATGCAGCGATGAGCGAACGGCCGCGGGCGGCGGGGATCCTGGCGATCATCGTCTTCCTCGAGGCCGTCGCGGTGCTCGGCGTGGCGATCTGGTCGGTGGTCACGGTGATCGGCGGCGAGGCGCGCGAGGTCACGGCGGGGCTGTTCTGGGGCGCGTGCCTCGTCGGCCTGTCGTTCTTCCTGCTGCAGGCCGGGCGCGGCGTGCTCGACGGCCGCTCGTGGTCGCGCGCGGCGGTCGTCGTGTGGCAGGTCCTGCAGCTGGGCATCTCGTTCGGCACGTTCAACGGCGCCGAGGGCCCCGTGCCGCTCGCGCTCGCGATGTTCGTGCCGGCGCTCGCCGCCCTGATCATCGTCTTCCGCAAGCCCACGCGGGAGTGGCTGGCGCGCGAGCGCCAGGAGAAGCTCGACGGCGACGCCGGATGAGCGCGCGCCTCGTCGCGAAGGAGCTCGCGGGCGGCCACGGCCACCGCACGCTGTTCGAGGGGCTCGACCTCACGGTCGCGCCCGGCGACGTCGTGGGCGTCGTCGGCGCGAACGGTGCCGGCAAGTCGACGCTGCTGCGCATCCTCGCCGGCGTCGACGCGCCGCAGGCCGGCTCGGTCATGACGGATCCGGCGGATGCGTTCGTCGGCTGGCTGCCGCAAGAGCACGAGCGCGTCCTCGGCGAGACCGTCGCGGAGCACGTCGCGCGCCGCACGGGCTGCGCGCAGGCGACGGCAGAGATGGACGAGGCCGCCGCGGCGCTCGGCGACGCGACGCCGCGCGCGGACGGCCGCGACGCGAACGACGTCTACGCCGTCGCGCTCGACCGCTGGCTCGCCTCGGGCGCCGCGGACCTCGACGATCGCCTGCCCGAGGTGCTCGCCGACCTCGGACTCGCATCCGGCGCCGGCGTCGGCCCCGACTCGCTCATGACGGCGCTGAGCGGCGGCCAGGCGGCGCGCGTGGGACTCGCGGCGCTGCTGCTGTCGCGCTTCGACGTCGCCCTGCTCGACGAGCCGACGAACGACCTCGACCTCGACGGCCTCGATCGGCTCGAGCGCTTCGTGCAGGAGCAGCGCGGCGGCATCGTGCTCGTGAGCCACGACCGCGAGTTCCTCGCGCGCTGCGTCACGAAGGTGCTCGAGCTCGACATCGCGCAGTCCACGAACCGCGTGTACGGCGGCGGCTACGACGCGTTCCTCGAGGAGCGCGCGACGGCCCGCAGGCACGCGCGCGAGGCGTACGACGAGTTCGCCGACAAGAAGGCCGACCTCGTGGCGCGGGCGCGCACGCAGCGCGAGTGGTCGAGCCAGGGCGTGCGCAACGCGATGAGGAAGGCGCCCGACAACGACAAGATCCGCCGCAAGGCCGCATCGGAGTCGAGCGAGAAGCAGGCGCAGAAGGTGCGCCAGATGGAGTCGCGCATCGCGCGGCTCGACGAGGTCGAGGAGCCGCGCAAGGAGTGGCGGCTCGAGATGTCGATCGCTGCCGCGCCGCGCGGCTCGAGCGTCGTGTCGACGCTGTCGAGCGCCGTCGTGCGGCAGGGCTCGGGCGACGACGCGTTCGAGCTCGGCCCGCTGACGCTCGAGGTGCGCGCGGGCGACCGCATCGGCATCACGGGGCCGAACGGCGCCGGCAAGTCGACGCTGCTGCGCCTGCTGCTCGGGCGCCAGGAGCCGGATGCGGGCTCGGCGTCGCTCGGCGCATCCGTCGCCATCGGCGAGATCGACCAGGCGCGTGCCGTGCTCGCGGGATCCACGCCGCTCGCGGACGCGTTCGAGGCCCAGGTGCCCGACTGGTCGCAGGCCGACGTGCGCACGTTGCTCGCGAAGTTCGGCCTGCGCGCCGATCACGTCGGCCGCCCCGTCGACGAGCTGTCGCCCGGCGAGCGCACCCGTGCGGGCCTCGCGCTGCTGCAGGCGCGCGGCGTCAACGTGCTCGTGCTCGACGAGCCGACGAACCACCTCGACCTGCCTGCGATCGAGCAGCTCGAGCAGGCCCTCGAGTCGTACGCGGGCACGCTGCTGCTCGTGACGCACGACCGCCGCATGCTCGAGGCCGTGCGCGTCGACCGCCGCTGGCGCGTCGAGGACGGTCGGGTCGCCGAGGCCTGACGGACGGCGGCTAGCGTGGTGCCGTGAGGATCGCATCCGAGGACGTGCGTATCCGTCCGCGATCCGCGCGCGACGTCGATCCGCTGATCGAGGTCCTCTGGGCGCAGCAGCCCGCGACCCGGTACCCGGTGCGCAGCAGCCTGCCGTTCCCTGCCTCGCAGTTCCTGCATGCCGACGACGCCGTGGCCGCGTGGACCGCCGAGGTCGAGGGCCGGCCCGTCGGCCACGCCTGCTGGCTCCGATCGCTCGACGCCGCCGCGCAGGTGGGCGTCGACCGCGCCACGGGACGCTCCTCGACGGCTGCCGAGGCGTGCGCGACCGCCCATGGCTGCACCGTCGACGAGCTCGGATGGGTGTCGGCGCTCTTCGTCGACCCCGCGGTGCGCGGTCTCGGCGTCGGCTCGCGACTGCTCGCCGCGGTCGTGGCCGACATCCGACGCTCCGGCATGCATCCGTGTCTCGAGGTGGTGGACCTCAACGAGGCAGCGCTGCGGCGCTACCGCGCTGACGGGTGGCGGGAGGTGCTGCGAGCGCGGCCGGCCTGGCTCGCCGAAGCGGTCGACGATGCGGCGGTCGGGACCACGACCATGGTGCTGCGCTCGGCCGCCTGAGCGAGCGCGAGCGCCGCAGCGCGCCCGTCAGAAGCCGAGGCGCTTGCGCAGCATCTCGACGTGGTTCTTCGCCTTCGTGTTGTAGAACGCGTGCTCGATGCGGCCCTCGGCGTCGACGACGAGCGTCGTGCGGCGCACGCCCTGCACGGTCTTGCCGTAGAGCTGCTTCTCGCCGAACGTGTCATACGCGAGGTGCACCTGCAGGTCCTCGTCGCTGAGCAGCGGGAACGGGATCGCGTCGCGCTCCGCGAAGCGCGTCAGGCGCTCGACCTTGTCGCGCGAGATGCCCAGCACCGTGAGGTCCTCGGCGGCGAGCGCCTCGATGGAGTCGCGGAACCCGCACGCCTGCTGCGTGCATCCCGGCGACATCGCCTCGGGGTAGAACCAGAGGATCACGCGCTGGCCGCGCAGGTCGGACAGCCGCACCTGCGAGCCGTCGTGGGCGGGGAGGACGAAGTCCGGAGCGAGGTCACCGACGGCGAGAGGCATGCATCCATCTTCGTGGTCCGACACGCCCTCCGTGTCGTGCTAGTGTGATTCCTCGGTTCGCAGTGATGCGCCGAGCACCTCTAGCTCAATTGGCAGAGCAGTTGACTCTTAATCAATTGGTTCCGGGTTCGAGTCCCGGGGGGTGTACCAACGAAGAGGCCTCGTCGACAGACGGGGCCTCTTCTGCGTCTCCAGTGTTGAGGATTTCGGCCCGATGTGACCTCGCATCGGGCCGAAAACCTCAACTCTGGCGGATGCTGGAGGGGTGCGGACGGTTCGAGCAGGTGTCGCGGTCGCCCTGGCGATCGTGCTCTCGGCGTGCGCGAGCGGAGGCGGCGACGGCGGGACGAGCGGGGGCATGGGTGCCTCGGAGACCCAGGACCCGCCCGCGCTCAGCGCCGAGATCGTGCAGGAGCGCGGCGACGTGCGCGACGGGGTCGTGGGCATCGTGGTGACGAACGAGTCCGACGTCGACGTCGTCGTCGACCACGCCGAGTACCGCTCGTCGGCGCTCGTCGAGCCGCTCGTCGGCGGCGACGACTCGAGCATCCCCGCCGGCGCCACGCGGGCGTTGCGCGGCGAGCTGCCCACGCCGACGTGCGACGACGGCCCGATCGTCGACGAGGTCGTCGTCGTGCTCGACGACGGCACCGAGGTGACGCTCGACCCCGGCGACCCCTACGACCAGATCCCGACGCTCACCGAGGCGCCGTGCACGCGCCTCGACGTCGAGGCGGTCGTCGACGTCGAGTGGCTGCCCATCGAGGTCCCAGAGCCGGCGCTCGGCGCCGACGCGACCGTCTCCATCCGTCTCACGCCGACGGGTGCGGGCGAGCTCGCGGTGCAGTCCGTCGACGCGACCGTGCTGCTCGCGGTCGTCGACGCCGCGGGGGAGCGGGCCACGACCGTGCCGCTCGGGGCGACGATCACGGCAGACGGCGACGCGCAGACCATCGCCTTCACCGTGCGCCCTGGCCGCTGCGACGCGCACGCGATCGCCGAGGACAAGCAGGGCACGATCTTCGTCTTCCAGGTCATGGTCGACGGCGAGCCGCGCACGCTGCAGCTGCCGAGCGACGACGCGACGCGCGACGCCCTGCTCGGCTACGCCGCCGCATCCTGCGGGCTCGACTGAGCCCGCACGACGCGACAGCGCGCTACTGGCGGTACGACGCCAGGAAGTTGCCGATGCGCTCGACGGCGACCGTGAGGTCGTCGGCGTAGGGCAGCGTCACGATGCGGAAGTGGTCGGGCTGCGGCCAGTTGAAGCCCGAGCCCTGCACGACGAGGATCTTCTCGCGCAGCAGGAGGTCGAGCACGAGCTGCTGGTCGTCGTGGATCTGGTGCACCTCGGGGTCGAGGCGAGGGAACACGTAGAGCGCGCCGCGCGGCTCGACGACCGAGACGCCCGGGATCGACCGCAGGCCCGTCACGGTGGCGTCGCGCTGCTCGAGCAGGCGTCCACCGGGCTCGATGAGGTCCTCGATCGACTGGTGGCCCGTGAGCGCCGTCTGGATGCCGTACTGCGACGGCACGTTGGGGCACAGGCGCGTGGAGGCGAGCAGGTCGATGCCCTGCAGGAATCCGCCAGCGTGGTGCTTCGGACCCGAGATCACCATCCAGCCGGCACGGAAGCCGGCGGCGCGGTAGGTCTTCGACAGGCCGTTGTACGTGATGCACAGCAGGTCGGGCGCGAGCGACGCGATCGACGTGTGCTGCGCGTCGCCGTACAGGATGCGGTCGTAGATCTCGTCGGCGAGCAGCAGCAGCGAGTGCTTGCGGGCGAGGTCGACCATGCCGCGCAGCACCTCGGGCGTGTAGACGGCGCCCGTGGGGTTGTTGGGGTTGATGACGACGAGCGCCTTCGTGCGCGGCGTGATCTTGGCCTCGAGGTCGGCGAGGTCGGGCTGCCAGCCGTTCTGCTCGTCGCACAGGTAGTGCACGGGCGTGCCGCCGCCGAGGCTCGTCATGGCCGTCCAGAGCGGGTAGTCGGGGGCGGGGATGAGCACCTCGTCGCCCTGGTCGAGCAGCGCCTGCATCGTGATGGTGATGAGCTCGGAGACGCCGTTGCCGAGGTACACGTCGTCGACGGTGAGCTGCGGGAAGCCCGGCACGCCCTCGTAGCGGGCGACGACGGCGCGGCGTGCCGAGAGGATGCCCTTCGACTCCGAGTAGCCCTCGGCGTTGCGGATCTCGGCGATCATGTCCTGCACGATCGTCTCGGGCGTCTCGAAGCCGAACGGCTTGGGGTTGCCGATGTTGAGCTTGAGGATGCGGTGGCCCTCTGCCTCGAGCCGCGCGGCCTCCGCGTGCACGGGTCCTCGGATCTCGTAGAGGACGTGCTTCAGCTTCGACGACTGGTCGAGGGACTTCAGAGCCATTGCACCATGCTAGGTCGGCGCGGATGGCGGGATGCGCGACCACTGGTGGGTCGGCGGACCGGCGGGCACCTTTCGAGGCTCGCTTCGCTCGCACCTCAAGGAGCGGTCCTCGGGCGGACCGCAGCGCCGCGTCAGCGGGCGGGCAGCTGCAGCAGGCCGCCCTCGACGCGGCACGTCGCCGCCGCGATCGCCATGGCGTCGTCGAGCACCTCGCGCCACCAGTCCTCGCCCACGTCGGTGCCGGTGATCTCGGCCTCCGCGAGGGCTGCCGCGACGGCGGCGATCGTCGCGTCGCCCGCGCCGATCGTGTCGACGATCGGCGCGTCCATCGCGTGGATGGGGGCGTGGATGCTCGCGGTGCGCGCGTGCGCCGTGGCGCCGTCAGGCCCCTCGGTCACGAGCACGGCGGCGGCGCCGAGCGACAGGAGGCGCGAGGCGACGGCGTGCGGCTCGGTGCCCCACACGAGCTCGGCATCCTCGTCGCCCACCTTCACGACCCGCGACCGGGCGCCGATGCGCTCGACGGCCTCGCGGAAGCGCACGACGTGCTCGGGCGTCGGCAGGTAGCCGGGGCGCGGGTTGGGGTCGACGACGAGGCGGCGCTCAGGCTCGGCGATGCGCAGCAGCGGCTCCGCCTGGCTCGCGTCGTCGAGGGCCATGCACGACACGACGACTAGGTCGGCTGCGTCGAGCAGGGGCAGCAGAGGCGTCACGTCGACGTGCCGGCGCACGCCGGCCTCGTTGAAGACGTAGCGCATGGTGTCGCCGTCGCGCGTCGCGGTGGCGGTCGCGGTGCCGAGCGGCGCGGGCGTGGGCGCGAGCCGCACCCCGTGGGATGCGGCGTGCGCCACGAGCAGGCGGCCGGGCTCGTCGTCGGCGACCATCGCGACGAGGTCGACGTCGGCGCCGAGGCGCGCGAGGCCGACGGCGACGTTGAGCGCCGCGCCGCCGGGCACGCTGCGGCCGTCGACCACGTCGACGAGCGCGTCGCCGACGACGGCCATGCGAGTCACTGCCAGAGCCCTACAGGCCCAGCGAGCGGTCGAGCTCCTCGGCCCGCACGCGCTTGTCGTCGTCGATCACGGCGCCGACCGCGAGGGCCACGCCGATGCCCCACGACGCCCACAGCAGGCCGAGCCGCCAGTCGCGCGGCCCCTCGCGCGTCATCTTCACGACGCCGATGCCGCTCGCGACGGCGGCGATGAACCCGGGGTTCAGGATGAACTTGCGCACGAGCCCACGCTACCCGGCGAAGCCTGCGCACCCACAGGGGTCGCGCGACGGCCGAGCGGCGACTAGGCCTGGCCCAGGTGCTTCCTGGCGAAGTCGATCGTCTCCTGGATGAGCGCGCGGCGATCCTTCTCGGTGCGCACGTTGCGCGTCTTGATCTCGGCGATGATCTGGCCGCCGAAGTCGGTCGCGGCGAGCATCTGCAGCACCTCGGCGACGGGCTCGTTGCCGCGGCCGGGCACGAGGTGCTCGTCGGAGGTGCGGTTCGACTTGCCGCCGATGCCGTCGGTGAGGTGCAGGTGGCGCAGGCGCGAGCCGAGGTCGTTCGCGAGCTCGAGCGAGTTCCGACCGGCGAGCGCGCAGTGCGAGAAGTCGAGCGTCGCGTGCCGCACGTCCATGAGGCTCGGGTCGATGCCCGGCAGGTACGCCTTGCGGTCCTTGCCGCCCGTGCGCCACGGGAACATGTTCTCGACGGCGATCGCGACGTCGTACTTGTCCTCGGTGCGGCGCACCGACTCCTCGAACGTCGCGGCGTACTTGCCCTGCCAGCGGAACGGCGGATGCACGACGACCGTCTCGGCGCCCGTGTCGACCGCGAGCTGCGCGGAGCGCTCGAGCTTCACGAAGTGGTCGTTGCCCCACACGAACGACGTGAGCAGCAGCGTGGGCGCGTGGATCGCGAGGATCGGCTGGTCGTACGCCTTCGCGAGCACCGTGAGGCGATCGGCGTCGCGCGTGCGCGCATCCGTCGTCACCATCACCTCGACGCCGTCGTAGCCGCACTCGGCGGACAGGCGGAAGCCGTCCTCGAGCGGTCGAGGGAAGACGCTGATGGTGCTGAGTCCGACGGGGATCACTCGCGCCACGCTAGCGCCATCGCGCGTCGCGCACGTTGCGGGGGTGGGACGCGCGGATGCCATGGAGGGTTCGCGACGCTCATAGACTCAGGCGCATGGCGATCGACATCAAGCCGCGTTCGCGCGCGGTCACGGACGGCATCGAGGCGACGACGAGCCGAGGCATGCTTCGCGCCGTCGGCATGGGCGACGACGACTGGGAGAAGCCGCAGATCGGCATCGCCTCGTCGTGGAACGACATCACGCCGTGCAACCTCTCCCTCGACCGGCTCGCGCAGGGCTCCCGCGAGGGCGTGCACGCCGGCGGCGGCTACCCGCTGCAGTTCGGCACCATCTCCGTCTCCGACGGCATCTCGATGGGCCACGAGGGCATGCACTTCTCGCTCGTGAGCCGTGAGGTCATCGCCGACTCCGTCGAGACCGTCGTCATGGCCGAGCGTCTCGACGGCACCGTGCTGCTCGCCGGCTGCGACAAGTCGCTGCCCGGCATGCTCATGGCCGCAGCCCGCCTCGACCTCGCCTCCGTCTTCGTCTACGCCGGCTCGATCGCGCCGGGCTGGGTGAAGCTCTCGGACGGCACCGAGAAGGAGCTCACGATCATCGACTCGTTCGAGGCGGTCGGCGCGTGCAAGGCCGGCACCATGAGCGAGGAGGACCTCAAGCGCATCGAGTGCGGGTTCGCCCCGGGCGAGGGCGCCTGCGGCGGCATGTACACCGCCAACACCATGGCGTGCGTCGCCGAGGCGCTCGGCATGAGCCTGCCCGGCTCGTCGACGCCGCTGTCGGCCGACCGCCGCCGCGACATGTACGCGCACCGCTCGGGCGAGGCCGTCGTCGAGCTGCTGCGCAAGGGCATCACGGCCCGCGACATCCTCACGCGCAAGGCGTTCGAGAACGCCGTCACCGTCGCCATGGTGCTCGGCGGCTCGACCAACGCCGTGCTGCACCTGCTCGCGATCGCGCACGAGGCCGGCGTCGAGCTGACCCTCGAGGACTTCCGCGAGATCGGCGCACGTTCGCCGCACCTCGCCGACGTCAAGCCGTTCGGCCGCTTCGTCGCGCAGGACTTCGACCGCGTCGGCGGCATGCCCGTCGTCATGGCCGCGCTGCTCGAGGCCGGCCTGCTGCACGGCGACGCCCTCACGGTCACGGGCAAGACCGTCGCCGAGAACCTCGCCGAGCTCGCGCCGGCCCCGCTCGACGGCACCGTCGTGCGCGCGATCGACGACCCCATCCACGCGACCGGCGGCCTCACGGTGCTGCACGGCTCGCTCGCCCCCGAGGGCGCCGTCGTGAAGACGGCCGGCTTCGACGCCGAGATCTTCGAGGGCCCCGCCCGCGTGTTCCAGCGCGAGCGCGCCGCCATGGATGCGCTCACGAACGGCGAGATCGAGAAGGGCGACGTGGTGGTCATCCGCTACGAGGGCCCCAAGGGCGGACCCGGCATGCGCGAGATGCTCGCCATCACCGCCGCCATCAAGGGCGCAGGGCTCGGCAAGGATGTACTACTGTTGACGGACGGACGATTCTCAGGCGGCACAACCGGCCTGTGCATCGGACACATCGCGCCCGAGGCCGTGGACTCCGGTCCCATCGCCTTCGTTCGCGATGGCGACACCATTCGCGTCGACATCCCGGCTCAGCGCATCGACCTACTGGTCGATCCTGCAGAGCTCGCATCCCGCCAGGAAGGCTGGGAGCCGCTTCCGCCGCGCTACACGCGGGGAGTCCTCGCAAAGTACGCCCGTCTCGTGCGCTCCGCCGCACAGGGGGCCGTCACGGGCTGACGCTCGCATCCGCGTCGCCCAGGGAGATCGCCATGACCATCGCGCCACGTCCGACCCCACCGAGGGTGCAGGGACCTGAGGTCCTCACCGGCTCGGGGGCAATCCTCCGCTCGCTCGAGCTGCTCGGCGTCACCGACGTCTTCGGGCTGCCCGGCGGCGCCATCATCCCCTTCTACGACGAGCTCATGCAGCAGTCGGCCGTGCGCCACGTGCTCGTGCGCCACGAGCAGGGCGCCGGCCACGCCGCCGAGGGCTACGCCTCGTCGTCGAACAAGGTCGGCGTCGCCATCGCGACGAGCGGCCCCGGTGCCACGAACCTCGTGACCGCGATCGCCGACGCCTACATGGACTCCGTGCCGTTCGTCGCCATCACGGGGCAGGTGTTCAGCCACCTCATGGGCACCGACGCCTTCCAGGAGGCCGACATCACGGGCATCACGATGCCCATCACGAAGCACTCGTTCCTCGTGACCGACGCCGCCGACGTGCCGAGCGTGCTGCAAGCGGCCTTCCACATCGCCTCCACGGGCCGGCCCGGCCCCGTGCTCGTCGACGTGACGAAGGATGCGCAGCAGCAGTCGGCGCCGTTCGTGTGGCCCGACCGCGTCGATCTGCCCGGCTACCGCCCCGTCACGAAGGCGCACGGCAAGCAGATCCAGGCTGCGGCCGCGCTGCTCGCGCAGGCCGACCGCCCCGTGCTCTACGTCGGCGGCGGCGTCATCCGCGCCCAGGCGTCGCAGGAGGTGCGCGAGCTCGCCGAGGCGATCGGCGCGCCCGTCGTGACGACGCTCATGGCGCGCGGCGCCTTCCCCGACTCGCACCCGCAGCACCTCGGCATGCCCGGCATGCACGGCACGGTGCCCGCGGTGCTCGCGCTGCAGGAGTCCGACCTCATCCTCGCCCTCGGCGCGCGGTTCGACGACCGCGTCACGGGCAAGGCATCCGAGTTCGCCCCCGGCGCCAAGGTCATCCACGTCGACGTCGACCCCGCGGAGATCTCGAAGATCCGCACGGCCGACGTGCCGATCGTGGGCGACGTGCGCGACGTGGCCTCCGACCTGTCGGTCGCGTTCCAGGACGCCGTCTCGGATGGCCGCCCCGACCTCACCGACTGGTGGGAGCGGCTGCACGGCCTGCAGGCGGAGTTCCCGCTCGGCTTCGCGCCGACGACCGACGGCAAGCTCGCGCCGCAGCAGGTCATCCAGCGCATCGGCGAGCTCACGGGCCCCGAGGGCATCTACGCGGCCGGCGTCGGCCAGCACCAGATGTGGGCGGCGCAGTTCATCAAGTACGAGCGCCCCAACGCGTGGCTCAACTCCGGCGGCGCCGGCACGATGGGCTACGCCGTGCCCGCCGCCATGGGGGCGAAGGTCGCCGAGCCGCAGCGCCACGTGTGGGCGATCGACGGCGACGGCTGCTTCCAGATGACGAACCAGGAGCTCGCCACGTGCGCGCTCAACGACATCCCCATCAAGGTCGCCATCATCAACAACTCGTCGCTCGGCATGGTGCGCCAGTGGCAGAACCTCTTCTACGAGGGTCGCTACGCGTTCACCGACCTCGAGACCGGCGACGACGCCCGCATGATCCCCGACTTCGTGAAGCTGGGGGAGGCGTACGGCTGCCTCGCCATCCGCGTCACGAGGGAGGACCAGATCGACGACGCGATCCGACTCGCGCTCGAGACGAACGACCGACCCGTCGTCATCGACTTCATCGTGTCGAAGGATGCGATGGTGTGGCCGATGGTGCCGCAGGGCGTCTCGAACTCGTTCGTGCAGTACGCCAAGGACCACAGCCCGGAGTGGGGTGACGAGTGATGACGACCCACGTGCTCTCCCTCCTCGTGGAGGACAAGCCCGGACTGCTGACGCGCGTCGCCGGGCTCTTCGCCCGACGCGGCTTCAACATCGACTCGCTCGCGGTCGGCAAGACCGAGATCCCGGGGCTCTCGCGCATCACGGTCGTCGTGGACGTCGACGAGCTGCCGCTCGAGCAGGTCACGAAGCAGCTGAACAAGCTCATCAACGTCGTGAAGATCGTCGAGCTCGAGCCCGCGGGCTCGGTG
Source organism: Agrococcus jejuensis (assembly GCF_900099705.1). Taxonomy (NCBI): domain Bacteria; kingdom Bacillati; phylum Actinomycetota; class Actinomycetes; order Micrococcales; family Microbacteriaceae; genus Agrococcus; species Agrococcus jejuensis. The sequence continues at coordinate 2,717,605 of NZ_LT629695.1, forward strand.
CAGCGCGAGCACATGCTCATCAAGGTGAAGGTCGACCACTCGACCCGCTCGCAGATCCTCGAGGCCACGAACCTCTTCCGCGCCCGCGTCGTCGACGTGACGACAGATGCGCTCGTGATCGAGGTCACCGGCGACTCCGCGAAGTGCCAGGCGCTGCTGCGCCTGCTCGAGCCGTACGGCATCAAGGAGATCGCCCAGTCGGGCCTCCTCGCCATCGGCCGCGGCGGCAAGTCCATCTCGGAGCGCGTGCTGCGCGCCTGAGCGCCGCCCGCATCCATCCAGACCATCCAGAACCAGAACACATCAAGGAGCGATCCCCCATGACCGAGGTCATCTACGACGACAAGGCCGACCTGGGCCTCATCCAGGGCAAGAAGGTCGCCGTCATCGGCTACGGCTCGCAGGGCCACGCCCACGCGCAGAACCTGCGCGACTCGGGCGTCGACGTGCGCATCGGCCTCAAGGAGGACTCGAAGTCGCGTCCCAAGGCGACCGAGGCCGGCTTCACCGTCGGCACGAACCGCGAGGTCGCCGAGTGGGCCGACGTCATCGTCATCCTCGCGCCCGACCAGCACCAGCGCGGCATCTACGCCGACGACATCGCCCCCGTGCTGACCGAGGGCAAGACGCTGCTCTTCAGCCACGGCTTCAACATCCGCTTCGACTACATCCAGGCGCCCGAGGGCGTCGACGTCGTGCTCGTCGCCCCCAAGGGTCCGGGTCACACCGTGCGTCGCGAGTACGAGGCCGGCCGTGGCGTGCCCGTGATCGTGGCCGTCGAGGTCGACGCGACCGGCACCGCGTGGGACCTCGCATGGTCGTACGCCAAGGCGATCGGCGGCCTGCGCGCCGGCGGCATCAAGACGACGTTCACCGAGGAGACCGAGACCGACCTGTTCGGCGAGCAGGCCGTGCTCTGCGGTGGCACCTCGCAGCTCGTGCAGTACGGCTTCGAGACGCTCATCGAGGCCGGCTACCAGCCCGAGATCGCCTACTTCGAGGTGCTCCACGAGCTGAAGCTCATCGTCGACCTCATGTGGGAGGGCGGCATCGCCAAGCAGCGCTGGTCGATCTCCGACACGGCCGAGTACGGCGACTACGTCTCGGGCCCCCGCGTCATCAGCCCCGACGTGAAGACGAACATGCAGGCCGTGCTCGCCGACATCCAGTCGGGCGCGTTCGCGAAGCGCTTCATCGACGACCAGGACGCCGGTGCTCCCGAGTTCAACGCGCTGCGCGAGAAGCAGGCCGGCCACCCCATCGAGGCGACCGGCAAGCAGCTGCGCTCGCTCTTCGCGTGGGAGCAGCCGGACGCCGACTACACCGACGGCTCGGCGGCTCGCTGACGCTCGCGCTCACCTGAGAGCAACGATCTGAGGTTTTCGGCCCTTTCTGACATCAGAAAGGGCCGAAAACCTCATATCTGTGTGCGCGGCGGGGCGCGCGCGGTCAGCGGGCGAGGTGGGCGTCGACGAGGGCGGGGGAGAGCACGTGCTGGCGCACGAGGATCGCCGCGCCTCGGGCACCCGCGAGGGCGCCGCCCTGCGACTGCACGATCGACAGGTGCTGCGTCGCCAGCGGGATCGAGCGCCGGTAGACGACCTCGCGCACGCCCGCGAGCAGCTGCTCGCCCGCGCGGGCGATCGAGCCGCCCAGCACGATGACCGCGGGGTTGTGCAGGCTCACGACGAGCGCGAGCGCCTCGCCGAGCACGCGGCCGGCCTCGCGCGTGATGTCGAGCGCATCCGCATCCCCGGCGCGCAGCAGCGCCACGACGTGGTCGCTCGACGTCGCCGCGATGCCGCGCGCGACGAGCGCCTCGGCGATGGCCGTGCCGCTCGCGATCGCCTCGAGGTCGCGCTCGTCCTCGGGCGTGCGCAGCGGCGACGGGCTGTAGGGCACGCGGATGTGCCCGAGGTCGCCCGCAGCGCCGTCGGCGCCGCGCTGCAGCACGCCGCCCGCGATGATGCCGGCGCCGATGCCCGTCGCGACCTTCACGTACACCAGGTCGTCGTGGCGGCCGCCGCTCGCGGCATGCTCGCCGAGGGCGAGGATGTTCACGTCGTTGTCGACGAGCACGGGCACGGGGAACGCGCGCTGCACGTGCGCGGGGATGTCGAAGCGATCCCAGCCGGGCATGATCGGCGGGTTCACGGGTCGGCCGGTGGCGTGCTCGACGGGGCCGGGCACGCCGATGCCGACGCCGACCACGTGGCTCGCGTCGCGGCCGGCGGTCTCGAGCAGCGTGCGCGCGTGCGAGCAGGCGGCGTCGAGCGCCGCGACGGGGCCGTCGGCGATGTCGAGCGCGAGCGACACGGAGGCGACGGCCGTCGCCGAGAGGTCGGTGATGGCGATGTTCGCGTGCCGGGCGCCGAAGTCGAACGCCACGATCGTGCCGCCGGAGGGGTCGAACGCGAGCATCGACGGCGGACGTCCGCCCGTGGACGTCGTGGCGCCG